>DASSEX010000079.1:0-7598 GCA_035695045.1 Mycobacteriales bacterium | reverse complement strand
GCGCAACGCGGCATCCCTGCGCAGATCAACGTCATCGGGTCGCTGATGTTCATCGCCGCCCTCGTCATCACGCTGGCTGCGACCTTCTCCGGACGGCGGCGGGCCGCGCGGTGAGGATCGTCGTCGTCGGTGCGGGCGGGGTCGGCTCAGCCGTCGCGCGGATCGCCGCCGCGCGTTCGTTTCTCTCGTCGGTCGTGCTGGCCGACTACGACCTGCATCGCGCCGAGCAGGCCGTCGCCGGCCTCGGGAACCATTTCTTCGCCGCGCAGGTGGACGCCGGTGACCAGCGACAGGTCGAGGACCTTCTGCGCACCAGCGGTGCGGACGCGGTGCTCAACGCCTGCGACCCCCGGTTCGTCATGCCGATCTTCCGGGCGGCCCTCGAGACGGGGGTCACCTACCTCGACATGGCGATGTCCCTGTCGCGGCCTCATCCCGACCGGCCGCACCAGTTGCCGGGCGTGAAGCTCGGCGACGAGCAGTTCGAGCTTGCGGCCCAGTGGGAGCAGCGGGAGGCTCTGGCCGTCGTCGGCATGGGCGTGGAGCCCGGCCTGTCTGACGTGTTCGCGCGGTACGCCGCCGACCACCTCTTCTCCTCCGTTGAGGAGTTCGGTGTGCGTGACGGCGCCGATCTCGTCGTCGAGGGATACGCCTTCGCTCCGACGTTCTCCATCTGGACGACGATCGAGGAGTGCCTGAACCCACCGGTCATCTACGAGCGGGAGCGCGGCTGGTTCACCACGGCCCCGTTCAGCGAGCCGGAGACGTTCGTGTTCCCGGAGGGCATCGGCGCTGTCGAATGCGTCAACGTGGAGCACGAGGAGGTCCTCCTCGTCCCTCGCTGGCTGGACGCCGGTCGGGTCACGTTCAAGTACGGACTCGGCGAGGAGTTCATCGACGTCCTGCGCACGCTGCACCTGCTGGGTCTCGACTCGACCGAGCCGGTCGACGTCGGTGCCGCTCGAGTGGCCCCGCGCGACGTCGTCGCTGCGTGCCTGCCCGACCCGGCCGGCCTCGGCGACCGGATGCACGGCCGGACCTGCGCAGGCACCTGGGTCCGCGGCACGGGCAAGGACGGCAACCCGCGAGAGGTCTACCTCTACCAGGTCGCTGACAACGAGGAGTGCATGCGCAAGTGGGGCGCCCAGGCGGTCGTCTGGCAGACCGCCGTCAACCCGCTGGTGGCGCTGGAGCTCATCGACGCCGGGGCGTGGAAGGGCGCGGGGGTGCTCGGGCCGGAGGCGTTCGACGCGCAGCCGTTCCTCGACCTGCTTCCGGACTACGGCGCCCCGTGGCACCTCGAGGAGCGGGGGCTCTGATGAGCGCTGCGACGCCGCCGGGACGCATCACCCACTGGATCGACGGCAAGCCGTGGGGCGGCGTACCGGAGCGCACCGGCGACGTCTACGACCCGGCGAGCGGTGCAGTCGCCGCACACGTCGACTTCGCGACGAGATCTGTGGTTGATGACGCCGTGTCCGCGGCCGCCGCCGCGTTCCGCGAGTGGCGTCGTACCCCTCTGTCACGGCGGACCCAAGTCCTGTTCGCTTTCCGGCAGCGAGTGGCGGAGCGCCGCGACGAGCTCGCCGCGATCATCACCGCGGAGCACGGGAAAGTGCTCGCCGACGCAGCCGGTGAGGTGCAGCGGGGACTTGAGGTCGCGGACTTCGCGTGCGGAATCGCGACGATGCTCAAGGGCGGCTTCTCCGCCGACGTCTCCACCAGTGTCGATGCCTACTCGATCCGGCAGCCGGTCGGCGTCGCTGCTGTCATCTCGCCGTTCAACTTCCCCGCCATGGTGCCGATGTGGTTCTTCCCCGTCGCCATCGGCTGCGGCAACACCGTCGTCCTGAAGCCGAGCGAGAAGGACCCGTCCGCTTCACTGTGGCTCGCCGAGCAGTGGGCGGCCGCGGGCCTTCCCGCCGGCGTCTTCAACGTGGTGCACGGCGACGCCGAAGCGGTCGACGCGCTGCTGACCCATCCTGATGTCGCCGCGGTGAGCTTCGTCGGCTCGACTCCTATCGCCCGTCACGTCTACGAGACCGCCGCCGCCCAGGGCAAGCGGGTACAGGCGCTCGGCGGCGCGAAGAACCACATGGTCGTCCTGCCGGATGCCGACCTCGACGTCGCGGCCGATGCCGCCGTGTCCGCCGGCTATGGCAGCGCAGGGGAGCGGTGCATGGCGATCTCGGTCGTCGTCGCGGTCGACCCGATCGGCGACGACCTGGTCGAGCGGATCGCCGCGCGCACGCGTGAGATCCGCGTCGGCGACGGTCGTCGCGGATCCGACATGGGGCCGCTCGTCACGCGTGCACACCGTGACCGCGTCGCGGACTACGTCGCCGCCGGCGAGAAGGACGGTGCGTCGCTCGTCGTGGACGGCCGCGGAGTCGAACCGGACGCTGACGGCGACGGGTTCTGGCTGGGGCCGACGCTCCTCGATCGGGTTTCCCCTGACATGTCGGTCTATCGCGACGAGATCTTCGGACCCGTGCTGTGCGTGGTCCGCAGCCCGTCGTACGACGCCGCTCTCGAGCTCGTCAACGCGAACCCCTACGGCAACGGCACGGCGATCTTCACCCGTGACGGCGCGGCGGCGAGGCGCTTCCAGGACGAGGTGGAGGTCGGGATGGTCGGCGTCAACGTGCCGATCCCGGTGCCGGTGGCCTACTACTCCTTCGGCGGATGGAAGCAGTCGCTGTTCGGTGACACGCACGCGCACGGCGAGCACGGCGTGCACTTCTACACCAGGACGAAGGCCGTCACGGCGCGCTGGCCGGACAGCTCACCGGGAGGTGTCGACCTCGGGTTCCCGGCGCAAGGCCCGGCACGGCAATGACGCGCTACGGCGCGATGTTCGGGCCGGACGTCACCTTCCTCGGGGTCGACCGCTGCGATCTCGACGACGCGTCGACGATGACCATCGCCGACGTGGTCATCCTCGGGGCACCGTTCGACGGTGGGACGTCGTACCGGTCCGGAGCGAGGTTCGGACCGTCGGCGATCCGCCAGGCCTGCTACCTCGCGCATGACGGGTCACGCCCGTCGCTTGCGCTGCGGACGGACGGGCTGCGGGACCTGCGTGTTCTCGACGCCGGGGACGTCGAGATGTTCAGCGGAGAGATCGGACGCTCGCTGCAGGCTCTGCGCGAGGCGGTCGCGCGGATCGCCGCGGCCGGCGCGCTGCCTCTGGTGCTCGGCGGCGACCACTCGATCACCTGGCCCGACGTGACCGGCGTCGCCGACCATCACGGCCACGGCGACGTCGCGGTCGTGCACTTCGACGCACACGCGGACACCGGTGACGTCGAGTTCGGCTCTCTCTATGGGCACGGGCAGCCGATGCGCCGGCTCATCGAGTCCGGTGCGGCGCGGGGCGACCGCTTCTTCCAGCTCGGCCTGCGCGGCTACTGGCCCGGTCCGGAGACGCTCGCCTGGATGGCCGAGCAGCGGATGCGCTCCTACGAGATGTCGGAGATCGGCGCGCGCGGACTGAACGAGTGTCTCGACGAGGTCGCGACACTGAGCGCCGACTGCGTGGGCATCTTCCTGTCGGTCGACATCGACGTCGTCGATCCGGGCATGGCGCCGGGCACTGGCACGCCCGAACCCGGCGGGCTCACGGCGCGCGAGCTTCTCGACGCCGTCCGCCGGATCTGCCTCGAGCTGCCCGTCGTCGGCATCGACGTCGTGGAGGTCGCCCCGCCCTACGACACGGCCGACGTGACGGCGTTGCTGGCGAACCGCGTGGTGCTGGAGGCGGTGTCCGCGCTTGCACGCCGCCGGCGCGACCAGGCGGATGGCACGACCTGGGAGCCGGGCCTGCCGCTGCTGGAGCAGCGATGAGGACGCAGATCGACCCGAGGCGCGTCGCCGACCTCACCCGGCGGGAACGGGAGGTGTTCCGGAGCACCCGTCCGCGGTCCCATGACGCCTGGATCGAGGGCCGGCGACATCTGCTCGGCGGCGTGCCGATGACGTGGATGCTCAAGGCCGCCGGTGGCTTCCCCGTCTTCCTCGACTCCGCGCGCGGCGCGCGCCTGCACGACATCGACGGCCATGAGTACGTCGACTTCTGCCTGGGTGACACGGGCGCGATGGCCGGCCATTCACCTCCGGCCGTCGTCGAAGCGGTGCGACGACGGGCCGAGACTCTCGGTGGCATGACGACGATGCTGCCGACCGAGGACGCGGCGTGGGTCGCCGGCGAGCTCGCCACGCGATTCGGTGTCGGACGATGGAGCTTCACCCTCACGGCGACGGATGCGAACCGCTGGATGATCCGCATCGCGCGCCAGCTGACGCGGCGGCCGAAGATCCTCGTCTTCAGCTACTGCTACCACGGCAGCGTCGACGAGTCGTTCGTCGTCGCCGGTGATGACGGCAAAGTCGTCTCCCGCGAGGGCAACGTCGGCGCGCCCGTCGATCCGGCCCTGACGACGAGGGTCGTGGAGTTCAACGACGTGGACTCGATGGCGCGCGAGCTGTCCAACCAGGACGTGGCATGCGTGCTCATGGAGCCGGCCCTCACCAACATCGGCATCGTTCTTCCGGAACCAGGGTTTCTCGACGAGGTGCGCCGGATCACGATGGAGACCGGCACGCTGCTCGTCGTCGACGAGACGCACACGCTGTCCTGCGGCTGGGGTGGCGCGACAGGGGAGTGGAGACTCACGCCCGACGCGGTGACGATCGGCAAGGCGATCGGAGGAGGTGTGCCGATCGGCGCCTACGGGCTGGCCGACGAGCTCGCAGAGCGGTTGCTGAACGACCGATCGGCCGACATCGTCGACACCGGCGGTGTCGGCGGCACCCTGGCGGGCAACGCGTTGTCACTCGCCGCCGCGCGCGCAACGCTCGAACACGTGCTGACGCCGGATGCGTTCTCGCACATGACATCTCTCGCCGAGCGTTTCACCGCGGGTGTGCAGCAGGTGATCGACCGTCATTCGCTCCCGTGGTCCGTCACGCGGCTCGGCGCCCGCACCGAGTACCGCTTCACCGCGCCTGCGCCGCGCTCGGGCGGGGAGTCCGCAGCCGCGGCGGATCCGGAGCTCGACGATCTGCTGCACGTCTACGCCGCCAACCGCGGGATCCTGCTCACTCCGTTCCACAACATGGCGCTGATGTGCCCGGCAACGACCATCGCCGACGTCGACCGGCACACAGAGGTCTTCGAGTCGGCGGTCGAGGAGCTGCTGGCGTGAGCGCGCCGGCGCAGCAGCAGGACGCGTCGCGGCACGCGGCCGGGGCGGCCGATGGCGCCGTACGGATCGAGCGTGTCTCCAAGCACTTCGGCGACGTGGTGGCGGTCGATGACGTCAGTCTTGACGTCGCCGCCGGGGAGTTCTTCGCGCTGCTCGGACCGTCAGGATCCGGGAAGACGACCTGCCTGCGCATGTTGGCGGGCTTCGAGCGACCTACGGCCGGCCGGGTCTTCCTCGGGCAGCGCGACGTCACGGACGTGCCTCCGTTCGACCGTGACGTCAACACGGTCTTCCAGGACTACGCGTTGTTCCCGCACATGACGGTCGAGCAGAACGTCGCCTACCCGCTCATGGTCCGTCGAGTTCCCAAGGAGGATCGCCGATCGCGGGTCGAGGAGATGCTGTCGACCGTCCGGCTCGAGGGCTACGGCCGCCGTCGTCCTGGCGAGCTGTCCGGCGGCCAGCGACAGCGGGTGGCGCTCGCCCGCGCACTCGTGGGCTGGCCGAGGGTCTTGCTGCTCGATGAGCCGCTGGGCGCACTCGACCGCAAGCTGCGTGAACAGATGCAGATAGAGCTGAAGGCGCTGCAACGCGAGATCGGGATCACCTTCATGTTCGTCACGCACGACCAGGACGAGGCGCTGACGATGAGTGACCGGATCGCGGTGTTCAACGAGGGCCGGATCGAGCAGGTCGGAACTCCGGCAGAGATCTACGAGCAGCCATCGACCGGTTTCGTCGCCGAGTTCATCGGCACGTCGAACCTGGTGGAGGGCGACGCGGCGCGGCAGCTGTTCGGCGACGCAGCCCGCGCGAGCCTTCGACCCGAGCGGCTGCGGGTGCTCCCCACGGGGGAGGCGCCGCGGGCCGGGGAGCACACGGCTGAAGGTCAGGTCGTCGACGTCGTCTACGCCGGGGCGACGACGCGGAGTGTGGTGTCACTGGACGCCGGTCCGATCTTCGTCGTCGTCGAGCCGGCGGCCGGAGCGGCCGGCGAGAGCACGCGACGGGGCGACCGGGTTCGGTTGGCCTGGGATCCGGCATCGGTCTACCGCCTCGGCTGACGAGGCGGCGGGGAGGGAGCACGACATGCGAACAGGACGGAGAGGCGGGCTCGGGACGGTCGTCGCTGTGACGGCTCTGCTGGCCGCCGCTTGCGGCGGAGCCAGTAGCGGCGGGGGCAACGCGGGCGGCGGTGCGGCTCCGGCCGTCCCCAAGCTGCAGATGCTGGACAAGCTCGGGCCACTGGAGTCGAGCCTCAATCTCGTCAACTGGGCGGGATACGCCGAGGACGGCAGCAACGACAAGACCGTCGACTGGGTGCACCCGTTCGAGAAGGCGATGGGCGGGAAGTGCATCGTCCACGACAAGATCGGCAACACGTCGGACGAGATGGTCCAGCTCATGAAGACCGGTCAGTACGACGGCGTCTCCGCCTCCGGCGACGCCACCCTGCGCCTGATCTACGGCGGCATCGTCGCGCCGGTGAACACGTCGCTCGTGCCGAACTACGCGACCATCCAGGACTTCCTGAAGAACCGTTCGTGGAACTCGGTCGACGGCCAGATGTACGGCATCCCTCATGGCTGGGGCGCCAACCTGCTGATGTGGAACACCAAGACCGTGACGCCCGCGCCGACGTCATGGGGCGCGGTGTTCGACCCCAACTCGCCCTACAAGGGCAAGGTGACGGCGTACGACTCGCCGATCTACATCGCCGACGCGTCGCTCTACCTGATGCGACACGACCCTTCCCTGGGCATCAAGAATCCCTACGCGCTGGACCAGAAACAGCTTGATGCCGCGGTCGCACTGTTGAAGAAGCAGCGGCAGACCGTGGGGGAGTACTGGTCCGACTACACCAAGGAGGTCCAGGCCTTCGAGTCCGGCGACAGCGTGATCGGCACGACGTGGCAGGTCATCGCCAACCTGATCGCCACGGACAAGAAGGTGGACGTCAAGGCGATCGTGCCGTCCGAAGGTGCGACCGGCTGGTCGGACACTTGGATGATCGCGGCGCACGCCCAGCATCCGAACTGCATGTACCAGTGGATGAACTGGATCACCTCGCCGACGGTCAACGCCCAGGTCGCGGAGTGGTTCGGCGAGGCGCCGGCGCAGTCGAAGGCCTGCGAGCACACCTCGGACAAGTCGTTCTGCACCACCTACCACGCGGCGGACAAGGCCTACTCGGACTCGCTGTTCTACTGGACGACGCCCACGAAGCACTGCCTGGCTCCGGACACGCGCGGGAACGTGTGCACGGACTACTCGCAGTGGACCCAGGCCTGGACCGACATCAAGGGTTGACGGCGTGACCGACGGCGCACTCGCCGGACCCCGCGTCCCCGGCCACACCCGGGGGCGCGGGGTCTCGACCTTTCTTCATCG
>DASSEX010000078.1:0-127470 GCA_035695045.1 Mycobacteriales bacterium | reverse complement strand
GGTGTCACGTCGGCCACCGCCGGCAGGTGCCCGACCCGACCGACGGGCAATGAGTCACGCGTCGGCTAGCTAGGCACGCGAGGGGTGCAGCTCCGCCTGCCGGCACCAGTAGCGCTCCTGCTCACTCACCGCGTCGGTCGTGTGCAGCTTCGCGAGCCACGACTGCGTGATCTGCGCAGCGGTCGGCGGCGCGGCGTTCGGGTCGAACTTCAGGATGTCGACGCCGCGCTGGTAGTCGACGACGTAGACGTAGTCGGTGCCAGGGATCCAGTACGCCGACGACGCCGAGCCGCGCACCGGCTGGAAGAAGCCGACCTGCTTGATCGTGCCGGTGCGCTTGTCGACGGCGAGGAAGCGCGTGCCGTGCTCGTACCAGGCGTTGGCGGTGAGGTAGCTGCCGGCGTACCGGCCGAGCCGGTCCTCGCGCACCGTGAACCAGTGGCCGGAGCAGCCGAGTGCGTTGACCGCGGGGTCGCCGTTGGCGTAGGCGCCGTTGACCGGGCGCAGCACGTGCAGCTGGCGCAGCGGCCGGCCCTTGTCGAAGTTGACCATCGACCAGGTCGAGAACGCGCCGCTGCCGCCGTCGCACTGCGGGCTGAAGTTGGTCTCGCCTTCGGTCATCAGCAGCTCGCCCGGGCGCAGCGTCTTGCTGTTGTCGCCCTTCTTGCGTGGCTTGTAGAGCGCGGCGCCGGGCCGGACGTTGTTGTGCTGGTAGGCGGTGTTTAGAGTGATGTCGCCGTAGGTGATCCGCTTGGGGTGCAGCGGGTTGTCGGCACGGAACATGACGATCGGCGTCTCGTCCGCGATCCAGTAGCCCGCGGCGTCCTGGTGCAGGGCGTGTGCGCCCTGCGCGTGGATGAGCGTCGACCACCACTGGGCCTGCGGCAGCGCGTGCGGCTTCGTGCGGTCGGTGATGTCGTAGGTCTTGCCGTTGCTCGCGAACAGGTAGTTGCAGTGGACGTCGGCGCACTCGGCGGTGTGCGAACCGTCCATGACGATCGAGCCCTTGAGGATCGGCGTCGCCGGGTTGGACGTGTCGATGACGTGCAGGTAGAGCGCGCTCATGAACTCGGTGAGGATCGTCGTCCCACCGTCCTTCGACACGGCGATGTCCTCGTTCTCCCAGTTGTAGATCGGGAGCGCGCCCATCGGCACCGGCAGCGCCGGGTTGGTGATGTCGTAGATGGTGAGGCTGTGCGCGCTGCTGACGTAGAGCCGGCGCTGGCCCTTCACCGTCACCACGCGGGCGCTGACGCCGGCACCGGTCGGGATCGAGGCGACGTACGTGACGTTGCTCGAGGTGAAACCGCCCGGGCCGGGGTTCAGGAAGATCGTGGTGGGCCGCGACGCGGCCTCGCCGCTCGGCACGAACGCCACGGTCATGGCGGCCAGGGCGGCGAGCATCGCGAACCGGCGCATGGTGGGACTCCCGACGTCGGGGACGGTATGGCTCCGACTTCGGGGCGGGCGGCGACATTCCTGCCGCCGGGTCAGCTGCCGGCGGGGGTCGTCAGCCGGTGTTGGTCCAGTCGAACTCGTAGTAGATCCAGTTGCTGTCCCGGAACTCCAGGTCGAGGCCCTCTGCGCTGACCTGGAACTCGCCGATCCCGCAGTGCCCGTCCTTCCAGATGAAGCCGGTCGGCAGCACGATGTGCGCCTCGTGCGGGTCGTTGGTCACCGGGTTGCGGAGGAACCTGCCTGCGGCGCTGCCGATGCCGTCGATGTCGACGCGCGAGTCCATGCCCTCGCGCTTCAACGTGATCCGCGCCTTCGCGACCGAGACGCTGGTCAGCGTGCCGGCGAGGATCTCCCACGGCATGCCGCCGAGCTGGCCGCCGTAGATCTGCGCGATGGCGCCCAGCTGCTCGTCGGTGCACTCGGGCTCGACGACGAGCACGGCTGCACCGTTGCCGTCGTGGATCGCTTTCGGCCACTTGATGAGCGTTGCCGTCTTGAGACCGCTCAGGTCGGTGTCACCGCAGAAGCCCGACCTGATCTCACCCGCAACCAGCGCCTGGCAGCTGCCGTCGGATGACGACGGAAAGCCTGCGAAGTTGCAGGTGCACCCCGGGTTGCAGTTGCAGAACTCGTAGCCGTCCCCGGTGAGCCGGTAGTGCGTGCGCTGCTCCGTTGCGGTCGCGCTCATGCGCGCCTCCTCTACATCGTCATCGACGCCGATGGCATCGCGATCAGATGGGTGACGAGCGACGGGGAGATGAGTACGGCGACACCGAGGCCAAGGGCGGCGGCGGACGTGATGCGGGAGAACGCCGCTCCCCACGGCGCGAGCTTCTCCAACGTGATGACGGCGGCGAGTCCGAGTGCCCAGGCAAGCTGCATCCCGCCGAGTACGACGAGGATCGCCATGAGCGCCCAGCAGCAGCCGAGGCAGTAGAGCCCGTGACCGACACCGGCGCGCACTGCGGCCGGGCGGGTGCGCATGCTCGACGCGCGCGCCATGAAGAACGACAGCGGCGAACGGCAGTGCTGAAGACACATCTCCTTCAGCGGGGTCAGCTGGAAGAGGCCGGCCGCGACGAGCGTCCCGCCGACGAGGCGTTGCGCCCACATGTCGCCTTGCATGAGCGGGTTGTCGACGCCGCGAGCGACGGCGTACGCCGGGATCGCGGAGGCGGCCCAGACGAGCAGGTATCCGCCGAGGAAGAAGGGGACCGCGGCGACGAGGCCGCGGCGCGCGGCGAGGGAGTAGAGGCCGACGACCGGCGCGACGGCCGGCAGCATCATCGCGACCATCATCACGATCCACGCGCCGACGAAGCCGGCGGCGGACATGTCCATCGAGCCGCTGCCGCCGCGCACAGTGAACGTCCACGCGATCGCCGCCACGACGAGCAGCGGCAGGACGATCGTCTTCAGCGCCGGACGTCCACCGGACGCGACGAGAAGAGCGATGGCGCCGCCGCGCGGCGGCGCGGTCGCAGGGGTGGCTGCTTCAACTGCCACGTCGCCCCCCCAGGCTCGTGTAGGTGGTTTCCTACACCCGGGTCGCGGCAGTTGTCACTCGCCGCTTAAGCCATCGAAACGGTGTTGTACGCGCATAACACGCATTGCGCGCCGCGGGTCCGGCACGGGCGCGCCGCGACGTGCATCCGCCGCGGCGCGCCCGCCTCGCGTAGTCCTCACCCGCCGGATGGTGCCGGCGCCAGGATGATCGTGCCGGTGACAGTGCCGAGCCCCGGCCAGTCAGCCCGGTGCGTGCAGGTCAGTGGTTCGCCGTAGCCGGCCTTGACGCCATACGTGTGCGCCCCGAGCAGCCTGTCGCCGAGGTAGTCGTCGGCGTAGACGATCGCGTACCGCTGTAGTTCGCCGTCCGTTCCGACGAGCCAGATCGCGTCCGCACCGAGCATTGGTGAGACGTACTGCACCGGAACACCGTCGCAGGAGACCTGAACGGGGAACTGCTTCGTCGGCTCGGCGCTTGCCGATCCT
Source organism: Mycobacteriales bacterium (assembly GCA_035695045.1). GTDB lineage: Bacteria > Actinomycetota > Actinomycetes > JAFAQI01 > JAFAQI01 > DASSKP01. The sequence continues at coordinate 124,020 of DASSEX010000078.1, read as the reverse complement.
GCGAGAGCAGCCAGCATCACCATGACCGAAACACCGGAGACGGGGCCCCTCCACCAGAATGCGCGCATCGCAGATCACCCGTTCCAGCAGCTCGGTGCTTCGGCGTCGATCCGCGACGGCGATCCGGTAGGCACGTTGAGGTACGTCGCGTAGCCGGTGACGGTGTCGCTTCCCTCGTTGAAAGCGTCGTGCACCTCACCCATGCCGACGTCGACGAAAGCGCTGCCCGCCGGGTACTGGTGCACGGAGCAGTCCTGCTCGACGATGGTGAGCGTTCCGGACGTCACGGTGATCAGCGCCGGACCGGGATGCGTGTGCCAGCCGAGCGTCCCACCTGCCGCGAGCTGGTAGCTGACCATGACGAAGTCGGCCGCGTTCTTCTGGTAGAGCTTGAAGTCATCCGAGCTGTCGTGGATCGGTCCGGTTGACCCGCGCGTCAGCACCGTGACGCTCCCGCCGGACGGCGGCGTCGCCGCTGCCAGGCCCCAACCCACCGTCGACAGCGTCACCGCCGCGACGACTGTCAGGGCTGCCTTGTACGTCGATCGCATTGCGCCCTCCCTTCGACCGGTGAAGCGCGGCGACCGTCCGCCAGGCCAGGCGGTAGTCCGCGACTGCGGCCCGTTCGGCCCGCCGTTCCGCCAGCCAAGTGCTGAGTCGCACTTCCACGCCCCCACGTGCGTTGTCGAGGGCAACGGTGCTCCGCGCACATGCTCGAGCGCCATTCGTCAATTGACGAATCTCTTACGTCGTGGCGCGGGCTCCGAACGCGCGCGCCAGCGCAGCAACGCGACTGGTGACGTTCAGGCGGTTGAAGATGTTCTCGACGTGCTTTCGCACCGTCGACGGCGACACATACATCGCCTCCGCGATCTCCCGAGTGCTCAGGCCCTCGTCGAGATAGCGCAGAACTTGCCATTGCGTCGGCGTGAGATCCGGCGGAGCTTCGCGCAGTCGTCGTTCGCAGGACGCGACGATGTGTGGTTGCAGGAGGATGGCAAGGTCACGGTCCCTGTCGGAGAAGACGCCCTCATCGCGACTGCGCATCCACATGATGTTGCGGCTATGTCCTGGCGGTGGGGCCACTGGGCAGATGAGGTGGTTCCACTCGCCGAGCGGGACGTAGTGCTCGGCGTACGCCTCGCAATTACGCCACTCGGACTGCGTGTACATGTCGAACGTTCGAACCACGTCGGTCCGACGGAGGTGTCCCTCGCCGTACAGGTAGGCCCGGCAGCGTTCGTTGCGATAGAGCGCTCGACGTTCGGCCGGATCATCGCGCTCCGGCGGGGCATCCGGGTCGCCGTCCTGGAATCGCACCCCGGTGGCCGTGCGGACGTCGACGTCGCCGAAGGCGAGTGCCATGCCGGGAATCCACCGTGCGAGATCGTCCAGCATCGCCTGCGGAACAAAGGTGCCGCGAGGGTCGTCGTCCCAGCGCTTCACGCCTCGCGCCACATCGGCGAGCTCTGTCGCTGACAGTCCCCGGTCGCTCATCCCGTCTACCTGCGCAGGACCGTAACCACGCTGGTCTCGTTGCGTCCAGAGGGCGAACGGGCAGTTTCTGGACGACAATCTGACAATGCTTGTGGCGTTCAGCATCAGTCCGGCGGTCAGCGACAGCGACGGTGGAGTCGGCGAGGCGGTCGCGGCCGCTGTTCGCGTCGTCCGCGAGTCGGGCCTGCCCAACGAGACCAACGCAATGTTCACCAACGTCGAGGGCGAGTGGGACGAGGTGATGGCGGTGGTCAAGCGGGCGGTCGACGTCGTCGCGGCGGTCTCGCCGCGGGTGTCGCTCGTGTTGAAGGCCGACATCCGGCCAGGGCACACCGGCCAGCTGACAGCGAAGGTCGAACGGGTTGAGCAGCTGCTGAGCTGACTTTTTGCTGCGGGTCAGACCGCGTGCACCGGGTGGTAGGTCGGCTGCCACATGGCGTCCTCCACCGTCCGCTCGAGGTCGGGTCCGACGTCACAGTCGGCGACGCCGTCTTTGACCGCTGCGCGAGCGACCGCGGCCGCGACCGCCACTGACGTCGTGTGCAGGGTGGCGACCTGCGGCAGCAGCGGTGCGCCGGGCTGGGTCACGTCGACCATGGCCGCGACCGCCTCGGCCGCGGCGTGGAACATTCCGTCGGTGATCCGCCGGGCCCGCGACACGATCACGCCGAGCCCTAGCCCGGGGAAGACGAGCGCATTGTTGGCCTGCGCGATCACGTAGGTCGTGCAGTTGACCGTCACCGGCGCGAACGGGCTGCCGGTCGCGACGAGCGCGCGACCGTCGGTCCACTGGAGGAGGTCGGCGGGTCGCGCCTCGGCGAGTGGTGTCGGGTTGGACATCGGCAGGATGATCGGCCGTTTCGTGTACGTCGCCATCTCCCGCACGATGCGTTCGGTGAAGGCACCGCCCTGCGCCGACGTGCCGATGAGGATGGTCGGCTGGACTCGGCGAACGACCTCGTGGAGCGGGATGCCTTGCATGCCGGCGTCGCGTTCCCATCCTTGAGTCTCTGCTGCCGGCCGGGCGTAGGGCCGCTGGAAGTCGTGCAGGTCGACCATGTCGTCGGTGAGGAGGCCGTGCCGGTCGACGGCCCAGAACCGGCGGGTCGCCCCGGCGCGCGTGACGCCTTCGTTTGCGACCGCGTCGCGCAGCTGGTCGGCGATACCGATACCGGCAGTGCCGGCGCCGAAGACGACGACCCGGTGGTCGCGCAACGGGACGCCGCTGACGCGAACCGCCGACAGGACTGCTGCGAGGTTGACGGCACCGGTGCCCTGCATGTCGTCGTTGAACGTCAGCACGCGGTCGCGGTAGTGCTCGAGGATCCGCCGCGCGTTGCTCGTGCCGAAGTCCTCCCAGTGCAGGAGTGCGTGCGGGAACAGGCGGGTCGCGGTGTCGACGTACTGGTCGATGAACGCGTCGTAGGTGTCGCGGGGGATGCGGGGATGGCTGACGCCGAGGTAGAGCGGGTCGTCGAGCAGCTCCTGTCGGTCGGTGCCGACGTCGAGCATCACCGCGAGCGTGCGTGACGGGTTGATGCCGGCGGCGGCGGTGTAGACGGCGAGCTTGCCGACGGCGATGTCCATGCCGCCGATGCCCCAGTCGCCGATGCCGAGGATCCCCTCGGCGTCGGTCGCGACGATCAGGTCGACGTCGTCGGCGGTGCGGCCACTCGCACGCAGCGCCTGCTCCATCGTGCCGGGCGCGTCGACGCTGAGGTAGACGCCGCGGGGTCGTCGGTATTCGTGGCTGTAACGGCGGATCGCCTCGCCGATCGTCGGTGTGTAGACGATCGGCAGCATCTCCGGGAGGTGGTCGGCGAGCAGCCGGTAGAACAGCACCTCGTTGCGGTCGTGCAGCGCGGTGAGGAACACGTTGCGGGAGAGGGCGGTGGGCTGTTCCTGGTACTGCTGGTAGGCGCGGCTGGCCTGCTGGTCGAGCGTGAGTACTCGCGGCGGGATCAGGCCGACGAGGCCGAGCGCGTCGCGCTCGTCGGTCGGGAACGCGGTGCCCTTGTTGATCCGCGGGTCGGACAGGACTCCGCGACCGCGCAGGGTGGTCTCCCACGCGCGCGTCTGTGGGTTCCAGCGCGTCGGGCTCGCTGACTCGGCCATCGTTTGGTGCTTACCACACCGGTGCCGGCCTTCTCCATGAGTCAGATGTTTCGGCCGGTGCGCGCTAGCGGCCGGGCGCTGTCAGGCGACCGGCAGCTGCGCGGGCGCCTGCACCCATGCGTCCACGACGTTGACGTGCTCGTGGGTGACCTTCGAGGCGTCCGGCGTGATGCCGTTGTCGGCGAACACCGACGACAGGATCGGGATGAGGGTGTTGTCGTGGAACGCCCGCCACTCGTCCTCGGACTCCCACACGTCGAGGAACCGCAGGCCCTCTTCGCGCTCGATCACGACGTGGGAGACGAGGCCGGCCGGTGGGGTGTCGCCCATTCGCGCCCGGACCGCGCCGTAGGTGTAAGCGTCCGCGGGGATGTCCTGGATGAATGCGTACGACATGGTGATCCTCCCTATTCTGATACAGTGGTCTGTAACCGATACAGGAGCATGTACCGAATGGCCCGGCCTGTCAAGAGCTCTCCACCCGCCCGGCGCAGCTATGACTCCAGCCGGCGGCAGGAGCAGGCGCGGGAGACCCGGCGCAGGGTGATCGAGGCGGCGCGCGCGTCGTTCCTCGAAGCGGGTTACGCGCAGACGACAATCGCGGCTGTCGCGGAGTCCGCGGGCGTCTCGGTCGAGACGGTCTACAAGGCGTTTGCGAACAAGCCGGGGCTCGCGAAGGCGGTGTTCGACGTGTCGATCGTCGGTGACGACGAGCCGGTGCCGCTGATGCAGCGTGAGGTCGTCGCCCAGAACAAAGCCGAGCCGGATCCGCGGGTCAAGCTGTCGCAGTTCGCCGACAACACAGTGGCCATTGCGGAGCGGACGGGTGCGCTGCTGCTCGTGCTGCGGACTGCCGCGTCAACCGACGCCGGCGCCGCTGAGGTATGGGACACGCTGCAGAACGAGCGGCTCACCGGCATGACGTTCTTCGCGCAGCACCTAGCTGAGGGGCGGCATCTGCGCGCCGGTGTGTCTGTCGATGAGGCGCGCGATGTGCTCTGGGCGCACACCGCGGTCGATCTCTGGAACCTGCTCGTCCTGCAGCGCGGCTGGTCGGGCCGGCGTTACGCCGAGTGGCTGACGCAGCAGCTCATCGCCGCGTTGCTCTGAGGGTTGCCTGTCGTCGGGACCGGCTGGGGGCTGCCGGCTCGACATGTCGTCCGCGGGGTTTCCGGGTGGAGCACGAAGTGCACGGACAGGAAACCGGGCGCCGGCGGCAGCTCGGGCGAGCGCCAGTGAGCCGTCCGCGGCGGGCAGGATTGGCAGTGTGCGGTCTGACCTTGCCCCTGTCGCGCGCGAGCGGCTGGCCGCGCAGCTGCTGACGGGACCGCCCGCGCGGACGCCGTACGACGTGGTCGAGCGGTTGCTCGCCGTGCAGGCGCAGGACGCCCGTGGGGCCCGGCTCGCCGTCCGAGCGCGGTCGGTGGGGCTGTACGCCTCCGACGTCGATCGAGCTCTGAACGACCGCGAGCTGGTCGTGTCGTGGCTCAACCGCGGCACGCTGCATCTCGTCGGTGCCGAGGACTACTGGTGGCTGCACGAGCTGACGACGCCCCAGCTGGCGACGGGCAACGCGACCCGGCTCCGCCAGGAGGGCGTCGATGCTGATGCCGCCGAGCGCGGTGTCGCAGCGGTCGTCGCGGCGCTGGCGTCGTACGGGCCGTTGACCCGAGCGGCGTTGCGCGAGTACGTCGCCGAGGCAGGAGTGCGCGCGGAGGGGCAGGCACTCGTGCACCTGCTCTTCCTCGCGACGCTGCGTGGGCACGTCGTGCGCGGCCCGATGGTCGGCAAGGAGCAGGCGTTCGTTCTCGTCGATGATTGGTTGGGCAGGCGCCCGGCTGTCGATCGGGATGTCGCGCTGGCGGAGCTGGCCCGTCGGTACCTGCGCGGACACGCGCCGGCGTCCGACCGCGATTTGGCCAAGTGGGCGGGCATCCCGTTGCGGGACGCGCGCGCAGGGCTGCGGACCATCGAGTCCGAGATCGTGGCGCGCGACGACGGGCTGGTCGCGCTCGCGTTGTCGCGACCGCGTGCCGGCGACGGGCCGGCTCCGCGGTTGCTCGGTGCGTACGAGCCGCTGCTGCTCGGCTGGACATCGCGCGAGCACGTGCTCGGTCACGAGGCGCAGCAACGGCTGGTCGCGGACAACGGGCTGTTCCGGCCATTCGCGCTGGTCGGCGGGCGGGCTGTTGCGACGTGGAGCCTCAACGGGGAGCACGTGTCGTTGTCACCGTTCGCCGAGATGTCGTCGGCGGATGATGAGGAGATTCGCAAGGACGCCGACGCGGTCGTTCGGTTTCTCAACGGTTGATCGCCGCGAGGTGGTGAGATGCGCGGCCCGGGAGAGCTGCGAGTGGCAACCCGTCGCCATCCGTGCCGGTATTCCGTCGATCGGATGATCTTCCGGAGTCATGGGTAGGCCCGGTTTGTCCTAAAAGGGCAACCGAGCCTGTAGAGCCCGCCGCGGAGGTCCCGCCATGCCGGAAGCGACGCTTGTCACCAGCGAGAACGATGTTGCCGAGCGCGAAGCCGTCGAACATGAGCGGGCCGAACTGCGGGAGTTCGTCCAGGGCCTGAGCTTCGATGACATCAAGTCAGGAGGGTGGTTCAGCCAACTCCTTTCGAGGGCGTTGAGTTCCTACACCGACAAGGTCACGTGGCAGTACTTTCAGGAGAAGTACGAGGGCGTTCCTGTCGACGCCATCGCCGACCAGCGCATCAAGATGGCAGCCCGCTACGCCGCCGTTGAGGGCGGGCTTTCGGCCAGCGCCTATACCGCGGCCATCAGCGCCACTATCGGGAGCGGCGGCGGCGCCAGCCCTCTTACTGTGCCAGCGGGCGCCACGACCGTCCTCGTCGATATCGCATTCGTCACGCAGCTCCAGATTCGACTGGCCTACGACATCGCAGTGCTGTATCGGGTCCCCATCGACACGTCCGACCCTGACGACCTGTGGAAGCTCATTCGCGTGGCTTTCACGATCAAGAGTGGCGAGGCCGCCCGTGAGGGCGTGGTCAAGGTCGTCCCGGTCGTCGTGAGGCCGCTCATCAAGCGCTTCTACTCAGGGAACGTCCTGAACGCCGCGAAGGCACTTCCCGTCGTCGGCAAGTCCCTGCTTCAACGCAACGTCATCAAGATCGGCATTCCACTGGTCGGAGTGCCGCTCGCCGTGGCGGTGAATCGCTACTCGACGATGGTTGCAGGACGGCACGCTCAAGCCGTGTTCCGAAACGAGGCACGCGTCATCGAACTCGCGGAATCGTTGGCGCAGCGGAGTCGCCACCCTCAACTGATGCTGTGGGTGGCGTGGCTCGTCATCCAGGCGGACGGCAAGATCTCCGACGAAGAAGCCTTGCTCATGCGTCAGCTCGTGAGGGTCGTCCGGGATAGGCACCAAGTGGTGGATGAGCAACTGGCTGACGTCGTCGACATCGACCCTGCCGACGTGTGGCGACGCGTTGATGCCGAGGCCGATGAGTTGGGCGACATCATCGACATGGCGGAGCGGGTGGCCGGTGTGGATGGCGCCTTGAACGCGGGCGAGAAGCGAGTCATCGCCGAGCTTCAAGATCGGTGTGTTCGCGTCTGACGCCGGTGCGAGGCGCCTTGGCGCGAGGCCGCAACGATCGTCTCTCCCTCAAGCGTGCGTACCACTGAGCTAGGCCCGAGCGTCCTTTGCGGGATGTCTAGGCAAGACCGCTTGATGTCCGACGCTCTCGCGAGCTCCATCCTTTGCCTTGTGCGAACCGTGCTCAAGGCGGCGCATGGCGGAGGACGATGATCAGGACGACGCTCCACGGGGGAGGGCATGAGCGACTTAGTTGTCACGCGCTGGACACGGTATGGCCATGATCGCCTGTACGTCGCCACGGCCGACGGCACACGTCTCGGTTGGCGCGATCTCAAGACGGGTGTGACGACCGTCGAGGTGCCGGACACGGCCGCGGAGGTCGAGGCCGCGCTGAGTTCCTGGCCCGACCTGATTCCGGCTCAGCCCGCTGCGCCGTCAGTGGAAGCCGCCTCCCCTCCGGCGGCACCTGAGCAACCCTCGGCGGCACCTGAGCAACCCTCGGCGCTCGAGGGGCCACCCGCGGTCGTCGCGGCACCGGAGTGGCGGGACCTAGCTCTGAATCGACCAGGGCAGGCCGCGCGAGAGCAGGCCGAGACGGAGCTCGCCGCCATGAGGGTGCGCAGTCGCGTCGGCACCTTCATTGCGCGCACCTTCGATATGAAGACCGACGAGCGAGCCTGGCGGGTAGGCGCTGGCGGCGAGGAGACCGTCGGCGTGCGACTCGAGAAGCTGATCAAGCATGGCTGGCATGTGCTGCACGCCGTGCCCGTCGGCAACCGCGGCAGCGACATCGATCACGTGGTCATCGGGCCCGGCGGCGTCTACACGCTCAACACCAAGACGCATCCCGGCAAGGAGATCTGGGTCAGCCCGCGTCAGGTTCGGGTCGACGGACAGCCCGTTCCCTACTTGCGCAACTCACGATTCGAAGGTGAGCGGGCTGAGCGCTTGTTGTCGGAGGCCGTCGGCTTTCCAGTCTTCGTGCGGCCAGCGCTCGTCTTCCTCACGGGAACACTCGTGCCGAACGTGACGATCAAGCAGCGCCCGGACGACGTACTGATCCTCGATCGGATGGACATCCCCGGCGCCTTCAGGCGCGCTCCGACACGGCTACAACCGGATCAGATCGCCGCGATCTTCGACGCTGCTCGCCGGTCGACTACGTGGGAGGGTTGATCTAGGGGACCCGAAGGGTTTCAGGTAGCCCGAGAGCCAAGGCGGTCGAGGCCGAGCTCGATCTGCTCGCCGACGAGGTTGCGGGCGGCGAGCCCGCCCCCGCCTGCTAGCCACGGCATGCAGCTCAGCGGACGCGGACGGCGGTCAGCTTCTCGGGGTTGTTGACCACGTGGATGCCGACGATCTCGCCGTCACGGATGTCGTAGGCGATCGTCGCGATCGGCTCGCCTCCGTCGCTGATGAGCGTGCCCGGCTGCCCGTTGACGACCGCGTCCGCGATCTCCGCCGTCGGCGGCAGCGTCGGCGTGATCGCGACGAGGAACCGCGCGACCTTGCGCGAGCCGGCGATGACCCGCCGCGCCGCCTTCGCCACGCCGCCACCGTCGGTCCAGAGCGTCGCGTCCTCACTCAACAGCGCCATGACGCCGTCGACGTCACCGGTCGCACACGCGGTCAGGAACTGTTGCGCGAGCTCACGCCCCTGCCGCAGGTCCGCGTCGTATCGCTGCCGCCGCTCGCCCACCCGCCGCCGCGCGCGGCTGACCAGCTGCCGGCATGCCGCCGGCTGCTTGCCGAGCATTGCGGCGATGCCGTCGTAGTCGTATCCGAACACCTCGTGCAGCAGAAACGCCGCGCGCTCCGCCGGCGCCAGCGCCTCGAGCACGACGAGGAACGCCATCGACAGCGAGTCGGCCAGCTCGGCCGCGGCCGCCGGGTCGTGCTCGTCGACAAGCAGCGGCTCCGGCAGCCACGGCCCGACGTACTCCTCGCGCCGCTTGCGCGACGACCGCAGCTCGTCGAGCGACAGCCGGACGACCACTGTCGTCAGGAACGCGTCCGCGTTATCGACCGAGTCCGGGTCCGTCCGCTGCCATCGCAGGAACGCGTCCTGTACGACGTCCTCCGCATCCGAGACGCTGCCGAGCATCCGGTAGGCGATGCCGAACAGCCGCGGACGCAGTTCCACGAACGCGTCGACATCGGTCATGTCGTCGCAACCGCCATCGGCACCTCGCACTTGTCGGAGAACCCCTCACTGCGGAGTCCGAGGCCGGCGTTGAACCGCGACCGCATGTTCTCGAGCGCAACCCACCCGGCCAGCTCCACCATCTCCTGCTCCGAGAACACCTGCCGCAGCCGCCCCGCGAGGTCGTCGGTCATCGCCGATGGCGTGGCGTTGACCGCCTCGGCGTACTCCAGCACGAGCCGCTCGCGCTCGTCGAAGAGATCACTGTCCCGCCATTGGCCCACCTCGCGCACCTTCGCCATCGGCACCCCCGTCCGGACGCCCTCGTAATAGCCATAGTCGACGCACCACGAGCAGCCGATCGCGATGGACGTGGCGTGCTGCGCCAACCACGCAAGAGGCGGGTCGAGCGTCGTCCACTTCTTCGCCACCACCGTCTCGAGCGCGCCCGACGCCATCAGCACTCCGTTGTGGTGTGCCGCCGCCTGTACCGGCTCCACGACATGGCCGAACATCTTGCGCGAATACCTCCACGCGTACCGCTGCACCAGCCCGTCAGGCCGGTCCGTCAGCGTCACATGAGCCATCGTTGCCTCCTGATCACGTGTCCGTCACCAGGGAAGACGGGGCAGCCGCCCGCTTTGTGACAGGCCGCCTCACGGCAGGACTCGTGGGCGTCCGCGCCGAAGTCATCGGTTGTGAAGCGTCGCCCAGTCGTGCTCCTTGTCACCGCGATCTCAGTCGCCGCCGCGGCCGGAATCGCCGTCGCTGCTCCGGGAGCCAACAGCCGCCCAGCCAGCCTCCCGTCGACGACGCCGCCCGTCGCCACTACGCAGGGCCCGGCCTATCTCGTCGGCGCCGCGACCGAGGACATCACGCCGTCGTACGGCGTCAACCTCGGCGGCTTCGGCCTCGGCGACGGCTCCTTCTTCCCCGAAGCTCTGGTCGGCCGTGGCGGCACCTGGGACGGCAGCAACCCGAGCGGCCAGCCGCGGATCCGATCAAGAGCAGTCGTCTTCGACGACGGCACCAACGCCGTCGCCATCGCCGACATCGAGACGCAAGGCATGTTCGCGGCGTACGAGGACGGTCCCTACGGTCTGCACGACATGGCCGAGCAGGTGGCCAAGGACATCCCCGGCCTGCCGGTCGACCACATCGTCATAGCCAGCGACCACACCCACCACGGCCCGGACACGATCGGCGCGTGGGGCGGCGTGCCCGACGACTACCTCAAGCTCGTCTTCGACCGCACCGTCCAGGCGATCGAGCAGGCCTACCAGACCCGCGTGCCCACCAACGTCTACGCCGGCCAGTCCGACGCATCAGACCTCATCTACAACCAGTCGTGCACCGAGGCGCTCAACCAGGACAAGCAGCCGGCCTACACAGGGCCCGACGTGTGCGCCACTCCGGGCAAGGACGGCATGATGCGAGTCGTCCAGGCCCGCACCCCCGACGGCACCAACGTCGTCACGCTCGTCGTCTACGCCGCGCATTCCACCACCAACATGGGCACGCCGCTCGACGGCGACTGGCCGCAGTTCCTCGGCGACTGGATGGCGACCCACTACGGCGGCGTCGGCATCGGCATGGAAGGCGCAAACGGCGGCACGCAGCCATGCCGGCCGACCTGCTCGTTCACCAGCCCGAACGAGCCGGGCTACAACATGACCAACAGGTACGACGCGATCATCGCCAACTACTCGAGCCACGTCGCCGACGCACTCGCGCACGCACAGCTCGTCACCGGCCCGGTCGCCGCGTCGCAGCGCTACATCCGCGAAGCCATCACCGGCCCGTTCGTCAACGCGCTGTTCCTCGGCGGCATCCACGTCGGCGCCAAGCTGATGCGCTCCCACGAGAGCCCCTGGATGGTCGGCCAGACCGTCCGCACCGTCGCCGCCGACGTCCGCGTCGGAAGCCTGCTGTTCAACGCAACGCCCGGCGAGGGCTTCCCGTCGATCCGGCAAGGCGTCCAGGACGCCGTCACCGGCCCGTCGATGGTGATCCAGCTCGGCCTGGCCAACGACCAGCTCGGCTACCTCATCGCCCCCGCGCGCTACGTCCCGATCATCGCCGCCGAAGCCGCGGTCAACGACAACATCATCTTCAACGTCTCGCCGACCATCGGCGACCACGTGATGTGCAGCGACATCTCGCTGGCCAAGGATCTCGGCGCCGACTGGACCGTCAACGAGCCGCCGACGTGCGCGCCCTACGACGCCCAGGACGCGGCGACGCCCGCGGCGGACGCTGTGCCCGTCGGCGGCGTGACGGCACCGTAACTGGACGAACGGCGCCTATCGCAACGCGAGTTCCCGCGATCGCCGTCGAGCCGGGGTCGACCATGCTTTCGTGACCGGGTGACGAGGACGGTCGAGGCCGACTACCTGGTCGTAGGCGCGGGCGCGATGGGCATGGCGTTCACCGACGCGCTCGTCACCCACGCCGACAAGAGAGTTGCGCTCGTCGACCGGCGCCACGGCGTCGGCGGGCACTGGCTGGCGGCGTACCCGTTCGTCCGGCTGCATCAGGCGTCGTCCTTCTACGGCGTCGGGTCGACACTCCTCGGCGGCGGCCGGATCCAGGAGGACGGTCCGGAGAAGGGACTGTTCGAACGGGCCAGCGCCTCGGAGGTCTGTGTCTACTACGGCCAGGTGCTCGCCGGCATGGTGTCGTCGGGCAAGGTCGAACACTTCCCCAGCTGCGAGTACGTCGGCAACAGAACCTTCGTCTCGCGGGTCTCCGGTCAGCGCTTCGAGGTGCCGGAGCGCTGCCGCATCGTCGACGCGCACTACCGCGCACCGGACATCCCGGCCGAGACGCCGCCACCGTTCGAGGTCGGCGACGGGGCGCGGGTGCTGCCCGTCGGCGAGCTGGTCAACCTCGGGGAGGCGCCGAGCCAGTACGTCGTCGTCGGCTCCGGGAAGACCGCGACCGACGCGATCGTCTGGCTGCAGGCGCGCGGGGTCGACCCGGATGCGATCTGCTGGGTGCGCCCACGCGACCCGTGGATGGTCAACCGCGCGGTGCTGCAGCCGAACCCGGCCGTCTTCCACGGCATGGTCGCCGACACCATGCGCGCCGCGGCCGCCGCGGAGTCGCTCGACGACTTCTTCCTGCGGCTCGAGGACGCCGGCGTCATGCTGCGCATCGACCGCACGGTCATGCCGACGATGGCGAAGGGCCCGACGCTCGGCGAGTGGGAGCTCGACATCCTGCGCACGGTGACGAACGTCGTCCGGCTCGGGCACATCCGGCGCGTCGACCGGGGACGCATGACGCTCGACGGCGGCACGGCGACGATCGCGAACGACGCCGTGGTCGTGCACTGCGCTGCGCCTGGGCTGAAGTACCCGCCGCTCATCCCGATCTGGGGACCAGAGGTCATCACTCTCCAGGCGATCCGAGCCGGCTTTCCGTGCTTCGGAGCCGCCCTGGCCGGTTACGTCGAAGCCACCCGCGACAGTGACGACGAGAAGAACCGGCTCTGCCCGCCGTCGCCGTATGGCAACTCGATGGCCGACTGGGCGCGGATGAACCTGCTCGGCTCGCGCGCGGTCGCGACGTTCAGCGCCGAGCCGGACATCAAGGCCTGGGCCGACTCGGTCGCCATCAACCCGGCGCGGGTCGGTCCTGACCACGCGGGGTCAGCCGACGTCGCCCATGCGCTCGGTCGCGTCCAGGCTGCTGCTCCGGACGGGCTGCGCCGAATCGAGGAACTGGTCAGCGCGAGCTGATCCACTACGGGCGGACGCGGATGACCGTCTTCCCGTTGCGTCGCCCGGTCGGGTTAAGGCCGGCAATGGCGTCGTCAAGGGACGCGACGTTGCCGATGTTTGTGCGCAGCCTTCCGTCCCGAACTCGCTGGACGATCTCAGTGAGTTGCCGCCGATCGGGTTCGACGACGAAGTCGACCGCAAAGCCGTCGTTGGGCCGCGCTTCGGGTGGCCCGACGACCGACACCAGGATGCCTCCCGCTCGAATCAGCACGGCCGACCGCTTCTGAATCTCGCCGCCGCGTATCCGCAGCTCGACGACTGATCATCCGGCCGCTAGCGGAGCAGCTGTCTCGGTCAGCCGGCGCCGGCCGGATTCGAGGAGTACGTCGCGATCCGCTCGCGCAGCTTCTCGACGGCCGCCGGCGGTTGCGACTCCTCGACCAGGTCGAGGATGCTCACGAGAAGATCCCTTGCCAATCCGTGGTCGCCGCGCCGATCCGCGACATCGGCAAGAAGCTGCGTGGCGGCGCTGACCACGAACGTCTCGCCGGTGCTCCGTGCAGCGGCCGCCGACTGCTCGGCGTACCTCCACGCGCCGTCCAGGTCTTCCTCCGCCATGGAGATCCTGGCGCGGTTGAGCGCCATCCGGCTGACCCGGAGGCTCAGGCCGCTCGCGACGGCGTTCGACAGGCCCTCCTCGGCTGCCGCGCGGGCGTCGGCAAGATTGCCGGCGTCGAGGTTGACCCAGATCAACGGCTGGAGACACCACGTGACGACTCCCACGCCGTACTTGCGCACGTCGTCGATGACGGCGCGGATCGGCTCGATGCATGCCGCGGCCGCCTCCGCCTCGCCGGACGGGTAGGACCAGGCGATCGTGTACGCCATCGCCTCTTGGTGCAGCCAGGGCCGACGCGACTGTTCGAGCAACGGTGCGGTCTCGCGGACCGCTTCGACCGTGGCCGGCGCGAAAGGTCCGATGTTGCTCTCGAAGCACATGACGAGAAAGTTCGTGAGCGCGAGGTCGACACCGGTGACGCCGGACGCGAGGATGCGCCGGCTCATCTCGAGACCCTCGCGGGCCCGCCCCCGACCGGTGATCCAGCCGAAGACACCGAAGAGAACCCACGCGGCAGCGCCGGGGTCGTCGCGTTCCAGCGCCCAGTCGAGCGCCGAGCGGATGTTGCCCTCGGCGTCGTCCAGCTGCTCGAGCCACTTCGCCTCGTCGCCGCCGTCCCACAGGATCGGCTCCGCTTCGGCTGCCAGCTGCACAACCGCGGCGAGATGGGCGTCTCGAGCGTCGACCGCTTCGCCGGCCTCGACAAGCCGGTCGAGGCCGTACTGCCGCACGGTCTCCAACAGCCGGTAGCGCATCCCCCAGGACCGCTCCTCGGCGATGATCAGGGACTTCTGGACCAGTCGGTCAACCACGTCGAACACATCGACCCGGTCGTCGCCGCTGCAGACGGTCTCGGCCGCGTCCAGACCGAAGCCGCCGTTGAACACGCTCACTCGCCGCAGCACCGTGCGCTCCTCCGCGGTGAGCAGGTCGTAGCTCCAGTCCACGGTCGCCTGCAGGGTGCGATGCCGCTCGAGAGTTCGGCGACCGCCGCCGGAGAGCAGCCGGAACCGTTGGTCGAGCCGGCTCGCCAGCTGCTGCACGGTGAGGCTTCCGAGCCGGGCGGCCGCGAGCTCCAGCGCCAGCGGGATGGCGTCGAGCCGCTCGCACACCTCACGTACGGCTGCCCGGTTGTCGTCGCTGATCGCAAAGGAGGACGCGACCGCCTTCGCGCGTACCTCCAGCAGCTCGATCGCGTCGTCGATCTCCAGCGGCGGCACCCGCCACACCGCTTCGCCGTCGATGCCGAGAGGCTCGCGGCTCGTGGCGAGGATCGAGATGTCGCGGCACTGCAGCAGCACGGCGTCGACCAGCCGCGCCACTGCGTCGACGACGTGTTCGCAGTTGTCCAGGAGGATCAGCATCCTGCGGTCGCGCAGCTGCTTCACGAGCTCGTCGCTCGACACCTGGCCCAGGGACAGAGTCGTCGCCACCTGAGCCTCGACCGTCGACGCTTCGCCGGTCGTCGCCAGCTCGACCAGCCACACGCCGTCGCTGTATCGGTCGACCTGGCCGGAGGCGACGCGCAACGCGATCCGCGACTTGCCCACGCCGCCGGCGCCGGTGATCGTCACGAGGCGGGACGAGCCCAGCAGCGACTCGACGGCGCCGATCTCCGGCAGCCGGCCGACGAACGCCGTCGGCTGCGCCGGCAGGTTGTCGCGCCCCCCGCCGCTCGAGCGCGGCGGCGGGAAGTCGCGAGGAAGGTCGGGATGGCTCAGCTGACGCAGCGACATCGGCTCGCCGACGTCCTTCAGCCGATGTCGGCCCAGGTCGACCCAGTCGGCTCCGGCCGGCATCGGCTCGGCCATCCGTACGACGGCCTCGGACGCGAGCACCTGGCCGCCATGAGCAGCGCTCGAGATGCGGGCAGCCTCGTGCACGGCGAGGCCGACCACCGTGTCGGCGATGACGTCGACCGCCCCGACGTGCAGTCCCATCCGCACCTTGACGCCGGCACCGTCGGACCCGCGGACGTCGGCCAGCCCCCGCTGCCCCGCGAGAGCCGCGGCGGTCGCGGCTGCCGCCGTCGGGAAGGTGACGAAGAAGGAGTCGCCTTCTGTCCCGCGCTCTTCACCGTCGTGATCGGCGAACGCCTGCCGTAGGACGCGGCGGTGCTCGAAGAGCAGGTCGGCGTACGCAGGGCCCAGCTGCTGGAGCAGACGCGTCGACCCTTCGATGTCGCTGAAGAGCAGCGCCACCGTCGCCCGCGCCACACGCCCCCCTATCCGACTGAGCTGATTGCTCGAAGCTGGTCAGCCGTTGAGCGGGGGGAACGGGCCGAAGAAGCCGACGATCCGAGTCAGCCGGCCATCCGACGCGAGCTCCCCGCAGTCGAACCCTTCCATGACGGTCTCGCCGTCGGCGCCGACCATCGTCCACGCGAACCGCAACCAGCCGTCGTGCTCGTCAACGCCGGACGCCTGGTCGATCCGTGCGCCCGGGAACATCCCGTGGAAGCCGGCGATGTGCTCCACGAGCGCATCGCGGCCACGGACCGTCGCGGTCGGGTCGCAGTAGACGGCGTCGTCGCCCCACGCCTGCTCGAGCAGCTTCCGCCGGGCGGCTTCGTCCGTCTCGTTCCACGACGCGCCGTACGCCGCGACGACCTCATTCACGTCCACAACAGACCTCCGAGAAGACCGCTCACCCTGACAGCGCCTGCAGGAACTCCTCACGGCTCGCGCCGTGCGTCGGCTCGTCGCGCCATCCCGCACCCAACTCGAGGATGCGCTCGAAGACGCCGGGCGCCGCGAGCACGTCGTCGGCCGACTCCAGCAGCCCCGCAATGCGCAACCGCGCTCGCAACACCTCGCCGTCCTTGCCTGCCGCTGAGGTCAGCGCGCGCGTCACGTCCCACACCGGATCCGGCTCGTACGCCGCCCCCGTGACCTCCGCGTCGACCTCCGCCAGCCGCGCGCGGTCGTAGGCGAGAGTCGCGCGGTACCACGGCTCCACCGACTCGGCCGTCGTCGCCGCGAACGCGCGCGCGAACTTTCCGGGGTCGCCGAGACCATCACCGCGTAAGGCGTCACGAAGCGCGATGGAGTGGAAGAACCCGATCGTCGCGCCGCGCCCCAGCGACGGGTTCGTGCACGCCCACGCGTCGCCGATCGACACCACGCCGGTCGCGACCGGCGAACCGTCCGGGCAGTAGTCGCGATGCACGTCCTCGATGCCCGCCATCGCCGCGACACCGTCGTCGATCGGTTCGCCGTCGGCCCAGTGCGCCGCGAGCGGATACGCCGCGAGCGCGCGGTGCCACACGTCGTTGTCCTTCAACGCGCGCGCCGCCTTGTCGCGCGAGCTGACGATGATGCCGACGCCCCACGTGCCGTTGTCGGCCGGGAGAGTGAGGATCGAGACCGACCCGTAGTCCTGCAACAGCCCGGCGATCATCGGCGGCACGCTGCCGTCGGTGCTGCGGAAGTAGCGGCCGTAGTAGACGAAGCCGCAGTCCTCGCGCTCCTCCACCGGCGGGCGAGCGCCGACCGTCGACAGCCACGACCCCATCGGCGAGCGTCGACCGAGCGCGTCGATGACGAGGTCAGCCCGCACCTCCGAGCCGTCGGCGCAACGCACACCGACGATGTGCGGCGTACCGTCTTCGACCGAAGAGCCGGTGAGCACACCGTCGATCGCCACTCCTCGCCGGATCTCCACCCCGGGAGTCGACGCAGCCACGCCGGCGAGCGCGGCCTCCGTCACCGGCCGGCGAGCCGTGAGCGCTTCATACTGACGGTCGTCGTCACGGAAGCCACCCGACATCTGCTCCGGCACCAGCGCCATGACGTTGTGCCGGATCGCACCGGCCGCATCGAGTGCATCGACGACCGACGGCAGCTCGCGCTCGAGTCGGTCCCTGAACGCCGGCTGGAAGTAGTGCAGCAGCCGGAACTGGTTGACGCCGCGACGCTCCCAGCCGGACCACAACGCATCAGCGTCGCCGGCCGGTTCGGTCGGGTCGCGCTCGAGAACGACGACCTCGTGCCCGTCCTTGCCGAGGAGCATCGCCGTCGTCAGCCCGACGACGCCCGCCCCCAGCACAGCGATCCTGGCCACTGTCCCCCCAGCGGGAGCCGGCGGCCGGACCCGCGCGTCGCTCCCGGCGTATGCATAACACGTCTTTCCGCACCGGGCGCCTGGAAGTGGAAGCGGAGGGCTGAGACTGCCGCCTCAGTGACGGAGCAGCTGCTGCGTCAGGGCAGCGTGCAGCCACTTCTCGTAGCGCTCCCGCGTCCAGCCGTAGTCCAGCACCAGACTCCGGTACGCCGCGGTGCCGCCGTACATCAGCAGCAGGTCCGTGGCCGTGTCGCGGGTGAGACCCGCGGCCAGGCCGAAGCTGTCGGCGAGGTGGTCGACGACGTTGCGGTATCCCAAGCGGCGCAGGTGCTCGCTGTGACCCCGGACGCGGACCGCGTCCGGCTCGTGCAGCGCGGACCGGACGATGTCGTCCAGCGCTCCGACCCGCGCGACGATCTCGGTGTTGCCCGCGACGAAATGACGAAGTGCCGCGCTGCCTGATCGCGCGGCCATCAACGCGGCGTACCACGGCTGCTGCTGGGGCGGCAGCGGATCGTCCTCGCCGAGGACCGCGGTGTCGTAGCAGGCCTGCAGCAGCTCGGCCTTGGTGTGAAAGGTGAAGTAGACCGTCTGCACCGCGACCCCCGCGGCCGCCGCGATCTCGGCCATCGTCGCGCCGGAGTAGCCGCGCGCGACGAAGTGTGCGTGTGCCGCCCGGATCATCCGCAGGCGGGTCTGCCGGGCGCGGTCGCGCCGGGAAAGCGGCGGAGGTTCCCCCTTGACAGCAGCCATGGTGCGGGCCATATTACTGCAGTCAGTCACTAGTGAGAACCACTAGTGAAAGTAAACATCACAGGGGGCCACCATGGCGGTCGCTCAGGTCTCGTCGGCGCCGAGCCGGGAGCACTACGACGCAGTTCGCAAGCACCTCGACCTCGACGCTCGGCGTCCCGACGGCATGCTCGTCCACGCCGCGTCCGAGCTGCCCTCGGGAGAGGTCCGGATCGTCGACGTCTACGAGACGCGAGAGGCACTCGAGTCGTTCGCGCAGTCGCGGCTGTTCCCGGCGTTCGCTGCCGCCGGCGTCGAGGAGATTGCGATGCGCGGCGACCGGCCGGTCGCCTACGAGGCGTTCGACCTCATCGTCTGAACGACGGCCCGGCCGACACCAGACCCGACGACAGTCGCGAAGGCCCGGCACCCCCCGGGAGAGAGGTGCCGGGCCTTCGCGCGTGGCCGGTCTCAGCGGGACATGGCTGCCGCGGCAACGGGCTGCCGCTGCTCCGGCACGGTGATGTCGATCACCGACGGCGCCTCGCGCAATCCGTAGCGCTCATAGAGCCTGCGCATCGGAGCCGGCGCCCACCAGTTGCGCTCGCCGAGCAGCGTCATCGTCGCCGGCACGAGCAGGCAGCGGACGATCGTCGCGTCGACCGCTACGGCGATCGCGAGCGCCAGGCCCATCTCCTTGATCCCCATCGACTTCCCGGCCGCGAACCCGAGGAAGACGATCAGCACCAGCATCGCCGCGGAGGTGATGATCCGTCCCGACCGCTGCAGACCGTTGGCGACGGCGTTGTTGCTGTTGCCGCACTCGTCGTAGCACTCCTTGATCCGCGACAGCAGGAACACCTCGTAGTCCATCGACAGGCCGAAGGCGAAGACGAACACCACGACCGGCACCCACACCTCGATCGCCCCGAACGACTGGAACCCCAGCAGCCCGGACAGGTGCCCGTCCTGGAACACCCACGCCAGCGCACCGAACGTTGCACCCAGCGACAGCGTGTTCATCACCAGCGCCTTGATCGGCACCAGCACCGACCCGGTCATCAGGAACAGCAGTGCGAACGTGGCCAGGGCGATCAGTCCGAGCGCATAGGGCAGATGTGTCCAGATCTGGTGCTTGAAGTCGACCAGTGACGCGGCCTGGCCGGTGACGTAGCTGGGGTACGCCGGCCGGGTGGCCCGCAGCTCCGCGACGAGATGTTGCGCCACCGGGCCCTGCACCGAGCCGGCAGGCACGACGTCGATCGCCGACACGTTGCCGCGCAGACCCTTCTCGACGCTCACCGCAGCAACACCCGGCAGTGCCTTGACGCGCTCCGCGTACGCAGCAACCGCAGGATCAGACGCCGCGACCTTCCCGACGACGATGACCGGGTCCGCCTGCTTCGACGGGAACTCGGCCGCGAGCCGGTCGGCGACCTGTCGGCTCTCCGCCGACTTCGGCAGCACCCGCGGGTCGCCGTTGCTGAAGACCACGCCGAAGAACGGCAGCGCCAGCGCGACCAGGGCGCCACTCGTCGCGACCGCGACGACGACCGGGCGTCGCTGCACCCGCTTGGCGAGCCGCCCGAAGGCGCCCTCGCCGGCAACCTGACGCGGCATGTGCCCGAGGTGGTTCGCGGTGGTGGCGAGCAGCGCCGGCACCAGCGTCAGGCCTGCGGCGAGCGCGATGACGACCGTCGCGATGCCGCCGATGGCGAGTGAGGTGAAGGTCGGGTCGGCGAAGGCGAACAGTCCCGCGAGTGAGGCGATCACAGTGAGCGCCGAGAACGTGATCGTCCGGCCCGCCGCACGGACGGTGTGCGACGTCGCCGCCTCGACGTCAGCCCCCGTGGCGCGCTCCTCGCGGAACCGGTTCGCCATCAGCAGGCTGTAGTCGACGGCGAGTGCGAGGCCGAACAGCGTGACCACGTCGATCGCATAGCTGCCGACGTCGGTCACGTGGGTGGTCGCGAGCAGGAGCAACATGGCGCCGGCAACCGTCACGAGGCATGCCGCAAGAGGAATCAGAGCAACGCGGACACCGCGGAAGATGAAGACGAGAGCGACCAGCAGGATCGGCAGCGCGATGGCCTCACCCATGTAGAGGTCCTTCGACATCTGCGTCATCGTGTCCCGGCTGAACGCGAGGTCGCCACCGACCTTCACCTCGCCGGCGACGCCGCCGCGCAGCGCGTCGCGAATGACCCGCACCTGTTCGTGCATCGCCATGACGTCGTCGCGGCGAGTCTTCTTGACCGAGATCAGCATCAGGCTGGCGCGTCCGTCCTTCGAGCGCAGGCGCGGGTCGTTGACGTCGTACGCCGTCGTGACGTCGGTGACGTCGGGGAGCCGCTCGAGCTTTGCCTTGGCGGCGAGGACTGCTGCCTTCGTCTGCGGATCGTCGACAGCGTGACCGTCGACGAGGGCGATCACGCTCGGACCGTGAGTGGAGGCGTCGTTCATCAGGTTGAGGCCCTTGATGGCCTCGTTGCCCGGTGCGCCGACCGAGTCCTTCAGCTGTCCGAACACCTGGCTGCCCAGGGCGATGCCCACGACGAACAGGACGGCCCACGCCGCCATGACGAAGCGGCGCCGCCGGTAGGACCAGCTTCCGAGTCTTGCGAGCATCTGAGTGCCTTTCGAGACGGAGGATTGGAGCGGGCGGTAGGGCTGGATCAGCGGGGGACGTAGTTGTGCAGCGGGCCCATCTGGTTGCGCGCGAACCAGGTGCGGATGGCGTTGCGGGCGCGCTCGCGGCGGTTGGTGCGGATGCGGTTCATGTCGATCTCCTTTGTCTTGTTGGTGGTGCGGGTCAGTAGGGGAGCCGGCGGCCGCTCGGCGTCCGCAGGTCGATGACCGGCAGGTCGCGCTTGCGGGTGCTCTTGGCGATCTGGATCTGCTTCATCGCGTGCTCGTGGCGGTCGAGGTGCCTGCCGGCTGCGCGTCGCAGGTCTCGGTCTCAGTGGCCGTCGCGACGAACTCGTCCTCGGGGTCGTAGCTGGCGAGCAGGACGCCGGCGCCGTAGCAGTACGACGGGTCGAAGAGCGACTGGGTGATGTGGAAGAACCGGCCGTCGCGCTCGTCGTCCCAGACCTGCGGGATGCTCTCGATGCTGTTCATGTCCGGCTCCTTGGCTCGTGGGCTGATGCCAGGGACTCTGCGGCCGGCGCGTGTCCGGT
Source organism: Mycobacteriales bacterium (assembly GCA_035695045.1). Taxonomy (GTDB): domain Bacteria; phylum Actinomycetota; class Actinomycetes; order JAFAQI01; family JAFAQI01; genus DASSKP01. The sequence goes on along the minus strand of DASSEX010000078.1, from coordinate 102,376 downwards.
CGCGCCGGGCGAACTACCGGGTTGATCGCCGGGTTTCGCAGAGGCGTTCGCCGGGTTCAGAAGTGGAACGTGTGCCCGGCGTTACGGACCGCGGCGGCGATGTCGGCCCGGTCGACCGGCGTTTCCGCGGTGACGGTGGCGGCGCCGGACTCGAGGTCGACCTCGACGCCCTCGACGCCGGGAATGCGACCGATTGCGTCGATGATGGCGATTCGGCAGTGCTCGCAGGTCATGCCGATGACCGAGAAGGCAGTGGTCCCGACGAACGTCCGCGGCATTTGGTCACGCATCGGACTCCTCGCTTGTTAGCGTGCGAAAGCGACGGTCTGCCGGCCGGCGGGGGTAACGCGCCGGCAGACCGTCGCGTAGGTCAGTGGCCGCGGCCGCCGTGGCCGCCGTGGCCGCCACCTGTGGCCGGCTTGCCGCCCGGGACGGTGACCAGCGTCAGGACGAACAGCGCCCCGAGCACGATCGCCGCCACGTGGAACGCGTCCCCGAAGCCGGCGACCAGGCCGGCTCGGGTGGTGATGTCGCCGGCGACCGCCGTGAGCGCGGCAACGCCGAGCGCAGCGCCCACCTCGTGGCCGGTCATCATCAGGCCGGACGCGAGCCCGGACCGCTCCGGGTCGACGCCGCTCATGGCCGCGATCGAGATCGCGACGAACATCGGACCCAGACCCAGACCGATGACCACGAACGCGGGCAAGATGTCGCTGACGTACGACGTCGAGCCGGCCGCCGAGGCGAGCAGCAGCAGGCCGCCTGTCGTGATGACCAGGCCACCCGCGATCAATGACTTGGCGCCGACGTGGGCGATCAGCTTCGATGCGACGACGGCGCTCGCCGTGATCGCGAAGGCGATCGGCAGGAACTCGCAGCCGGCCACGATCGCCGAGGCGCCAGTGACCTGCTGCAGGTAGAGCGAGCTCAGGAAGAAGGTGCCGACGGCGACGCCGGTGACGACGGCCATGACCGTCGACGCGGAGACCAGGGAGCGGATCCGCCACGTCGCCGGCGGGACCAGCGGGTTGGCGGCGCGCCGCTCGAGCAGGGCGAAGGACGCGAGCAGGACGATCGCAGCTCCGATCGGCACGAGCGTTGCCGCCGAGGCCCAGCCGTCGGTGCGGGTCTGCTCGATGCCGTAGACGAGCGAGAGCAGGCCGGTCACCAGGGTGAGCGCTCCCCGTGCGTCCATCCTGCGGAAGGCGTGCGGTGCGCGCTCGCCGTGGGCGACGTTGCGCAGAGTGCCGAGGAAGACGGCAACGCCGATCGGCGCATTGATGAAGAACACGGCACGCCAGCCGAGCGCGCTGGTGAGCGTGCCACCGGCGAGAACTCCGATGGCGAGTCCGCCACTACCGATGGCGCCCCAGATGGCGAGGGCCTTCTGCCGCTGCGCACCGGCGTACGTCGTCATGACGATCGAGAGCGCGGAGGGGGTCGCCAGGGCGGCGCCGGCGCCTTGCGCGGCACGGGCGACGATCAACATGAGCGGGGTAGTCGCGAGACCGCTGGCGATCGAGGCGACGGTGAACAACCCGACGCCGCTGAGGAACGCGCGCCTTCGGTCGAACAGGTCGGCGATCCGGCCGCCGAGCAGGAGCAACCCGCCCGAAAGCAGGACGTATGCGCTGACCGTCCACTGGTACTGCGACGACGAGAGGTGCAGTCCGCGGCTGATGCTCGGCAATGCGACGTTCGTGACGGATACGTCGATGATCACCATGATCTGTGCGGCGATCATCAACGCGAACGTCAGCCAGCTGCGATGCGCCTCGGCCGCGTCGTGCGGCGCGACGTGCCCGACGGCGTGATGGCCGTGCCCGTGCTGATGCCCGTGGTGTTGCGCGGGGATGACGCCGTGGTCGGCCGCCACTGTGGCTGTCGACATGACTCCTCCTGACGATGAAGCCCGGGTTCGGGCTGGGTCGTCGTACGGTCGCTTCGCGGGGCCGACCACCGCGCCGGTGAAACCGCCGGGATCGGCTTGCAGACCGGCGTAACGTCAGCCACGTGCTGGTGGGCCGGGGGGCCGAGCAGGCCACGATCACCACGCTGCTGGAAGCCGCACGCGGCTCGACCGGCGGCTCACTCGTCATCCGTGGCGTCGCCGGAAACGGCAAGTCGACGCTGCTCGCCGATGCCATCGCGTCGGCGTCCGACATGCGAGTGCTGCGCACGCAAGGAGTGGAGTCCGAGTCGCCGCTGGCGTTTGCGGCGCTGCAGCGCCTGCTGTGGCCGCTACGCCGTCATCTGAACGAGCTGCCGAAGCCGCAGGCGGCGGCCTTGGGCGCGGCGCTCGGCGAGGCGGAAGGAGAAGGCGATCGGTTCCTCGTCTTCCTCGGTGTGCTGAGCCTGCTGGCGGATGTCGCGGAGGAGCAGCCGTTGCTGGTGTGCGTCGACGACGCGCAGTGGCTGGACGAGGCGTCCGCCGCGGCCCTGCTGTTTGTCGCTCGACGGCTGCAGGCCGAACGCATCGCTCTGCTGTTCACGGTTCGCGACGGAGAGGCGTCGACCTTCGACAGCCGCGATCTCCCGCAGCTCAACCTCGCCGGCATCGCGGCGGATGCGGCTGAGCGGCTGTTGATGAAGACGGGCGCTATCGAGGCGGTCGACCCCGCGGTCCGCGACCGGTTGTTCGAGGCGACGGGCGGCAACCCGTTGGCACTGGTCGAGCTCGCGAGTGCTCTCACCGCAGGGCAGTTCGCCGGTGCGGAGCCGCTGCCCGACGAGCTGCCCCTGACAGGGGGAGTCGAGCGGGCGTTCGGCGACCGCTATCGACGGTTGTCGGAGTCGGCGCAACGACTGCTGCTCGTCGCCGCGGCTGACGACTCCGGCCACGTCGCGGTGGTGCGTGGGGCGGCGGCGCAGCTCGGTGCGGACGACCTGGCGCTCGATGAGGTGGAACGTGCCGGTCTCCTGCGGGTCGAGGTGGACACGGTAACGATGTACCACCCGCTGGTGCGGTCCGCTGTCTACAGCGCGGCGACGAGCGCCTTGAGACGAGCGGCTCATCGTGCCCTTGCGAACAGCCTCGGCAGTGTCGGTGATCGCGAGCGGGCTGCCTGGCATGCCGCGGCTGCCGCCGAGGGCGCGGACGATGCAGTCGCCGATGAGCTCGACGCCGTCGCGAGCGCAGCGGCAGGAAGGGGCGGTCACGAGGCGGCATCGTCGGCGTGGGCTCGCGCGGCAGAGCTCACCGCTGAGCCGGCACGACGAGCCGGGCGCTACGCGGCCGCCGCGACTGCCGCGTTTGCGGGTGCGCAGACCGGACGTGCGCGGTCGGTCGTCGAGGCTGCGCTCAGGGACGCGGGCGACCCGTTGGTCCGAGCGGACATGGAGCTGTTGCGCGCCCGGGTGGAGTGGAACGTCGGCTCGCCTCGGGTCGCGCACCGCCTCTTGCTACGGGGTGCCGCCGACGTCGTCGCTGCTGACGAGATGCGGGCGCGCAGGATGACGATGCTCGCCAACGCCCTCATCTCCTTCGTCGGCGGAGACCTGGAGGACCCGGCCGACCTCACGGTCCGGTTCAGTGACGTCGACGCGGCGACTGACGACGCATCGCGTTGCGCAGCGCGACTGACTGCCGGCTTCGGGCACATGCGCGTCCACGAGTACGCCGAGGCCGCTGCGCAGTTCCGCGCCGCATACGCCGAGTTCCGGGAAGGTGACGACAGCGATCTGCACTCGAACCTCGGGATATCCGCAGCACACCTCGGCGACGATGACGTCGTGCTCGAGCATCACGGGTGGCTCTGCGAGTTCGGGCGAATGCAAGGTGCTCTGGTGCTTGTCGTCTACTCGCTCTCCCGCCGCGCGTTCGCCGAGATCGCCACCGGCGACTGGTCTGCGGCCACATCCGGTGCCGCCGAGGCGCTCGACCTCGCCACCGGTGCCGGGCAGCCCGCCCTGACGCTGTTCCCGCGCGGCTGGCTCGCGCTGCTTGCCGCGTTCCGCGGCGACGTGCACGGAGCGACGAGGCATCTGGACGCGCTGGCGGCGAACCCCGCTGAAGGCATCGCCGCCTCCTTCGTGCGTGACGTCGCCTGCTGGACCCGAGCCGTGATCGCGGACAGTCCTGCGTCTGCGATTCATCAGCTCGAGCAGATCAAGACAGGACTCGTCGCGCGGCTCGCGGCGTTCGACAGGATCGAGACCGCGGTGCATGCCGACCGGCGCGATCTCGCCGAGCAGTGGACGGACGAGATCCTCGGGTTCGGTACGGCTGTCCAGGCGGAGTGGGCCACCGCTCAGGGCGAGTACGGGATGGCGATGCTCGCGGATGGCGAGGATGCGGACACCCACTTCAAGAACGCCGTGGCGCATGCGGAGAACGCCCATCACCGCTTCGAGCGGGCTCGGATCCACCTCGCCTACGGCGAGCACCTCCGTCGGACCCGCCGGCGCGTCGATGCGCGCGAGCATCTGCGCACCGCGCTGGACATCTTCGAAGACCTCGGCGCCAAGAACCTGGCAGCCCGCGCGACGCAGGAGCTGCGTGCCTCGGGTGAGACCGCACGACGGCGCGAGGTCGGAGCCGCGGACGAGCTCACGCCGCAGGAGCGTCAGGTGGCGTCGCTCGTCCGGCAGGGCATGAGCAACCGCGATGCGGCCGCGCAGCTGTTCCTCAGCCCGCGGACGGTCGACTTCCACCTGCGCAACGTCTTCCAGAAGCTCGGGATCACCTCCCGGGCGGAGCTCGCCGCGATGCAGATGGAGTCCGAGTCATCGAGCAGAAACGGATAAGCGTGTGCCGGCGCAGGCGCTTACGGTGACGTTCGCACCCGTGATTCCGGCCGATGGAGGCAGGCTCGATGAAGACCATGACGTGTCAGCAGCTCGGCGGACCGTGCGACCTCGCGCACCGGGGTAACACGGCGGACGACGTCATCAAGGCTCAGGACAGACACCTCCGCGAGGCGGTGCAGGCGGGAGACGACGCGCACCGCAGTGCGCACGAGGCCATGAAGGGCCGGTGGAAGCGGCCGATCTCCGGCATGGGGTGGTACCGCTCCACGAAGCGCGCCTTCGCCGAGCTCCCTGAGGACTGACGCGTCCGCGCATGAACGACGCCGCGGCCTGCCCCGGGTGTGGCGGCCGCTTCGCGCCCGGCGACGGACCGACGCACCCCTACATGGAGAGCAGCCCGGGATGCTGGCGCGTCTTCGGGGAGGTCGTGGCTGCGGACTACTCGTCGGTGGCGCGCATGACGTTCCACCAGGTGATCGTCGACGCGTACGCCGCCCAACACCCCGGCGCAGGTGACCGGCGACAGGTCCAGTCGGTCGGGCTACATCTGATGACGCTGTGCCTGTTCCTGGAGCACGACGTGGATCCTGCGCTCGGGCCGGAGCTGCATCGTCGAATGATCGACCGGCCGCTCTTCCACCGGCTGCCGCGGACCGGTCCGGGCGAGCTCACCGTTGCGCATGTCCCGACCCACGGCCGGGCCGAAGGCGTGCGTCGCGCCGCCTTCGAGTGGGCGACCGCGGTCTGGACGGCGTACGAGCCGGCGCACGCGACGGTCGCGGAGTGGCTGCGCGTGTCCGGCTTCGACGTCGGGTCTTCGACGGGCGACTGACGCACCCTCGCTGTCAGTCCCCGGTGTTGCGCATCCGCACGACCCGCGCAGCGACCTCGCGCACCTTCAGGTGCGACTCCTGAGACAGCCGCACCAGCATCGCAAAAGCCTGCTCCGCGTCGACGCCGTAACGGGACATCAACAAACCCTGTGCCTGGCCGATGACGTTGCGGCTGTCGAGCGCATCGCGCAGGGTGGCGAGCTCGTTCTCGGCGCGGAGCGTCCGCGCCAGCGCTTCCGCGCGGTCGTGCGCGGCGCGGTCGCGATGCTCGGCGGCGCGTTCACGATCGCGCTTGCTGCCCGCGCGGTCGTCGAAAGAGTCAGCACGATCGCCGGCGGCGTCGTCGCGGTCGACAGCCGCGAGGAAGCGGTCGGTGAAGCCGACGTCGCGGTCCTTGTCGATGGTGCGGGCGCGCACGTCCCGCGCGGAGCTGCGGACATCCCGCTGAAGTGAGACGTCATCCCGTCGCGATGCGCGATCGTCGTGCTCCGACGCAAGGGAGTCGCGCTGCGTCGCGAGCTCGTCGCGTTCGTCGGCGAGGCGGGCGAGGTCGGCGGCGGATGCGCCGTCTGCGAGCGCGTTCTTCTCCCGCTCGTCGAGGCAGGCCTCGGCTGTCTCGAGGACGTCGAGACGCCTGCGCATCTCGTCTACTTGCTCTGCGGCCGACTTGCTTGCGGCAGCAGCATTCGACTCTTCTGCGGCGTGCACGTCCGCCTTCCTTCTGGCCCTGTGTCGCGGCACGCTCCGCGACGATGGCCGATCCATTCGGATGTCCATGCAGGCGAGCAGAAGGGGTCCGCCCGCATGCGCTCGAATCGGCGGAAGAACCGGGTCCCGACGCCCTGCGTTCCCACCCGAGCTCCGCTGGCTGCTTAGCGGACGGACACCAAAACCATATCCAGCGCTTGCGCCTGCAGGCCAGATTCCTTTCAGACGAGGCGCCGGAACATCACGTGCAGTCCGACATAGCCCATCTCAGCGTGACGAAACGCCCCGGGCACCGTGCCGACGACCTCGAAGCCGAGCGACTGCCACAAGTGCACCGCTGCGGCGTTGGTCTCGACCACCGCGTTGAACTGCACGCCGCGAAACCCCTGTGCCGTCGCCCACGCGAGCATGTCCTCACCGAGTGCCCGGCCGATACCCAGGTTGCGCGTCTGCGGGGCGACCATGAAGCTCGCGGTCGCGATGTGCGAGCCGCGGCCGGGACGGTTGGCTCCCATGGTCGCCGTACCGAGCACGACGTCGTCGTCGTCGTCGACGGCCACCACCGTCCGCGACGGCGGACCTGGCATCCACAACGCCTTGGCTGCGTCCGAGGACAGACCTTCGGGATACGCGTACGTCGTTCCCGCGCTGACGATCGCCTCGAAGATCGGAAAGATCGCCGCCCAGTCGCCGTCGCTCGCCTCGCGGATACGCAAGCCCGTCACATGAGAGAACGCTAGGCGACCGGCTGCATCATGAGGTCGACCAGATCGTCACGCGTCGGTCCGTCGGCGTACGACGGGCGCCACCCGGTCCGCAGCACTGCACGCGCCTTGTCCTGTACGCCGTCCAGCACGCTCGGCAGCGCGAGCATCGCGAGGTAAGGGCCGGCAGCGGCAAAGATGCTCGGGTCGACCTGCGCGCACTCGACGACGACGTCGGAGGGGATGCGTGCGTCGAGGTCGAGGCCGTAACCCATGAAGCGGCGCAGCAAGGTCTCGTCCCAGTAGACGTGGTCCTCGTACCAGGGCCGCATGTTCGTGTCACACCATGCCTCGAAGGCGGCGACCGCCGTCGGGATGTCCGACCCGTCAAGGAGCGACACGAGCATCCGCGCCTGTTGCAGACCCAGGGCGACGCCACGACCAGCCGCCGGGTTGGTCGTGAGGACAGCATCGCCGACGAACACGACGCCGTCGACATAGCGGTCGCCGGCGCGAGCCTGGCGACGGTAGGCGTTCACGAGGTTGCTGCCCGAGAGCACGTCGGTGATGGGCTCGAAGCGCGCAGGGTCGGTCCACTCTGCGAGGAACGGGATCGCGGCAGCTGCGGCTTCGAAGACGCCGTTGTGCCGCAGCTCGAGCAGCCCCGCGTCGGCGGTCGGCCGGACGATCAGCGCGCTCAACGTCTGTGCATCCTGCGGGAAGACGATGGTGAGGTAGCCGTCGTAGATCCGGTAGCGCGGCATGCCCCAGTCCGGCAGGTCGACGCCCGGCAATGCTCGGTACTGGCGCGCGGCGTAGGAGAAGCCGCAGCTGGCCGACTCGGCAGCCGGACGGATGTCGTCGCCGACCCGGCCGGCGCGGCCCGATGCCACGACGACGAGATCGGCCGTGACTGCTGCGCCGTCCACGACGACCCCGGTGACCCGGCCGCCCCCGAGGAGCAGCCGGTCGGCGTGCCCGCACAGCCGCGACACCCCCGGCTCCGCGTCGAGGAACGTCCACACCGCGCGCTCGAACGTGGCGCGCCGGGACTGCAGACCGGTCATCTCCTCGGGGAAACCTTCCGGCCGCGCGGGCAGGCCGCCCGCGAGAAGAAGCGCCGACCACAGCTCGGGAGTCTCCGCGCAGATCGACTGGCGGACCTGTGGCCGGAAGAAGTGCGGCAGGTTGAACTGCATCATCCCGCGTCGTGCCCACGAGCCACCGTCGACCGGACCGGGGTCGCGGTCGACGAGCACGACCTCGTGCCCGCGCCGCGCCAGCATCAGCGCGCTGAACGACCCGACCGGTCCTGCCCCGACAACGACGACTCTCATCTCGTTCTCCCGCTCTCGGCGGCCCCCACGGAGCCGGTGTGAGGCGGGACGTTACGAGCGGGGAGCGGGTGGTCGCGTCGGCAGAAATGTGTAGTCGTGTATGCAGGTTGCTCAGACCAGCCGGTGGTCGTAGGCGAAGGCCGTCGCCGCCGACCGGGAGCTCACGCCGAGCTTGAGGAAGATGTTCGCCACGTGCCGGGCGACGGTCTTCTCGGAGAGGAAGAGCTCGCCGGCGATGTCGCGGTTGGTCGCGCCGGTGGCGACCAGCCGGAGGACCTCGGTCTCGCGCGCGGTCAGGCCGCCCGGCGGCGGTGTCGGGAGCGTTTGACGCTCGCCGTCGAGCACCGCCAGGTCCGGCTGCGCGCCGAGCTGCCCGAACGTCCACCGCGCGGCGTCGAGCTCGAGGTCGGCCGTCTCGTCGTCGCCGAGCGCGCGGCAGGCACTCGCCAGGTGCACCCGGGTCCGTGCGGCGTCGTACGGCGCACCGATGCGCTGCCAGCCGGCGAGTGCTTCACGGAAGAGACGGAGCGCTGCCCTGTCGTCGCCGTCGACCACGGCCAGGCGCCCCTCGGCCTGAGCTGCCGCCGCTGCGAGCCATGGCGCCTCCCGCGCAGCGGCTGCTGACCGCAGCTCGGCGGCGGCGGCCCGAGCGGTGTCGACATCTCCGGCTGCGATCGCGATGTCGACGTACGCCGGCAAGAGACGCAACCGGTCGTGGAGCCCGATCGCCTCGTCGAGAGCCCGTCGCACGGACGCGCAGGCGGCCTCGACGTTTCCCTGCGACAGGCGCATCAGCGCGAGACCGGGTTGCGGGTCGTGGCCGCATCGTGAGGCCTTGCGGTAGGAGTCCTCGGCTGCTGCTTGTTCTCCGCGGAGCCGGTGCAGCTCGCCGCGCTGGTAGTGCGCCATGCCGGCCGCGAGGTCGGTCGGGTCGTCACCGAGCTCGCGGAAGACGCGCTCGACCTCGCTGGACGCGTCGCCCCACGAACCGTGCAGCTGCAGCACCTCGGCGCGATGCACGAGACACTGCCCGCGATAGGGAACGAGGTCGGGCTGCCGTGCGCACCAACGGCTCAACGCCTCGGTCCACTCGCGGGCCCGGCGCAGGTCGAAGCAGCGGCGGTAGGCCGCGATCGCTGCGCAGTACATGAGCCCGACGAACTGCGGCGAGACGCGGTCGTTGGTCGTCACCTCGACCATGACCTCGTCGATGCGACGCAGGCCCTCCTCGAAGCGACCGCAGGCGATGAGCGCCTGTCCGAGACCGTTACGTACGCCGACGTAGAAGTCGGGACTGTCGAAGTTCGCGGTCAACGGCAGCAGCTCGGTGAAGTGCTCGGCAGCGCCGGTGACGTCGCCGCCGAACAGTCGTTGCATGCCGGCCGACACGCGTATGAGCTGCTGCCAGACCGAGTCGTTGAGCTCGTTCTCGTCGAGCAGGTTCTGTACCCGGCCGAACCAGCCGCCCGCGCGCGCTCCCTCACCGCGGATCGCGAGGGTGATGCCGAGCCACACGCCGACCCGCGCCGCGCCCTCGGGATCGTCGATCGCCAGGTATGCGTGGTGCGCGCGCTCACGGGCGCTGTCGGACTCCTCGACACGTCCGATCAGGTAGGCGGCCAGCCCCCACTGCTCCAGTGCTTCCGGAGGGAGATCCTGTACGCCGTCCGCGGCGGCGAAGGCGTCGGCCGCGCGCGACCACGCGCGGTCGGCGAAGGCCGCGGTCGCCTCGTCGAGCGAAACCGGCATAGCGGCCAGTCTTGCAGTCATCTGGGCCGATGTTCGTGTGCGGCGGCGAGGTCCGGCCCGGCAATAGGGTGACGCTCGTGATCGAGCGCGCGCCTTTCGGCCGGACCGGACACGACAGCTCGCGGGTGATCTTCGGCGCAGCCGGCGTCGCGCGTGCGGACCAGGAGACGGCCGACCGGCTGTTGCCCCTGCTGCTCGAACACGGTGTGAACCACATCGACACGGCAGCCGACTACGGCGATGCCGAGCTGCGGATCGCACCGTGGCTCGCGCAGCATCCGGGCACGTTCTTCCTCGCGACGAAGACGCACGAGCGCGCCGGGGACGGGGCGCGCGCCGGACTGGAACGGTCACTGGAGCGGCTCGGTGTCGACGGTGTCGACATGATCCAGCTGCACAACCTCGTCGAGGAAGACGAGTGGGATGTCGCGCACGGTCGCGGTGGCGCGCTCGAGGCACTGCAGCAGGCGCGCGACGAAGGGCTCGTCCGGTTCATCGGCGTCACGGGTCACGGCTTGCGCATCGCAGGGATGCACCTGCGCAGCTTGGAGCGGTTCGACTACGACTCGGTCCTGCTTCCTTACAACTACACGCTGCTGCAGGACGCGCGTTATCGCGGGGACGTGGAGCGGCTGCTGTCGTTGTGTGCCGAGCGCGGCGTCGCCGTGCAGACGATCAAGTCGATCGCTCGCCGTCGCTGGCCGACGAAGCGGGAGCCGGGGGAGAAGCGACAGAGCTGGTACGAGCCGTTGACCGACCCGGACGCAATCGCCCGCGCGGTGCGGTTCGTGCTGGGCCGGCCCGGACTGTTTCTCGACTCCTCGTCGGCGATCGACCAGCTGCCGCATGTGTTGGCCGCGGCGGAGTCGATCGCTGCGCCTGCGGTCACCGAGGGCGAGCTTGCCGCGGACGTGGCGACGTACTCGATGGCGCCGCTGTTCGACGGCGCGGAGCTCGAGCGGATCTGACGCACATTCTTCTGCACAGGTAGTTGACGTGTGTTCGAACATATGTTCTAATAGACGCGACGCAGAGAACTCTCGCTCATCTGCTCGCCTTTGGACACGTGCGTCACTTCTCGTTCCCTGTCCGGAAGGCGAAGGTCGTTGGCCCGCACGATCGGCGAGATCCTCGGTGAGCTGAAGGCGCTGCTCGCCGTCGATCCGTTGTCGCTGTCGCAGGAGCAGGCGATCACCGACGCGCAGACCTGCCTCGAGCTGGAGGCGGTGACGCATGCGCTGACCACGCAGGCGTTGAAGACGGTCGACGACCTCAACGCGACGGTGGACCTCTGCGGGCGGACCACGAAGTCGTGGCTGCGCGAAGACGTCCGGATGTCCAAGCCGGAGGCCGGGCGGCGGATGAAGTTCCTCCGCTTCCTCGGCAACTTCCCGATCGTGACGGCGGCTTATCACGCCGGCGAGCTGTCCACGGAGCACATCTCCGCGCTGCTGTCGGCACTGATGTCGCTGCCGCCGGCCGCGTGGGAAGCCGTCGAAGGTCCGCTGGTCGAGCAGGCTCGCTTCGGGGGGCCGGACGACGTCAAGGACATGGTCGACGACATCCTCACCGCGCTCGGCGTCACCAAGAAGTCCGACATCCAGCGCGAGCGGCGCAACGGCGCGCTCGGGTTCCGTCTGACGAAGACGATGGACGGCTTCTACTCCGCGTCCGGCCTCATCGACCCGGCGACCGGCGAGCTGGTGCGCGCGGCGCTCGACGCGCACAACGGGAAGACGGGGCCTGACGACCTCCGCTCACCGATGCGGCGCGACCACGACGCGCTCGCGACGATTGCCCGACGCTCGCTCGAGGCGGCCGATCAGCCGGGGTTCGGAGGATCGCCCGTCGGCGTGCTGGTCACGATCCCGTACGACGTCCTCGAAGGGCGCGTGCGTGAGCAGTGGCTGAGGCTGCCGTCCGGGATGCGCGTCGCGCCGGAGACCGCTCGCCGGCTGGCCTGCGACGCGGAGATTGTTCCGGTCGTGCTCGGGTCGAAGAGCGAGGTCCTCGACATCGGCCGATCGTCGCGACAGTTCACGTCGGCGCAACGCCGCGGCGCCTACGTCGAGCAAGGCGGACGGTGCGCCTTCCCCAAGTGCCGGCGCCGGTGCGTCGAGCTGCACCACATCGAGTGGTGGTCGCTCGGCGGGAGGACGTCGATCGACAACGGGGCATGGCTCTGTGCTTTCCACCACTGGCTGGTGCACGAGGGCGGCTGGACGATGAGACGCGGGCCCGATCGAAGCTTCGTCTGGACCAACCAGATCGGCCACCAGCAGATACGACATCTCTCGGCGGCATGATCCTCGTCATCGCCGCCGACAGCACCCGCTCTCTTCGACCTGCACACCACGTCGACCGCAGCGCCTGGCAGGCACGACGCCATGCGCCGCTTCGCCATGCGCCGCTTCGCCATGCCGGCCAGGTCGTCGTACATTTCCTGTCGACATCCGATGGAACGGGGGACGTTCATGGCGGACACGTCATTCACCGGCCTGCACCACGTCGCGATCAACGTGCGCGACCTGGAGAAGTCCGTGCAGTGGTACGGCGAGGTTCTCGGCTTCGCGCCACTGTTTCCCTATGACACCGACGCGTTCAACCGGCGGATCATGCGCCACCCCAGCGGCGTCGTGCTCGGGCTGACCCGGCACAACTCCGACGACGGCGACGCCGAGTTCAACGAGCGACGCACCGGTCTCGACCACATCGCGTTCGGGGTCGCCAGCCGTGAGGAGCTCGAGGCGTGGCTCGGGCGGCTCGATGCCGCCGGCGTCACCCACTCCGGCATCAGCGAGACGCCGACGACCGGCTCGGTCCTCATCGCCTTCCGTGACCCGGACAACATCCAGCTCGAGCTCTACGTCGCCCAGGGGGCGACCGCGACCTCGTAGGGGCACGCCGTTCGGCGTGGTCCGGCACAACCGGCCACGACGTGCTATTCCCTTCCGATTCGCTACGCGCGGAGACTCTAGGCAACAGGCATTGCGCCGAGGGCCGTTGCGGAGGCAGTCATGCGCGCAGTCCGAACCTTCGTCCCTGTTGCCGTCGCCGCGGTCGTCATCGCGACGCCCGGCATCGCCGAAGCGACAACCGTCGTCAGCGCGATCAACATGCCGGCGGGCATCGTCTTCGGCAGTGGTGACTGCGCCGCCCTCAACCCGCTGGCATCGGGAGCGCCCGACTACGTGCACGTCAAAGGCCCGGGAACACCGCCGCTGGGCACCGGCAGCCTGCGCGTCACCTTCACGAGGGTCTCGGCCGCCGACCTGTACAAAGACCTCAACACTGCGGGGAAGACGGTCGCGGACGTGACCGCCGCGTCGTTCTCGAGCTACACCCCGGCCGGGTCGACTGCAGGCGCCTGGATGTATGTCGTCGCTGACGACGGGACCACCACCACACTCGCCTATGTCCAGGCACCGATGACGGCCACGTGGACCACCACCGACCTGCTGACCGCTCCGAGCATCGACTGGGCCAGCTACTCGGACTCGACCGGCAACCTGGTCAGCACGGGCACGGGGACCTGGACGGACTTCACCGCGACGTTCGGCACGGTTCATCTCTTCGAGGAAGACGTCTGGATGGACACCTGCTCCAGCGGGGCGATGGCGGGCGTGGTCTACATCGACAACATGACGATGGGCACGGCGGGCGCGACGACCATCAACTTCGAGGCATCGCCGGCCACGGCGCTGACGATCAGCGCCTCGAAGAACGTCGTGGTCTACGGCAGCACGGTCACGTTGAGGACCAAGCTGACCCGATCCACCGGTGCCGCGCTCGGCGGAAAGCACGTGCTGCTGATGGCACGCAAGTCCGGTGCATCGACGTTCACCAAGGTCGCCGACGTGGTCACGAGCTCGACCGGTGTCGCGACGAGCAAGCAGACGCCGAAGCGCAACACGACGTACAAGTGGGTGTTCAACGGAACGCACACGCTCGCGCCGTCGACGTCAGCCAACAAGACGGTGAAGGTCGCGCGCAGGCTCATGCTGGCGATCGCCGACAGGACCCTGTCCGCGACGCAGAAGCTGAGGGCGTCGGGGCGCGAGACGCCGGCCAAGGTCGGTTCGCTGGTCAACCTCTACCGGCACAACGCCTCCGGCACGAGGAAGATCGGCTCCGCCACCGTGAGGTCCGACGGCACGTGGTCACTGAGCAGGGACTTCCCGAGAGGGACCTACTCCGTCTACGCAACCTCGCCGGCGGACAGCAACTACGCCGCCGGCAGGAGTCCCTCGATCACCGTCAGCTCGGCCTGAAGCCGGTCGCATGACAAGGCGTCTGGGCGAATTCCTGATTTCGGCCCGGACGTCCGATTCGGCGCGTAGCGTCCTCGACGTGCCCAGCCTGCGAACCGTTGCCGTGACCGCCGTCGTCGCCGCTCTCCTGATGCCCGCCTCCGCCGAGGCCGGCAAGAAGCAGCAGACGACGACCGCGGCGACGTACGACGTCTCGTACCCGCAGTGCAACGGGGCGCTGCCGAGCAAGGTCGACGGCGGCATCGTCGGGGTCAACGGTGGTCGCGTCTACTCCGCCAACCCGTGTCTCGCGACCGAGTGGGCCTGGGCGGCGAAGGCGACGACCTACGCGCCGGCGCTCTATGCCAACACCGCCGACCCGGGGCCGGCGTACTCCAGCTACTGGCCGACGGGCCAGACCTCGCCGCAGTCGTGCGACGGCAGCAACAGCTCCGCCTGCGCCTACGACTACGGCTGGAACGCCGCCAAGGACTCGTTCGCCGACGCGAGTGCAGTCACCGCCTCGGCTGGAACCGTCGCGTGGTGGCTCGACGTGGAGACCGGCAACTCCTGGGAGACGCTCGAGACCGCGTACGGTCAGACGGCCGACGCGCAGGCCAGCGACCGCGCTGCCCTTGCGGGTGCCGTCGCCGCGCTCCACGACTCCGGTGTTGCGACGGTCGGCATCTACTCGACGTCGTACCAGTGGCAGCAGATCACCGGCGGCACGGGCACGCAGTTCGTCGCGCAGCCGGTGTGGGTCGCCGGCACCGGCAGCCTCTCGACGGCGCGCGCGAACTGCACGTCGACGAGCTTCACGGGCGGGTCGATCCAGCTGGGGCAGTACGCGCAGAGCGGGTACGACGCCAACACCCACTGCTGATCCGGCGATACCGCTATCCGGCGATACGGCTGACCGGCGATACGGCTGATCGGCGATACCGCTGACCGGCGACAGGGCCAGAGCGTTGGGGGCGCGCGTCAGCCGGCGAGGTGTTGCCAGTCGGCGGCGAGCCGATGCCAGGGGCCCACGGCGGCGACGCGACCGTCCATGAGGACGACGACCCGGTCGGCCTGCCGCAGCGCGGCCCGCTTCGACGTCGACGCGATGACGGTCGTGCCGCGGGCGCGCAGCGCATCCCAGAGCTCGACCTCGGTGCGCGCATCGAGAGCGGACGAGACGTCGTCGGCGAGCACGAGCTCGGCCTCGGTCGCGAGCGCACGGGCGAACGCGAGCCGTTGCACCTGGCCACCGGACAGCCGGACGCCGCGGTGGCCGACGAGCGCGTTGAGCCCGCCCGCGTCGGTGATGTCGGACGACAGCCGCGCATCGGCGATCGCGCGGTCGAGCGACCGGTCGTGGTCGAGGCGCACGTTGTCGGCGAAGGTGCCGGACAGCACGCGTGGGACCTGCGCGACGTAGGCGACCTGACCGGGCCGCAGGAAGACCTGCGGGTCCTCGACGTCGACACCGTTCCACCGGACATGGCCGGTGTGGTGCACCAGCCCGGCCAGCGACGCGAGCAGTGACGACTTGCCGGAGCCGACCGGCCCGAGCAGCAGGACGAGCTCGCCCGCGTCGACCGTGAACGAGACGTCGGAGACGCCGATCGTGCCGTCCGGGTGCACAGCGGTGAGGTCGACGACGGACAACGACTGCAGTGCTGTCCTCGGGGGCAGTGGCGGGGTCGGCGCGTCGCCCCGGACGAGGTCGACGCCGGGCGGCAGTGCCATCAGGTCGACGCCGCCGGCCAGCCGCGAGGTGGCGTCCTTCCATGCGCGTACCCCCGGAGCCTCGGTGATGACCGAGCCGGCGACCCGGCCGAACCAGTCGAAGCCGTTGACCGCCGTCGTCACGAGCAGAGCAGTGGCAAGACCCCAGCCACCGGCGAGGTAGACCAGCCATCCGGCGACGACGCCGCACTGCACCATGACGATCGGGACGCCGTCGAGAATCGCCTGCACGCGGTGTTCGCGCACCGCGGCGCTGACGCGACCTGCGTCGACACGCTGCAGATGCCGATGCACGGCAGGCGTCGCGGCGGCGAGCTTGACAGTGCGGGCTGCGTCCAACGCCGACACCAGCGACCGGCCGAACCGTGCCCTTGCCGTGGACGATGCAGCGGCGGACCGCCCGGCGATCGGCGTGCCGACGGTCGACGCCAGTGCGGACACGACCATGACGGCGACGAGCACCAGTCCGGCGAGGACGCTCCAGCCGACGATCATCGTGACCGCGACGATGAGGATGCCGTTGGAGAAGTCGACCCAGCGGTCGGCGTACCGCGCGAACCGGTCGGCGTCCATCGCGCGCGCGACGACCTCGCCCGGCGGTGTGCGCGGCAACCGGTGCTGCATCGTCTGCCCGCGCAGGACCGCTTGTCGGACCCGGAGCAACACCGCCGACCACCACTGCGGGTAGACGGCGAAGGCTTGCGAGAGCGCGATCGGTGCGACGAGCAGTACGGCGACCAGCGCGACCGTCAGCGACGTGACGCTGCGGCCGGCGCGCAGGTCGGCCACCAGATGCCCCCAGACCCAGCCGGTGACCGCACCCCACGCGCCGGTCGTCGCGGACACGAGGAACAACCCGGCGCCGCCGAGCCCCCAGCGTGGATGCGTTCGCAGCATCGACACCGTGCTGCGCGCCAGCCCCGGTCCGGTGCCGGGCACCTCCTCGGGCGGAGCGTCGCCGGTGCGGCGCGCCGTCGCCGTGACCGCGTGATCGACGTCGAGTGCGTCGACATCGACGTCGACGCCGTCGCCGGCCGCGTCGAGAAGGTCGCGGAACGGCCCCGGCGTCTCGGCGAGCGAGGCGCGGTCGCCCTGCTGGATGATGCGGCCGCCGGAGAGTACGGCGACCGTGTCGGCGCGCGCGGTCGTCGAGAGCCGGTGGGCGATGAGCACACCGGTGCGGCCGGTGAGCAGGCGCTCGGCGGCGCCGACGACGCGCGCCTCGGTGACCGGGTCCATCCGGGCAGTGGCCTCGTCGAGGACGACGACCTGCACGTCGCGCACGAGCAGCCGGGCGAAGGCGACGAGCTGCTCCTCGCCGGCGGACAGGGCAGCGCCACCGGGACCGAGAACGGTGTCGAGGCCGTCCGGCAGGCCCGCGACCCACGACGTCAGGCCGAGCTCGTCGATCGCGCGCTCGACGGTGGCCCGCGCGATGTCCGCGAAGAGAGTGACGTTGTCGGCGAAGGAGCCGGCAAGCAGCTCCGTGCGCTGGGTGACGACGCCGATCGAGCTGCGCAGCTGTTGCAGGTCGATCGTCGTGACGTCGACGCCGCCGACGAAGACACTGCCGGGCGGCGGCTCGACGGCACGCGACAGCAGCGCTGCGAGCGTCGACTTGCCGGAACCGGTCCGGCCGACGAGCGCGACCGTCGTGCCGGCGGCGACCTCGAGGTCGATGTCGCGCAACGCGAACGTTCCGTGCGGATAGGAGAAGTCGAGGCGGCGTACGTCGATGGCGACAGTGCCGGACGGGACGGCTCGCCCGCCGGTCGGCTCGGCGGGGACGGCCATCATCGACCGCAGCCGGGTCAGCGCGCCGAGGCCTTCCTGCAGGTCGGGCATGTGCCGGGCGACCATGTCGATCTGCCCGACGAACGACGTCGTGACGAGGAACAGCGTGACCAGCTCGGCGACGGACAGGTGGTCGTGGACGGCAAGCGCGATGCCGGCGACAGCTGTCGCGGCGAGGAGCCCGTGCAGGACGAGCCCGGCCCGGCGGCCGACGCTCGCGGCCGCGCGGCAGGTCGCGGCGACCTTGACGTGCACGGCGGCCGAGAGCTCGGCACAGCGTCGGATCAGGTAGGCCTGGCCGAGGCTGGAGCGCAGGTCGTCGCGGGCGGCGACACCTTCTTCCATCACCGCGGCGTGGTCGGTCCAGGCCATCTCCTCGATGACCTTGAGCCGCGAGACCTCGGCCGCGGGCCGGCGCATCACGAGCCACGTCAGTCCGGCGGTGACGGGGAACAGGATCCATGCGGGCCACCAGGTCAGCCCGGCGACGATCCACATGGGAAGAGCGCGAAGGCCGGTCTTGACGAGGTCCCACGCCATCCGCCGCAGCAGCATGCCGAGCTCGTGGGTGTCGTCGTCGATCCGGTCGAGGATCTCGCCGACCGCCGTCTCGGACAGCGCGGACAGCGGCTGGCTCAGCGCTGCCGACAGCAGGTCACCGCGGAGCCGGCCCTCCGCGCGGTCGACCACACCGGCCCAGCCCGCGCGGCTCGCGGTGTCGAGGATCGCCCCGCCGACCACGAGCAGGGCGAGCAAGGCGACAAGCGGGCCGGTCGGGCGGACGGCGAGGCGCCCGGCGACGACCGTGCCGAGGGCGAAGCCCACCGCGGCGAGGGCAGCAGCGCCGATACACCACCAGGTGACCGGCCCGGCGAGCCGCCCGAGCGTGATCCGGCGTGAGGCGGCGTCGGTCCGCGACGGCTCGACCCTCAGGTCCTCGGCCCTGGTCCCGGTGGTCAGCTCGTCGAGGCTCATGACGGCCTCGACGTTACGCGCGACCTCCGACAGTCGTCGCCGCGTTTTCGCTGGGCGAACGCCGGCCCGAGGGTCAGCGCGAGCCGGACGTCCCGCGTCGGGCGGCGTACAGCGCCGCCTGGGTACGGTCGGCGAGCTGGAGCTTGTCGAGGATGCGGGACACGTAGTTCTGCACGGTCTTCACCGACAGGCCGAGAGCCCGGGCGATCTGGGCGTTGCTCGCGCCTTCGGCGATGAGGGCGAGGACCTCGCGCTCACGCTCGGTCAGTCCGGTGTCGTCCTGCGCGGACGACGCGGCTGCGGGAGGAGTGGCGCTGAGCGCGAGAACCTGTGCCGCGACTCCGGCGCCGAAGACGGCTCCGCCTCCGGCGACGGTGCGGATCGCCGCCACGATCTCCTCGCCCGGCGCACCCTTGAGCACATAGCCGCGCGCGCCGGCGCGCAAGGCCACCATCACCGTGTCGTCGTCGTCGACCATCGTCACGACGAGGACAGCAGGCGCGTCGGCCAGCGCAGTGATCGCTGCTGTCGCGTCGACGCCGGACATCGTCGGCAGGTTGAGATCCATGAGTACGACGTCCACGCCGCCTTCGCGTGCGGCATCGACCGCGTCCGGGCCGTCACAGGCGGTTGCCGCGACGGTCATGTCCGGCTGCGCCGCCACGAGCGCCGCCAGCCCGTCGCGGAACACCGGGTGGTCGTCGACGACGAGCACGCGCGTCGTCATGTAGTTGCCACCGCTGTGACGACCGTCGGATCGGTGCGGGGCGCGGGCGGCAGCGGCAACGTCGCGGTCACCACAGTGCCGGCGGCCGGCGAAGACGTGACGTCCAACCGGCCACGCAGCTCGTGGGCCCGCTCGCGCATCGTCTGCAGTCCGTGCCCGGTTGCCTGTCCGGCGTCGCGAACGCCGGCGCCGTCATCGATGACCCGGACCAGCAGCTGCCCGTCGACGGCGCGGACGACCACGTCGCACCGGGAGGCGCGGGCATGGCGCGCGACGTTGGTGACCGCTTCGCTCGCGATACGGAACGCCGCCACCTCGACCGCCGCCGGCAGTCGGGGCAGATCGTCGGCCGTGACGGAGACCGTCGTCGCGGACCCAGCGGTGAGCCGCTGCGCCATCTGCTCGATCGACCCGCGCAGGCCGAGCTCGTCGAGGGCGGGCGGGCGAAGACCTTCGACGACGCGGCGCAGGTCGGCCATCGTCGTCCGCAGCTCGTCGGTCAAGGTCGCGACCGCGCCGGCCGCCGCCGGATCGCCGGCGACGTCGGCGGCGAGCAGGTCGAGCCGCAGCAGATGACCCGCCAGTGCCGGGCCGAGCCCGTCGTGCAGGTCGCGACGCAACCGGCGACGTTCCTCCTCGCGGGCGACGACCAGCCGCTCGCGGGCCCGCTGGAGGTCGAGGGTCAGCTCGTGCGCGTGCAGTACGCCACCGAGATGCCCGGCGAGATCGTCGAGCAGCTGCCGGTCCCGTGGGCGCAGCTGGGTGGCGGGCAGGGCGTAGCGCAGCTCACCGACGGGTCGCCCGAAGGCGAGCAACGGCACGCTGTGGTCGCCGCCTGCGCCCCCGACCAGCCGGTGTCCGTGCGCGTCCAGGATGGACACCTGGTCGAGACCCAGGCCGCGCAGCTCGTCGACGACCTGCTCCAGCAGGCCGGTCACGTCGGCAGTCGCCTCGAGCTGCTTGCCGAGCGCCGCGAGGACGTCGTACGGCTCGTCCCAACGACCGAACGTCAGCCTGTTCACTGCGCGCTGCAGACCGTCGCGGAGCGGCGCGAACGACACCGCGACGACGGCGGCTGCCACCCACGGCAGCCAGTGCGCCCCGCGCACGTCGAGCCTGCTGCCGATGCCCGCGATGACGAGGGCATAGACACCGACGACGACGGCGGAGAGCGTGAGCCAGACCAAGGTGCGGTTGGCGGCTGTTCGTAGGTCGTAGAGGCCGCGCGCCAGGACGGCGAAGCCGATCGCGAACGGCAGCGGCAGAACGGTCAGGCTGAACAACCACGGACCGGTGTCGTAGCCGACCGTGAACACGACCGGTACGGCGACGATCGGCAGTGCGGCAGCCCCGACGAACAGCCGTAGCTGCTGTCGGAGCAGCGGAGTGCCTCGTCGGTAGCGACGGACCAGCTGGGCGATGACCGCCACCGTCACCGCCAGCGCGAGTGGCACGTGCGCAAGGAACGCGACGCCGCTGATGATGTCCCACGGGCGATGCAGCCCCATCGGGTTGTGCCACTGTCCGAGATTCGTGAGGTCGGCCTGCAGGTCCGTCAGCGGGTCCACGACTGAGCCGATGAGGATGACGACGAGTGCGCGCGGGATCCAGCTGCGCCGCGACGGCTGGAGCCGGCCGTCGGGAAAGAGCAGGGGAATGCCCAACGTCAAGGCGTACCACCCCAGCGACCGCGCGGCCGAGCCACCGATCGCGAAGACAGCGACGGCAGGCACGCTGCCGGGCTGCCCAACGATGCCGTGATACGCGAGGTCGGTGCCCGCGCCGCCGACGGCCGACAGGGCGGCACCGGCGAGCATCACCCAGCCGACGCGGTTCTCCGGTCGCGCACCGGCGACGACGGCACCGGCCAGGGTGCACGCCACGACGAACGCCGCGGAGATGACCGCCGTGTCGGTCGACCGGTCGTCGGTGACTGCTGCCCACAACGAGATCGCGACAGCGCCGAGCGCGAGGCTGACGGCCGCAGCGATCGCTGCGACCGTCAGCCGGCTCGAACGGCTTCTCGTCATCCTCTTCATCGTGACGGGATATGCCTGCTTCGGCAGGGAAATCAGGCGGTTACCGGCACCGTGGCGGTCGCCGGAGCGCTCGCTCGCCGGGGCACGCGGACCGCGATGACGCCCAGCGCGACCAGCCAGACGAACCACAGCAGCGTCTGGGGAGCGCCCGCCTTGGCGGCGGGAACGGCGGCGATCATCACCGCGCCCACGACATAGCCGGCGTAGACGAACCAGCGCGGGAGCAGCCGAGTGGACTGCCCGGCACCGGCGATGGCCAGGGTGAGCGCGCCCGCGATGCCACCCGACAGCGAGAAGCCGATGTTGCGGATGTCGTTGACAGTGGTGATCACTGCCAGCGGAGCCCCATGATGACCGTTGTAGACAGCGGCCGCGCCTGCGGCGGCACCAGTGGCGGCGCCGATGGCGGTGTAGACGACTGCGGTGGCACTGATGCACGAGGACAGCCAGCCCGGGAGCTCGCCGGTCCCGCGGAGCAGGCGAGCGACGAGCAGGGCAGCGGCGAGGAAGACCAGCGCGGCGATGAACTCGACGTAGCCGCCGGTGAACTCCTTCGTCATCGACGAGGTGACGAGCCCGCTCCTGATGTGGCTCGGTGTGTCCCCGAGGGTGACGTTGTTCTGGAAGATCGCGCCCGCGAACGTGAGCACGACGTAGCCGAGCATCGCCCAGCCCGCAGTGAGCCAGAGTCGGCGCACGAGGGCCGTCACGGGAGGCACACCCAGACTGGGCCGCTGCTCTGCGCAAGCGTGCTCTCGAAGCCGCCGACTGCGCCGGGGCCGTCCGTCGTCGCGTGACCGGACATGTTCGGGCCGACGGTGCCGTGGGTGATGGTCGGGAAGGTGTCGTTCTCGCCACCGTAGTGCGCCTGGAAGTTCATCGCTGCGCCGACGCACGACGCGTTCCCACTCGGGAAGCCCGGTGCTTGGTAGGCCTGACCGGCGAAGGCCGGCAGGGCGGCCGACGCGGCTGCGGTGGTGAATGCCGCGAGGACAGCGGCTCTGGCGATGGTGCGCATTGTCTGTCGCCTCTCTTCTCGTTGTCGTGCTGACGGCGAGAAGGATCTGAGCCGACCACTCCCACAGACCAGAGCACCGACTCCCGGCGAGGGTGGGAAGTTCTCCCACCCTCGCCGTTGCGGGTCCGTGGCCTGGGTCAGGCGGACAGGACCGCGTCGATCTGGCCGATGGCCGCGACCGTTCCTTCGGCCATGCCCATCTCGAGCATGTGCTGCATCTGCTCGACGCTCTCGAACCGCGTTGTCGCGGTCATCCGGGTCCGGCCGTCGACGATGGTGATGTCGACTCGGCCGTGACTCGGTGGCATGTCGTGGTTGGGTGTGCCGGACTCGTCGGAGAAGCCGTGGTCGAACTCCAGCAGCGTCGGCTCCTCGACGGTGACGAACCGCCACCAGGCGCGTGGCTTCTCGCCGTCCGGGCCGGAGAGGAAGTAACGAGACTCACCGCCGACGGCGACGTCGTGCTGCTCGAACGTCGCGGGCCAGCACGGCGGCCCCCACCACTGCTCGATCTGCCGCGGGTCGGCCCACAGCTGCCACACCCGCTCCGGCGTGGCGTCGTACTCGGCGACCACCCTGAGGCTCAGGGTCTCCGCGTTCTTGTCGGTGCTGACGATCGGCATCCGCCGTCACTCCTTGGTCTCGCCGAGGAGCTGGTCCATGCGGGCGATGCGCCCGCGCCAGATCTCCTCGTACTTGTCGAGCAGTCGGTTGACCGCTCGGGTGGTCTCCAGCTGGCCGCGCACCAGGCGTTCGCGGCCTTGCGTCCGCTTGGTCACCAGACCGGCTCTCTCGAGGACGGCGACGTGGCGCTGCACGGCCGCGAACGACATCGGGTACCGCTCGGCGAGGGCCGAGACCGACTCCTCGCGCTCGAGCACGCGGGCGAGGATGTCGCGCCTCGTCCGGTCGGAGAGTGCGCCGAGGATGCGATCGAGCCGCTCCGGCTGCTCCGGCAAACGTACAACCACAATGTTGTACGTTAGGTCAGGCGGATCGAAAGCGCAACGCCTTCGGCGAAAGAGAAGGGACGACGCGTCAGCCGCGTTCGAGGATGGCCTTCAAGTTGTTCAGGCCCTTGTGCACGTCCGGCCTGATGACCGCGGCGAGGATCAGCGGGAAGACCACGGACAGAGGGAACGACGGCTTCGGTGCGTCCATCGTCCGCGTGACCAAGGTGCTGTCGCCCTGCGGCTGGAGGTCGAAGGTGTTGATGAAGTGCTGGCCCTTCTCCTCGGCGTCGAGGACCAGCCGCGTCGGAGCCGAACACTCCGTGACGGTCACCTGGTTGCGATGGTTCTTGTCGCCGGGGATCGTCCCGACCGAGGCGAACGTGTCGCCGACCTTCACCGGCCCGGAGGTCCCCTCGACGCGATAGGGCTTCGGAGACCATTCGGCGTGCTTGCTGACGTCCGAGAGGTAGGCGAACACCTCCGCCGGACTCCGGTTGATGCTCACAGACTGGCTGTTCGTCGATCGTCCGGCCATGGTCCCTCCCCGGGTCCGGGTGACGATTCGCCGATCCTGACAGAAGCGCTATGAGCCGTCGAGCGCATCTGCCACGGGACGCTTGTGACCATGACTCCCGGCTCGAACAGCAGCCGCGCCTTGAGCCGGAGCGCGCTCTGGTTGTGCAGCAGGTGCTCCCACCAGTGGCCGACGACGTACTCCGGGATGAACACCGTCACGACGTCCCGAGGCGACGATCGCAGCGTGCGGACGTAGTCGAGGACAGGGCGGATGATCTCGCGGTACGGCGACTCCAGAACGACCAGCGGGATGGGCATCTCCTGCCGATCCCAGTCCGCCATGAGTCTGCGGGTGTCGGCTTCGTCGAGATCGACCGTCACGCCCGCCAGCGAGCTCGGTCGGGTGGCGCGTGCGTAGGCGACCGCGCGCACGGTGGGCAGGTGAAGGCGCGACACCAGGATGAGCGCGTGGTTGCGCGCGGGCAGCATCGCGGGTGCGCCGGTCGCGACATCGAGCTCGTCCCGGACGTCGTCGTAATGCCGCCGGATACCGCGCATCATCAGGAACAGGGCCAGCATCGCCAGGATCGCGATCCAGGCGCCGTGTTCGACCTTGCTGACGACGACCACGACGAGCACAACGCCCGTGAAGACGGCTCCTACGCCGTTGATGAGGCGCGACCTGTGCATCGCCGGCCTGTCGGTCGGCGCCGCCATCGTCAGTCGACGGTTCCAGTGGCGGACCATGCCGGCTTGGCTCAGCGTGAAGGAGGTGAACACGCCGATGATGTAGAGCTGCAGCAGATGGTCGAGGTTGGCATGGAAGCCGATGATCAACGCGCCGGCCGCCGTGGCGAGCAGCACGATGCCGTTGCTGAACACCAGCTTGTCGCCGCGGTTGTGCAACTGCCGCGGGAGGTAGCGCTCCTGGGCGAGGATCGACGACAGCACCGGGAAGCCGTTGAACGCGGTGTTCGCTGCCAGGATGAGGATGGCGGCGGTAGCCGCCTGGAACGCGTAGTAGAGCGCCGCACGATGGCCAAAGCTGACCGCCGCCACCTGCGAGATGACCGACGGCGTTCCGCTCGCCTGCGCTCGTGCGTGCACATGCAGCGCAAGGACTGTGACGCCGGTGAACATCGTCACCGCGAGCCCGCCCATCACGGCGAGCGTCGTCGCGGCGTTGTGCGCCTTCGGCCGCCGGAACGACGGTACGCCGTTGCTGATCGCCTCGACGCCTGTCAGCGCCGTGCAGCCCGAGGCGAAGGCGCGCAGCACGAGCAGCATCGTCGCCAGGCCACCGATCTGCACCGTCCGATGGACAGCCTGTGACGCCGTCGCGGCCTCGGGGAGACCGGTCGTTGCGGCGCGGACCGCTGCGAAGGCGAACATCAGCATCGTCAGCCCGATGAAGGCGTAGGTCGGCACCGCGAATGCCCGACCCGACTCACGGACACCGCGTAGGTTCGCCAGGACTAGCAGGGCGACGCACAGGATCGACAGGAGCTCCGTGTGCCGCTCGAGGCTCGGCGCGGCGCTGGTCACCGCGAGCACTCCCGAGACCACCGAGACGGCGACGGTCATCACGTAGTCGACGAGCAATGCGCTGGCGGCGACAAGCGCGGGAGCGGCTCCGAAGTTGGCCAGGCTGACGGCGAAGGCGCCGCCGCCGTTCGGGTACGCGTGGCAGGTCTGCCGGTACGACGCCACCACCACCAGGAGCAGCGTCGTGACCGCTGCTGCGACCCACCAGGAGAAGTGAAGGTAGGCGGCGCCGCCGGCCGCAAGGACGAGCACGATCTGCTCAGTGGCGTAGGCGACGGAAGAGATCGGGTCGGAACAGAAGACCGGTAGGGCGAGCCATTTCGGCAGCAAGGTCTCGTGCAGCTGCGCGCTGCGCAGCGGCCGGCCCACCACGAGGCGCTTCACGGCGCCGACGGCGGTCA
The DNA here is from genome assembly GCA_035695045.1 of Mycobacteriales bacterium. GTDB lineage: Bacteria > Actinomycetota > Actinomycetes > JAFAQI01 > JAFAQI01 > DASSKP01. The sequence goes on along the minus strand of DASSEX010000078.1, from coordinate 76,344 downwards.
CGGTCACGCGGCCGACGCTAGGTCGGTCGCCGGCATACGAGCGTCAGGGCGACGTCAGGGAGAAGCGCCAGAACGTAAGGATTTCGTCAGGGACTCCTCTTCCGCAGGTCGGGAGGCGGACACTGGAGCCGTGCAGGCCTCCCGGTGGGTCGCCGACGGTGTGGGACGACGTCGGCAGGCGGCGGGCTTCGTGCTGGCTCTCCTCCTGCTGCCGACGATGACCGGCCTTCTCACCCTCGTTCGTGCGCACCTCGGGTTCGCCGACGACCTGCTCATCTACCTGTTGGCCGTTCTCGCCGTCACCTGCGTCGGCGGCTTGTGGCCTGCGGTGGCGACCGCTGTCGCCGCCGGCCTGTGCCTCAACTACTTCTTCACCCCGCCGATTCACCGTTGGACGATCGAGTCACCTCAGAACCTCACGGCTCTCCTGCTCTTCGTCGCGGCGGCGGTCGCGTTCAGCGCGGTCGTGCACGTCGCCGCGCGGGAGTCCGCGGCCAGCCGGCGCGCCGTCGCCGAGTCGCAGGATCTCGTGGAGCTGGCCCAGACAGTCCTCCGGGAGGACGACGCCGATGCCGTCCTGCATCACGTCGCGACGACCCGCGGGGTCGTGGCCGTGCTCGAAGAGCTCGTCGACGGCCGCTGGCTGCGCGTCGCGGGGCAGGAGATCGAGCGAGACGTCGAAGGCGTCGTGGTCGACGTACGGCCTGACCTACGGTTGCGGGCAGTGTCGGCGAACGCCGCCGGCCGGTTGCTGATCGAAGGTGCGGCTGCGCAGGCAGCCGCCGCACTGGACCGCAGCCGCCTACGGATGCGCGCCGCCGAGGTGGAGGCGCTGGCCCAGACCAACCGGATGCGGATGGCGATCCTCGCCGCTGTGAGTCATGACCTCCGGACACCGCTGGCCGCGGTGAAGGCAGGAGTCAGCAGTCTGCGTCAGACCGATGTCACCTGGTCGACCGCAGACCGGGAGGAGCTCGTGCTGACGATCGAGGAAGGCGCGGACCGGCTCGAGCACATCGTCAACAACCTGCTCGACATGAGCCGTGTCCAGGCAGGCACCGTCGCGCCGCTCACCCGAGCGATGGCGCTCGACGAGGTGTTGCCGCTGGCTCTGTCGGGGCTCGACCGTTCGCGGGTGCAGGTCGACGTGCCGGACGATCTGCCGCTGCTTCTGGCCGATCCCGGTCTGCTCGAGCGGGTCATCGCCAACCTCATCGACAACGCGCTGAAGTTCTCACCGGCGGACAGCGTCGTCACGGTGACGGCTGAACCATGCGAGGGCTCGGTCGCCTTCGCCGTCGTCGACCACGGTCCCGGCGTGGACGCGGACGCCGAGCTCGAGATGTTCGTGCCGTTCCGGCAGATGGGCGACCGCAGGCAGTCGGCCGGTGTCGGCCTGGGCCTCGCCGTCGCTCGCGGATTCGTCGACGCGATGTCGGGCGAGATCGTGGCCAGCCCGACGCCCGGCGGCGGGCTGACGATGACCGTGCGACTGCCGGCCGCCTCGACACAGCCGGTGCGCACATGACGAAGGTCCTCGTCGTCGACGACGAACCCGCCCTGGTGCGCGCGCTGCGGGTGAACCTCAAGGCGCACGACTATGACGTCGCGATCGCGTACGACGGCCGCAGCGCGCTGACGCGGATGGCGCAGGATCATCCCGACGTCGTGATCCTCGATCTGGGGCTGCCCGACATCGACGGCAGCCAGGTCATCGACGGCATCCGCGGCTGGTCAGGCGTCCCGATCATCGTGCTGTCCGCGCGCGACCAGGAGCGGGAGAAGGTGACCGCGCTCGACGCCGGTGCCGACGACTACGTGACCAAGCCGTTCGGGATGGACGAGCTTCTCGCCCGCGTGCGTGCCGCCGCGCGCCGCGGGCAGCCGAACGAGGACGAGCCGGCGGTCGTCACCGACGACTTCGTCATCGACCTCGCAGCGACGGCTGTCAGGCGGACCGACGGGTCGGAGGTGCGTCTCACGCCCACTGAGTGGCAACTGCTCGAAGCACTGGTGCGTGAGCGAGGGCGACTGGTCACCAGCCAGCTGCTGCTGCGCCAGATCTGGGGTCCGCAGTACGAGCGCGAGCGGCACTACCTGCGAGTCTTCGTCGCGCAGCTCCGGCGCAAGCTCGAGCCGGACCCTTCGAACCCCCGCTACATCCGGACCGAAGCCGGAATGGGCTATCGCTTCGTCGGATGAGCCGGTGCGGCCGATCGTCTCGGCACTGTCGCCGACGGCTCAGTGCAGCAGGTCCTCCCAGTCCGGCGGCACCTTGTCGGCCGGTGCCGGCACCGGTTGGTCGACGGGGCGGCTCGCCGGCGGTGCCAGCTCGGGACCGTTGACGTACTCCTCGGTCCGGTAGTTCCAGAACCAGGTCTCGCCAGGCTCGAAGCTGCGCACGATCGGATGACCGGTCTTGCGGGCGTGCGCTGTCGCATGTTGCCCCAGGGACGTGTCGCAGCAGCCGATGTTGCCGCACTGCGCGCAGCGGCGAAGGTGCACCCACCAGCCGTCGCCCTCACCGGCGAGGCACTGCGCGCAGCCGGTGCCGCTCGGAGGGACCGATGGGTCGATGCCGGGCGGCAGGTCGCTCGTCATGTCCGCACTCTCGCACGGCCGCGGTCAGGGCGCGCTGTCCGCCGGGTAGCCCACGGGCGACGAGACCGTCTCGGCATCGTGCGCAACGACGACGACCTGGCAGCCTTCGCCGCGCTTCGCCTGGTACATCGCCATGTCCGCCTCGTGCAACAGCTCGTCGGCACTGACGTCGCCGTCGGCGAGCAGGGCACCGCCGACGCTGACGGACGGCGACAGCATCTTGCCGTTGAGGGTGATCGGTCGGGCGACATGTCCGCGGATCCGTTGCGCCGCGTGCTCCGCCTCCGCGATCGACATGCACTCCATGACGACGGCGAACTCGTCACCCCCGAGGCGGACGACCAGGTCGGTGCTGCGCACCGCGTCCTTGATCCGCTGCGCGATCGCGACGAGTGTCTGGTCTCCTGCGTTGTGGCCGAACCGGTCGTTGATGCCCTTGAAGCCGTCGACGTCGCAGTAGAGGACGGCGAACCGTTGACGCTGACGTTGCCAGCGGGCGAGCGCCTCGTGCAGCCGGATCTCGAACAACGTGCGCTGACCGACGCCGGTGAGGGGGTCGTAGAGCCGCTGCTCCGCCAGGCGAGCGAGAACACGCTGGCGCTTGTGGTGGAAGACCAGCAGCATCATCACGACGACGCACAGCAGCAGGGCCAGCGCCAGGATGGCGAGCCGGTGGCTGCGGTCGAGGTCACCGGAGAACGCCGACGCGGGCTGGATCGTGATCGCCGTCCACCCGTGGCCCGCCGGACCGAACGACGCCAGCATGTGCCGCGTGCCGTCGCGATACGTGACGAGACCGGTCCGGCCGGAGCGCACCACTGACGGGAGCTTCCCGACGGATGTGCCGAGCTTCACCAGTCCGCCTGCGGCAGCGACGGTGCCGGCGCGGTCGACGACGAGCGACTCCGCCTCGGACCCGATGTGCAGCTTGGCGTCGTACCCCTGCAAGGGCCACTCGCGCACGTCCGCGAAGGTCACGAGGATCGCGAGCGGGTGGTCGCCGCGCACCACCGGCACGGCGAAGCCGACGAGCGGCGCGCCGTGGACGTGCATGACGTCCGACAGGCCGGGTGCGCCTGCCAGCAGATCGGTGCGCAGCGGCACGAGTCCGGGGTCCTTGGCCGCGGGGAGCGCGCTGCTCGACGGGTACGACGTCAGCGGTGTGCCGGTCAGAGAGACCAGAGCGGCACCGTACGACGTGAGCGGCGACGAACGAACCAGCGAGCGGAGGGCTGCCCTGTCGCTCGCGTTGTCCGGCGTCAGCTCCCACGGTGTGGTGGCCGCCGCGTCCTGGGTGGAGAGAAAGGTGAAGGACAGGTACTGGTCGGTCAGTCCGGCAAGGGTTCGCTGCTGCTCGATCCGGTCGGCACGGTGGATGCGGCCCACCGTCGAGATCGAGTCGAGCTGCGTCAGGACGGCGACGGCACCGAGGACCAGGACCGCCACGACACTGGCCGCCAGCAGGGCGTATCGCCGCATCGCCCCCACCCCCACTCTCGCGTCACCCACATGGCGGGTCACAGGAGTGGAGATCGGGTCCGCTTTTCGCCCCTTTGACGAATTGGCCCGTAAATAGTCAGAAGGGACCAGGCGACGGGCGGTGGCCTGCGGCCGAATGGGCGGCAGGAAGCAGGAGACGATCATGGGCGGCTCGCTTCCGGTTGCAGCCCGGGCCCGGCGAGTCGCCCATGATCGTTTCGGTCTCCGCTACGGGCACATGTTCACGTTGCGGTTGAAGTCCTTGAACATGCCGGCGGGGTTCGGCCGCCAGATCCACGCGTGCAGCTTCCACACGCCGAGCGCGTCGAGATAGGTGAACTGCTGGCCGAGCAGCTCCGGCTTGTTGTTCTCCAGCGTCTTCTCCGGGTCGGGGACGACGTATTCGACGGCGACGAGCTGGTAGCTGCCGTCCGCGCGCGGCTCGTAGACCAGTGCCGCGGGTGATGCCGGGTCGAGCGGCTTGGCCAAGGCGCCGGGCAGCAGCCAGTGCTGCCCCATGCCGCCGAACTCCGCGCTGTCGAAGCAGTCGAGGAACTTGACGTAGCCGGCGGCTTCAGCGGCCGGGATGGAGTGGAACGCGGCGGTGGCAGCGCGCACCTGAGCGAGCTGCGCCTGGATCGATGGGGCAGCGGATGCCGTCCCGACGCCGGAGACGGTCACGAGACCGGTCATCAGCGTCGCGACTGCTGCACAGCGGACGACACGGTGCAGCCGGGAGGTCCTCATGACCCCTCCTGCACCTGGAAGATGTCATCCGCGACGAGGCCGTGCGCCTCGCGGTGCACGGTGGCGGCGGCCGTCGGCGACGGCGCCTCGACGAGGCAGAAGACCTTGCCCTGATCCTCGTTGACCCAGTAGCGCAGGTACTTGACGTCGTACGTGCCCTGCGTCTGCAGGTCGGCGATGTGCGCCTGGGCGACGTCCTCGACCTTCACGCCTCCGTCGATGCTGTGCACGTCCATGTAGAGCGGCATCTCGGTTCCCTCCCGTGGGCTCGGCTTCAGATGCAGGCCGAACGCTAAGAAGGAAAGGGACGCCGGGGCAGGGGGAACGATCCCCAGGTTTGCCGTGCGGATACCTACATTGCCGGGGTCTACATCGCCGCCGGTACGGCGTCTCCTGCCGACTCGGCCAGCCGGACCGCGTCATGTCGCGACGTCACGCCCATCTTCGCCAGCACCGACGCGACGTGGTTGTCGACGGTCTTCTCCGCGATGAACAGGCGGCTCGCGATGTCGCCGTTGGTCAGGCCCTCACCGAGCAGCGAGAGGATCTCGCGTTCGCGCCGGGTGAGTCCCCAGCGGTCGTCGCGCGTCGACGCACGCCGGCCGCGCGGGATCGCGGTCTCGCCGAGCCGACGCAGCGCCGCCTGCGCCACTGCGATCGTGGCGACCGCTCCGACCTTGTCGAACAACGCGATCGCCTCGCGGATGCTGTCGGTCTCACCGGAGTCCAGCAGCGCAAGTCCGGCGAGGTAGGGACAGCCGATCTCGAGCCATTGCTCGGCTGCGCGGCGCCAATGGCCGGCGGCCTGTGTGGCGTACGGCGGGGCCAGCTCGCCCATCTCGACCGGCGGGAGACCGCAGCGCTGACGCCACATCGCGTAGGCGCCGCGCCGCCACTCGTCACCCATCACCCGGACGACTTCCTCCAGGCGCTCGGCGTGCTCGCGCGCCAGGTCGAGGTCGCCGACGAGCCAGGCTGACTCGAGGCACGCGACGCCCAGCTCGAGGTATGCCGGATCGAGGTCGCCCGGGATGATGGCCAGGGCTTGGTCGAGAAGCCGCTGCCCGTCCGGGTCGCACCGCCGGGCGCGGATGACGCCCAGTGTCGTCAGCGGGCTCAGCCGGTTGATCGGCGACAGCTGCGGGCGCGCGAGCTCGCCCGTGCACATCCCGTCTGCCTCGTCCCAGAGACCGAGCATGTCCAGGACGCATGCCTGGCCGCCGCGAAGGCAGTAGCCATATGTGCCGATGTCGTGGTCGTCGCAGTAGTCCGCTGCTTCGCCGAAGAGCTCCATCGCCTCGGCGAGCCGATAGGTCGAGCCGAGGATCGCCTGCAGGTTCGCGTAGGCGCGACCCGCTTGCTCCTCGTCGTCGATCGACTTCGCGACGGCGAGCGACTCGCGCAGCTTCGGTACGCCGTCCTGGTCGAGGTTGTTGAGCGTGCTGCCTTCCGTGTTGAGGGCATGGCTCAGCAACGAGTCGTCGCCGACCTCACGGGCGATCTCCTGCGTCTTCCTGGCGAGTGTCAGAGCCTGCTCGTCGTCGCGGTACATCCGGAAGCTGGCGAGGTTGCCGTAGGCCCAGCCGAGCTCGCGGCTCATCGGGAACTGCTCGAGCATCTCGACCGCGCGCTCCGCGGCGAGCTGCGAAGAGTCGCCGCGGCACAGTCGCCATCTGGTCCGGGACAGCCGGCGGAGCGTGTCGCCGACCATGAGCTGGTTGCCCAGCCGCTCCCACAGGACGAGCGCTTCCTCCTGCGCCCGCTCGGCGGTCTCCCACCAGTCGACGAGCGCCGCCTCCTGTCCCAGTGCGCTGCTGAGTCGCGCCCGCGTCAGCTCCTCGCCGACGTCGACGTAGCGCAATGCCCGTTCGTACTGCTGCACCGCTTCCCGGTGCGCAGCTCGCTCGGTAGCGCGTTCAGCCGCGCGGACGGCATGGTGCACCACGGCGGCTCCGTCGCCCGCGCCGTCCGCGTGGTGGGCCAGCCGCGCGTCGTCGGTGCAGCCGGTCGCGACCAGCGCGACGAAGGTCCGCCTGTGCAGGTCCGCCAGCCGGTGCGCCGCGATCGACTCCTCCAGCGTGCGCCGCGCGATCTCGTGGCGGAAGCGGAACGACGTCAGGTCCGACACCAGCGCGCCGGCGGTGAGGCACTCGTCGATGACCGCGTGATCTGCACCGCTGACCCGGTCGAGCACGTCGACCTCGACCCGCGCGCCGATGATCGCGGCGGCCTCGAGGGCCTCTCGCGCAGCCGCGGACAGTCGGGCGACGCGAGCAAGCACCGCATCGCGGGCTGTGCCCGGCACGTCGGCGACACCGGCGTCCAGCACCTCGTTGACGAGGAAGGGGTTGCCACCGGTCAGGGCATGCAGGTCGCCGCCGGCGATCGATGTGCCGTCGGCCAGCCGGGAGACCGCCTCGCGCGTCAACGGCGCGAGTGCGATCCGGCGAGTTGTGCGCTGAGTGGCGAGCTCGCCGAGAACGACCCGGAGCGGATGGTCCGGGGCGAGGCCGTCATCCCGGTACGTCGCCACCACCAGAGCGCGCCCGCTGCGCAGTCGCGTGCCCAGGAAACGCAGCAGGTCGAGTGTCGCGCCGTCCGCCCAGTGCACGTCCTCGAAGACGAACACGGTCGGCGGGCCGAGTGTCGACGTGAGCTCGTCCAGGAGAGCGCGGAAGAGCCGGTAGCTCCCGGCGTCGTCGCCCCACGCCTTCAACAGCGACCCGCCGACCGCGCTCGCCACGTCGTAGAGCGGCGAGAGCGGCTCCGGGGTGAACGAACCGTCGCAGCGGCCCCACAGCCAGCGTGCGTCCGGCGTCTGCTCGGCGAGCGCTTCGACCACTGACGTCTTGCCGACACCGGCTTCGCCCGCGAGCAGCACGAGGCGCGGATCGCCGGCTCGCGCTTCGGCGGCGTACTCAGTCAGTGAGCCGAGTGTCGCCTCGCGTTCGAGCAACTGCATCCGTGAATCGTGACCGACGCAACGGGCGCCGTCGAGCCGTTCGGCCGAACTGCCCGGATTGCCCGACCCGGGACTAGGACTCGCGCGACGGACGCTTCGGGAGAGTCGTGTGCACTGCGCGCAGCTCCTCCTGGCTCGGCGGAGATCCGGGCAGCTTCGTGCCGCCGGGTCGCAGTCCGTCGAGCAACAGCGTGAGGTAGCGACCGACCAGCGCCGACGGGTCCGGCGCCGGGATGTCGCTCACCGCCGCCAGCATCTGCACGATGACCCCGACGTCACCCTGCTCGAGGTCGCGGCGCACGGCGCCGGCCTTCTGACCGCGCGCGATCAACGAGGTGAGCACCGGCCGCACGCGTTCCTCGAGCCGCACGAACCATTCGGAGCCCATGCCCGGCGTGAGGATGTCGTGCAGCCCGCGGTTGGCGATCATCAGGTCGAGCGTCCGCCGGAAGAACTGCGTCAGTCCCTGCCACGGGTCCGGCAGCTCCGCCGACTCGTCCGCGATCGCGATCGCAGTGTCGATCTGCTGCTCGATGTACGCCGCCGCGAGCTCGTGCTTGTTGGCGAAGTGGCGATAGGCCGTGGCCACGTTGACGCCGGCCGCAGCGGCGATGTCGTCCAGTGTCACCGACAGGCCGCGCTCGGCGAACAGACGCTGGGCCGCGTCGATGAGGGCTTGCCGGTTGCGGGCGGCGTCCGCACGCAACCGGCGAGGCTCCTCAGCGACCGTCACGTCGGTCATCGTCAGGCATGCACCGTGAAGGTGTCGATGCCCTCGTTGGCCGCCAGGTCGGGCACGCCCGGACGTAGCAGCGCTCCGACGACGACGGCAGCCACGGCGAAGATGCCGGCGCAGATCCAGAACGCCACGACGTAGCTGTGCACTGCGGCCTGGGCGAGAAGTGCGGGTGTCGGTGCGCCGGTGGCGTGCGTCGCGACGAACGTCGCGGCTGCGCTGGTCGCGATGGTGTTGAGAAGCGCGGTGCCGATCGACCCGCCGATCTGCTGCGAGACGTTGATCGTCGCGGACGCGACGCCCGCATCGTGCGGACGGATGCCGAGTGTGCCGAGGCTGAAGCTCGGCGCGAAGACGAAGCCCAGGCCCAGCGCGACGATCGCCATCGGCGGCAGGATCGCCGTCGCGTAGCTGGAGTGCACGCCGATGTGCGTGAGCAGCGCCATGCCGACAGCCGCGACGATGAGGCCGCCGGACATGAGCACCCGGGAGCTCACGCGGGTGATGAGCACCGTGGTCGCGATGGCCGCGCTGACGATGACGATGCCGGTCATCGGCAGGAAGGCGAGACCAGCCTTGATCGGGCTGTAGCCGAGCGTCGTCTCGAGGTAGTAGATGAGGAAGAGGAAGACGCCGAACATCCCGACCGACGCCAGGAACGTGGCGGCGTACGCGCCGGCACGGTTGCGGTCGGTCAGCACGCGCATCGGCAGCAGTGGGTTGTCGACCCCGCGCTCGACGAAGACGAACGCGACGACGAGGAGCACGCCGACGGCCAGGAAGACGATCGTCTGCGGGTCGGTCCAGCCGGCGCTGCCGGACTTCGAAGCTGCGTGCGCGAAGCCGTAGACGATCGCGAACATGCCACCGCACGCCAACGCGGCGCCGACCTTGTCGATCCGCTCACGCATCTCTCCGGCCGTGTGGGGCGCGAGCAGCATGATGCCGCCGACCGCGGCGATCACGGCGAAGACGACGTTGACGTACATCGTCCAGCGCCAGTCGAGGTACTGCGTCAGCACGCCACCGAGCAGCAGCCCGATCGACGCACCGGCTCCGGCGACGCCGCCGTAGATGCCGAACGCCTTGCCGCGCTCCTTCGGGTGGGTGAACGTCGTCGTCAGCAGCGAGAGGGCAGCCGGTGCGAGAAGTGCGCCGAACGCACCCTGGATCGCACGCGCCGCGACGAGCATGCCGAACGACACGGATGCGCCGCCCAGTGCGGAGGCGGCCGCGAAACCGATGACGCCGGTGAGGAAGACCCGCTTGCGGCCGAAGTCGTCGGCCAGCTTGCCGCCGAGCAGCAGCAGGCTGCCGAACGCGAGGGAGTACGCCGTGATGATCCACTGCCGCTGACCGTCGGTGAAGTGCAGCGACGTCTGCGCGTGGGGGAGCGCGATGTTCACGATGGTCGTGTCGAGGACGACCATCAGCTGGGCCACACCCAGGACGGCGAGGATCCACCAGCGGCGGGAATGCCGGGAGTCGTGCGGCACCGGGCCAGTCTCCGAGGTCGCGTCTGGGTCGGCGCCGCGGGTCACGGCAGCGCTGTCGATTGCGGTCATGAGCAGCAGGTCCTGACGATGGAAGCGAAGGAATGGTCTGCGGTTACGGTAACAGAAACGCAGATAGCACCTGCATTTAGTGACCTGGATCACATCCGCCCCGCGGGGGAACTACGCACAGGAGCGCGAAACCGTCACCCGTTCGGCCCCGCCTCGTTGGACCTTCCGAACGCTGCTCTGTGCTCGCCGCGCGCTCCCAGCTCGCCCTGCTCCCGCCCGCGCCCGCTCCGGAAGGACGCTCGACCGTGTTCCGTTCCCGTCCTGTCGTCGCCGCCGCTGCCGTCGCCGTGCTCGGCCTCGCCGGTGCGGCCACCGCCGCTGTCGCCGTACATCCGGAGTTCCTTCCGGGCGTCGCGGCGTACGAGGCCACCCACGCGGCCGGCGCGTTCACCGCGGCGGCGGCCGCCGACTCGACGGCACCGCCGGCGACGCCGCGCGCGCACTGCGGCCCCGGCTCGCTGCCGGAGACCGGCCGGCAGGGCCGGGTGCCGCTCGCCGACTACAGCAACGGTCGCGCGGCGAAGGGCTACTACTGCAACGCGAAGCAGATGGGGCACATCGGCAGCACAGGCGGCTTCAAGACGTTCCGTTACGTCGACCGCACCGGTCGCGTCTGCGCCTTCTACGACGGCACGCTGCTCTTCCCGACCGCGGTGTTCCACAACCAGGAGACCGGCGGCGTGCACGTGCTCGACATGTCCGACCCGTCACGGCCTATCGAGACCGACCGACTGCAGACTGCGGCGATGGACAGCCCGCACGAGTCGCTGGTGCTCAACGCGAAGCGCGGCCTGCTCGCCGCCGGCATGGGCTCACCCGCGACCGCGCCCGGCATCGTCGACATCTACGACGTCTCCAACGACTGCCGTCACCCGGTGCTGCAGTCGGAGACGCCGCTCGGCATCCTCGGCCACGAGGGCGCGTTCTCGCCGGACGGCCGCACGCTCTGGATCTCGACGACCGCGCAGCCCGGCGTCACGGCGATCGACGTGAGCAACCCGCGGATGCCGTCGATCATCTGGCGCAGCACGAGCTACACCTTCCACGGCATGCACCTCAACGACAGCGGCACCCGGCTGTACGGCGCCGACCTCGGCATGCACGGTCTGACGATTCTCGACGTCAGCCAGATCCAGCACCGCGTCCCGAACCCGACCGTCAAGGTCGTGTCGTTCACGACGTGGCCCAACGTGTCGATCCCGCAGAACTCGATCCCGGTCACGATCCATGGCCACAAGTACCTCGTCGAGTTCGACGAGTACGCCCGCAACGCGACGTCGTACAACCCGAGCGACCCGGTCGGTGCTGCCCGGATGATCAACATCGACGACGAGCGACACCCCAGGGTCGTGGGCAACATGCGGCTCGAGGTCAACCAGCCGGCGGCGCGGGCGAGCGACCAGCAGAACGACCCGGGTGCGCAGTACGGCGTCCAGGGCTATGCCGCGCACTACTGCGCCGTTCCTCGTGAGGTCGACCCGAAGATCGTGGCCTGCAGCTTCATCCTGAGTGGCCTGCGCATCTTCAACATCGAGGACCCGGCGCACCCGCGCGAGGTCGCCTACTTCAACAAGCCGGCGCCCAACACGCTGCCGCTCACGAGCGGGTCCTACGCGATGAGCCAGCCGTCGTTCGACCTCGCGCACCACGAGGTCTGGTTCGCCGACGGCGACAGCGGCTTCTACACGGTCAAGCTCACGAACGGCGCCTGGCCGCACGGCCTGTAGTTCGGCTCACGAAGCCCAGGAGAACTCCGACTTGGACAGTCCGGTCTTGCCTTCGTAGGTGATGCCGAACGCGTTGATCCGGGTGCGCTTCGCCTCGGCCATCGTCAGGTCGGACCCCACGGGATGGAACATCCCGTCGAACTTGATCGGCCGACCTGTCTCGATGCCGAAGGGGACCACGTCTTCGATCTCGAAGTCGATGGCCTCGCCGATCCTCACCGTGTGCCGAAGGCCGTCGTCGACTACCTCGATCGATGCCCGCTCGACGCCGAGGATCTCGCCGACGAGCGGGGCCAGCGCCCCCATCGGTCCTCCGAGCTGGCCGCTGAACACCTTGGCCAGCTTGTCGAACTGGTCGTCCGACGCACCTTCGTCGATGAACATCCCGAGTCGCCAGTTGCCGTCGGTCATCACCTTCGGGGTGTCCGCGATCATCGCCACGGTGCGTCCACTGATGTCGGTGCCGTCGACGTCGCCGCTACGGACGCTGAACACCAGCGTCACCCGGCAGTAGTCGTAGGTCGCGCCGTGGTCGAACGAGAGGTTGCACGGGCACATCAGCTCGCACGAGCACGTCTCGACGTAGCTTCCGGTCAGGTTCCATGACATGGCGGCCCCCTCCGAGCTGCGGAGAAGTGTGTGCCCGCCGAGGGCCTCCGTCAACGCCGACGAAACAGGGCTAACGCATCAAGAAGGGGCAGTGAATGCATCGTCGACGCGGGTGAGGTCGCGCACGTCGACCGGCTCGCCGCAGGCAGCGCAATGCGTGCGCGGTTCGAAGACCGCGCCACAGCTGTGCTCCAGCACCGGCGGCAGGTGCTCGTGCATGACGTGGACGTCGCCCCAGTGCTTCAACGCCATCATCACCGGACGCAGGTCCTTACCGGCATCGGTCAGGACGTACATGTGTCGGGTCGGCTTCTCGGAGTAGACGCGGCGCTCGATGACGCCGAGCTCCTCGAGCCGGCGGAGCCGTGCCGTGAGGATGTCGCGAGGAGCACCGGTCTTGTCGGCGATGTCACTGAACCGCCGGTTGCCGAGCATCAGCTCGCGCACGACGAGCAGTGACCACTTCTCGCCGACGACGTCGAGGGCGCCCGCGACCGAGCAGTGCCGGGGGCTCGGAATGCGGCTGGCAGGGGTCACAGCGAAAGTCTGGCATAGACGGTTGGCAAATCCAACCTTGCAGGTTATGGTCTCCCGAATCGAAGGTTGGAAAAGCCAACCCTCTTCACTGCAGAGGCGACCGGAGGCCACCATGACCGCACTCACCGTCGAGCACCCGGCGGACCGTCTCGGCCGACTGGCACCGCACTACGACGGACTCGCGATGCTCGAAGCCATCCGCGACGGAGAGCTTCCGCCGCCGCCCATCGCCGATCTCCTGGGGTTCGAGATCCGCGACCTGGCGCCGGGTGAGGTCACCTTCGCGATGCTGCCGACGCTGCAGCAGTACAACCCGATCGGCATGGTGCACGGCGGCGTGGCGGCGACGCTGCTGGACACCGTCATGGGTTGCGCGGTGCACACCTTGCTGCCGAAGGGAGTCGGCTACAGCACCCTCGACATCAGCGTGCGTTACCTGCGACCGATCACCGTCAGGACGCGGACCGTTCTCGCGACCGGCAAGGTCGTGCACCACGGTCGCCGTACGGCGACCGCGGACGGCCGCATCGTCGCCGCGGACACCGGCCAGCTGCTCGCGACCGGCACGTCGACGCTCATCGTGGTGCGCTGATGACCGCCGTCGTCGAGCCCGCAGCGGGCGCAGACAGCGCGGCCACCGTCGTCGAGACGAAGCGCGAGATCAACCAGACGGCTGTTCTGGTGGTGCTGTCAGTCGCCGCTTTCATGGCGTCGCTGGACCTGTTCATCGTCAACGTCGCCTTTCCCGACATTGCTCGTGACTTCCGCGGGTCGTCGCTCGCGGACCTGTCCTGGGTGCTGAACGGCTACGCCGTCCTCTATGCCGCGCTGCTCGTGCCGCTCGGCCGGCTCGCGGACCGCTACGGCCGGATGGCCGGGTTCCTCGGGGGACTGGCGTTGTTCACCACCGCGAGTGCGGCCTGCGCCGCGTCACAGTCGCTCTGGCAGCTCGTCGTCTTCCGCGGACTGCAGGCAGTGGGTGCCGCGGCGCTGACCCCGACGTCACTCGGTCTCCTTCTCGCCGCGACACCTGCGCAGGAGCGGGTGCGGGCGGTCCGGACCTGGGCGGCGATCGGTGCACTGGCCGCGGCCTTCGGACCCGTCATCGGCGGGCTGCTGGTGCAGGCCTCGTGGCGCTGGGTCTTCCTCGTCAACGTTCCCGTCGGTGTCCTCGGACTGCTCGCCGCTCGCCGCGTGGTCCCCGACTCGCGCGACCTCGCCGTCACCCGGGTTCCCGACCTTGTCGGGTCGACTCTCGTCGCGATCGGCATCGGTGCCCTCGCCCTGGGGCTCGTCAAGGGGCCGGACTGGGGATGGACGTCGTACGGCGTCCTCGGGTCCCTCGCTGTCGCGGTGCTCGGCGGCGTCGGCTTCTGGCTGCGCTCCGACCGTCATCCGCTGCCGGTCGTCGAGCTGTCGTTGCTGCGGGTGCGCGCCTTCGCATGGTCCAACGCCACAGCGGTGCTCTTCTCGCTGACGTTCGCGGGCGGGCTGCTGGCAGCCGTGCTGTGGCTGCAGGACGTCTGGGGTTGGTCCGCCATGAAGACCGGCTTCGGTCTGGCGCCGGGCCCGCTGATGGTGCCGGTCTTCGCCGCTGTCGCGCAGCGGCTGTCGGCGCGGGTCCCGGTCGGCGCGCTCGCCGCGGCGGGCTGCGCGCTGTTCGGTCTGGGCATCGCGATCGTTGCCACCGGCGTCGGGGCGGAGTCGTCGTACGCCGCGGACTTCCTGCCCGGCTGGCTCGTCGGCGGCGTCGGTGTCGGGCTCGCCTTCCCGACGATCATCTCTGCGGCGACCGCCGACCTGCCGCCGGCGCGGACGGCCACCGGCTCGGCGATCGTGTCGATGGCGCGTCAGGTCGGACTGGTCCTCGGCGTCAGCGTGTTCGTCGCGGTGCTCGGAGCGCCGCACGGCTACCCCGCCACGCACGCGGCCTTCCGGCACGCGTGGTGGGTGCTGGCGAGCGTGGCCCTGGCCGCGAGCATCTCCGCAATTGGCATGACACCCAGGACTAGCGGGCGACAGCCCACAAAATGGTCAGAACAGACCATAGGCAAGGACCGGTCGTGACACGACCATCTAGAGGTCAGGACAACCGGCCCACGGACGTCCGGCACCTAGCGGGGGAACTCCGTGACGCCCAAGGCCCTGTCCATGCCTTCTGTCCTGCGCCGAATCGGTCTGCTGACCCTGGCGGCCGCCATCGCCGCGCCTGCGCTGCCCGCTTTGGCAGCGAGCGGGCCGCCCGCTGACAAGGCGAGCGCACCCACGGTCGCGTCGGTCTTCGGCAAGGGCCACGACCCGGACCTGGTCGGCAACGTGGACCCCTCGACGTACCTCACGGCGCGTCAGGCGTACCTCGAGGCGCGGACCGGCAACCCCCTGCGGGGTGGCCATGGCGACCTGCGGCTGGCTGCGGTCGCCGAGATGCGGCAGCAGCGGCGCAAGGAGCTGGCGGCCACGTCCGCTGCGCCCAGCAGCACCACGTCGACGACGACAACCGCCTCCGGGACGACGACGGACACCACGAGCACTCCGACGGCGCCGTCGTCGACGCTGTCGTGGTCACCGCTCGGACCGTCCCCCCTGCCGAGCGGTCAGACCCAGACGGTCAGCAACCCCGTCAGCGGCCGTGCGACGGCGATCGCGATCGACCCCACGAACAAGAACATCGTGTATGTCGGCGCCGCCGACGGTGGTGTGTTCCGCACCCTCGACGGCGGCACCACCTGGACGCCGATCGCCGACAGCATGCAGGTGCTCTCGATCGGTGCGCTCGCGATTGCGCCGAACAGCCCGTCGACCCTGTATGTCGGCACCGGCGAGTCGAACATCGGTCAGGACTCGTTCGCCGGTGTCGGCCTCTACCGGATCGACAACGCGAGCGGCACCTCGCCGAGCCTCGTCGGCCCGATCAACCCGGCCGGCTCGTCGGGCTGGAACGACGGTCACGCGTTCACCGGCCAGAGCATCTCGAAGATCATCGTGTCGCCGACAAACGCCGGTTCCGTGCTGGTCAGCACCATCAGCGGCAACGTCGGCAAGTACGGGACGCAGCGTGACGCCACCGGCGCCGCGTCTGTGCGTGGCGTCTACCGGTCGAGCAACGCGAGCGGCGCGATCGCCAACATCACCTTCACGCAGCTCAGCAGCTCGGCAGACATCGGCACCTCGGCCGGCGTCACCGACATGACCCTTGACCCGCACGACCCGACGACGGCGCTCGTCGGCGTCTCCTACTCGACCACCAACGGCAGCGCCGCCGAGGGCGTCTGGCGCGCGATCAACGTCTGGAGCACGCCGACGTGGACTCACGTCCTGACGCCGCCGTCCGGCAACTACTCGGTCTGGCGGTTCGGTGCGAGTGCGCCCTCTGGCGCGGCGACATCGACCATCTACGCCGCCGATGACGAGAGCAACGGCGTCGTACGAATGTCCACCGACGGCGGCGTCACGTGGTCTGGCGGTCTGCCTGCGTTCGGCGGGCACTGCGGGGGCCAGTGTTGGTACGACGACCCGGTCGCAGTGAGCCCGACCAACACCGCGATCGTCCTCGCCGGCGGCGATGGGGGCAGTCCGCTGCGCAAGTCGATCGACTCGGGACAGACGCAGGTCGGGACGGTCGACACCGGCCTGCACGCCGACGCGCACGCCATCGCGTTCGCACCGAACGACAGCTCGACGGTGTGGATCGGCAACGACGGAGGCGTGTTCAAGTCCAGCGACGCCGGATCGACCTGGGTCAGCGAGAACACCGGCGGCCTGAACTCCCTGCAGTTCATGAGCCTGTCCGTGGGCGCCTCTGACCCCGAGTTCAGCATCGGCGGCACCCAGGACAACGGCACCGAGATGATGCAGGCCAACGGCACGTGGGGACAGGCCGACTACGGCGACGGTGGCGCGACCGCCATCGACCAGTCGACGACGAGCACGACCAACGTGACGATGTACCACACCTACTACAACATCCAGAACAACCAGATCGGCTTCGCCCGGGTCACGAACGGGTCGAACGCGCAACGCGGCTACTGGCCGTTCTACGGCTGCGGCTCGGGCGCCACCGCCAACGGCATCAACTGCGCGGACGCGACGCAGTTCTATGCGCCTATGACGCTCGGTCCGGGCACGCCGAACACGCTCTACTTCGGCACCGACCGCCTCTACCGGTCGACCGACCAGGGCGCGCACATGACCGTCGTGAGCCAGGCGCCGCTCATGTCCGGCGCAACACTCACGGCGATCGGCATCTCGCCCACCGACGACAACCGGCGGATCGTCGGCCTGAGCAATGGTCACGTCTTCGTGACGACGAGCGGTTCCTCGACGCTCACCGACGTCACGGGTGGTTGGCCGACGACTGCCGGCACGGCGGTTGTCGTCGACGACGCGAAGATCGACCCGCTCGACGCCAATACCGCCTTCGTCGCGCTAGGCAACTACTTCGGCACCACCTCCTCGTCGCACCTCTGGAAGACGACCAACCTCAACGGCACGACACCGACCTGGACGGGCGCGAGCGGCTTGCCGGACACGCCGGTCAACGCGATCGCGATCGACCCGTCGAACGACAAGTTCGTCTACGTCGGCACCGACATCGGCGTCTACTACTCCAAGGACGGCGGCAGCACCTTCGCGCCGCTCGGCCTCGGGCTCCCGCCGGTAGCCGTCTTCGACCTGAAGATCGTGCAGGCCGGTACGTCGGCGGGCACCCTGCGCATCGCCACGCACGGCCGTGGCGTCTGGCAGTACGCCATCGGCGACGCGGCCGCGCCCTCATCGGTCACCCTCAGCCCGACCAATCCGTCCGTGACCGCCGGTGGCACCCAAGCGTTCGTCGCGACTGCGCACTACGACGACGGCAGCACGACCGACGTGACGTCGCAGGCGACCTGGTCGTCGAGCGACCCGACCGTGGCGACGGTCACGGCGGGCACGGCGACCGGCAAGGCGCAGGGGGCGGCGACGATCACTGCGACGTACCACGGTGTCCAGGGCGGCACCACACTCACGGTCGCGGCCCCGACGCTCACCTCCTTCGCCGTCACCCCGTCGACGGCGAACGTCGCCAAGGGCGCGACGACGAAGCTCACGGCGACCGGCACCTACTCCGACGGGAGCACCAAGGACCTGTCCGACTCGGCGGCCTGGGCGACCGACACCTCGAGCGTCGCCACCGTCGACACGCACGGCGTCGTCACCGGCGTCAGCCAGGGTGGCCCGGCCACGATCTCTGCGACCTTCGGCGCCTTCATGGCCAGCTCGGCCGTCACCGTCACGGCCGCCGTCGTCACCGCCGTGACGGTCGCGCCGGGCACGAACAGCGTTCCCCTCGGTGACTCGGCACCCTTCACCGCGTCCGCGACGTGGTCCGACGGCAGCGTCACCGACGTCACTTCGAGCGCGTCGTGGTCCTCCAGCAACACCGCCGTCGCGACGGTGACCGGGGGCGCCGCGTCCACCAAGTCCGTCGGTGGCACAACCATCTCCGCCACGGCCGGTGGCAAGACCGGTACGGCCTCGCTGACGGTCACGGCGGCCGTGCTGCGGACCGTGACCGTCACACCGTCGACGGTGACTGTCGCCAAGGGCCAGCAGACCCAGCTGCACGCGACCGGCACGTTTTCGGACGGCAGCACGCAGGACCTCACCAGTGCGGCGACCTGGACCTCGGGCTCCACCGGCACCGCGACGGTGGATGCACTGGGCCTCGTCACCGGCGTCGCCCAGGGCGGCCCGGTCACCATCACTGCGACGTCCGGTGGTTCTTCGGGCAGCTCCGCGGTCACCGTCGGCCCGGCCGTCGTCACCGCGGTGACGATCAGCCCCTCCTCGCCGACTGTCGCGAAGGGTGACACCCGCCAGCTGACCGCGACGGCTACCTGGTCGGACGGTACGACGAAGGACGTCACCGGCCTCGCCACGTGGACGTCGGCCACGCCGTCCGTCGCCACGATCGACGCGAGTGGTCTGGCGACCAGCGTGGCGCAAGGCACGTCGGTCATCGGTGCGTCGTATTCGGGCTCGTCGGACTCGACGACGCTCACGGTCACCGCCGCCGCGCTGCGATCGGTCACCGTCTCCCCGAACACCGCGACGATCGCGAAGGGCGACACCCAGACCTTCACCGTCACCGGGCACTACAGCGACGGTTCCAGCGGCCCCGTCACGACCGGCATCACCTGGTCGGCGGGCCCGGCGTCCACCGCGACCATCACGACAGCCGGTGTCGCAACCGGTGCGGGCGTCGGCGACGCATCGATCACCGCGACGGTCAGCGGCTACGCCGGCACGGCGACGCTCACCGTGACGGCGCCCGTGCTGCGAAGTGTCGCGGTCGCGCCGAACCCACTCGATCTCCCGAAGGGCAACTCGGCACAGCTGTCCGTGACGGGGACCTTCTCCGACGGCACGACGCAGGACGTCACCTCCTCGGCGAGCTGGTCGTCGGCGGACACCGGCGTCGCGACGGTGAGCGGTGGCCTCGTGCAGGCCGTCGCACAGGGCGGCACCACGGTCACGGCGACCGTCAGCGGCTACAGCGGCCAGTCTTCCGTCAACGTCGGCCCGGCCGTCGTCACCGGTCTCGCCGTCACCGCCTCGCCCTCGTCGTTGCCGCTGGGTGACCACTCCCAGATGACGGCAGTGGCGACGTACTCCGACGGGACCACGCAGGACGTGACCGCCGTTGCGACCTGGGCGTCCGACGCGGACACTGTTGCGACCGTCTCCAGCGCCGGTGTCGTCACCACGAAGTCGGTCGGCACAGCGGGCATCACGGCGACGTACCAGAGCATCAGCCACTCGGCGACGGTCACCGTCACCGCCGCCGTGCTGCGATCGGTCGCGGTCACACCGGCGTCGCCGACCGTTCCCGTCGGACTCACCCAGCAGCTGACGGCGACCGGCACCTACTCCGACGGCTCGCAGATGGACGTCACCGGCTCCGCGAGCTGGGCCTCCGGCACCCCGACGGTGGCCACCGTCGACGCACACGGTGTCGTGACAGGCGTTTCACAGGGGACGTCGTCGGTGACCGCAACGGTCGCCGGGGTGAGCAGTCCGGCGGTCACCGTGACCGTCAGTGCGCCGGTCGTGAGCAGCGTCGTCGTCTCGCCGAGTTCCACGAGTGCGGTCAAGGGGGATTCGGTCGGCTTCACGGCTGCCGCCCACTGGTCGGACCACTCGGTCACGGATGTCACCTCCGCCGCGACGTGGGCGTCGAGCGACCAGTCGGTCGCGACGATGAGTGGCCCGCTCGCCAGCGCCGTGGGAGTCGGTACGGCGACGGTCTCCGCGACAACGGCCGGCAAGACCGGCACGGCGTCGCTCACGGTCAGCAGTGCCGCGCTGCGGTCGATTGCGGTCACCCCGTCGTCGGTGAACATCGCCCAGGGGCTGACCGTGCAGCTGACGGCGACAGGGACCTACTCCGACGGCAGCACACAGGACCTCACCAACGGGGTGACGTGGCAGTCCGACCAGCCGTCGACGGCGTCCGTCGACAGCGCCGGTCTCGTCACGGGTGCGCAGCAGGGGACCGCGACCGTGACCGCGACGATCAGCTCGCTGACGTCGCAGTCCAACATCACGGTCGGCGGCCCCGTCGTCACAGCGCTGTCGGTCACGCCGCGCACGCCGAGCGTTGCCGCCGGCGACACTCAGCCGTTCGCCGCGACGGCGACCTGGTCGGCCGGAGCGCCCACCGACGTCACGGATCTCGCGACTTGGTCGTCCGGTACGCCATCGGTCGCGACCGTCGACGGGCACGGGCTGGCGACGAGCATCGCCCAGGGCACGTCGGTCATCGGGGCGTCGTACGGCGGCTCGGCGGACTCGGCGACGCTGACGGTGAACCCGCCGGCGTTGCGCTCCGTGACGGTTTCTCCCGGTGCTGCGAGTGTGGCGAAGGGCGACTCGCAGACCTTCTCGGTCACGGGTCACTACAGCGACGGCACGAGCGCGCCGGTCACGACCGGCATCACCTGGTCGGTCGGCACGCCCTCGGTGGCCTCGCTGACGAGCGCCGGTGTCGCCACCGGTGTCGGGGTCGGCAGCTCGACCGTGACAGCGACGGTGGGCGGCTCGAGCGACTCCGCGACGCTCACGGTGACCGCGGCCGAGCTGCGCGGCATCGCGATCGACCAGGCGAGCCCGACCGTGAACAAGGGCCAGGACGTCGCGTTGACTGCGACCGGCACCTACTCCGACAGCACGACGCGGGACGTCACCGCTTCGGTGAGCTGGGCGAGTGGCAACGAGGCGGTCGCGACCGTCGACTCCGCCGGTTCGGTGCACGGTGTCAGCGAGGGTCAAGCCACGATCACCGCGTCGGCCAACGGCCTCAGCGGTCAGGTGACCGTGACCGTCGACCCGGCAGTCGTCACCGGCCTGCACGTCTCGCCGGCGTCTGGATCGGTCCCGCTCGGCGAGACGGCGCAGCTCGCCGCGACCGCGACGATGAGCGACGGCACGCAGCCGGACGTCACCGGCGCGGCTGAGTGGTCCTCATCGGACACGGGTGTCGCGACGGTCAACAGCAACGGCCTGGTCACCACCGTGAGCACCGGGACGGCGCAGATCACGGCGACGTACGGCGGTGCCATCGACGCCGTGGTCGTCACGGTCACGGCACCGGTGCTGCAGTCGATCGACGTGTCGCCGCAGGCGCTGCACGTCGCGCGCGGTCTCACGACGCAGCTGACCGCAGTCGGCACCTACTCCGACAACAGCACCAGCGACCTGACGCAGACCGCCACGTGGACTCCCGGTGACGCTTCCACGGCGACTGTCGATGCCTGGGGCACCGTCACCGGTGTCGCCGAGGGGACCACGACGATCACCGCGAGCGTCGGCACGGTGACATCCGCTCCGGTCGACGTCACCGTGGACCCGGCGGTGGTGACCGGGCTCACGGTCTCGTCGACCACGACATTCCTTCCCATGGGCACCCAGCTGCCGCTGACGGCAACCGCGACCTGGTCGGCGGGCGACCCGACCGACGTCACCGGCGTGGCGAGCTGGTCGTCGGACACTCCGACGGTCGCCACGGTCGACTCCAACGGCCTGGTATCCAGCGTCGGCCAGGGCAGCACCACCGTGTCGGCGTCGTACGGCGGCGCGAGCAGTTCGGTCTACGTGACGGTGACGCCACCCGCGCTCACGTCGGTGACGCTCGCCTCGAGTGCGACCGACCTCGCGAAGGGCGACCACGCGACGCTTGCGCTGACCGGTCACTACACCGACGGCGCCTCGGCGGTCATCCCGTCCGACCAGGTCATCTGGTCGTCGAGCGACGAGTCGGTCGCGTGGGTCAGCAACGGCGACGCGATGACGGTCGGCGAGGGCACGACCACCATCACCGCGATGGCGCAGGGCAAGTCCGACTCGGTCGTTCTCACGGTCGGCCCGGCAGTGCTCCGGTCGATCACGATCGCACCCTCCGGCATCAGCCTGCCGAAGGGTGACGTGATGAGCGTGACGGCGGTCGGTGTCTACTCCGACGGCACGGGCCAGCCGATCACGGACCCGGTGACCTGGTCGACCGACGACCCGTCGGTGGCGGGCGTCGATGCCGGCGGCGTGTTGACCGGTCTCGGAGTCGGTCAGACGACCGTGACCGCCACGGCGGACGGGTTCACCGCGAGCGAGGGTGTGGACGTCACCGCGCCGCAGCTCGTCGAGCTGTCCGTCGCGGCGACACCGCAGAGCGTTCCGCTCGGCGACCACTCGCAGATGACCGCCTCCGGGACGTACTCGGACGCGACCACGAGCGACCTCACCAGCTCGGTGACCTGGACGTCGGACAACATCGCGGTGGCCAAGGTCAGTGCCGCAGGCGTCGTGACGAGCGTCGGCCAGGGCACCGCCGACATCACCGCGACGTACACAGTCGGCCAGGTCCAGCGGATGCAGTCGGCGGTCGTGACCGTGACCGCGCCGGTGCTGCGCTCGCTCGTGCTGACACCGACGACCTACACGCTGAAGCCCGGCAGGACCAAGCAGTACGTCGCCACCGGCACGTTCTCCGACGGCACGAAGCGCAACGTCTCGTCGTCGGTTCACTGGTCGACCGGCAACACCAAGATCGCGAAGGTCGGCGCGACCGGAGTCGTGACCGGCGTCAACTTCGGGACCACGGCCGTGCGCGCAGTGTCGGGTGCGGTGTCCGCCGTCGCGGTAAGCGTCCACGTGACGCACAAGGCGCCGACGGTCACCGGGTTCTCGCCGCTGAAGGGCAAGGTGGGCACGCTCGTCACGATCACCGGCAGCAACTTCGTCAAGAAGCCGGTCATGACCGTGAAGTTCGGCTCGACGAAGGCCGGCACGATCACGTTCGTGTCGTCCACGAAGATCCGGGTCCGGGTGCCGAAGGGCGCGCGCACGGCGTACATCTACGTCACGAACGACGGCGGCACCGGTCGCAGCAAGTCCACCTTCCATGTCGTGACCTAGCTGCACAGCGCGGACCTGCCTGGCCGATGACGGCCGGATAAGGGACGATTGCGGACAAGACGGCCTGCTTCCCGGCAGCGGGCCGTGTCCGCCACGCGTCTCGGAGGCCCGTGCCCATGACCTCTACGCCGGAAGTCAGTCGTCGACGGTTCCTGACCTACATCGTCGCCGGGCCCACGGTCATCGCGGCCGCGCGCTGGGCGGACGCGAGTCCCGGGCTCGGGTCCGGCACCACGATGCAGCCGATCCCGTCGGCTCCGGGTGCCGCGGACGAGTACGACCTCAACGACATGTTGACCGACTCGACCCGTCCGACGGCGAACATGATCACGGTCACGATGCACAAGGACGGCACGGCGTCGTTCGCGCTGCCGCGTGTCGAGACCGGCCAGGGCATCACGACGTCGTCGGCGATGCTCATCGCCGAGGAGCTCGACATCCCGGTCGGCAAGGTGCACGTCACCCTCGCCGACGCGCGGCCCGAGCTGATGATGAACCAGTTCACCGCCGGGTCCAACACGACGATCTCGACCTACACGCCGATCCGGTCGGCCGCGGCGGCGGCCAAGCAACAGATGCTGCTCGTCGCCGCCTCGGAGCTCGGGGTCTCGCCGAGCGACCTGAGGACGGACAACGGCGTCGTACGCGCTCCCGACGGCCGCACGATGACGTACGGCGACCTGGCCGAGAAGGCGGCGGCGACGCAGACCCGCCAGGTCGAGATCGAGCTCGCGGCGCCGTCGACCTTCAAGGTCATCGGCAAGCCGCACAACCGCGTCGACGCGCACGATGCGGTGACGGGACGCAAGAAGTTCACGATGGACCACCACGTCCCCGGCGCACTGCCGACCATGGTCTGCCGGCCACCGACCATCAAGGGCGCGGTCAAGCGGGTCAACAACATCTCGCATGTTCGGGCGATGCCCGGCGTCACGCATGTCGGCGTCATCTCCACGGGTGTGGCGGTGCGCGCGCACACCTTCGGCCAGTGCATCGACGCCATCCGCGCGCTCAAGGTGAGCTGGAACCCCGGCACCGCCGACCACGAGTCCGACAAGACGTTGCTCCCGCAGCTCAAGGCGGCGGAGCGGCCGTTCGGCAACGTCGCCGATGTGAACGGCAACCTCATCGACGAGTCGTTCACGTTCTGGTGGAAGAGCAACTCGGCGCTCGAGCCGAACACCGCGATCGCCGACGTCCGCCAGGACAAGGCGACGATCTGGTCCAGCCTGCAGTCGCCGATCTACGCCCAGAAGCAGGTGGCCGACCTGCTCGGGTTCCAGACCAGCCAGGTCACGGTCCGCGTGATGCCCGGCGGCGGCGCCTTCGGCCGCCGCATGTTCAACGACGTCGTCCTCGAGGCCGCGGAGGCGTCGAAGAAGTTCGGCGTGCCGGTGAAGCTGATGTGGCACCGCACCGACGAGTTCCGCGCCGGCCGCGTTCACCCCATGGCCATCTCGCACGTTCGGGCGGCCTACAGCGGCGGCTCGGTCGTGAGCTTCGAGCAGCGGCACACGAGCGTGGCGACCGACTGGACGATGGGCTTCGGCGAGCCCATCACCTCGATGATGGCGACGACGCCGCCCAACGGGCAGGGTGACGCGGGCTACTCGCAGACGGTGTGGAACCTCACGATCAACGTGCCGTACAACTTCGGCGAAGTCGACCACATGGTCAACGAGATCAAGACCTACGACGTCTTCCACACCGGCAGCGTGCGCAACCTCTACAGCGCCGACGCAGCGGTGGCGCGGGAGCTGGTCGTCGACAAGCTGGCGAAGGCGATGGGACACGACCCCTACGCCTTCCGATCGACGTTCCTGAAGGACGACCAGTCGCGGGCCGTGCTCCACGCGGCGGCGAAGGCGGCGCGATGGGGCCGGCACATGCCGGCCGGCACGGCTCAGGGGATCGCGTTCCACAAGGAGTACCACGGGGTCATCGCGGCGGTCGCGGAGATCGACTGCCGCCCGCACACGGTTCACCGGCAGGTGCGTCAGGCGGTCACCGGCCCGCGGGTGACGAAGCTGGTCATCGCCGTCGACGTCGGTCTGCCGATCAACCCGCGCGGGCTCGAGGCGCAGATGCAGGGCGGCGCGATGGACGCCATCGGACAGGTGCTCACCGAGAGCCTGCACCTGCACAACGGCTACTTCCTCGAGG
Source organism: Mycobacteriales bacterium (assembly GCA_035695045.1). Lineage (GTDB taxonomy): Bacteria > Actinomycetota > Actinomycetes > JAFAQI01 > JAFAQI01 > DASSKP01. The sequence goes on along the minus strand of DASSEX010000078.1, from coordinate 50,769 downwards.
GCAGCTGGGACGACTACTACTACACGCGGCAGTGGAACGTCCCGAAGGAGATCAAGGTCATCGTCATGCCGCCCTCGTCGGACACGCCCGGCGGCGCGGGGGAGTTCGGCGTCGCGGTGACGAAGAGCGCCGTCGCCTGCGCGCTCGCGCGCGCGCTGGGGAAGACGCCGCAACAGTTCCCCGTCAACCACGACGCCCCGCTGCCGTTCACGCCGTTCCCGACCGTGCCGCCGATCCCGCAGTCGCGGCGCGACGGCCTCAAGCACACCTACTAGAGGGGTAGCCGTGGCCAAGCACACCTTCATGCTCAACGGCAGGCGCGTGCACGTCGACGCGCCTGACGACGTACGTCTCCTCTGGGTCCTGCGCGACCTCCTCGGCGTGACCGGGCCGAAGTACGGCTGCGGGATCGAGGTCTGCAAGGCCTGCACGTCGCACATCAACGGCAAGGCCTTCAACCCGTGCTCGGTGCCGGTGGGCGAACTCAAGGCCGACGACGAGGTGACGACGATCGAGGGCCTGCCGGCGACCGTCGAGAAGGACCTGCACCCGATGCAGGAGGCGTGGCTCGAGCACGACGTGCCGCAGTGCGGCTACTGCCAGCCGGGGCAGATCATGGCGGCGGTGGCGAAGGTCCGCGAGGCGCACGCCGCCGGTCGTGAGATCACCGACGCCGACCTCGACGAGATCCGCAACATCTGCCGCTGTGGCACCTACTTCCGCCTCCGCGAGGCGATCAAGGCCGGCGCCAAGCGCATGTAAGCCCAGGTTGAGTGCGACGTAATCCCCCTAACGCGGACCCCCGCAAGGGGGATTTCGTCGCACTCAACCAACGGGGCGTTGCGCTCTCGTCGGCTCGTACGTCGCCGCTCGCGCGCGCTCGGCTCTACCGTCGACGCTGTGACCGAGACGAGCGCGCCGCCGATGGACGGCGTACGGCGTCCGAGCGCGCCCGTCTCCGTCGTCGAGGTCCGTTCCGAGCGTGAGGCCCGGGCTGCCGTCGAGGTCCTGGCGGAGGTCTGGCGCCGCGACGACGGCCAGCCGCCGCTTCCGCCGGAGCTGGCGTGGGCGTTCGCGCACTCCGGCAACTACGTCGCGCTCGCGACCGCGGGAGACGAGCCGGTAGCGGCGGCGATCGGCTTCCGTGGTGAGGATGCCGGCGGCCCGCTGCTGCACAGCCACATCGCCGGCGTGCTGCCGGCCTGGCAGGGGAGCGGCGTCGGATATCTCATCAAGCAGCACCAGCGGTCGTGGGCGATCGCCCATGGGCTCGACCGGATCACCTGGACGTTCGACCCGCTGGTCTCGCGCAACGCCTACTTCAACGTCGTCAAGCTCGGTGCGCAGCTCACGCGCTACTACGTCGACTTCTACGGCCGGATGAACGACGGCATCAACGACGGCGACGAGACCGACCGTTGCCTCGTGACGTGGCGCCTCACCTCGCGGGCAGCGGTTGCCGCTGCCGCGCGCCGGTATGTCGCGGCCGACGTCGCCGGGATCCGTGCCACCGGCGCGGCCGATCTCCTGGTCGCGGACAGCGAAGGCGCACCGAAGCTCACGCTGACCGATGCCGACGTACGGCTCGTGCAGGTGCCGGTCGACATCGTCGGCATCCGTCGCCGGGAGCCCGGGACCGCGCAGGAGTGGCGGCGGGCGCTTCGTCGCGCTCTCGTGCCGGCGTTCGAGGAGGGTCTCGAGGTCGTGGGGGTCAGCCGCGACAGCTGGTACGTCGTCGCCCGTCCCTGAGGGCGGTTGACGTCGGTCAGCTGCGGCGGCGGGCGGCCCGGCCGGCGACGACCAGGCCGAGCGCGCAGTACGCCGTCACGACGGCGAAGGCGAGCGCCGGGTTGACGTCATAGCGGCCGGTGAGTCCGCCGCGGATAAGGTCGGCCATGTAGGTCACCGGCAACGCCCGGTGCACGTCCTGCAACCACGACGGCAGCCGGTCGAGCGGAAAGTTGATCGGCGAGAACAGCAGCAAGGCGATCGACATGAACGACGACACCTGCTGGGTGGCCCCCGGCGGGAACATCACCGCGACGCCGTAACCGACCGCAGCCGCCGACAACGACACGAGCACCACCGCCGGTACGACGAGTGCGTCGAACCGCAGGTGCAGATGGAAGTGCACGACCGCGAGCAGCAGCGTCGCGACCCAGCCGGGAAGCTGCACGAGCAGCCAGTAGCTCACGTCCGCGCACATCGGCGCCAGCCGTGGCACCGGCAGCGCAGCGACATAGCTGAACCGTCCGTTGACCCGCGCCATCGCCGTCTCCTGCGGCACGACGGTCAGGCCGATGATGAGCATTCCCAGCGTCGGCGCACCGGTCGCGAAGAACACCGCGACCTCGGGCGTGACGTGCGGCACCAGGAAGCCGAAGCCGTAGATCATGCCGATGCCCAGTGCGACCTGGACGAGGATCAGGGTCACGAGCAGCCTGCGGGTGCGCAGCACCTGCCAGCGCAGCAGTAGCCACCAGGTCCGTACGCCGTCGACCGTCATGCGGGTCCGATCGGGGGTCATGCGATGCCTTCCGTCGTCATGCCGCACCTTCTGTCGTGACCCAGCTCGCGTAGACGTCCTCGAGCGACGCGGGCATCAGCGCGAACTCGGCGACGACTCCGCCCTGCTGCGCCTGCCGCGCCCAGGCAACTGCCGCGTCGACACCGGACGACTGGACGTGCGCGACGAGCCGCCGCCCGGCACAGCCCGCAGCGACAACGCCCTCCGGCAGCCGCGGCGCCGGTACGTCGGGCTCCAGCGTCACCTCGAGCCGGAGGGGAGCGCCGAGCTGCGCCTTCAACGGTGCCGGTGCGCCGTGGGCGAGCACGCGGCCGCCGGCGACGATCGCGAGCCGGTCGACGCAACGCTCGGCTTCGATGACGTTGTGCGTCACCAGCAGTACGGCTGCGCCGCCGTCGGCAAGCGAGCGGATCAACGACCACAACGTGCGCCGCCGCAACGGGTCCACGTCGTTGGTCGGCTCGTCGAGCACGACGACGCGGCCCGGCACGACGGCAGCCATGCAGAAGCCGGTCAGCCTGGCCATGCCGCCGGACATCGGCACCGGCCGGTCGGCGACCTCGCCGAGTTCCAACCTGTCGAGCAGCTCGGCGCCGCGGCGTCGTACCTGCGCAGCCTCACCGCCGCGGATGCGACCGACCAGCTCGACCGCCTCGCGCGCGCTGAGCCCCTCGACCGGCGCAGCCGCCTGCGGTTGATAGCTGCACCACCGACGCGCGACATCCGGACGCGCGACCACGTCGACACCGTCGATCGTGATCGTCCCGCTGTCCGGCTTCGAAAGCCCGAGGATCTGGCTGACCAGTGTCGTCTTGCCTGCGCCGTTGGGCCCCAACAGGCCGAACACCTCACCTGCCGGCACGTCGATGCTGACGCCGTCGTTGGCGCGCACGCCGTTGCGGTAGGTCTTGGTGACGTCGGTCGCGACCAGCATGCCCATCCCTCAGTGCTCCAGGTTCTCGCCGCCGCGGATGATCCGGTCGTCGATGCGCTTCAGGACCGCGTCCGGGCCGCGGACGGCACCGAAGATGCGGATGCGTTCGATCGTGGCGTCGGCGAGCTCGGGCGTGACGCTGGCCTGGATCCGCAGCACGCCGACCACGAACATCGAGAGGCGCTTGTGGGTCGCCCGTGCCGACTCGAGCTCGTCGCGCATGAGCAGCTGGTAGCCGATGCGGGCGTCCGGAAGGCCGGTGCGCCGCTGCACCGCGTCGTCGTGGCTGTCGAGCACCTTCCGGATCCCGCTGCGGATGACGTCGGTCCGGCTGGCGAACAGGCCCTCGGCGACCAGGACGTCGATCTTGCCCAGCTCGGCCGCAGGGAGGTTGACGCAGACCTTCTCGGTCTCCATCTGTACTCCCCTCAGATTCCAGACAGCACCTTGACGGATCAGGAGAAGAACGTCAAGGCAGGAGGTGTCCGGACGTAAGAGGCCAACCCGGCGAATTCGGCCAACGCGACGAGGAACCCGGCCGCCGGACCGCGAACACTGCAGGCATGCGCCCAGTCCGTGTCCTGCGCCCGCTCGCGATGGCGGGTGTCGTGGCCACGCTCGCCGCGTGCGGCTCGACCGTGCAGATGGGGCCGACCGCGGTCGGTGCAGCGAACGGGCAGCAGGGGCTCTCGGCCCCCGCCGGCGGCGCGCCCCTCCCCGGGTCGTCGACCGCCCCGAACGGCGTCGTCCCGGGCGGGAGTGCTCCGGGCGGTGCCGCGCCGGGCGGCGGGCCAGGCACGACCACGACCGGTACGACGTCCAGCGGAACCACCAGCGGCAGCAGCGTGACCGGTGCGAAGCGGACCACGTCCAGCTCCGGGGTCGTCGCGAACGCGCCGGGCATCACCGCCGACACCGTCTACCTCGGCGTGAAGTACAGCTCGCAGGCCGGCTCAGCGGACCAGGCGATCGGTGCGTCCGGCGCGGCGCCGAGCTATGACTTCCGCAACGTGATGAACGCCGTCATCGACTACGCGAACGCGCACGGCGGCTTCGCCGGTCGCAAGCTCAAGGCGCTCTACTACGACTACAACCTGAGCGACCCGCAGGACACGCAGGACCAGTCGGCGTGTGCGTACTGGACGCAGGACAACAAGACGTTCGCCGTGCCGGCAGAGGGCAGCGACATCATGCGCGCCTGCGCGGAGAAGGCCGGCGCCGTCTCCTTCGGCGCCGGCGGCGCGGTCGCGTCGACGTACCAGAAGTCGCCGCACTACATCGACGTCAACTCCGTGCGGCTCGACCGGCTCGGCCCGATGACGGTCAACGGTCTCTTCCACGCCGGCTACTTCGCCGGGAAGCTCGGCTTCGTCACCTGGGACGACCCGAACTACCGCTTCGCCTACAGCAATGGCTACGTGCCGACGCTCGCCTCCCACGGCATCAAGGTCACCGACGCGGCCTTCGTGAAGGTGCCGCAGACGCTCGACGCAGTGGGCGAGATGAGCGCGACGATGAGCAGCATCGTGACGAAGTTCCGCACCGACGGCATCGACCACGTGATCATCCAGGACGGTCACGCCGGCGTCTGGGCCGGCACCGGGCTGACGCTGGAGTTCATGGACCAGGCGGAGTCGCAGAAGTACTACCCGCGCTACGGCCAGAACTCCGACAACTCGCCCGGCTGGTCGGGGCTGCCGTCGGACCAGCAGGACAAGGCGATCGCGGTCCTCGACACCGACTACGAACCGAAGGACGACGCCGGCTGGCATCCGAACCAGGCGCGGCAGCTGTGCTGGAAGATCGAGGCCGATGCCGGCTACCCCGTCAGCTCGAGCAACGTCAACGACGAGGGACTCGCGGCCCAGGCCTGCGACCAGGTGTTCTTCCTGCAGGACGTCATCAACAGGCTGAAGGTCATCACGTCGGACACCTTCATGCAGGAGGTCGACCGGCTCGGGCGCTCGTTCCCCAGCGCCCTGGTCTACGGCACCCAGTTCGGTCCAGGGCTGCACGACGGGTCGGCGGCGATCCGCCAGGCGGAGTACTCGTCCGGCTGCCAGTGCCTGACCTACAGCGGAGCGCCGTACTACCCGTGACGGCTTGCGGCACGATGGGTGCCGTGACACAAGCCGGTACGACGACCGCGGTCGATGCGGCGCAGCACACGCTGCGCACGTTGATCGAGCGGCTGCATCCGGCCCTGTTCGAGCTCGTCACCGCGCCGCGCGGGCTCGACGTCGCTGTCGCGGACCCGGTCATCCTGGACCCGGCCGAGTCGGTCGTCGCCGACCCCGGCGCGATCGTCCTCGCCGTCGGGACCGACACCGACCGTGCGCTCGGCTCCTTGCTGCGCGGGCTCGGCGGCACCGACGTCGCCGCGGCGGTCGTGAAGCGAGCCGAGCCGCCTGACGAGTCGGTCGTCAGTGCCGCAGGTGAGGCAGGTGTCGCGCTGCTGCTCGCGCCGCCCGGGCTGTCGTGGGGCCAGCTCTACACGTTGCTGCTGACGGCGACCAGCACTGCTCCGGCTGACGCCGGCGGCGTCCCGGAGGCCCCGCTCGGCGACCTTTTCGCGCTCGCGAACGCCATCGCCGGCGTGGTGGGCGGAGCGACGACGATCGAGGACGCCAACAACCGGGTGCTGGCCTACTCCAACCTCGACCACCCGATCGACCCGGCGCGGCAGGAGACGATCCTCGGCCGCCAGGTGCCGGACTCCTGGATCCAACGACTGCACGACGCCGGCGTGTTCCGCCGGCTCTGGCACACCGACGAGGTCGTGCGGATCGCCGACTTCACGGACGCCGACGAGTCGTACCTCTCGCGGATCGCGATCGCCGTCCGGGCCGGCGGCGAGCTGCTCGGCAGCATCTGGGTCATCGAGGGCTCGCACCCTCTCGGCGAAGAGGCGGAGCGCACGTTGCGCGACTCGGCCGACATCGCCGCGCTCCACCTGCTGAAGCACCGGGCTGCGGTCGACGTCGACCGGCAGCGGAGGGCGGAGGCTCTGCTCGCACTGCTCGGCGGAAGCGACCGCGGGGGCATCGCCCGCGAGGTGCTCGCGATCGACACGACGCGGCCGACCGTCGTCGTCGCCTTCGACGTCGGCGGCGGCGCCGAGGCGTCGACGGTGGTCGCCACCCAGCGGGTCGCGGACCTGGTTGCGGTCTACTGCGAGTCCTACCGCCGGCAGGCCGTCGCCGCTGCGAGCGGCCGCCGCGTCTATGCGCTGCTGCCGACCGGCGAGGACGCGGAAGCAGCGGCGTCGTTCGCCCACGCGATCGTCGACCGGGCCGCGAAGGCGTTGCGGCTCGACCTGCGCGCCGGCATCGGCTCACCCGCCGAGAGCCTGGACGCAGTGGCCGCGTCGCGGCGGGAGGCCGACGAGGTCGTCGCCGTCCTGACGGCGATGCCGGACCGGCGGGTGGCGTCGATCGGCGCCGTACGGGCGCAGGTCATCCTCCAGCGGCTGCGTGACCTGGCCGGCCGCGACCCCGGGCTGTCGGCGGGCAAGGTCGCCGCGCTCGCCGAGCAGGACGCCGCCAAGGGCACGTCGTGGGTGCAGACGCTGCGGGCCTACTTCGACGCCTTCGGCGACATGGCCTCGGCGGCCGCGATGGTCAACGTCCACCCCAACACGTTCCGGTACCGGCTGCGTCGGATCACCGAGGTCTTCGGCCTCGATCTCGACGACCCGGACGAGCGGCTGGTCGCGGAGCTCCAGCTCCGGTTCCTCGACATCTCCTGAGGCAGGACGGGCGACGTACGGCGTCGAAGTCCTTCCGTGCCGGGGAACAGCGGGGGGCGTGGCAGTTGGTGCCGCGGTACGACGACGCAGGCCTCCGGCGCGCCGAGGATGGACTCTCGGTCCCAGCTCGCGAAGGAGGCGCCCGGTGTCCGGTCGTGCTCCCGCGCGGGTGTTGCCGCACGCGCGCCGGCGCCGGCTCGCGCTCCTGGTGGTGCTCGCGGCGGCGACGAGCGGTTGCGGCCTGACCCACCTCAACGACCTGAACTTCCGCGTCGACGACAGGTTGCACTTCCTGACGCCGAAGTCGCGGTCGCTCGTGCATGCTCCGGTGACCGTCTCCTGGACGATCCATGACTTCACCGTCGCGGCTCCGGGGTCGGCGCCTCCCTCGCGGAAGGCCGGCTACTTCGCGGTCTTCGTCGACCGGGCACCGATCCGCCCGGGACAGACGTTGAAGTCGATCGGCAACGGGGACCCCGCGTGCGAGCACGACCCGAAGTGCCCGGACCCGACCTACCTGCACGACCATCGCGTCTACACGACGACAGCGATGCAGATCCGACTGCCGTTGATCTCCGACATCGTGGGTGACCACGAGAGCCTGCAGATGCACTCGGTCACCGTGGTGCTGCTGGACACCGCCGGTCACCGCATCGGCGAGAGCGCCTGGGAGCTCGACTTCCGCATGCACCGGGTGAGCTCGGTATGACGACGACCCTTCCCGCGCAGACGCGGCTCGACGGCGACGAGGCCGTCGCCGACATCGAGCAGACCCGGGAGGGACTGCGCGACGAGGCCCGCATGCGGCTGGGCGTCGTCGGCGACGAGAACACCGAGCGCTTCCGCAAGGTCGTGAAGCAGTACGGCCTGTCCTACTACCCGCTCCTCGCGCTCGGTCTGTTGTCCATCACGGACTCGTTCCAGGCCTACGCGTTCACGGTGCTCACACCCGAGATCAGCCGCGCGCTGGGCATCTCGATCGCTCTCATCGGCGCCTGCTTCTCGTTGCAGCAGCTGGCGATCTCCGTCGCGCCGCTGCCGATGGCAGCGCTCACCCAACGACGCGCGCGACGGGCGTTGCTCTGCCTCGCGACCGGCGTCGCCTGGAGCCTCATCACGTTGTTCTCCGGCTTCGTCACCTCGCTGCTCGGGCTCCTCGCCGTGCTCATGTTCGACGGCCTGACGACCGGCAGCGTCACCGCGCTGCACACGCCGCTCGTCATGGACAGCTACCACCCGTCGGCGCGCGTGCGTGCCGTCTCGGTCTACAACGCGATGGGCACCGCCGGACAGGTCGCCAGTCCTGCGCTGGTCGGAATCCTTGCCGGTTACCTGGGCTTCACGTGGCGCGGCGTGTTCCTGTGCCTGGGTCTGATCGCGGTGCTGATGGTGCTCGCGGCGATGGGCCTGCGCGATCCCGGCTTCGGCAAGTGGGACACCCAGCAGCTGCGCGCGTCGGTGCACGAGGCGCACGGCGAGCACGTGCAGGCGGAGGCGTTGACGCAGGCCGACGTCGCGCTCGGCTTCTGGGAGATCTGCCGTCGGCTGCTGCTCATCCCGACCAACCGGCGCGTCTTCGCCGGCTTCGCGGTCGTCGGCATCCTGACCGCGCCGCTCAACGTGTTCATCTCGTTCTTCCTCGACCAGCGGTGGAACCTCGGTCCGGCCGGGCGGGGCGCGTTCTTCGCCTTCTACGCCGTGTGCGGCGTGGCGGCGCTGCTGATCTACGGCGGCCGCGGCGAGAAGCAGTTCCGGTCTGCGCCGGGACGCGTGCTCGCCGCGAGCGGTGTGCTGCTCGCTGTCGGCGTACTGCTCATCGCGGCGGGTGGCGTCATGCCGTGGTTCGCGCCGATGATCACGTGCTTCGGGCTCGCGGGTGCGGCCATCGGCCTGCTCACGCCGTTGCTCGCGGTGTCGCTGCTGTCGATCATCCCGGCGACGATGCGGCCGCACGCGCAGGCGCTCATCGCGATCTTCTCCTCGATCGGCGGGCTCGCCGGCGCGCTGCTGCTCGGCGGCATCCAGAGCCAGTACGGCGCCACCGGGACGATGGTCGCGATCGCGATCCCCGGTGTGCTCGGGGCGCTCATCATCGCCAGCGGCGGCAAGCTCATCGGCCACGACCTCGACCGGATGATCGACGAGGTCCTGGAGGACGAGGAGATCAAGCGCATCCACGCCGGGGGCGGCCGGCTGCCGATGCTCGCCGCGCGCGGGCTCGACTTCTCCTACGGTCAGCTGCAGGTGCTCTTCGACGTCGACTTCACCGTCGACGACGGCGAGATGGTCGCACTGCTGGGAGTCAACGGCGCCGGCAAGTCCACGCTGCTCAAGGTCATCTCCGGCATCGGCCTGCCGAGCAAGGGCAGCGTCCGCTACCGCGGCCAGGAGATCACCTACCTCGACGCCGAACGCCGGCTGCGACTGGGCATCACCCAGATCCCCGGGGGACGCGCCGTGTTCGGTCCGATGACGGTGGTCGAGAACCTCCGCAGCTACGGCTACACGATGGGCCGCGACAGGGCCGCAGTGGAGCGGGCGATCGACACGACGTTCGAGGCGTTCCCGCGGCTGTACGAGCGCCGCACGTCACTGGCCGCGACGCTGTCCGGCGGTGAGCAGCAGATGCTCGGTCTGTCGAAGGCGCTGATGCTGCGGCCGCGGCTGCTGCTCATCGACGAGCTGTCGCTCGGCCTCGCGCCGGTCATCGTCGGCCAGCTGCTCGAGATGGTGCGCCGGATCAACGCCGACGGTACGGCGGTCGTCCTCGTCGAGCAGTCGGTCAACATCGCGCTCAACCTCGTCGAGCACGCCTACTTCATGGAAAAGGGCGAGATGCGCTTCGACGGACGGGCCGAAGACCTTCTCGCCCGCGACGACCTGCTGCGGGCGGTCTTCCTTCAGGGTGCCGGTGCGGGAGCGGCGCTGTGAACCGCAAGACGTTGACGCAGCTCGGGGTCTTCGTCGCGGCGGTCGCCGTCGCGAAGGTCGTCTCCGTCGTCCTCGCGCATCATCACCTCATCAAGGCGGACACGCCGTTCCCCGTGATCCTGCTCGGCACGATCATCGGCCTGACCTACGGCCTCCTGGCGGTCGGTCTCGTGCTCATCTACCGGACCAACCGGATCATCAACTTCGCGCACGGCCAGATCGGCGCGTTCGGGTCGGCGTTCTTCGGTGTCGCGGCGGTGAAGTGGCACGTTCCCTACTGGATCGCCTTCCCGGTCGCACTCGGCGTCGCCGCGCTCACCGGAGCCGCAGCCGAGACCGGCGTCGTACGGCGGCTCCGGAACGCCCCACGGCTGATGAGCATCGTCGCGACACTCGGCGTCGGGCAGTTCCTCGTCATCTTCGCCGCCGTCATCAACTCCACGGCTTCCGCCGGGTCGCTCTACCCGATGCCGAACCCGTGGATCCCCGCGTTCAACGTCGGCGCTCTGCGGATCACCGAGGCCTACTCCGGCATGCTCGTGCTGTCGCCGGTCTGCGTCATCGCGATCGCGCTGTTCCTGAAGCGGTCGCGCTTCGGTCTCGCGATCCGCGCAGCAGCCGCCAACCCCGAGGCCGCGCGGATGTCCGGCATCTTCGCGTCGCGGATGTCGTCACTGTCGTGGGCGATCGCCGGGGCGCTGTCGGCGTTCACCGCGATCCTCACTGCCCCGACACAGGGCTTCACCAGCGGGGACAGCTTCGGACCGGCACTGCTGCTTCGCGCCATGACCGCGGCGGTCATCGGGCGGATGCAGAGCCTGCCGCTCGCGCTGGCCGGCGGCATCGGCCTCGGCATCCTCGAGCAGCTGCTGCTGTGGAACTACCCGCGCTCCGGGCTGGTCGAGGTCATGCTGTTCGCGGTCATCCTCGTCGCCCTCCTGGTGCAGCGTCAGCGCGGCGGCCGCGACGAGGAGAAGGGCAGCTGGGCAGCCGTCCAGGGTCTGCGACCGATCCCGCACCGGCTGCAGCAGATCTGGTTGATCCGCATGATGCCGACGATCATCGCGGTCACCTTCGTCGCCGTGCTGGCGATCCTCCCCGCGTTCATCACCAACAGCCTGTCAGTGACCTTCACCGGGATGATGGGCTTTGCCATCGTCGGGCTGTCCATCGGCGTGCTGACCGGTCTCGGGGGTCAGCTGACGCTGGGCCAGTTCGCCGTCGCCGCTGTCGGGGCGGTGGTGTCGTTCCAGGTCTCGCGACGGATCGGCGACTTCCCGCTGGCGCTGCTCTACGCCGGGCTCGGCGCGGGCATTGTCTCGGTTGTCATCGGCCTGCCGGCGCTGCGCATCCGCGGCCTGATGCTCACCGTGACGACGCTCGGCTTCGCGCTCGCGACACCGGCGTGGCTCATCACCCAGCCGTGGATGCTCGGCGACGGGCGTGATCCCGGCAAGCCGACCGGTTGGCCGCTGTCGCACCCGCTGGACACCGGTCACCGCTACTACTACTTCGCGCTGACACTGTTCGTCCTGTCGCTGCTGATCGCACGGAACATCCGGCGGAGTGGCTTCGGCCGCTTGCTCGTGGCGATCCGCGACAACGAGGACAACGCGCGCGCCTTCACGGTGCGCGCGAGCCTCGTGAAGCTGCAGGGCTATCTCGTCGGCGGGTTCATCGCCGGCATCGGCGGCGCGACCTATGCGCACGGGTTGTCGAGCATCAGCGCGTCGACGTTCCCGGCGAAGTCCAGCATCGACGTCGTCGTCATGACGGTGCTCGGCGGCGTCTCCGTGCTGGCGGGTCCGATCATCGGGTCGGCCTGGGTGCTCGGGCTGCCGTTGCTGAAGATCGGCAACATCGCGCTGGCGGCGACGTCGCTCGGTGCGCTCGGCCTCATCCTCTGGAAGCCGGGTGGGCTCATCCAGCTCGTCGAGCCGGTGCGCGACCGGCTCGTGAAGCGGATAGCGCGCTGGCACGGCATCGATCCCGAGCCCGCGTACGCGGGCGAGGACGTCGCAGCCGCCGACGCGGACGCCTCGATCTCGGCGCCCTCACTCGCCTCGCTGCGCGCGGAGAGCGGCACCTCCGTGCCGGGCCAGCGGCAGCCGTCACCCGGCGCGACCTTGCTCGAGGCGCGACACCTGAGCAAGAGCTTCGGCGGCGTACGGGCGGTGCGGGACGTGTCGTTCGCCGTGCGCACCGGCGAGACCATCGGGCTGATCGGCCCCAACGGTGCCGGCAAGACGACGACGTTCGAGCTGCTCGGCGGTTTCACCCGCGCCGACACCGGCCGGGTGGTGTTCGACCGGCGGGAGATCTCGCATCTCGGGCCGGAGGACCGCGCCCGGCTGGGGCTCATCCGCTCCTTCCAGGACGCGGCGCTCTTCCCGACGATGACGGTCAAGGAGACCGTCATGCTCGCGCAGGAACGCGTCAGCCCGACTCGCTTCCTCACGTCGACGCTCGGCCTGACGCTCGGCGAGCGGACGAAGGAACGGCGGGCGCGTGCGCTCGTCGCGGCGATGGGTCTCGACCGCTACCGCGACAAGCAGATCCAGGAGCTGTCCACCGGAACGCGCCGGATCACCGAGATCGCCTGCCTCGTGGCGCTGGACCCGGTCTGCCTGCTGCTCGACGAGCCGTCGTCCGGCATCGCGCAACGCGAGACCGAGGCGCTCGGCGAGCTGCTCGTCGACCTCAAGGCGCAGCTCGGCCTCACGCTCGTCGTCATCGAGCACGACATCCCGCTCATCATGGGGATCTCCGACCGGATCATCGCGATGGCGGACGGCACCGTGATCGCCGAGGGCACGCCGGACGTCGTACGGGCCGATCCGGCCGTCATCGACGCCTACCTCGGCGGCAGCATCACCGCGATCGAGCGGTCGGGGGCGGCGCCGAAGGCGCAGCGATCGAGGCGCGCAGCACCCAAGCGCGAGTTGAGTGCGACGAAATCCCCCTAACCAGAGGGTCTGCAAGGGGGATTACGTCGCACTCAACGCTAGGGGCGGATCGTCTCGACGGAGGTCGTGACCTCGTCGACGATGTCGGCGATGACCTCGACACCGAGGCCCGGGCCCGTCGGCACCCGGATGTGCCCGTCCTCGAGGACGAACGGCGACGTGATGTCGCGGGCGTAGAAGCGACCGGAGGCGCTGACGTCGCCCGGCAAGGTGAACTCCGGGCAGGCCGCGAGCGCGGCGTTGGCGCCGCGGCCGATGCCGGTCTCGAGCATCCCGCCGCACCACACCGGGATGCCGTTGGCCGCCGCGAGCGTCGCGATCTTGCGCGCCTCGAGGTAGCCCCCGACTCGTCCCGGCTTGATGTTGATGATCTGGCAGGCACCGATCGAGATCGCGTCGGCGGCCGACCGCGCCGAGGTGATCGACTCGTCGAGGCACACCGGCGTCTTGATCCGCCTGGCGAGCTCGGCGTGGCCGCGTACGTCGTCCTCCGCCAGTGGCTGCTCGATGAGCAGCAGGTCGAACGGGTCGAGCCGCGCGAGCTGCCGTGCGTCGCCGAGGGTGTACGCCGTGTTGGCGTCGACCTGCAGCAGCAGATCGTCGCCGAACCGCTCGCGGACCGCGCGGACCGGCTCGACGTCCCATCCCGGCTCGATCTTCAGCTTGATCCGGACGTAGCCCTCGTCGAGGTAGCCGCCCACCGCGTCGATCAGCTCGGGGATCGAGTTCATGATGCCGACGCTCACTCCGGAGGGCACCCGGTCGCGCGTCGCCCCGAAGTACGTCGCCAGCGACACTCCCGCCGTGCGCAGCTCCGCGTCGAGCAGCGCCATCTCCACGGCGGCCTTCGCCATCGGGTGGCCCTTGATCGGCTCGAGCAGGTGCGCGACCTGGCCCGCGGTGACCTCGCCGGCGGCGAACAGCCGCGGGAGCAGGAACCGCTTGACGACGTCCTGGGCCGCGTCGACGAACTCGTAGGAGTAGAGCGGAGCGTCCATCGCGACGCACTCGCCCCAGCCCTCGGCGTCGGGCGTCGTCACCCGGATGAGCAGCGCGTCCTTGCCCAGCTCGGTGCCGAACGACGTGCGGAACGGCGCGACGTAGGGGACGGAGATGCGGCGCAGCTCGACCGCGGTCAGCTTCACGCTCCGGACGGTAGTCCCCGGCGGCGCCGCCGCGCGTCATACGGGCCGACGAGGCGCCGCGCTCCGGCTTGTGCCGGGCGACGATGCGGCGGCCGCAGCGCCGGGGCAGGCTTGGTCGCGATGACGGGCAGGATGCACGCGGCGCCGTGCCGAACATGAACACGGTGAGGCGGCGCGCTCAGCTGCGCCGGGCGGCGATGCTGCTCGGCGGCGTCGCCGTGCCGCTCGGCTGGCTGCTCGCGGCGCCGGCCGCCGCCACGGTCCCCACGACGCCGGCCTCCGCCACGCCGGTCACGGTCACCGTCGGCGACGTGTCCGAGGCCTGGTTCGCGAGCGCGCCCGTGGACATCTGCACGAGCCCGCTCGGCTGCCCGCCCGCGGATGCTCCGGCGTCGCCGTACCCCGCTGACACGCTGCACGTCGGGCTCGCCGGAGGCCAGGAGACCTCGCGCAGCTACCTGCTGCCGGACACCTCGTTCCTCATGTCCGCGGGGACGATCTCGAGCGCGGTGATGACGCTTCCGGTCGCCACCGGCAGCACGGACGGGACGCAGTCGCCCGAGACGGCGCACATCCTGGCCTGCCTCGCGACGCAGCCGTTCAGCGACGGGCAGCAGGGCTCGGTCATGCCGCCGCCCAAGGCCGACTGCTCGACGTCGTCGCCGGCGTCGTACGACGCCAAGAAGAGCGTCCTCACGATCGACGTCGCTCCGCTGCTGTCGGCGTGGACGAACGGGACGCCGGCGCTCGGGATCGCGCTGGTGCCCGACACGGTGACGTCGCAGCAGACCGATGCCTGGCACGTCACCATCGACGGCCGCAAGCGATCCGGCACTCCGCACGTGCAGACCGTCGTGCGCTACACGCCGGTCGCGGACAGCACCGGTCAGGACCTCGGCGGTACGACGACGAGCGGATCGACGACGCCGGTGACGTCGGTGCCGCCACCGGCTTCGCAACCGTCGGTGCAGCTGCCGGCGCCGACCGGCCTGCAGCCGCCGGTTTCACCGCCGCTCGTCGCGACCCCGCAGCGGCCGACGACGACGCTTGCGCAGCCCGCGGCCTACGCGCTCGGCACGCCGCCGTCGATCGCTTTCGTCGTGCCCCTGCTGCTGCTGGGTGCGGGCATCTTCTTCGCGCGGGTGTTTACTCGCGACGCGACCCCGCTGTCGGTGCGGTCGTGACGGCCTCGTCGCAGCTGCCGGCGGACGAGCTGGTCGCGGATGTCGAGGCGCTCGTGAGCTGCGAGTCGCCTTCCGGTGACCTGGCCGCGGTCGCGAAGTGCGCGGATGTCGTCGAGGCGCTGGCGGTGCGGCGCATCGGGCAGGCGCCGGAGCGGGTGCTCGTCGACGGCCGCGTGCATCTGCGGTGGCAGTTCGGCCGGCCGCGAGTCGTGCTGCTCGGTCACTTCGACACCGTCTGGCCGCTCGGCACCCTCGCGCGATGGCCGTTCCAGCGTGACGGTGACCGGCTGACCGGCCCTGGCGTCTTCGACATGAAGGTCGGCGTCGTGCAGCTGTTCGCCGCGCTGCAGTCGCTCGACGACCTCGACGGCGTGGCGATCCTGCTCACCAGTGACGAGGAGGTCGGCTCGCTGTCGTCTCAGCAGCTGATCGAGGACACGTGTCGTGACGCCCGCGCGGTCCTCGTGCTCGAGCCGAGCGCGGACGGTGCACTGAAGATCGCGCGCAAGGGCATCGCGATGTACCGCATCGAGATCGTGGGCCGCGCCGCGCACGCGGGCCTCGAGCCGGAGTCCGGCGTCAACGCGACCGTCGAGGCGGCGCATCAGGTGCTCACGGTCGCCGGGCTCGCGCGACCGGAGATCGGCACGACCGTGACGCCGACCGTCCTGCAGAGCGGGTCGACCGTCAACACCGTCCCGTCGTCGGCGACCCTCGCTGTCGACGTACGGGCGGCGATCTCGGACGAGCTGCAGCGGGTCGAGGACGAGCTCACGTCGCTCGTCGCCCGGCTCCCCGGCGCGAGCGTGAAGGCAGCGGCCGAGTCGGTGCGCCCGCCGTTGGAGCCCAAGGCGTCCGCCCAGCTGTTCGCGCGGGCCCAGCGGCACGCGGCCGCGCTCGGCTTCCCGGTGCTCGGCGGGGTCGGCGTCGGGGGCGGGTCCGACGGCAACCTGACGGCCGCGCTCGGCGTGCCGACCCTCGACGGGCTCGGTGCCGTCGGTGCCAATGCACATGCCGAAGGCGAGTGGGCATCCGTCAGCGCGCTCGTCGAAAGAACAGCACTCGTCGCGGCGCTCGTCCGCGACCTGCTCGAGGAGACCCGATGACCGACGTGACGACTGCGATGACCGAGCAGGACCTGCTGGGTTCGACGCGTCGCCGCAGCATGTTCCGGCGTGCCGGCGGGCCCGGCCCGTTCGAGTCGGGGAGCCTCGACCTCGGCCGTCGCCGGACCTGGCTGCAGGCGCTCGCGGACCCGGCAAGCCTCGTCCCGACCTACGTCGGGGTCGCGATCACGCTGCTCGGCTTCGCGTTGATCGGCTTCGCGTGGGTGAAGGTGGCGGCGCTGGTGGACGTCTGGCGGCAGATGCCCTACGTCGTCTCCGCCGGCCTCCCCGGTCTCGGTCTCGTGATGACCGGTCTCGTGGTCATCAACGTCAGCGCGCGCCGCCAGGACGGTGCCGCCCGCGCGCGGCAGATGGCGACGCTCGCCGAGGCGCTGCACGACCTGCAGAGCTCGATCGACCAGTGACGCCTGTGGCCCCGTCGGCGCTTCCCGACCCGTCGCCGGACCCGACCCGCCGGGTCACGGTGACCGTGCCGGCGTGGTTCGCGGCCTTGCGCGACCCGGGCGTGCAGGTGATCGGCGTGATCGTCGCGCTAGCGCTGGCGGCGTTCGGCCTGCTCGCCTGGGGCTGGCGCGGTGTCGCCCGGACGCCGTACGTCCCGTTTCAGCTGCCGTGGCTCATCTCGGCGAGCGTCGTCGGCATCGGGTTGCTGGGCTTCGCCCTCGGCGCGTGGAGCATCCACCTCGGGCGCCGGCAGGACGCTGCGCATCGCGCCGTCGTCGAACAGCTGGTGCGCGACGCCGCCGAGCTGTCCGACCACGCCGCCCGCAGCGGCGGCTTGAAACGACGTTGAGTGCGACGTAATCCCCCTATCCGACGGGCGAGTTAGGGGGATTACGTCGCACTCAACAGCCGAGGGAACTGCGGAAGACGCGGACCCAGTTCTCGCCGAGCACCTTGCGGATGTCGCGCTCCGGCCAGCCGCGGCGCAGCATCTCCTCGGTCACGAGGGGCAGTCCGGCCGGTCCGTCCAGCCCGGGGATGACGCGCGTGCCGTCGGTGCCGTCGAAGTCGACGGGGATGGCCGGCGGCGTCAGCTGCTCGAACACCTCCTTGACGAAGTCCGGTCCGAGCCCGACGTGGTCGATGCCGGCGACGCCGGCGATGTGCTCGATGTGGTCCACGAGGCGAGCCATCGTGGGTGAGTCGGGGTCGATGAACCCGTAGAAGAAGTTCACGCCGACGACGCCGCCGGTGGAGGCGATGCCCTTCAACCGCTCGTCGGTGAGGTTGCGGTGGTGCTCGCAGAGCGCGTACGCCGACGAGTGGCTCGCGACCAGCGGACGCGTCGCCAGCGACAGCACGTGGTCGGTGCCTGCGGCGGACAGGTGCGACACGTCGACGAGGACGGACAGCTCCTCGAGCAGGCGGAAGGCCTCGACACCGGCAGCCGTGAGACGGCTGCCGGCGGCGTCCTCCGCCGAGCCGTCGGCGAGTGCCGTGCGGCCGAAGTGCGTGA
Source organism: Mycobacteriales bacterium (assembly GCA_035695045.1). Lineage (GTDB taxonomy): Bacteria > Actinomycetota > Actinomycetes > JAFAQI01 > JAFAQI01 > DASSKP01. The sequence continues at coordinate 32,748 of DASSEX010000078.1, read as the reverse complement.
ACGACACCATCCGCACGCCGAGCCGGGCGAAGGTGCGCAGCAGCTCGACGTCGGTGCCGACCGCCTCGCACCCCTCGAGTGCCAGCAGCAGCGCGATCCGGCCGCCGGCGAGTGCCTCATCGATCTCGGCCCCGCTCCGGCACAACGAGACGACGTCGCCCGCCTCGTCGGCGACCCGGTGCGCGCACTCGATCATCCGCAGCGTCTGCCGCAGCGCGCCTTCCGGGCGGAAGTCGTCGTCGACGAAGACCGGCAGCACCTGCACGTCGACTCCGCCCGCCTGCAGCTGCGGCAGCCAGTGTCGCCGGAAGTACGGCGCCTGATCGGCGGCCGGGCGTCGGCTGACGAGCATCAGCAGGTCGTTATGGGTGTCGACGACGGTCGCCGAAGCGTGCAGGGCTGCCGCTGCAGGGTCCACGGTCACGCGGACATCGTCGCATCGGCGCCGTACCGGTCCGGTCGTGCGTGATGACAAAGGCGCAGGCCGGGCTTGTTCCGTCCGCACCATGCCCGCGATCGCCTTCCGGCCACAGACTCGAGGCATGCCGGCCACCCTCGTGCTGCGCGGCGGCACCGTCGTCGACGGCACCGGCGCGCCGGCACGACGTGCCGACGTGGCTGTCGACGGCGACCGGATCGTGGCGGTCGGTGAGCTCGACGCCGATGTCGACGCGCAGGTGCTCGACGCCACCGGCCAGGTCGTGGCGCCCGGCTTCGTCAACGTCCTCAGTCACGCGTGGGGGACGTTGCAGGTCGACCCCAGCGGCGCCTCGGACCTGCTCCAGGGCGTCACGACCGAGGTCTTCGGTGAGGCGTTCTCGCTCGGGCCCGGCGAGGTGTCGAAGGCGCTGCGCAACTGGGATGGTCTCGGCGGCGGTGCGCAGGTCGACTTCGACCGGCTTTCCGAGGGCCTCGACCATCTGGAGCGGCGGGGCGTGGCACCGAACGTCGCCAGCTTCATCGGCGGCGTCAACCTGCGTGTCCTCGGCGCGGGCTTCGACGACCGGCCGCTGACCACGGACGAGCTCGACCGGCTGGGCGCGCTCGTCGACGAGGAGATGGCCGAGGGCGCGCTCGGGATCGGCACCGCACTCATCTATGCACCGGGTCGGTTCGCCCGCACCGAGGAGCTGCTCGCTCTCTGCAAGGTCATCGGACGGCACGGCGGCACCTACATCTCGCACCTCCGCAGCGAAGGCGACCAGTTCCTCGAGTGCCTCGACGAGCTGCTGATGCTCGGTCGCGACGGCGGCTGCCGCGCCGAGGTCTACCACCTCAAGGCCGCCGGCCGGCACAACTGGCACAAGATGAAGCTCGCCATCGAGCGCATCGAGCAAGCTCGCGAGAGCGGGCAGGCCGTCAGCGCCAACATGTACCCCTACACCGCAGGCGGCACCGCGCTCGCCGCCTCGATTCCTCCGCGCTTCCACGTCGGCGGTCCGGACGCGCTGAACGAACGCCTGACCGACCCGCAGCAGCGCCGGGAGATGGCCGCGGAGATGCGCGCGCGGTCCGACGACTTCGAGAACCTCTTCCTCGGGGCCGGCGGTGACGGCATCCTCTTCCTCGACGACCTCGCCGACGGAACACCGGCCAACGGCCGCACCCTCGCCGATCTCGCCGCCGACTTTGGCCTCGACGACGCCGACGCGCTGCTGGAGATCGTCGCGCGCGATCCGGGCACCGGGGCGGCGTACTTCCTCATGGACGAGGACAACGTGCGACTCGGACTGCAACAGCCGTGGGTGTCGGTCGGCTCCGACGCCGGCGCACACCGGGCCGCGCCACCGTTCACGGACTCGGCGACGCACCCGCGCACCTACGGAACCTTCGCCCGGGTGCTCGGCCACTACGGCCGCGACGAGGGCTTGTTCCCGCTCGAAGAAGGCGTCCGGCGCATGACCAGCCTGCCTGCCGACAACTTCGGCCTGGTCGACCGCGGGCGCGTCGTCGAGGGCGGCTTCGCCGACCTGGTCGTCCTCGATCCGGACACGTACGTCGACCACGCCACCTTCGCCGACCCGCACCGCTATGCGTCCGGCGTCCGGCACGTGGTCGTGAACGGCAGGGTCGCCGTCGCCGACGGCGAACTCACCAAGGAGACACCGGGGCGCCGGCTGCGCCGCGGCAAGTGAAGGGACGTCCCGTGGGCGCCGAGGCACTGCAGCAGAAGCTCACCGAGCTCGCGACCGAGCTGGGCGTCGTCGGCGTGGCCGTCGGTGTCCTCCTCGACGGTGAGGAGCACTACGCCTTCCACGGCGTGACCAGCGTCGACAACCCACTCGACGTCGACGAGAACACGCTGTTCCAGTTCGGTTCGACCGGCAAGACCTACACCGCGACGGCGATGATGCGCCTCGTCGAGCAGGGCAAGGTCGACCTCGACGCGCCGGTGAAGAAGTACCTGCCGGAGTTCCGCCTGCGCGACAAGGACGTCGAGGAGAAGGTCACCGTCCTCCAGCTCTTCAACCACACGGCTGGTTGGGAGGGCGACATGATGGACCACACCGGCGACGGTGACGACGCCCTCGCGAAGTACGTCGCCAGGATGGAGCGGCTGCAGCAGGTCTCGCCGCTCGGTTCGACCGTCTCCTACAACAACGCGTCGCTCTCGGTCGCCGGTCTCATCATCGAACGCATCACCGGCACGACCTACGAGCAGGCGATCAAGGACCTGCTGCTCGAGCCGTTGGGCATGGACCACACGCTGTTCTTCCCGAACGACATCATGACGCGGCGGTTCGTCGTCGGGCACCAGAAGCACGACGATGGTCGCGTGACGATCGCGCGGCCGTGGGCGCTGCCGCGGGGCAACACGCCTGCCGGTGGCATCTCCGCCAACGCGCGCGACCAGCTGGGGTGGGCGAAGTTCCACCTCGGTGACGGCACCGCACCGGACGGCACGCGGCTGCTGTCCGAGGAGCTGCTCGCCCGCATGCAGGAGCCGACGTTCGACATGCGCGGCAGTGCACTGGGCGACTATGTCGGCATCAGCTGGCTGCTCCGCGACATCGAGGGTGCGCGGGTCGTCGGACACGGCGGCACGACGAACGGTCAGTACTCGGAGTTCACGATGGTGCCGGAGCGCGGCTTCGCGCTGATCTCGATGACCAACTCCGGTCCCAACGGCTCGCAGCTCAACACTCTGCTGGAGAAGTGGGCGTTCGACCACTACCTGGGGCTGAAGGATGTCGAGCCCGAGCAGCTGGTGCTCGGCGACGAGGCGTTGCTGCAGTACGTGGGACGTTACGAGACGATCGCCGCGACCGCCGACATCACCGCGGAGGCGGGCCGGCTGCTCGTCAAGGTCGAGATGAAGCCGGAGATGCGCGCCGTGCTGCGCGAGCAGGGCGAGGACGTCGACGAGGAGCAGCCGGCCATCCCGTTGGCGCTGCTGGCCGGAGACGGCGACCAGTACGTCGTCCCCGACGGGCCGGCCAAGGGAATGCGCGGCTACTTCTCGCGCGACGCCGAGGGTCACGTGGACGGCGTACATCTCGGTGGGCGGCTCGCGACGCGGGTGAAGGACGCGGTGCCTGCGTGACGGTCGTCGGGGGGCGGACCGCTCTCGACCTCGCGGTCCAGCGCTTGGTGGGGGAGCTCGACCGGTGGCACGTGCCCGGGCTCGAGCTGGCCGTCGTCCGCGACGGCGAGGTGCTCTTCGCCGGTGGCCTCGGTGTGCGCGGGGTCGACGACGCGACGCCGGTCGGGCCGCGAACGTTGTTCCGCCACGGTTCGTGCGGCAAGGCCTACAGCTCGCTCGCCGCGACCGTGCTGGCCGAGGAGGGCGTGCTCGACCTGGACGTACCGGTGCGTCGCTATGTGCCGGAGCTGCGGCTGCCGGACATGACGATCGCCGATCGGGTGACGACGCGCGACCTGCTGTCGCATCGAGGTGGTCTGGGCCGGCACGACTTCACCTGGATCGCGAACCCCGCGTGGGACGCGACAGAGCTGCTCGCCCGGCTCGAGCACCTGCCGCTCGCCGGCGACCTGCGCGCGCAGTTCGTCTACAGCAACCTCGGCTATGCCGTTGCCGGGATCGCCATGGAGCGCGCGGCAGGGGTCAGCTGGAGCGACGTGCTGCACTCGCGTGTGCTCGAGCGGGGCGGGATGACCCGGTCGTGGATCGACGTGCAGCGGACGGTCTCCGATCAGGACCGCGCGACTCCGCACGTCGAGCGTGACGGCAAGGCGGTGGTCACGACGTGGCGGCCGATCTCGGGTGCGGCTCCCGCGGGTGCGGTCATGACGTGCGCCGACGATGCCGCGCAGTGGCTGCTGCTGCACACGGGGGCGGACTACCTGCCGGCCGGCGCTGTGACCGCGACGCACGCCTTGCAGACGCCCACACCGGCGGGCATGTCGCCGTTCCCCGAGCTGCGGCTCTACGGCTACGGCATGGGTTGGCTCGTGTCGACCTGGCGCGGCCGCCCGATGGTGTCGCACACCGGCGGCATCGACGGGTTCACGACCCACACTCTGGTGCTGACCGAGCAGCGGATCGGTGTGACGATCAGCGTCAACCAGCATCTGTCGAGCCTGGCGATGGCCGGCTGCCTCGACATCGCGGACGCGCTGCTCGGCGAGTCCGCGGAGACCTCGTGGTTCGACGCGCTGCGCGGCGGGGCCGACGCCGAGATCGCGCCGGGCCAGCGCGAGCCGGAGGAGCCATCTGCGGTGCGTCCGCCGGTGCATCCGTTGACGTCGTACGCCGGGGTGTTCGTGAACCCGGGTTACGGCGAGCTGCACGTCGCGGTCGTGGGCGGCGCGCTGTCCGTCCGGATCGGTGAGCTCGAGTGCACCGCGAGGCATCGCCGACTCGACACCTGGGACGTGCACTACGACGCGCTCGACGTCGACGTCCCGGTGGTCTTCCAGACCGATGCGGACGGAGCGGTCAGTCGCGCGGTCGCGCAGTTCGAGGGCGAGGAACCGGTGGCCTACGTCCGCAAGAGCTCGGGGGACTGAGCAGTGCGCAGACAGGTGCTCGTCGCGACGGCCACGCTCGTCGCCGCCGGCTGCGGGACGACCGTGAGCGGCGTCCCGCAGGGAGCCGCGCCGGCGGGCGTTGACGGGCTGAGCGCGGGCAACACCGCTGCGCAGTCCGGGACCGCGTCGTCGACGACCTCCACCGGTCCTGCCACCGGCAATGTCGGCTCGGCACCTGCGAGCTCCGCGGCGGGGAGCGCGCCGCTGCTGTCGTCGGGCTCGAGCACGTCGGGAGCGACCACGGGCGTCCCCACGGGTGGCAGCAACGCGAGCGCCGACCTCAACGGTCCCGGCGTCACGGACAAGGCGATCTACGTCGGCGTCGACTACACCGTCAACGGTGACGCGGCCAACGCCGCGCTCGGTGCGAGCAGCATCACCAGCGGCAACGAGAAGGCCGACGCCCAGGCCGTCATCGACGACATCAACGCGCACGGCGGCGTCGCCGGCCGCAAGCTCGTCCCTGTGTTCCACGCGACCGACGCGCAGTCGACCGACACCACGGCCGACCAGGACCAGGCCGAGTGCGCCGATTTCACCCAGGACCACCACGTCTTCGCCGCGCTCGGCGTCGGCTACACCGACAACTACTTCGCATGTCTGTTCAAGAGCGGCGCGATCGACATCGACAGCGGTGTGCTCGTCGACCCCGACGACGGTGAGTTCCGGCAGTACCCCTACTACTTCGAGGCCGGGACCATCAGTCAGGACCGGATCGACAACGCGCTCGTTCCGGCGCTGCAGCGGCAGCACTACTTCAACGGCTGGGACACCGTCAACGGCGCTCCCGGAACAGCGCCGACGAAGGTCGGCGTCCTGGGTGTCGACACGCCGACGTGGAACCGCCCGCTCGACCACGTCCTGCTGCCCGCGCTGAAGGCCGCGGGCTACCCCGTGGCTGCCAGCGACGTCGTCCGCATCTACAACCCCGGCAGCCAGGCGGACGACGGCAAGACGTTGAGCGACATCTCGAGCGCAGTGCTGAAGTTCCGACAGGACGGCGTCACCCACGTGATCCTGCTCGACACCGGTGGCCAGCTGGTGACCTTCTTCGGCCAGGACGCGAACAGCCAGCACTACTACCCCCGCTTCGGGGTGCACTCCGGCTCGGGCCTGCAGGCGATCTACGACAGCGGCATCGTCCCGAAGCAGGTGCTCAACGGCGCCATGGGGTTCGCCTGGAACCCGACGCTGGACCTGAGCGCGTCGGCCGCGGACAAGTTCGAGACGCCGGCGACGAAGTACTGCCTCAAGGTCATGAAGGACCGCACCGGGCAGACCTTCACCAGCACCAACGCCGCGTCCATCGCGCTGAGCTACTGCGACATGCTCTACCTGCTGCGCGACGGCCTGAACAACGCCGGGGGCGTCGTCAACCGCGACACCGTGCGCGCCGCGATCGAGAGACTGCGCGGCAGCTTCCAGCCGGCACTGTTCCCGCAGCTCTATTACGCGCCCGGCCGGCATGACGGCGTACAGGTCGGCTGGGACATCGCCTGGGACAGCTCCTGCACGTGCGCGAAGTTCACCAGTGCCGGCTACCAGATCGCGGACAGGTGACGATGCGCGTCTTCATCTCGGTCGACATGGAGGGTGTCGCGGGCGTCGCGACGTTCGACCAGATCATCCGCGGCGGCAGTGGCTACCCGCGCGCCCAGGAGCTGATGACCGAGGAGGCCAACGCGGCGATCCGCGGCGCCTTCGCCGGCGGCGCGACCGAGGTCCTGGTCAACGACAGCCACGGCACGATGGACAACCTGATCCACGACCGGCTCGACCCGCGGGCGCGGCTCGTCTTCGGTGCGCCCAGGCCGTCGTGCATGGTGCAGGGCGTCACCTCTGACGACGCGCTCGCGGTGTTCGTCGGCTACCACGCGGCGGCCGGCGCCGAAGGCGTCCTCGCGCACACGTTCTCCTCCAACTTCACAGAGGTACGGGTCAACGGACAGCCCATGACCGAGGCCGAGGTCAACGGCCTGTACGTCGCCAGCGTCGGCGTGCCGGTCGGAGTGCTGACCGGGGACGACCAGATCTGCGCGGTCGCGGCGAAGGCCTTCCCGGGCATCGCGACCGTCGAGGTGAAGCAGGCGCACGGGTTCTCGGCGACGGACACGTTGGCGCCGTCGGTCGCTCGCGAGCGGATCGAGGACGCCGTACGGGTTGCGGTCGGCGGCGCGAGCGAGCTGCGCGCGCAGCCGGTGCCGGAGCGGCTGGATCTGGAGATCGACTTCGCGCTTCCGCTCGCTGCTGACATCGCCGGTGGCGTGCCGGGTTCGGCGCGGCTGGGTGGCCGGACGCTTCGCGCCGAGCCGCGCGACGTGCACGAGCTGATCGGCTTCGTGATGTCGTGGTACTACCTCGCGATGATTGCGCAGCAGCAACACGCGACTCTGGCTGCCCGGCGCTGACTGTCGGTCGCCGGGCCTAGGTTTGGCCCATGACCTCGACCGACTTCCCCTGGGAACCGCCGCTCGCGGGTGACGAGACCGCGCACCTGCTGGGCGCGCTCGACCGGTTGCGCACGACGTTCCGCTGGAAGGCCGACGGCCTCGACGACGGCGGCCTGCGGGTGAGCGTCGGTGCGTCCACCTTGACCATCGGTGGACTGCTGAAGCACCTCGCGTTCGTCGAGGCCTACACCGCGCGGCTGAAGCGTGCGGGGGAGTCGCCCGGACCGCCGTGGGAGAGCATCGACTGGGATGCCGAGCCCGGCTGGGACTTCTCGTCCGCGGCGGAGGACTCGGCCACGGATCTCTACGCGCTCTACGACGACGCCGTCGCGTCCGCCCGCGACGTCTACGCAGAGGCGATCGCCGGCGGTGGACTCGACCAGCCGGTGCACGTGAACGACAACGGCAGGCATGCGAGCCTGCGACGGCTGTTGTTCGACCTGGTCGAGGAGTACGGCCGGCACACCGGTCACGCCGACCTGATCCGGGAGTCGATCGACGGCCGGGTCGGCGAGGATCCACCGGCCGGCTGGACCGCCGAATCCGGCTCCTACCGCATCTAGCTCGAGGTTGAGTGCGACGTAATCCCCCTTGCCGGGCCCCCAGTTAGGGGGATTACGTCGCACTCAACCGGGAGTCAGGGGAAGGTGCGGCGGGGGCCGTAGTAGTGCAGGCACTGGCAGCCGTCGAAGTACTTCCAGTAGTAGTACTTCGACGCGGCGTCGTGCCGGCCCGGGCCGAGGAACTCACCGAGGCTGCCGCCGTCCGGCACGTTGCTGCCGAGCCGGTCGATCGCGCTCAGGAACGTCTGCAGGTTGAGCGGGTTCGGCGTCGTGTCGGCCGCGCGCTTGAGCAGATAGAGCTGGGCGCAGTAGCCGAGCCCCACGGACTCCGCGTTGGTGTCGGAGTAGGTGATGCCGTGCGCCTTCATGACCGCGAGGCAGTGCCGGCGGTCGGCGTTGGAGTAGGGCCCGTTGTCGGTGTTGCGGTCTGCGGTGAGGTCGAGGCTCGGGATCCAGCCGTAGCCGACGGCACCGATCGCCTGGTCCTTCTGTACGTCGCCGGAGTTGATGAGCACCTCGGTGCCGCTGCTGCTGTTGACGCCGTACCTCGGGTGGTAGTGCTGCGACTCGGCCTGGTTCATGAAGAACAGCGACAGCCCGCCGTTGCCCTCGAACATGATGACGTGGTCGACGCCGTCCGACGCGAACTTCAGCTGCGCCGCCTGCACCGCCGCCGCCTGGTTGCCGTAGTCGGAGGCCGTCGAGACCTGGCCGATCTTCTGCACCTCAGGCGTGAACCCGAGCCGCTTCAGCCCCGGGACCAGCACGCTGTCGACCGCGCCGCCGAAGGCCTGGTCGTCGTACGTGACGATGCCGACCTTCGCCTTCTGGCTCCGCGGCTGGCCGAGCGTCGGGTCCCAGCCGGAGAAGTACCCCTGGTCGGCGAGGGCGGTCACCGTCGTCGCGGCGAGTCGCCCGAGGCGCGGGTAGCCGAGCTCGATGTAGTTGGGGTACGCCGCGAACTCGGCGTCGCTCGCATCGGGAAGGTTGGCGCTGATCTGGGCGACGCCGGCCCGGTGCAGGCAGGCGCGGTAGTTGGCGGTGCCCATGTCGAACGCCGCGAAGATCTTGTTGTCCTGCGTGAACTTCGCGCAGGCCGCGGCCCACTGCTGGTCGACCGGCTGGGTCGAGGTCGAGTCGAACGCGTACCAGATCGGCGAGAGCTTGCGCCCGGCGATCCCGCCGTGGGAGTTGATGTCGTCGATGACCGCGAGGGCGTCACCGCGGGTGTCGCCCGTCGAGATGCCGTTGGCGCCCGCGGCCTGGTTCACGGCGTCGGCGTTGGTGCTGTAGACGAGGCCGATGTAGATCTTCGTCGGCGTCACGCCCGGTCCGGACAGCGCCGGGTTGCCCGTCGAGGGGTAGGTCGTCGAGCCGCGTGGCCCGCCGACCGCCGCCGTCGAGCCCGGGGAGGTCGCCCCGCCGCCGAGCTGTGCCGCGCCGGGTGCGGAGGAGCCGCCGCCGGGCAGGGACGTCGCGCCGCTTCCGGCACCGGCCGGGCCGCTCCCGGGAACGGACAGGCCGTTGGTCGCGGCGACGCCGTTCGCGGCGCTGTTCGCCACGTTGCCGGAGACGGTGGTGCCGCAGCCGGCGCCGAACATGGCCAGCGCCAGGGCGGCCGCGAGCCGGGTCCGTCGCATGGTTCCTCCTCGTGCGGCGGGCGTCCGCCCCTCCGCTGAGATTCTCCGGACTGACGCGGTCTCCCTGCCTCGTCGCGGCAGCCGAAGGGTGCCGGTCCGAGTTGTCGCGCGGAACAGGACGCGGTGTCGGTGCCCGGGCGTAGCGTCCCGGGTCATGGCGAACGTGACGCGGCGGTTCAACCAGGGGATCCCGATGCGCGACGGGGTGACCCTCGCGGCCGATCTCACCCTGCCGGAGGAGCTTCCGGCGCCGGCCGTGGTCGTGCGGACGCCCTACGGCAAGACCGGCGAGCTCCAGACCAAGCGGGCGGAGACCTTCGCCGCTGCCGGCTACGTCGCGGTCTTTGTCGACGTACGGGGCCGGGGTGACTCGGACGGCGCCTTCACGCCGTACGCCGCAGACGGCCCGGACGGGTACGACGTCATCGAGTGGGCGGCGGCACAGGAGTGGTGCATCGGCGCGGTCGCGACGTGGGGTGGCAGCTACGGCGGGCACATCCAGTGGCTCGCCGCGCTCGAGAAGCCGCCGTCGTTGAAGGCGATGGTGGCGATCGTCACGCCGAGCGACCCGTTCGTCGAGAACCCGACGGGGCTGCCGACGCCGATGAGCATCAACTGGTTCCGGCTCGTCGATGCGCGGGTGCCGCAGCACACCGACAACGTCGACTGGATGTCGGTCTACGCGCACCGGCCGCTGCTGTCGATGGACGAGGCGGCCGGCTTCGTGTCCGAGAACTGGCGGGAGACGCTGCGGCACTCGACGCTGGACGAGTTCTGGGAGCCGCATCGCTACCAGCACCGCATCGCCGAGGTCGACGTGCCGGTGCTGCACATCTCCGGCTGGTACGACGACGAGGAGATCGGGACGCCGCTGAACTTCTCGCTGATGGTCGAGGCCGGGCATGCCGACCAGCGGCTGCTGATGGGGCCGTGGGGGCACCAGGTCAACACGACCCGCAAGCTCGGCGAGGTCGACTTCGGCCCGGACGCACTGATCGACCTCGACAACGTGACGGTCGCGTTCCTCGACGAGCACGTGAAGGGATCGGCTCCGTCCGAGGCTGCTGCACCGGTGCGCATCTTCCTCATGGGCGCCAACGAATGGCGCGACGAGACGTCGTGGCCGCCGGCCGGTGCTACGGAGCAGACGTGGTGGCTGGCGAGCTCGGGGCGGGCGAACAGCCTGTTCGGCGACGGTCGACTCATCTCCGGGCCGGCGCCGGGTGAGGGCGCGTCGGACACGTGGACCCACGACCCCGACCGGCCGGTGCCGTTCGTCACCGGTGCGAGCTCGTCACAGATCGGTGGGCCGGACGACTACTACGGCGTGGAGACGCGCGGCGACGTGCTCGTCTACACGTCCGACGTCTTCGACGAGCCGGTCGACCTGATCGGGCCGGTGCGGTTCGTCGGGCACGTCTCGACGTCGGCACACGATGCGGACGTCGTCGCGATGCTGCTGGACGTGCATCCGAACAACTTCGTGCAACGACTCTGCGACGGCATGGTGCGTCTGCGTTTTCGCGACGGGCACAAGTCGCGGCAGGACGTCCGGCCGGGGGAGACCTATGAGGTCGACATCGCGATGTGGGACACCTGTCATCGGCTGCTGCCGGGTCACCGGCTGCGGCTGCAGATCACGTCGTCGGCGTTCCCGAAGCACGACGTCAACCTGGGCACCGGCGGCGACATGATCAGCGAGGCCGACGGCGTCATCGCCACCCAGACGTTGTGGCACGACCCAGAGCGCCCGTCGAGGCTGGTGGTGACCGCCCGCCCCTGTTGAGTGCGACGAAATCCCCCTAACTGGGGTGCCGCCAAGGGGGACAACGTCGCACTCAACATCCACTCAGTACGTCGCTGCGGCGCCGGTCAGCGCTCGGGGGTCGCTCGCGCCTTCCAGCACCTGGTCCCGGACGGCGATCACGTGCGCGTGGCCATAGTTGCCGGGCGTCACCGACACGTCATGGCCGCGGGACCGCAGTCCGTCGAGCCACGCCGCCGGCGTCGACTCCTCCAGCGCGACGCGCACCCGTCCGCGCTCGTCCCACGTCGAGAACCCGCCGCCGGCTCCGGCCTCCGTCAACGCCCAGCGCCCCGCCGCCATGGCGTCCCCGCAGGACTCGCCGGAAGCCAACAGCCGGGTCAGCAGCTGCAGCAGGATCTGCGGCTGCGTGTCACCGCCCATGGTTCCGATCACCATGTCGAGCTCGCCGCCGTCACGCGTCACCAACGCCGGTGACAACGTGTGCGGCGGCCGCCGCCGCGGCCCGTACTCCGCCGGGTGACCCGGCACGAGACTGAACCCGATCCCGCGGTTCTGCAGGAAGATGCCGGTCGACGGCTCCGCGATGCGCGCGCCGAAGCCGGCAGCGTTCGACTGGATCAGCGACACGCCCATCCGGTCGCGGTCGACGGCGCAGAGGTAGATCGTGCCGCCGGGGCGATAGGAGTCTCCCAGCGTCGCCGCGCGGTCGTTCGAGATCGCCGTTCGCCGGGCTGACAGCCGGTCGGTGTCGAGCAGCGCCGCACCGTCCGCCGCCTCGTGCAGCACGTCGATCCGGTCGTACGCCGCCAGCCGCGCCGCCTCGATCGTCAGGTGCGCCCACAGGCCGTCCTCGGGGTCGGAAGGCAACGGCAACCCGGACGCGATCCACGCGCCGGCCAAGGTGAGGTAACCCTGGGAGTTCGGCGGCATCGTCCACAGCCGCCGACCCCAGACGTCGAGTCCCAGCGGCTCGACCCACTCCGCGTCCGGCGTCGCCAGGTCGGCCGGCGCGTACTCGCCTGCCCCCAGTCGCAGCAGGCCCTCGCCGAACTCGCCTCCGTAGAAGCCGTCGCGCCCCTGCGCGACGATCGCATCGAGCGTTCGCGCCACCCCCGGACGTCGTACGACGTCACCGGGGCGAGTCACCCCGGCGAAGTCCTCGCCACCGGCCAGCCCGGCGACCGACGAGGCCACCCACGACAGGATCGGCGACGCCGCGAAGCCGTCGGCGGCACAGCTCCGAGCCGGCGCCAGCACGTCCGCGAGAGGCAGCCGGCCGAAGCGTTCGTGCAACGCCAGCCACCCGTCGACGCATCCCGGCACCGGGACCGCGCGGATGTCGCCGTAGGGCGGCATCTCGGTGTGGCCGTCGGCCCGCAGCCGGTCCGCATCCGCGCCCGACCCGCTGCGGCCGCTCGCATTCAGTGCCGCGGGCACGTCATCACCGGGCGAGTGCACCAGTGCGAACAGGTCACCGCCGAGTCCGCACATGTGCTGCGTCGTCACCGCCAGCACGGCGCTCGCGGCCACGGCGGCATCGGCAGCCGACCCGCCATGCCGCAGCATCGCGATGCCGGCACCCGAGGCGAGCGCGTCGACCGAACAGACGATGCCGTTGGTCGCGAACCGCGACGAGTACGGCGCCGATCGCATGACCGTCAGTCTGGCGCTCAGCCGACCTTCGGGTTGGCTCGGGCGCCGAAGTGCACGTACTCGCTCCCGTCCGGCAACGAGAAGAACACGAACGGGATCCACGACTCGTCGTCCGGACCCTTCGCGACGAAGACGTCGCCGTCGACCGGGAGGATCTGCATCGGTTCGGGGTCCTCGGACCCGAGCGCCTCCGACAGCTGGCTCGTCGACCGTACGACGCCCTTCAGCGCGTTGCCGTCGACGGAGATCGTCAGCTCGATGCCCTCGCGGGCATATCGACCCGCACGACGTTCGAGCTCGGTATCAGTCGGCGACGTGGCCGCGGGCTCCAGCCGCGCCGGCAGCTCGACCGAAGCCAGCTCGCCGAGGATCTCGTTGAACAGGTCGACGAACAGGTCACGGGCATGACCGCCGTTCGCGAGCAGGCACACCGCGACATCCGCGTCCGGCACGATCCGCATGAACGCGCCCTGACCGATCGTCGCGCCGTCGTGCCCGTAGACCTGGCGGCCGCTCCACTCCATCAGGATCCAGCCGAGTCCCCAGTGCGAGCCGAGCGTCCAGCGGTCCGGCACCTCGACCTGCGGTTCGCGCATCGCCTGCACCGACTCGACCGACAAGACGCGGGTGCCGTCCGGCGCGACGCCGTCGGCGAGATGCAGCTTCGCGAACGCCAGCGTCTCCGCGGCCGTCGCGTGGATGAGACCGGCGGGCCCGCAGGAGCGGAAGATCCCCCACATCGGCGCCACCTGGATCTCCCCGCCGGGCGGGGAGATGTGGCCCGTCGCCGCGCGATGCAGCAGCGCCTCCTCCGGCAAGGTCCCGGCGGTCTGCAGGCCCAGCGGTGCGAACAGCCGCTCCCGCAGCACCTCGTCCCACGTCTTGCCGCGCAGCACCTCGACCAGGCGGCCGAGCGCGATGTACCCGGAGTTGCAGTAGGACATCGTCGCGCCCAGCGGGTGGTTCTGCCGGAGGTCGGCCATCGCGGCGACGTACTTCTCGACGCAGTCGTCACCGCGCCCGGTGTCGAGGAACAGGTCGCCGTCGATGCCGCTCGTGTGGGAGAGCAGATGGCGCGTCGTCACGGTCCGGGTCACGTCGGCATCCGCGACCCGGAAGTCCGGCAGGTACTTCACGACCGGGGCGTCCAGGTCGAGCAGCCCCTCGTCGACCAGCTGCATCACCAGCGTCGCGGTCCAGACCTTCGTGATCGACCCGATCTGGAACAGCGAGTCGGTCGTCGCCTCGACACCGGTGCGGATGTTCAGGACGCCGTACGCCGCCTCGGCGACCTCGTCGCCCTCGAGGATCGCCAGCGACGCACCGGGCACGCCATGCTTCTCGGCGAGCACCGCGAGCCGGTCCTGCCGGCGGCTGATGTCGATGGTCATGAGCGTCCCTCCCGTAAGACTGAGCTCAACTGTGCCGCCCCGGGCGCGCGAGATCCTCGTCGGCGCCGCCGAAGGCCGGCCGCCGATCCCGTTGAGTGCGACGAAATCCCCCTTGAGCGGGGCCTCGCAAGGGGGATTACGTCGCACTCAACCTGAAGGGTCTCGGCTGTTTCACGCGCGAACGCCGCGGTTATCGTCGTGAGGTGCCAGAGACGCAGTACGCCGCCGCCAACGGGCTGAAGCTCGCCTACGAGACCTTCGGCGACGCCGGCCAGCCGCCGGTCCTGCTCATCATGGGCCTCGGGACGCAGATGATCGCGTGGCCCGACGAGATGTGCGAGCTGATCGCCGGCCGTGGCTTCTTCGTCATCCGCTACGACAACCGTGACATCGGTCTGTCGACGCACCTCGACGAGCTGCCGACGCCCTCGATGCGCGACATCCTGTTGCGCCGCAAGCCGCCGTACAAGGTCAGCGACATGGCCGAGGACGGCGTCGCCCTCCTCGACGAGCTCGGCATCGACTCCGCGCACGTCGTCGGGGCATCGATGGGCGGCTTCATCGCGCAGATCATCGCCGGCAAGCACCCCGACCGCGTGCGCAGCCTGACGCTGATCATGACGTCGACCGGCTCACGACTGGTCGGCTATCCGCGGCCACAGCTGATCCCGCACCTGTTCAAGCGGCGCGTGATCAAGGACCGGGCCGGTGCCGAAGAGGCCGTCATCGAGACGTTCGCGCTGATCGGCTCGAAGGGCTACGCCCTCGACGAGGACTACCTCCGCGATCTTGCCGGCCGCAGCTACGAGCGCTCGCTCGACCGTCGCGGCTACCTCCGCCAGCTCGCCGCGGTGATGGCGCAGCGCAACCGCACGAACTTCCTCCGCGACATCAAGGTGCCGACGCTCGTCATGCACGGCCTCGACGACCCGCTGGTCAACGTCAGCGGTGGTCTGGCGCTCGCCAAGCACATCCGCGGCGCGCAGTTCGTCGGGTTCAAGGGCATGGGGCACGACCTGCCGCGCGAGCTCTGGCCCCAGTTCGCCGAGGAGATCTGCGACATCGCGGCACGTGGCGAAAAGGTGCCGACGACCTGACCTTGCCGTAACCCACGGTTTCGTCCGCGCTGCCTGCCGGGTATCCGACCAAATGAGTCGAACGCCCTGGAGGTTGTCGTGACAAAGCCGACCCGTATTTCCCGCGAGGAGCTTGCCCGCGAAGGCGCAACCCCGCTGCCGGACAAGGAAGTCCTCTCGCTGCTGGACCTCAACGCGAACCTCGACCTGGCTCTCGACGCAGCGGCGCCGATCGACCTCGCGATCGGGGCCAACGCCAACATCGCAGCCCCCATCGAGGCAGCTGCGAGCGCCAACGTGCTCTCGCCGGACGCGATCTCGGCTGCGCAGGGGCAGCAGGCAACGGCGATCGACCAGACCATCACCGGCGACGCGACGGCGCACGGCCTGCAGGACAGCACGATCAACCAGGGTGCGACGACGGGCGGCACGACGCAGCCGGTCGACCCGACCAGCACGACGAGCGGCTCGCTCACCGACGGCAACCTGCTCGACGTCAACGTCAACCTCAACGGCAACCTCAACCTCGCCGCCCCGATCGACGGTGCTGTGGCTGCCAACGCCAACGCCGCGGCCCCGATCGACGCGGCCGTGTCGGCCAACATCGACTCGCCAGGTGCCGAGTCCGTGGCCGTCGCCGACCAGACCGCGCTCATCGACCAGAGCATCACCGGCGACGCCACCGCGGTCTCCGACCAGGCGTCGACGATCGCTCAGCCGTAGCGGGCGGTTAGCCACTTCTGATGACCGCCGTCGATCGGCGTCCGGCCGGCGCGGACACGACGCAGAGCCTGCCGACCGGGACGTTCCCGCAGGGGGACGTCCCGGTCCTCGTCTCCGGCACGGAGCTGCTCGGTGTCCAGCCCGGTTCGGGCTACGTCACTCCTCCACACCTCGTCGCGCGCGCCGACGGTGGGGTGCTGCAGCTCACCCCGCTGCTGTACGCCGTCCTCGAGGCGGTCGACGGTGAGCGAAGCCTCGAGCAGATCGCGCGACTGGTCAGTGGGGTCAGCGACTACGAGCTGCACGCCGACGATGTCGAGATGCTCGTCGAGGAGAAGCTCCGGCCACTCGGTCTCGTCCTCGGCCGTGACGGCACGCATCCTCCGTTCAAGCGCACCAACCCGCTGCTCGCACTGCGGGCACGGTTCGTGGTGTCGAAGCCGGAGGTCACCCGCCGGATCACGGCACCGTTCGCGGTGCTGTTCAACCCGGTCCTCGTGGTGGTGTCGACGATCGCGTTCGCTGCCGTCTCGTTCTGGGTGCTGTTCGAGAAGGGGCTTGCTTCGGCGGCGTACGACGCCTTTCGCCGGCCCGGCCTGCTGCTCGCGGTCTTCGCGATCACGGTCGTCTCTGCGGGGTTCCACGAGTTCGGCCACGCCGCGGCGCTGCGTCGTGGCGGTGGCACCCCCGGCGCCATGGGTGCCGGCCTCTATCTCATCTATCCGGCGTTCTACACCGACGTCACCGACAGCTATCGGCTCGGGCGGGCGGCCCGCATCCGCACCGACCTCGGTGGCCTCTACTTCAACGCGCTTGCGGCGCTGGCGATGTTCGGCGTATGGGCGGCGACGCGGTGGGACGGTCTGCTGCTCGTCATCGCGGCGCAGATCCTGCAGATGGTGCGGCAGCTGCCGCCACTCGTGCGGTTCGACGGCTACCACCTTCTCGCCGACATCACCGGCGTCCCGGACCTGTTCCATCGCATCGGCCCGACGCTGCGCAGCTTCCTGCCGAAGCGCTGGCGGCGACCGGAGTCACGCGAGCTCAAGCTGTGGGCCCGGGTAGTCGTCACGGCCTGGACGTTGCTCGTCGTGCCGATCCTGATCCTGACGATGCTGCTGTCAGTGATCGCGCTACCGCGCATCATCGGCACGACCATCCACTCGGTCGCGGTCCAGTGGCACCAGCTGGTGCAGCAGCAGCATGCCGGTCACGCGGCCGGCGTCGGGGTGAAGATCCTCGCCATCGCGGCATTGGTGGTGCCGGTCGGCGGCATCCTCTACCTGCTCGCGCGGATGGTGCGCAGCTACGCCGTCCGCACGTGGAAAGGCACGCGGGGGAAGCCCGGAAAGCGTGCGCTCGCCGGACTGCTGACCATCGCGATGCTCGGTGGTCTGGCGTACGCCTGGTTCCCGCGTCCCGGCGTCTACCGTCCGATCACGCCGAACGAGCACGGCACGGTGCAGGACATGCTCGGCTACTCGCCGCTGCACAGTCTGGTCGCGTCGCAGACGTCGTTGCGGGTCGGTGAGCAGAGCACCGCCAGGACCATCTGGCCGGCCGGCGAGACGCTTCCCACCAAGGCCAACCCGGCCGTCGCGCTGGTCATGACGCCGAAGCAGACCGGAAGCGGCCTGCCCACGTGGGTCTTTCCGTTCGACCGGCCGGCGCCGCCCCGTCCGGGCGACAACCAGGCGCTGTCCATCGTGACGACCGACGGTGGGACGGCGTACAACGTCGCGTTCGCGCTGGTGTGGGCCAACAGCGACAGCGTCGTCAACGCCAACGAGGCCTATGCGTTCGCCAGCTGCACGAAGTGTGTGGCGGTGGCGATCGCCTTCCAGGTGGTGGTCGTCGTCGGCGACGCACACTTGGTTGCGCCGGCGAACATCTCGGAGGCGATCAACTACAACTGCATCGCGTGTGTGACGGCTGCGCTGGCGGTGCAGCTGGTCCTGCACGTGCCCGACCAGCTCAGCGACCAGGCCATGGCGCAGCTGACGCAGCTGTGGAGGCGCATCATGCGCTGGAGCAAGCACCTGCAGGGGCTGACCTTCGCGCAGATTGAAGCGAAGATCAAACAGTTCGAGGCGCAGATCATGGCCATCGTGCAGCCGGACCTGGTCCTCGCCAACGCGAGTGCGTCCGCGAGTCCCGGCACCGGCGTGTCCTCGACGCCGTCGCCGGACGGGAGCGCTCTCCCGACGGACAGCCCGAGCAGCAGCACGACCAGCGACCCGAGTGCGTCGACGTCGCCGTCGCCGAGCGACAGCAGCAGCGCCAGCGGGTCGACCCAGCCGAGCCCGTCGCCCAGCGACTCCGGAACGGCTCCGTCTCCGACCCCCTGACTCGTCGTCGGCGGGCCGCTAGTCCGCAGAGCGGAACTGCCAGATCCCGATGCCGAGCATGACGGCGCCCATCGCGGCGACGATCACCAGCTCGAGCGCCGTCGACACGCGGTAGCTGCCCCACGTGACGCCGGGGTTGAGCCGGGCCATCATCTCCGGCGACGCGTGCAGGTGCGCGAAGATCGCCCGGCGCACCGGGTCGACGGCGTAGGTCAGCGGGTCGATCCGGGTCAGTACCTGCAGCCATCCCGGCAGGTTCGCGAGCGGGAACAGCGCGCCGGAGAGGAAGAACAGCGGCATCAGCAGCATCTGGTTGAGCGCCATGAAGGCCTGGAACTGTGTGATGCGTGCCGCGGTCATCACGCCGAACGCCGTGAGAGTGAAGGCGAGCAGCAACAGCTCGCCGAACACGGTCAGCATCATCGAGGGTGAGTAGGGCACGCCGACGACGCCCGCCAGCAGCAGGATGATGACGCCCTGCAGCGACGCCGTCGTCGCGCCGCCGAGGCATTTGCCGAGCACGATCGACCAGCGGCTGACCGGTGCGACGAGCATCTCGCGCAGGAAGCCGAACTCCCGGTCCCACACGATCGACGCAGCGGAGAACATCGCGGTGAACAGGACGGCCATCGAGAGCGCGCCGGGATACATGAACGTGCGCAGGTTGACGTCGTGGGTGCTCCCCGTCGTGATCGTCGACAGTCCGGTGCCGAGCACGAAGAGGAACAGCACGGGCTGGATGAGCGACGTGATGATGCGCAGCCGGTCGCGGCTGAAGCGGATCATCTCGCGCTGCCAGACGACTCGCACGGCGCGCAGGTCATGGCGGAAGCTGCCGGTCGGCCGTTGCACCCTGATGGCTTCCACCGCGTCAGCTGTCGCGGTCACAAGCGCCTCCTCGCACCGAACATCTTCATCAGCTCTCGGCCGCCGCCGCTCTCCGCATCGCGGATGGTGGTGCCGGTGTGCGCCATGAAGACATCGTCCAGCGACGGCCGCGAGACGCTCACCGACTTGATCGCGATGCCGAGCTCGGCGAACAGCCGCGGCACGAACTGCTCACCCGACGCCACCGAGAACGTCAGCTGGCCCTCGGCGAATCGTCCGGTGATGCCGAACCGCTCCTGCAGGGCCGCGATCGCGGCGTCGTCGTCGACAGTGGTGATCTGCACCCTGTCCTCGCCGACGCCCGCCTTCAGCGCCTCTGGTGTGTCCAGCACCACGATGCGGCCGTGGTCCATGATGGCGATCCGGTCGCAGTACTCCGCCTCGTCCATGTAGTGCGTGGTGAGGAAGATCGTGATGTCCTCGCGTTTGCGGAGCTCGTTGATGTAGTTCCAGATCGACGACCGCGTCTGCGGGTCCAGCCCGACGGTGGGCTCGTCGAGGAAGAGGACCCGCGGCGCATGCAACATCCCGCGCGCGATCTCGAGTCGCCGGCGCATCCCACCGCTGTACGTCGACACGAGTGCCGAGCGGCGATCGGCGAGCCCGACCATCTCGAGCACCTGGGTCATCCGGTCCTTGAGCTCTGCGCGCGGGACGCCGTACAGCTCGGCGTGCATACGGAGGTTCTGGTCGGCGGTGAGGTACTGGTCGAGCGTCGGATCCTGGAAGACCAGCCCGATGTTGCGGCGGACGCCGCCCTGTTGGTGCCGGACGTCGTAGCCGGCGACGGTCGCCGTGCCGCTGCTCGGCTCGACGAGCGTGCAGAGCATCTTGATCGTGGTGGACTTGCCGGCGCCGTTGGGCCCGAGGAAGCCGAAGATCTCGCCGGCTGCGACATCGAAGCTCACACCGTCCACCGCGACGAGGTCGCCGTATCTCTTCGTCAGCCCGTCAACGCTGACGGCGTTGGCGACCGATTGCGTCGTGGTTGTCGTCGTCCCTCCAGTGCCGTTGCCTATGTGGTCGAACGGCGATTGTTGGGCACGACCCGGGTCTTGCCGCAAGCCCCCCTGTCCGCGCTACCTTGAGAATGGCAGAGGGTGTCCTCCCGTAGCCGTGCGTCACTGAGCGATTCGGGCTATGTCCGCGACTGCGGTCGGCGCGTAGCGTCCCGGCCAGCCGGTTGAGGAGGCAGCCATGTTCGTGCAGGTCATCCAGGGCAAGGTCAAGGACGCGGACCTGTTGGCCCGGCAGTCCGAGCGATGGGTCAGGGAGATCAAGCCGGGCGCGAGGGGATATCTCGGCTCGACGACCGGTGTGACCCCGGATGGCCACGCCATCACGATTGCGCGGTTCGAGTCCGCGAAGGACGCCGCCGCGAACAGCAAGAGCGAGCAGCAGACCGCGTGGTGGAACGAGACGGCGAAGGCCTACGACGGCGAGCCGACCTTCCGGGAGAGCACCGAGGTCGACACCGTGCTCGGCGGTGGGTCCAACGACGCCGGCTTCGTGCAGGTCATCCAGGGAACCGCCAAGGACCAGGCCGGCATGCGCAAGCAGCTCGGCGGCATGGACGCCGAGCTACGCAGCACCCGTCCGGAGCTGCTCGGGATGAGCGTCGTCTGGCACGACGGCGGGGCGTTCACCCAGGCCGTCTACTTCCGGTCGGAGGCCGAGGCCCGGAAGGCGGAGGCCGCCACGGAGAACAACGAGATGCGGCGCAGCTACATGGACCTGTTCGCCGAACCGCCGACGTTCCTCGACCTGCGCTCACCGCTGCTCGACTGAGCTGACTCGCCCGCAGCGGGCTGAAGACGTACTGACGAGCTCAGTCCGCTGCGGCGGCTCGCTCAGGAGGCGTGCGCTGCCGTCGACAGCCGGCGCAGGGGGAGGTGGCGCCGGTGCGCCTCGCGCGACGGCTTCGGGCCGGCGACGGGTCGCGGATCCCGGGCCGTCCGGCGCCGGAGGTCCTCCTGGTGCTGCCGCTGCCGGTCGAGACCGAACGGGTCGTACATCATCGTGCCCTCCCTCGAGGTAAAAACTCTCGACGTCGAAACAATAGACCTAGTTCCTCTCGACGTCAAGAGACTCGACCTTGAGCTATAGTTCTCCGCATGGAGGACTCGGTCGACTTCTGCACGGCGGACATCGCGTCGCGTTACCCGCAGATCAACCCCGCGGTCGAGGGCGTCGTGGGCCGGCTGTCGGCGATCAACAAGCACATCTCCCGCACCTTCGACGAGACACTCGCCCGCCATGGCCTCAACCACGGCGAGTACCGCCTGCTGCTGCGACTGACGACCCGTTCCGACGACAACCGGATGACCGCCGGTGAGCTGGGACGCGCGCTCCTGCTGTCCTCCGGTGCGATGACCAACCGGATCGACCGACTCGAGACAGCCGGCCTGGTCGAGCGCGTCCGTGACCCACGTGACCGCCGCGGCGTGCTGGTCGCGCTGACCGAGGCCGGGCGCTCGACGATCGACCATGCCGTCACCGAGCAGGCGGCGAAAGAGATCGACGTGATGAGCGCGATCAACGGCAAGGAGCTCGACCAGCTCAACGGCCTGCTGCGGAAGGTGCTCTCGTCACTCGAGGCCTCAGCCGGCGTGGAGCAGCCGCAAGCAGGCTGAGCTTCGATCGGCCCGGCTTCGGGCAGTCGAGTGCCGGATCCGTCAACGGCACGGGTCGTCGTGCTTGGCGGCCAGCACGTGCACGACCGCGTCGTCCAGACGACGCGAAGCGAGCCGTCCGGACCGAGCCGCGGCGGCGATGGCCGCCACCACCGACCGGTACGTCGCCAACACGCGCGACGGCTGCAGCGCCAGCTCGTCAGCCGGAGTCAGGGTGGAGCCGAAGAGCACCAGGTCCGCGCCGGCAGCGAGTGAGCGCACGGTCGCGTCCGCGAGCGACGGCGTCACCGCGGTGACGGCACTCGCGGACAGGCTGTCGGTGATGACGAGACCGCGGAAGCCGAGCTCGTCGTGCAGCAGGCCGCCGATGACCGCGTGCGACAGCGACGCCGGCAGGGGAGTGAGGCCCGGAACCGACGCGTTGCTCGTCATCACGGCAGGCGCTCCGGCGGCGATCGCTGCCCGGAACGGCACGAGATCGCGAACCCGCAAGGTCGGCAACGGGTTGGTCGAGGCCGGTCCGACGTCGGTGTTGCGCTGCGCACCGCCGAGCCCGGGGAAGTGCTTCACCACCGGCAGCACACCACCGGCTCGCAGGCCCAGCATGAACGCCGTCCCGTAGGCGGCCGCCGTCGCAGGGTCCGCGCTGAACGAGCGTTGTCCGTCTGCGTTCGTGGAGCTCGGCCCGGGCCGGCCGTCCACGTCGAGCACCGGCGCGAGGTCGGTTCCGACGCCCGCCGCGATCATCTGCCGCGCCCTCGCCTCGGCGAGTGCTCGGGTCTGGGTGACGGTCATCGTCTGCGCCATCGTCCGTGCCCAGGGGATCGGTCCGACGAGTCCGGCCAGGCGCTGGACTCCACCACCTTCCTCGTCCGCCATGACCAGTGGGCGGACACCCGGCGCGTGACGCATGAGCGCGTGCAACCGCCGGGCCAGATCGGCCGGGGGTGTCGCGTTGCCGAGGAAGAGAAGTGCGCCGGCGCCGTCACCCACCTCGGTCGTCGCGCCGGCGACATCGAAGTCCCGCACCGGCACGGCGAGCACCTGCGCGGCCCGCCGCGCGAGCGGCCAGTTCCCCACCACTGACATCGGCGTGCACCTCGCGGGCGCCGACGAAGTGTTCGTCGCCGGCGAGGCGGCGGGGGGACTCGGCGAGCGCTCGGTGGGGCGCGCCGAGGGCTCACCCGCCGGCCGCTCGCCCGCCGACCCGCAGGCAGCGGTCAGCGCCACGAGGCTCGCCACCACGACGGCCGGTGCCCGCATGCTCACTGGACGCCGAGGTCGCCGGCCGCGTTCACCGGCAGGGCCGCGATGGGTCGTCATCCGTCAGCCACGTGGCGGCCGCAGCACGGCGAAGGGGTCGGTGACGAGAAGCTCACGGCTCCGGAAGCGGTAGATGGCGGCCGGTCGCCCGCCGCCGGGACCCGGTGCCGACAGGTCACCGGTCGGTTCGATCAGCTCTCGGCGGGTCATGACGCGAGCGAGGTTCGTCGGATGGACGGCGTACCCGAGCGCGGCGCTGATGACGTCACGCAGGTCGGACAGGCTGAACTCCGGCGGCGCGAGCGCGAAGCCGATGTTGGTGTAGGACAGCTTCGCCCGGAGCCGGTCCACTCCCGCCGTGACGAAGTCGTGGTGGTCGAAAGCGGTGCGAGGCAGCGCGTCCACCGGCACCCATTCGGTGTCCGCCGGCAGCTCCGGCTCGACGTCGCTGGCGACGATGCCGAGGTAGCCGGTGGCGAGGACGCGGCCGCGCGGATCGCGCTTCGGGTAGCTGTGCGTTGCGAGCTGTTCCAGGTAGGCGATGTCACGCAGCGCGACCTTCTCGGCGAGGTGCCGCTGCAGCGACTCACGCAACCTCTCGGCCGGAGCCAGCGCGCCGCCCGGCAGCGCCCATCGCCCGGCGTGTGGGGGAAGAGCGCGCTCCCACATCAACACGGACAGCGCGCCGGCGCGGACGGACAGCACGACGGCCAGCGCCTCGTGGGGATAGCTCGGCCAGTCGAGCCTGTCGACCGCGCCGCTGACCGCCATCCAGGCCATGTTAGCGTGGGTTCTCGCTTCTGAGGCGAAAACCGGGAGGGACCGTGTCGGTGGCAACACAGGCCGTTGCGGACGGAGTGTCCGACCTCGACCAGTGGCGCGAGGAGGTGCGGTCGCTCGCGCAGGCACGGGACGCCGTGGTGCTCGCGCACAACTACCAGGCGCCGGCGATCCAGGACGTCGCCGACCATGTCGGCGACTCGCTCGCGCTGGCCCGACTGGCTGCTCGCACCGATGCCTCCGTCATCGTCATGTGCGGCGTGCACTTCATGGCGGAGACGGCCAAGCTGCTCTCGCCGGACAAGACCGTGTTGATCCCGACCCGCGCCGCGGGCTGCTCGCTCGCCGACACCATCGATGCCGACCAGCTTCGGGCGTGGAAGAGCGAGCACCCTGACGCGGCTGTGGTCGCCTACGTCAACACGAGTGCCGAGGTGAAGGCGGAGGCGGACATCTGCTGTACGTCGTCCAACGCCGTCGACGTCGTGAACAGCATCGAACGCGACCGTCCCGTGCTGTTTCTGCCCGACCAGTTCCTCGGCGCCCACGTCCGTCGCGAGACCGGGCGCGACAACCTGCACGTGTGGATGGGGGAGTGTCACGTCCACGCCGGCATCAGTCCGCAGGACATGGCCGACTCGATGCAGCGCCATCCCGAGGCGGAGCTGCTGATCCACCCCGAGTGCGGTTGCGCGACATCCGCGATGTGGGCCGCCGGTGAGGGCGTGCTCCCACCGGACCGGGTGCATGTCACGTCGACGTCGGGGATGCTCGAGCGAGCGCGAGCCAGCTCGAGTCGCCTGACGCTGGTGGCGACCGAGGTCGACATGATGCACCAGCTGCGTCGCGCCAACGCCGGCACGGAGTTCGTCCCGGTCAACCCGAAGGCGTCCTGCCGCTACATGAAGATGATCACGCCCGAGCTGCTCGTGGAGTGCCTTCGCAGCGGCCGCGACGAGGTCGACGTCGAAGCTGCTGTCGCGGACCGGGCGCGCGCTGCGGTTGCCCGGATGATCGAGATCGGCGCCGGCAGGTGACGAGAAGGGCCGGGCGGCGAAGCGACGATGTCGACGTCGTCGTCATCGGGTCGGGTGTCGCCGGGCTGACCGTGGCGCTGGGACTTGCCGGCACGCGCAGCGTCGCGCTCGTGACGAGCGGCTCTCTAGGCGCGGGCAGCACGCCGTTGGCGCAAGGTGGGCTGGCCCTTGCCGTCGGCGCCGACGACGACCCGTCCTTGCACGCCGCGGACACCACTGCACTCGGCGCCGGGCTGAGCTCGGCCGGTGCGGTCGACAGGCTGGTGGAGGAAGGGCCCCTGCGCATCGCGGAGCTTGTCGCCGCCGGCGCGCTGCTCGACCGCACGGCCGACGGTCGGCTCGCGCTCGGCCGCGAGGGCGGCCACTCGCGTCGACGCGTCGTCCACGCCGGCGGCGACGCGTCCGGCGCCGAGGTGAGCCGCGTGCTGGCGGCGGCTGTCCGTGCAGGACGGGTGCAGGTCATCGACCACGCGCACGTCGAGGAGATCCTTCTCGCCGCAGGGCCGACGGAGGTCGTCGCCGGTGGCGTCCGGATCCGCCGGGGCGCCTCCGTGAGTGACATCCGCGCACGGGCCGTCGTCCTGGCGACCGGTGGCATCGGGGGGCTTTACGCCAACAGCACCAATCCCGACGTCGTGACCGGGGAAGGTCTCGGACTTGCGCTCCGCGCCGGCGCGACGCTCACCGACCTCGAGTTCGTGCAGTTCCATCCGACGGCGTTGCGCGGGACCGGCAGTGGCCATCAGCTGCCGCTCGTGACCGAGGCGATGCGGGGCGAGGGCGCCGTACTCATCGATGGCGAGGGGCGGCGGTTGATGACGGGCGTACACCCGTTGGCGGACCTGGCGCCGCGTGATGTCGTCGCGCGTCGACTTCATGACGTCATCGGCGCGGGTCGTGGAACTCCGGCCGGCGAGGTCTACCTCGACGCGACATCGCTCGGCGACGAACGCCTGCGCGAACACTTCCCCACCGTGCATGCGTCCTGCCTGCGGATCGGTGTCGATCCGGCGACACAGCCGATCCCTGTGACGCCCGCCCAGCACTTCCTGTGCGGCGGTGTCCGCACGGATCGCTGGGGCGAGTCGTCGGTGCCGGGGCTGTTCGCGGCCGGAGAGGTGGCGGCGACAGGCGTCCACGGTGCCAACCGCTTGGCGTCCAACAGTCTCGTCGAGGGGCTCGTCTTCGGCGGCCGGATCGCCGCGCGGCTGACGCTCGAGCTGCCGCAGCGTCCGCGGGGTGGCGACGTCGAGGGCGCGCCGGTCCCGGCACTGTGCGGTGACGCGTCGTCGGGCATCGTCACGGCGACGACGACAGCTGCGGGCATCGCGCGCACCGAACAAGGGCTGGCTGCCGGCGAGGACGCGTTGTTGTCGATGGCGGCCGCGTCGTCTGCTGCGTCGGCTGAGAGCGGTGCCGGCAACCGTTGGCTGGCAGCGTTGGCGTTGCTCCGAGCAGCGCGCCATCGCACCGAGAGCCGCGGCTGCCACTGGCGCGACGACTTTCCCGAGACGGCTGCGTCATGGTCGCGGCACGTCGCGATCCGTCTCGACGCCGAGGGTCAGCCCAGCGTCGACGAGTCATGGCAGGTGAGGCGAAGTGCCTGAAGCGTCCTTGTCGGAGGCGACCACGCGGTTGCTCGAGGTTGCGGGTCTCGACGTGACAGCCGTGGAGCGTGTGCTCCGGGCCGCGCTCGAGGAGGACCTCGGCGAGGCCGGTGACATCACCTCAGCCGCGACCGTGCCCGACGCCGATCGCCCGATGACCGCTGACTACGTCAGCCGCCGCAGCGGTGTCGTCGCAGGGCTGCCGCTGCTCGCGGCCGTCTACGACCTGGTCGCGTCAGGTCAGGCGGTCATCACCTGCTCCGTCGAGGACGGAGCGCGAGTCGATGCCGGCCGGCCGATCGCAACAGTGCAGTCACCGGCCCGCGCGTTGCTCCTCGCGGAGCGCACGTCGCTGAACCTGCTCGGCCACCTCAGTGGCATTGCCACGCTCACCCGCAGGTGGGTCGATGCCGTGGACGGGACCGGTGCGCGCATCCGTGACACCCGCAAGACGACCCCGGGCCTGCGCGACCTCGAGAAGTACGCCGTCCGGTGCGGCGGTGGCGTCAACCACCGCCGCGGCTTGTTCGACGCCTACCTCGTGAAGGACAACCACATCGCTGCGGCAGGTGGAGTCGCTGCCGCCCTGGCGGGCGTCGAGCTCATGCGTCGGCCCGGTGTCGACGTACAGGTCGAGGTCGATGACATGGACCAGCTGATCGAGGCCCTGGCGCACCGGCCGCCGTCGGTCCTGCTCGACAACTTCGGCGTCGAGGAGCTGGCGAGCGCGGTACGCCTGATCCGGTCGACTGCTCCGGACACGACGATCGAGGCCAGCGGCGGGCTACAGCTCGCGACTGCGCGCGACGTCGCCGCGACCGGCGTCGACTTCCTTGCCGTCGGCGAGCTCACGCACTCGGCGCCGCAGCTCGACATCGGCCTCGACGTCTGCGTGACCGCGTCGCGCTCAACGTGAGGGCGGGGAGCCGAAGAGACGATCACCTGCGTCGCCG
This sequence comes from Mycobacteriales bacterium, assembly GCA_035695045.1. Taxonomy (GTDB): domain Bacteria; phylum Actinomycetota; class Actinomycetes; order JAFAQI01; family JAFAQI01; genus DASSKP01. The sequence goes on along the minus strand of DASSEX010000078.1, from coordinate 4,983 downwards.
AGTCCCGGGATGATGTAGGAGCGCTCGTCCAGGTGGTCGTCGACGGCAGCCACGACCAGGGCGACGTTGTCGTCCGGATAGTGCCCGGACACCCGGTCGATCCCCTCGGGTGCCGCGAGCAGGCAGACGCAGGTCACCGAGTCGGCGCCGCGACGCAGAAGGGAGTCGACGACGGCGACCAGCGTGCCGCCGGTCGCGAGTATCGGGTCGAGCACGAACGTCGACCGTCCGGAGGCGTCGTCGGGCAGGCGCTCGGCGTACCACGACGCCTGCGCGGTCTCCTCGTCCCGCACGAGTCCCGCGAACCCGACTTCAGCGTCGGGCAGCAGCCGGATGAAGCCGTCGAGCATCCCGACGCCGGCCCGAAGCACGGGGACGACGAGCGGTGGCGGCATGGTGACGCGGACGCCGGTCGTCTCCGTGAGTGGCGTGCGGACCGACACCGGTTCGACGGGCACCCCTCGCGTCGCCTCGTAGGTCAGCAACGTCACGAGGTCGTCGACCAGTCGACGGAAGAGCGGCGTCGGTGTCGTCGCGTCCCGAAGAGTCGTGAGCTTGGCGGCGACCACCGGGTGGTCGACGACGGTCAACCGCAACGCGGCCTCCTCGGTGCGGGGCAACCTCCCGCGGGACGTTACCGTGACGCCAACCGACCGGGGGAGAGACCGATCGATGACTGTCAGCGAGACCGACCTGCAGGCGCTCGAGGTCCGTGAAGGCACCTACGGCGAGGCCGTGGCGGCGATCGAACCGGGCGGAGCGGAGTTCATCCCGCTGGAAGAGCGCCACGGCCGGCCCAGCCAGCTGTTCTGGACCTGGATGTCGCCGAACTTCGAGTTCGCGACGGTCTTCGTCGGCGTCATCGGGGTGCTGTTCTTCGGCCTGAGCTTCTGGCAGTCCGTCGCCGCGATCGTCCTCGGCAGTGTTCTCGGCGCATCCGTGCAGGGCGTGCTGTCTGCTCGCGGCCCGCTCTACGGCGTCCCGCAGATGGTGCTGTCGCGTCTGTCGTTCGGCTACTGGGGCAACGTGCTCCCGGCCGGGCTGCAGGCGCTCACGGCGGGCATCGGCTGGTTCGCGGTCAACAGCGTCTCGGGCGCGTTCGCGCTCAACACACTGACGCACCTGCCCAAGCTGCTCTGCCTGCTCATCATCGCGGCGGTGCAGATCGCGGTGGCGCTCTACGGGCACAACCTGATCCACGTCTTCGAGCGCTACGCGTTCCCGGTGCTCCTCGTCGCCTTCGGGCTCGGCGCGATCTGGACGTTCGGCAAGGCGCACTACGGCGCCCCGGGACATCCGATCCCCGGCGGTTTCCTGATCGAGCTTGCCGCGACGTTCGGCTACGCCGCCGGCTGGAACCCGTACGCCGCCGACTACACGCGCTACCTCTCGCCCGAGACCAACCGTCGGGCGACCGGAATGTGGGCCGCACTCGGGCTCGGTGTGTCGTGCATCGCGCTCGAGGTGCTCGGTGCGGCCTCCGCCACGATCGCGACGAAACAGGGTCTGTCGCCGACAAGTGCGTTCACGGCGCCGTACCCGACCTTCGTCGCGGACCTGGTGCTGCTGGCCATCGCGCTCGGCGCCGTCGCCGCCAACGTCATCAACATCTACTCCGGTTCGATGTCGTTCCTGACCGTCGGCATCAAGCTGCACGCATCGCTGCGACGTGCGCTCGCCGCGAGCGTGTTCGGCGTCATCGGGTTCCTCGTCGCGTGGAGCAGTCTCAACGACCCGTCGCGCTACGAGAACTTCCTGCTGATCATCGCCTACTGGCTCGGCCCGTGGATCGCGGTCGTCCTGGTCGACCAGGCGTTGCGGCGGCTCCCGTCGGCGGCGGTGCTCTACAACGAGCGCTACCGCAACTGGGCCGGACCGGTCGCGATGATCGTCGGCATGGCGGTGTCGATCCCGCTGTTCTGCAACCAGACGAAGTACGTCGGCCCGATCCCGAAGCATCACCCCGGCGTCGGCGACCTCACGTTCGAGGTCGGGTTCGTCATCGCTGCCGTGGTCTATGCGCTGATGTTCACGATCACGCGGAAGGACACAGCGCGCTGACCCCCGAGGACAGGCGCTGGCTCGACGTCGCCATCGCCGAGGCCCGGGCCGGACGCGACGAAGGCGGCGTGCCCATCGGCGCCGCGCTCGTGGCGAACGGGCGCGTGCTCGGTGCGGGTCACAACCGCAGGGTCCAGCAGGGGAGTGCGATCCGGCACGGTGAGACCGACGCGCTGGAGAACGCCGGCCGGCTGAAGGCATCGGTATACCGCACAGCGACCATGTACACGACCTTGTCGCCGTGCGACATGTGCACGGGCGCGGTCCTGCTTTACGGCATCCCGCGCGTCGTCATCGGCGAGAACCGCACGTTCATGGGTGCGGAGGACCTGCTGCGGTCGCGCGGCATCGAGGTCGTCGTCGCGGATGACCTCGACTGCGTCGAGCTGATGGCCGAGTTCATCGCGGCGCATCCACGGCTGTGGAACGAGGACATCGGCGAAGACTGACTCGATCTGCCCGGTTTGGGGTTCGGGTCGTGGGCAGGATCGCCTCCATGCAGACACGCGTGCTCGGAAGTCGCCTCAACGTCTCAGCGCTCGGCCTCGGGTGCATGGGGATGAGCGAGTTCTACGGGACGGCTGACGAGGGAGAAGCGGTCGAGGTCGTCCAGCGCGCGCTGGACCTCGGCTGCACGTTCCTCGACACCGCGGACATGTACGGCCCGTTCACGAACGAGCAGCTCGTCGGCAAGGCGATCGCCGGCCGCCGCGACGAGGTCGTCCTCGCCACGAAGTTCGGCAACGAACGCCGCGCCGACGGCAGCCGCGTGGGTGTCAACGGCAGGCCGGAGTACGTCCGCTCTGCCTGTGACGCGTCGCTGGAGCGGCTCGGCGTCGATGTCATCGACCTCTACTACCAGCACCGGGTGGATCCGACGGTGCCCATCGAGGACACCGTCGGGGCGATGGCCGAGCTCGTCGAGGCCGGGAAGGTGCGCTTCCTCGGTATGAGCGAGGCCGCTCCCGAGACGTTGCGGCGCGGACACGCGACGCATCCGATCACTGCGCTGCAGACCGAGTACTCCCTCTGGACGCGCGACCCGGAGGACAACGGCGTCCTGGCGACCTGCCGCGAGCTCGGCATCGGTTTCGTGGCGTACTCACCGCTGGGACGTGGCTTCCTCACCGGGCAGATCACCTCGCCGGAGGACCTCGAAGAAGGCGACTTCCGGCGACACAACCCGCGGTTCCAGGGCGAGAACTTCCAGCGCAACCTCGACCTCGTGGAGAAGGTCCGCGAGCTCGCGACGGAGAAGGGCTGCACGCCGGGACAGCTCGCGCTCGCCTGGCTGCTCGCGCAGGGCGAGGACATCGTGCCGATCCCGGGCACCAAGCGGGTCCGTTGGCTCGAGGAGAACCTCGCCGCTGTCGACGTACCCCTGACCAGGGACGACGTGCGTCGGATCGACGAGGTCGCCCCGCTCGGCGCCACCGCCGGCGACCGCTACCCGGACATGAGCACGGTTCACCGCTAGCGGCCCCCGGGGCGGTAGGAGCCGGCCGACCGGCGTCGAAGTCCGCGGTATGCGCCGACTGCTCGCTGTCCTTGCCCTGCTCACGTCCGTTGCCGTTCCTGCCGCCGTACTCCCTGCCGGGGCGCAGAGCGCCACGAGGGCGCCGTACGCCGGCCCGACGCCGGACATCGGTTGCGACAAGGGCTCCATGCCGGAGAAGGTCCAAGGCGAGGCGCCGAAGGCGGACTACGACAGCGGTCGAGCGGCCAAGGGCTACTACTGCAACGCGCGTGAGATCAGCCACTACGGCGCGTCCGGCGGCTACCGCGTCGAGCGCTACGCCGACAACTCCGGTCACGAGTGCGCGTTCTGGGACTCGACGCTGCTGTTTCCGACCAACGTCCCGGACCAGGGCACGGAGGGTCCGGGCGTCTACGTCATGGACATGCACGACCCGGCTCACCCGGTGCACACGGACACGCTGCGGACGCCCGCGATGATGTCGCCGCACGAGTCGCTGCGGCTCAACCAGAAGCGCGGGCTCCTCGTGGCGGACATGGGATACCCGACCGCCAACCCCGGCTTCGTCGACGTCTACTCCGTGAAGCAGGACTGCCGCCATCCGGTGCTCGAGTCGTCGACACCGATGGGAATTCTCGGGCACGAGGGCGGCTTCGCGCCCGACGGCAACACCTTCTACGTCGCCTCGCTCTACTTCCACTCGCTGACAGCGGTCGACCTCAGCAACCCGCAGGCGCCGAAGATCCTGTGGGCGTCGTTCGCCTACCAGCCGCACGGCGTGTCGATCAGCGCCGACGGCAACCGGCTCTACATGGCCGAGGCAGGCTTCCAGAGCTCCGACTTCAGCGGCCTGACGATCCTCGACGTCAGCCAGATCCAGAAGCGCGTGCTCAACCCGACCGTGCCGGTCGTGTCGCGTCTGACCTGGAAGCAGGTGAGCACGCCGCAGAACGCGACGCCGTTCACCCGCAACGGCCACAAGTACCTGCTCGAGACCGACGAGTTCGGCAGCGGTGCCAACATCGGCGCTGCTCGCATCATCGACATCCAGAACGAGAAGAAGCCGTTCGTGGTCTCGAACATGCGGCTCGCCGTCAACAAGGGTGGGCAGACGAACGACCCAGGCGACGACCAGCCGTTCCAGGGCTACCAGGCCCACTACTGCGACCTGCCGAGCCGGGTCGACCCCTACATCGTCGCGTGCAGCTTCATCATGTCCGGCTTGCGGGTGTTCGACATCCGCGACGTCGCGCATCCCAAGGAGATCGCGTACTTCAACAAGCCGCTGATGCCGGGCGCCGGAAGCACACCGACGAAGGCCGGCTCGTTCGCGATGTCCGCTCCGGCGTACGACGAGAAGACGCACGACATCTGGTTCACCGACGGCAACACCGGCTTCTACGTGGTCCGGCTGACTCCACACTCCGGCGCGGCGAAGTTCGCCC
>DASSEX010000077.1:0-37733 GCA_035695045.1 Mycobacteriales bacterium | reverse complement strand
CCTCCACGGGGGATTACGTCGCACTCAACCGGGGACCTGCTGGCCCTTCCCGACGACGACGATGCCGCCGTCACTCATGTGGAAGCCGCGTGCCTTGTCCTCGTCGGGGTCGTACCCGATCGACACGCCCGGCGGGACGGCGACACCCTTGTCGAGGATGACGTTGCGCAACCTGGCACCCCGGCCGACGTTCACACCGTGCATGAGCACCGAACCGTCCACCTCCGCCCGGGAGTGCACCTGCACGTTGGGTGAGAGGACTGACCGGCGCACCTCGGCGCCGGACACGATGCAGCCCGGTGACACGAGCGACTCGATCGCGTGACCCGTGCGGCCGGGCTCGTCGTGCACGAACTTGGCCGGCGGCAGCGACGGCGTGTGGGTGAGGATCGGCCACTGCCGGTTGTAGAGGTTGAACACCGGTGTCACCGACACGAGATCCATGTGCGCGTCGTAGTAGCTGTCGAGGGTCCCGACATCGCGCCAGTAGCCGCGGTCCCGTTCGGTCGCGCCAGGGACCTCGTTCGCGCTGAAGTCGTAGACCTGCGCTGCACCATCAGCCACGAGCATCGGGATGATGCTGCCGCCCATGTCGTGCACGGACCCTTCGTCGTACGCGTCCTTGCGCACCGCTTCCAGCAGCACGTCGGTGCTGAAGACGTAGTTGCCCATCGACACGTACGACGTCTCGGGGTCGTCCGGCAGGCCGGGAGGGTCGGCAGGCTTCTCGAGGAAGGCGTCGATGCGCCGACCGTCGCCCGTCTGGATGACACCGAAGTCGTGCGCCTGGGCACGCGGCATGCGGATCCCGGCGACCGTCACGCCTGCACCGGACTCGATGTGCTGGCGCAGCATCTGCCGCGGGTCCATGCGGTACACGTGGTCGGCGCCGAAGACGACGACATGCTCCGGCTGCTCGTCGTAGACGAGGTTCAGCGACTGGTAGATCGCATCGGCCGAGCCCTGGAACCATTGCGGGCCGAGGCGCTGCTGCGCCGGCACAGGCGTGACGTAGTTGCCGAGCAGCGTGGACATTCGCCACGTCAGCGAGATGTGCCGGTCGAGCGAGTGCGACTTGTACTGCGTCAGCACCACGATGCGCAGGTAGCCGGCGTTGACGAGGTTCGACAGCACGAAGTCGATCAGCCGGTAGATGCCCCCGAAGGGCACAGCGGGTTTGGCGCGGTCCGCGGTCAGCGGCGTGAGCCTCTTGCCCGCACCGCCGGCAAGGACCATGCCGAGCACTCCCCGCTCCGCCACGTCACTAGTCTCGCGCAGGTGCGGGTCGCGTTGATGACGCGGGAGTGGCCGCCCGATGTCTACGGGGGAGCCGGCGTCCACGTCGAGTTCCTCGCGCGCGAGCTCGCGCGGCTGGTCGACGTCGATGTCGAGGCGTTTGCGGCGCACCCGGCGTGGGGCCGGCTCGACGCCGCCCACACCGTCCTCAAGGTGCTGTCGACCGACCTCTCGATGGCCGACTCGGTGGCGAACGCCGATCTCGTGCACTCCCACACCTGGTACGCGAACCTGGCCGGCCACCTGGCGAAGCTGCTCTACGGCATCCCGCACGTGATGACGTCACACTCGCTGGAACCGTTGCGGCCGTGGAAGGCGGAGCAGCTCGGCGGCGGGTACGCCGTCTCGTCGTGGACCGAGCGCAGCGCCATCGAAGCGGCTGACGCGGTGATCGCGGTCTCGCACGGGATGCGTGCCGACGTCCTCGCCGCCTATCCCTCCGTGGACCCCGAACGCGTCCACGTCGTTCACAACGGGATCGACACCGAGCTGTTCTCTCCACGGCCAGACGACGACGTGATGCGCACGCTGGGTGTCGACCCTGGCCGGCCGACCGTCGTCTTCGTCGGACGGATCACGAGACAGAAGGGTCTGCCCCACCTGCTGCGCGCGGCCGGGCGGCTGCCCACGGATACCCAGCTCGTGCTGTGTGCCTCGGCTCCCGACGAGCCCGGCATCGCGGCGGAGGTCGAGACCGCCGTCGCGCGACTGCAGGACCGGCGATCCGGCATCGTATGGGTGAAGGAACCGCTGCCGCGGGCGGATCTCATCGCGTTGCTGTCGGGCGCAACCGTCTTCGTCTGCCCCTCCGTCTACGAGCCCCTCGGCATCGTCAACCTGGAGGCGATGGCCTGCGGGACCGCGGTCGTCGCGAGCAACGTCGGCGGCATTCCCGAGGTCGTGGTCGACGGCGAGACCGGACTGCTGGTGCCGTACGACGGCGACGACGAGCAGGCCTTCGAGCAGACTCTTGCCGACCGGATCACCGAGCTCGTGGAAGACCCGGCGCGTGCAACGGCGATGGGCGAGGCCGGTCGGCGCCGGGCGGTGTCGGCGTTCGGATGGGACTGCATCGCGGAGGAGACCGTCGCGATCTACCGGTCGTTGCTCTAGGTCGCTGTGCCCATCTTCGCTGCCGCTCGGCTTGCCACCTGCTGAACCTCGCCCGGCGTGACCCCCTGGCCGACCCCGACGATGAAGACCCAGCAGTTGCCCACCACGCGCATGACCTCGGTCAGGGCTGTCGCCGGCCCACCGTCGGTGGACGACGAGACGCGCGCGATGTAGCCATCCTCGAGGGAAGTCACCTGAGTCACGACCGCGACGATGTGATGCCCCTCCGAGTCCCAGGTCGTCCTGGAGCACTGTCGCTGAAGGGGCACGCTGCCGGCGGCGAGGGTCAGTGCCACCCGGGAACCGTCGTACACCGTGACGTCCTCGGTGACGGCGCCGACGGATGGCCCGAGCGCGAAGTTGCGGAAGAAGTGAGCCAGTCGGTGTCGCCCTGCACTCGCATAGGCCCGGTCAAGCCGTTGCCCGCAGGCGGGATCGTCCGCGTGCAGGCGCGGCGTACGCATCGAGCTGACGGTCGTCGTGCCGTCAACGTGCATGGGAAGGTCCTCGGCGTCGAGTAGCGCGGCCTTCGCCTGTGTCGCCGTGAGCTCGTGGCCGGCAGCAGAGGCAGCTGCCCCCGTGTGCGGGAGCGCACCGGACGCCCGCGCGCCGCCGCCGTGGGCCACACACCCGGTCAGCAGCAGCGTGACGACCGCCGCTGCCGCCATCCGACCCTGGGCCGAACCGCCGGACATGTCACACCCCCGTGCTCGACGACCTGGGGCGCTAGTACCCGACTCCGCCGCGCGCAAGCGTTACGCGGGGGCGCCGGCCTCGAGCCAGCGGAGCAGCGTGCGGACGCCGAAGCCGGTGGCACCCTTGACGACGTCGTCCTCGTCGCTGTCGGCACGCGCCGGACCGGCGACGTCGAGGTGCGCCCAGGCCGGTGGCGTCGCATCGGTCGAGCCGGGCGGCGTGAGGAACTCGCGCAAGAACAGCGTCGCGATGATCGAGCCGCCGCTGTAGTGCTTCGTCGCGTCGGCGACGTTGCGGAGGTCGGCGACGGGCGAGTCGAGTGCATCGCGATAGTCGTCGACGATCGGCATCGGCCACAACCGCTCGCCGCCCTCGTCTGCGGCCGCCGCGAGCGACTGGCGGAGCCGGTCGGTCGTCGCGTAGAGGGCGCCGTGGCGCTTGCCGAGCCCGAGTGTTGCGGCCCCGGTGAGCGTCGCGATGTCGACGATGACGTCAGGACGCAGCTGGGTCGTGGCATAGGCGATGGCGTCGGCCAGCACCAGTCGGCCCTCGGCATCGGTGTTGAGCACCTCGCTCGTCCGGCCGCCGTAGTGCGTGATGACGTCGCCGGGTCGCGTCGCGTCGCCACCCGGCATGTTCTCGGCGAGCGGGACGAGCGCCGTCACCTTGACGTCGATCTGCAGCGCCTGCAACGCCGTCATCGCGCCGACAACCGCAGCGCCGCCGCTCATGTCGGTCTTCATCGTCGCCATGCCTTCGTTGGGCTTCAGCGACAGCCCGCCCGAGTCGAACGTGATGCCCTTGCCGACCAACACGACGTGACCGCGGGGCCTACGCGGGGAGTAGTCGAGACGCACGAACCGCGGTGGCCGTGCCGAGCCGCGACCCACGGCGAGAACACCGCCGAATCCGTCGCGTCGCAGATCGTCGACGTCCCAGACGGTCGCCTCCAGACCACGGCTCCGGGCCTGCCGCACTGCTTGGTCGGCGAACCACGCCGGCGTCTTCTCCAGCGACGGCGTGTTGGCGAGGTCACGCGCGAACGAGACGGCGTCCGCCGTCGCACGTGCCCGGGCAACCGCGGCCTCCGCCGCCGGGTCGTCGGTGACCAGGGTGGCGCTCGCGAGCTTCGCGGGCTTCGGCTCGCTCTTGCGGGTGAAGCTGTAGGCGGCCAGCGCGAGTGACTCCGCGACCGCGCGCACCGCCTCGGCTCCACGGCCGTCCGCGAGCGTCGTCGCGAGCGACTCCGCTCCCTTGGACCGCCGTACGACGACCGCCGCGGCCTTGCGCAGCGCGCCCACGCTGCCGTCAGCGATACCGGCCAGGAGCACCGTCTCGACGCCGTCGCGTCCGACCGGGACCGTGACGACCTCGCCGGCCTCCCCCTTCGCCTCGTCGCGGGCGAGCGCGGCGTCGCAGTCGACGCCGAGGGCGGTGAGCACGTCGGCGCCCGCACCGACGACCGGAAGACCGCCTGCTTCGCCCGGCGGCGTCGTCGGCACCGCGAGGACGGCGGCCCCGCCGAGGGGGCTCGGAGCGACGGACAACGTCAGGGGCATCAGTCCTCCGCGGGGGTGCGGCCGGTCAGCGCTCGGCCCCGGGGACACGGAGTCCACCGGGGCCGGAGGAGCTTGAAGGGGCGACGGCTCAGCCGACCGCGCTCTTCAGCGCGTCACCCAGGGCGGTGGCCTCGTCGGGAGTCAGCTCGACGACCAGCCGTCCGCCGCCTTCCAACGGCACACGCATCACGATGCCGCGCCCCTCTTTGGTGACCTCGAGAGGGCCGTCACCGGTCCGCGGCTTCATGGCCGCCATGCTGAACCCCTTTCGCGAGCAGGCATCGGAAGCACTGCAGGTGAACCATTATCACCGGTCCGCGGCGGTGCTCGGCAGGCGGCTCCGGCGCCGAACCCACCCATACCGGGCCCGGCAGCGCGCTAGCCTGCCCCCCACACGGATTCGTTCGAGGACGGCGATGCAGGCACGCTCGGCGCTGTTCGACCTCTACGGCGACCACCTGCGTCACCGTGGCGGCGTCGCGCCGGTGGCCGCACTGGTCCGGCTGCTCGCCCCCCTGGACATCGCCGCGCCGGCCGTCCGGACCGCCGTGTCGCGCATGGTCCGGCAGGGCTGGCTGCAACCGGTCGAGACCGACTCCGGGCGGGGTTACGGCCTGAGCGACCGGGCGACCCGACGCCTGGACGAGGCGGCCGCCCGGATCTACCGGCACCGCCCCGTCGAGCCGTGGGACGGGTGCTGGTCGATCGCCATCACCAGCCACTCGGCGGACCGCACGACGCGTGATCGCCTGCACCGGGCGATGGAGTACCTCGGCTACCGCCAGCTGCAGACCGACGCGTGGATCGCCCCGCGGCCGTCACCCGAGCTCGACTCCGTCGTGGAGGCCGAGGGGCTCACCGTTTCCGCGTTTCACGGGCGGCACGTCGGTGAGCAGGACGCGATGGTGCAGCGGCTGTTCCGGCCGGCCGAGCTCGGGGCGGCGTACCGGCGCTGGCTGGAGGAGGCCCGGTCGATCGTCGAGTCGATCGACGCGAGCGACCCCGAGTCGGCGTTCGCCGCGCGCAGTGAGCTGCTGCACGAGTGGCGCAAGTTCCTCTTCCGCGACCCGGGTCTGCCGCTCGAGCTGTTGCCCGCGGACTGGCCCGGGGCCGATGCGGCGGCGTACTTCGATGCGGAGTCCACCAGACTGCTTCCCGCAGCGACCAAGTTCGTCGACAGCTGTCTGGACCGGAGGGATCTGTGAGCTCAACCGTCAGGTACGACGTCGACGGCGGCGTTGCCACCATCACGCTCGATCGGCAGGAGGCGCTGAACGCGCTCAACGTCGAGATGAAGCTGGCGCTGCGCGAGGCGGTGGAACGAGCAGCTGCCGACGATGCGGTGCGGGCCGTCGTACTCACGGGGGCGGGGCGCGGCTTCTGCGTCGGCCAGGACCTGCGCGAGCACGCTGACGGGCTCGCGGCCGGCGACACCCGGCTCTCGACCGTGAGTGAGCACTACAACCCGATCGTCGAGGCGCTGACGTCCCTGCCCAAGCCGGTCATAGCGGCGGTGAACGGCATGGCGGCCGGAGCTGGCGCCTCGCTCGCGTTTGCCTGCGACTTCCGGCTCGCGTCGGACGACGCCGGCTTCCTGATGGCGTTCGCCCGGGTCGGACTCGGGCCGGACACCGGCGCGTCGTGGACGTTGCAGCGACTGGTCGGTTACGGCCGGGCGATGGCGATGCTCATGCTCGCCGAGCCGGTCACCGCGCAGCAGGCGCTCGACATGGGTCTCGTCAACGGCGTGGTCGCGGCCGAGGACCTCGCCGCAGCGGCAGCCGAGCTCGCGGGCAAGCTGGCCGCGGGGCCGACGGTTGCCTACGCCGGCATCAAGCGTGCTCTCGCCGCTGCGGCCACCAGCGACATCGGGACGGCTCTCGCGACCGAGGCCGAGGTGCAAGCGCAGTGCGGGCAGACCGACGACCACCGCAACGCCACGGAGGCCTTCCTCGCGAAGCAGCCGGTCACCTTCACCGGCCACTGACCGACGGTCCCGCAGCGGGTTGAAGACGCAAGTACGTCCTCAGTCCGCACGACGCCAGCAGTCGGCGAGGTGGTCGTCCACCAGGCCCGTCGCCTGCATGAGCGCATACGCGGTCGTCGGACCGACGAACCGGAAGCCGCGCCGTTTGAGATCCTTCGCCATCGCGACCGACTCCGGCGACGTCGACGGAACGTCTGACGTCGTGCGAGGAGCCCGCGCGCGGCCGGTCGGCGCGAACGACGACAGGTGCGCATGGAGACCGTCCGGCAGCTCTACAGCGGCTCGGGCATTGGCGATCGCGGCTTCGATCTTCGCGCGGTTGCGCACGATGCCGGCATCCGAGAGAAGCCGGTCCACATCGCGCTGTGTGAAGCGCGCGACGCTCTCGATCCGGAAACCGTCGAAGGCGCTACGGAACGCCGGCCGCTTGCGCAGGATGACGAGCCAGGACAGACCGGATTGGAACGCCTCGAGCGACAACCGCTCGAACATCGCGTCGTCATCCGCCACGGGACGGCCCCACTCGTCGTCGTGGTAACCGACGTAGTCCGCAGCGGACACCGCCCACGGGCAGCGCAGCCGACCGTCCTCCCCCGCGACCGCCCCGCTCATCTGTACGTCGACACCGCGTCCGCGAAGCGGCGGAGCGCGACGTTGAGGATGCGACGACCGACGGGCGCCGTCGCGCGGGCGGGGAGGCCGTCGAGATGCTCCTCCCACGTGACCCGGGCGCGGTCCCTGCCCAGCGGCTCGACCAGGAACACACCTCGTCCGCGGATGAGCCGGCCGTCGTGGCGGACGTCGCAACGGTGGGGTGGCTCCCACCGGTCGATCTCCATCTCGTCGACCACGGCGGCGGGTCCGACGCCGGTCACTGCCCGAAGCCGCGTGCCGCAACCGGCCGCGTCGGTGACGACGTCGACCCTCGTCAGGGGCATCCAGGAGCCTTGCGCCGCCCAGTCCGTGAGAGCTGACCACGCACGGGCGGCGTCGACGTCGACGTCGACCGACGCCGCGATGACCGTGCGCACCTAGACGCCGGTCGACGGCGGTGCCTGCCAGGACGTGGGGTCGGGTGCCCCGGCAGAGACGTCATCGCCTCGAGTGGCGTCAGCGCCCGCCTCCAGCTCGGACAACGGTCGCTGCTCCACGTCGGTCGGCGGTTGCTCGGCGCTGTCCGCGAGCGGCGGTTCCGGTTGCGGAACGGGCTCGGGAGCCGGCGGCTGGGGCGGGGATGGTGGCAACGGCTCGGGTTCGAACGGCGGCTGGGGTGAAGGTGAAGGTGCAGGGGACGGCGAAGGTGTCGCCGGCGGAGGGTCCGCCGGCGCCGGCTGCGTCTCGTTCATCCGAAGCGTCTCCTGTACCGCAGCCATCGCCGCGTCCACGTCGCTCATCCGGTATCCGCGGATAGCCAGCCGGAAGCGCAGCCGCGGGACGTCGGTGCTCCGCAACGGCCGGCCGGCTGGGATCCCCACGTCGGGCTCGTCGGGGAACTCCTCCGCGAGCCCGTCGAAGCGCCCGGCGGCCAACAGCGCAACCGCCGCGAGCACGGCAACGCCGACAAGGACCTCCAGGACGAACACTGCGCACCTCCGTGCGGCATCGTGTCACGCGTGCCTCTCCGTCTGCGCCGTCGTACGTTCGACGACACGTCGCTCCTGCTCATGGCGATCGTCAACCGGACCCCTGACTCCTTCTACGACAAGGGAGCGACCTTCGGAGACGAGGCTGCGCTCGCGGCGGTCGATGCCGCCGTCGCCGGCGGCGCTGATCTGGTCGACATCGGTGGTGTCAAAGCCGGACCGGGTGCCGAGGTCGACACGGCCGAGGAGATCCGACGGGTGGCCCCGTTCGTGGCCGCCGTACGGGATCGCCATCCCGACCTCGTGATCAGCGTCGACACCTGGCGGGCGGAGGTGGCCGCGGCCTGCCTGGCAGAAGGTGCCGACGTGGTCAATGACGCGTGGGGTGGAGTGGACGAGCGGATCTTCGAGGTGACGGCCGCGGCGGAGGCGGCGGTCATCTGCACACACGCCGGACATGTCGCGCCGCGGACCCGCCCGCACCGGATCGGGTACGACGACGTCGTCGCCGATGTCGTGTCGACCATCGTCGGGCTCGCGGAACGAGCGGTCGCGGCCGGTGTGCGCCGCGAGTCGGTGCTGATCGACCCGGGGCACGACTTCGGGAAGAACACCTGGCACTCGCTCGAAGTGACCCGCCGGCTGAGTGAGCTGGTCGACACCGGCTGGCCGGTGCTCGTGTCGTTGTCCAACAAGGACTTCGTCGGCGAGACGCTCGACCGCCCGGTGCCGGAACGTCTCGTCGGCACGCTCGCGACGACGGCCGTGAGTGCCTGGTTGGGCGCGAGGGTGTTCCGTGCGCACAACGTCCGCGAGACCCGCGACACTCTCGACATGGTCGCCACGATCCGCGGTGACCTGCCGCCCGCCGTCACCCGCCGCGGGCTGGCCTAGGGCTCGGCTTCGAGGACCTCGTCCGGCGACGGCGGCAGAAGCGATGGGTGACGCTCGAGCAGGTCGAACGCCTCGGGCACCGTCGTCGCCCAGGCGATCGCGTCGTGGATGCTCGGCCGGGCGAAGCCCTCGCTCACCAACTGGTCGATCTGCGCGCGCAGGTGCGCGAACACGCTGTCCGGATCGAGCACGACCACGGGCTTGTCGTGCATCCGCAGGATTCGCGACACCCAGATCTCGAGCAGCTCCTCGAGTGTTCCCAGACCCCCGGGCAAGGTCAGGAACGCATCCGCGCGCCGGTCCATCTCGCCCTTGCGCACTCTCATGTCCGGCGTCACGACGAGTTCGTCGGCGTCCTCGTCGGCGACCTCCCAGGCGACGAGGGCCTCGGGGATGACCCCGACAGTCCGCGCTCCGCCCGCACGCGCCGCGCGAGCGACCGCACCCATGCACGAGACGCTGCCGCCGCCCGTGACGAGAGTGTGCCCTCGTCGCGCGAGCTCGGTGCCGACCTCCGCGGCGAGGTCCACGTAGTGCTGGGGAATCCGCTCACTCGATGCGCAGAAGACGCAGATCGTCGCCAAGGTCAGCCTTCGACCGGACGACCGCCGACCTGGCTCGACGGCGGGACAACCCGCGGCGCGAGTCCGTGGTCGCGGTTGTGCTCCGCGCGCTCGATGATGCGGACCGCCTCGTCGACGTCGTCGGTCACATGAATGAGGTCGAGATCGGCTGCATTGATCTTGTGGTCATTCAGCATCGTCGTCCGGATCCAGTCGAGCAGTCCCTGCCAGTACGTCGACCCGAAGAGGACCACGGGGAAAGACGTGACCTTTCCCGTTTGCACGAGCGTCAGCGCCTCGAACAGCTCGTCCATGGTTCCGAACCCGCCGGGCATGACGATGAACGCCTGCGCGTACTTGACGAACATCGTCTTGCGGGCGAAGAAGTAACGGAAGTTGAGGCCGACATCGACCCAGTCGTTGATGCGCTGCTCGAAGGGCAGCTCGATGCCGAGGCCGACCGATGTGCCGCCGGCTTCGCAGCAGCCCTTGTTGACGGCCTCCATGAGACCAGGGCCGCCGCCGGTGATGACGGCGTAACCGGCGCGCGCGAGTGCGGCGCCGATCTTCTCGCCGGCGACGTACTCCGGTGACTCCGGAGCCGTCCGCGCGGAACCGAAGACGCTCACCGCGCGCGGCAGCTCGGCGAGCAGGCCGAAGCCTTCGACGAACTCCGCCTGGATCCGCAGCACGCGCCAGGGATCGGTGTGCACCCAGTCAGAGGGACCACGGGTGTCGAGAAGACGTTGGTCGGTCGTGCCCGGTTGCACCTGGCCGCGGCGCAGCACGGCCGGGCCGCGGTGCTTCTCCGGTGCCGGAGTGCGCTGCTCTGCCGCTTGGTCGCGCGCCAGCTGCTCGGTCGCGTGCGGCAGACGATCGGGGTCGATCGACTCGGACATCGTCACCCTGTCAGGTAGGCGCGGAGGACGCGTTCGGCCTCTGCGATGCGGGGAAGGTCGACGTACTCCTCGCGCGTGTGCGCGACGTTGGGATCGCCAGGACCGAAGTTGACGGCGGGGATACCCAGCTGGGCGAACCGTGCAACGTCGGTCCAGCCGAGCTTGGCGACGGGCTCGCCGCCGACGGTGCGGACGAAGTCGGTGGTTGCCCGCTCGCTCAACATCGGCAGTGCGCCCGGCGAGCTGTCGGTCACGACGCATTCGAAGGGGGCGAGCACCTCGCGCACATGGTCGAGCGCCTGCTGCTCGTCACGGTCGGGGGCGAACCGGTAGTTGACCGTCACCGTGCAGCGGTCCGGGACGACGTTGCCGGACACGCCGCCTTCGACGCGCACCGCGTTGAGTCCCTCGCGGTACTCACAACCGTCGATGACGACGCGGCGCGGCTCGTACGCCGCCAGCCGCGTCAGCACCTCTCCGGCACGGTGGATCGCGTTGTCGCCGAGCCACGACCGTGCGGAATGGGCGCGGCGGCCGGTCGCCACGACCAGGGCACGCAAGGTGCCCTGGCAACCCGCCTCGATGCGGTTGCTCGTGGGCTCCATCAGGACGGCGAGGTCGGCCTTGAGCCAGTCGGCGGCGTTGCCCGCGACGCGCCCCAGACCGTTGCGTGACGCGTCGGTCTCCTCGTTGTCGTAGAACAGCCAGTTCACGTCGTGACGGGGGTCGGCCAAAGAGGCGGCAACCCGGAGCATCACGGCAACCCCGGACTTCATGTCCGAGCTACCGCAACCGAACAGGCGATCGCCGTCGCGACGGCTCGGCAGGTTGTCCGCCACCGGCACGGTGTCGAGATGACCGGCGATCACCACGCGCTGCGCGCGGCCGAGGTCGGTGCGGGCGAGCACGGCGTCACCGTCGCGCTCCACCTTCAGATGAGGCACCTGCTGAAGTGCCGTCTCGATCTCGTCGGCCAGGCGCCCCTCGCCACCCGAGGGACTCGGGACATCGACAAGGCTGGCCGTGAGGGCGTCACCGGGCAGCGTCAGGTCGATCACGCACCGAGCCTAGCCAAACCGTTGCAATAGGTTGGCATTCATGGGGACAGCAGGAGCCGGCTATCGCGACGTACCCGCCGCCGGCGTCGGAGTGGCGACGTACGACTCGAAGAGAAGACTGCTCGATGCGTGGTTTCCGGAGCCGGCAGTCGGCACCGCGACGGCCACGGAGCCGGCTCAGCTGCCTGCGGGGGGCTCGGACGACATCCGTGAGGTGTCGACGGAGACGGTGCGCGTCAGCATCTCGTCACTGGCCGAGCCGCCCGCAGACACCGCTGACGTGTGGCTGCGGCTGCACCTGCTGTCGCACCGTCTGATCAAGCCGCACGAGGCCAACCTGGACGGGGTCTTCGGGCTGCTGACGAACGTGGCGTGGACGTCGCTCGGACCGGTCGCGGCCGAGGACGTGGAAGCGGTGCGTCTCCGCGCGCGGATGGCAGGCGTGCGGCTCGAGGTCTACGGCGTGGACAAGTTCCCGCGGATGACGGACTACGTCGTGCCGTCGGGCGTGCGCATCGCCGACGCCGACCGCGTCCGTCTCGGCGCACACCTGGCGTCGGGCACGACGGTCATGCACGAGGGCTTCGTCAACTACAACGCGGGCACTCTCGGTGCGTCGATGGTCGAGGGCCGGATCTCGGCTGGCGTCGTCGTGGGCGACGGCACCGATGTCGGCGGTGGCGCGGCAGTCATGGGCACGTTGTCGGGTGGCGGCCAGATCGTCATCTCACTCGGCGAGCGTTGCCTGCTCGGCTCCAACTCCGGCATCGGCATCCCGCTCGGTGACGACTGCGTCGTCGAGGCCGGCTGCTACGTCACGGCGGGTTCGAAGGTGACGCTGCCGGACGGCAGCGTCGTCGCCGCTCGCGAGCTCTCTGGCGTGAGCAACATGATGTTCTGGCGCAACAGCGTCTCGGGGACGCTGGAGGCGCGACCGCGCACCGGCAAATGGACGGGACTCAACGCCGCCCTCCACGCCAACTAGCCGCTGCGGCGGCGGCAGCCAGGCCAATATCGCCCTGCGGATCGACCACCGGGCCCGCTGCCGGGAACGGACGGCCGGATTCCTTGATCGTTGCGTTGTCTGCAGGTCGAAGCCCTCCTTTTCGACCGGCTGAACACGCAACTCACGGCCGCCCACGCGGTGGCAGAGCGTCCACACGGCACCGGGCAACCCGTCCACAGGCGCGGAGAGATGCAGGCGAAGAGTCCCGCGAAGTCGGCACCTTCGCTTCATGCGTGCGGATCTGGTCAAGGCGGCGGCCCGCCGAGGTGGCGTATTGACGCGTGCGACGGCGCTGCAGATCGACGCAAGACACGTCATCGACGACGCGTTGGCTGCGGGCGTCTTCGTGCGGTTGTTCCCGTCGACGTACGCGTTGGCGGAGATGGCGACGAACCGACGAGTCCAGCAGCGTGCGGCGTGGACGTTCGTCCCGGGCAGTGCGTTGTCACATCTCGATGCCCTCGACCGGTGGGGACTTCTACCCGCCGAGACCTACCGACATTCCGCCTTGCGTGTTGACCAGCCTCGGGTTGGGGAGCCGATCCGACTGACGGCGAGAGGCGAGCAGTGGGAAGTCAACGCCGCCGGCCTCCGCGTCACGCGACGACGTTGGTTCCTACCGGAGCCACCGATGGTCCGACGGCGCGAGGGAATCCAGCTCGTCAGGCTGGAGCAGGCAATCGTCGAGAGCTGGCCGCTGCTGCCGCCGCTCGACAGGCGAATGCCGTTGATCGTCGCGTTGAGAGACCGCAGGACAACTGCGACCAGACTGCAGTCGGTGCTCGCTCTGCAACCCCGGACGGCCGGTGCGCGAGAGCTTCGCACCATGATCGAGCTGGTTGCCGGCGGGTGTCACAGCGAGCTCGAGCTCTGGGGGCACCGAAAGGTCTTCACGAGCAGCCGACTGCCGAGATCAAGGGCACAGGTTCCGATCGACCTGCCGACCGGACGCGTGTACCTCGACCGCTACTTCGACGAAGAGATGGTGGCTGTCGAGATGGACGGCGCCGCGTACCACGGCGCTCCGGGGCAGCGGGAACGAGACCTGCGGCGTGACGCCGCCTTGTCTAGACTCGGCATTCTCGTCGTCCGCTACAGCCATCAACGTCTGCACCGCGAGCCGGCCAACGTCGTTGCCGAACTGGCGGAGACACTCCGGATGCGGCGCGCGCAGCTCCGCGGTTGGCGCGCGGCCAACTGATCATTGCGCGATGTGCAGGTCGTCAGCGGCCGCCACGACCAGCAGGGCACGCAATGATCACTGGGCGACGGCAGAATCGGAGTGTGCGCATCGAGGCGGTGGATGCAGCGAACGAGGAGGCGCAGTCGCTCGTGGCCTCGTACGTCGCCGAGATCGCGGCGACGTTCCCGGGAGGGTTCGACCCGGCGGCTTCGGTGTCCGCCGAACCCGACGAGATGTCTCCGCCACATGGCGCGTTCCTCGTCGTCCGCAACGACGACGGCACAGCGATCGGGTGTGGCGGTGTGAAGCTGCTCGACGCGCAGACCGCGGAGATCAAGCGCATGTGGCTCGCGCCCTCAGCCCGGGGACGTGGTCTCGGTCGGGTCCTTCTCGAGGCACTGGAGAACGCGGCACGCGAGCTCGGCGCGACGGAAGGACGGCTCGACACCAACGCGAGCCTCGAGTCGGCGCTCGCGCTCTACGAGAGGTCAGGTTGGCAGCCGGTGTCGCCGTACAACGACAACTCCTATGCCACGCACTGGTTCAGGAAGACCCTGTGAGTCGCGCCGCCGCGGCAGCGACGCGTTCGTCGGTGGCCGTCAGCGCAACCCGGACATGCTGTTTCCCGGTGCCGCCGTAGAACTCACCCGGCGCGACGAGGACACCGCGCTCGGCCAGCCAGTCGACCGAGGCCCAGCAGTCCTCGCCGCGCGTGGCCCACAGATAGAGCCCGGCGGTGCTGCCCTCGACGAGGAACCCCGCGGCCTCGAACGCCCGCAGCAGTGACAGCCGTCGTTCCGCGTAGACCGCGCGCTGCGCCGCGACGTGCTCGTCGTCCGACAACGCGGCGGCCATCGCCGCCTGGACCGGCGCCGGCATGATCATCCCGGCGTGCTTTCGCACCTCCAGCAGGCGCGCAATGAGCGACGGGTCACCGGCGACGAAGCCGGCGCGATAGCCGGCGAGGTTGGACCGCTTCGACAGCGAGTGGACCGCGAGCACCCCGTCGTACGACGTCCCGCACACCGCCGGCGAGAGGACCGATGCCGGCGGTTCGCCGTCGTACCAGAGATCGGCGTAACACTCGTCCGACGCGAGCACGGTGCCGCGCTCGCGACTCCAGTCGACGACCTTGCGCAGGTGATCCGGAGGCAGCACCCGACCGGTCGGGTTCGCGGGCGAGTTGATCCACAACAGGTCGAGACGTTCCGGGCCGAGCGCCGTCAGCGCATCGACCGGGCGGCCGGTCGCACCGGCCAGCCGCGCGCCGACGTCATAGGTCGGGTACGCCAGCGCAGGGAAGCCGACCGACGACGCACCGAGCAACGTCGGGAGCCACGCGACAAGCTCCTTCGTCCCGATCACGGGGAGCACGGCGGCCGGAGGGATCTCGGCGCCGAACCGGCGCTGCAGCCAGGCCGACGCGGCCTCGCGCAGCGACGCGGAGCCGGCCGTCAGCGGATAGCCGGGAGCGTCGGCAGCCGCCGCCAGCGCATCCTGCACGAGCTTCGGCGTGGGGTCGACAGGCGTCCCGACCGACAGATCGACGATGCCGTCAGGGTGCCGTCGCGCGCGCTCCGCCGCCGGCGCGAGCCGGTCCCACGGAAAGTCCGGGAGCTTCGTCGCTGCGCTCAGTGGCCGGTCTTGTCGGCGTTGATGTCCGGCGGCAGCGCCGCGACCAGTGGGTGGTCCTTGTCGATCTTGCCGACCTTGGAGGCGCCACCAGGAGACCCGAGGTCGTCGAAGAACTCGACGTTGGCCTTGTAGTAGTCCTTCCACTGCTCGGGCGTGTCGTCCTCGTAGAAGATCGCCTCGACGGGGCAGACCGGCTCACAGGCACCGCAGTCGACGCACTCGTCCGGGTGGATGTAGAGCATCCGAGCGCCCTCGTAGATGCAGTCGACAGGGCACTCCTCGACGCAGGCACGGTCGAGCACATCGACGCACGGCTCGGCGATGACGTAGGTCACGCTGGAAACCCTCCTCGGGCGATCAGTCCGCCTCCTAGTATCGCGAACCGCTGCAAGCGCTCCGACACCCGGGAGTCCCGTTGCCCGCCCACGCGTTCGGCCCCACCGACATCGGTCAGGTCGTGACGCTGCGCACCGTGACGGCGGCCGGACCCGCGGACGTCGTCGGGACCCTGCTGGCCGTCTCGCCCGGTGAGATCGTCCTCCGACGCCGTGACGGGCAGACCATGACGATTCCTGAGGCATCGGTCACCCACGCCCGCGTCGTGCCTCCGGGACCGGCGCAGACGATCAATCCGCAGGAGCTCGAGCGGCTGATGGTGGACGGCTGGCGACCGCTCGACGTGGAGCCGCTCGGCGACTGGCTGCTCCGGGCGAGCGGCGGATTCACCCGCCGCGGCAACTCGGCGCTCCCGCTGGGCAGCCCCGGCCGGTCGCTCGCCGACGCAGTCGAGGCCGTGGAGAGCTGGTACGACGCCCGCGGCCTGACCCCGCGCGTCCAGCTGACGCTCGACGGCACCGAGGCGCCGGTCGCCGATGAGCTGACCGCCCGCGGATGGCGCGCCGAGATCGGCGTTCACGTCATGACCGCGGAGCTCGCACCGGTGCTCCGCGCCTGGCGCGACGCCGACGGCACCACCCCCGTCAGGCTCGACGACACCCCCGACGACGACTGGCTCGCGCTCTACCGCAGCGAGTCCGGCCCACTGCCCGACGTCGGTCCGCGTGAGCTGCTCGTCAACCACCCGGCCGCCGGCTTCGCCTCGGTCCGCGAGGACGGCCGCTCCGTCGCCATCGCGCGCGCAACCGCCGACGGGCGGTGGGCTGGTCTGTTCGCGGTCGAAGTCGCGGTCTCGCACCGTCGTCGCGGTCTCGGCCGGACGGTCAGCATCGCCGCGCTGCGCTGGGCGGCACAGCGAGGCGCGCGCCGTGCCTACCTCCAAGTGGCGCACGGCAACGACAGCGCCGTCGCGCTCTACGAATCGCTCGGATTCGCCGTTCATCACGACTACGTCCACCACGTGCACGACGGAGCCGATGCCACGGCGAAGTAACTTCGTGACGTGAGCTCTGAACGCCGCGGCATCGTCCTCGGCGTCGCGGCGTACGTCATGTGGGGCCTGTTCCCCATCTACTGGCCGTGGCTCGAGCCGGGCGGCGCACTCGAGGTGCTTGCGCATCGGGTCGTCTGGTCGCTCGTCTTCGTGCTCGCACTCGTGCTCGTCGTCCGCCGTCGTGCTCGCGGCATCCCGTACGACGCCCGCAGCCTGCGACTGCTGTGTGCCGCCGCTGTGCTGATCGGCATCAACTGGGGAGTCTTCATCTGGGCGGTGAACCACGGCCGGGTGCTGGACGGGTCGCTCGGCTACTTCATCAACCCGCTGGTGACGGTGGCGCTCGGCGTCTTCGTGCTCGGGGAGCGGCTGCGCACGTTGCAGTGGTCCGCGGTGGCGATCGCCGCGGTCGGCGTGACGATCCTCGCCGTCGAGACGGGACATCCGCCGTGGGTGGCGCTCGTCCTCGCGCTGACGTTCGGCACCTACGGGTTGGTCAAGCGAGTGGTCGGTGTCGGAGCCTTGCAGGGCCTCGCCGTCGAGGCAGCGGTGCTCGCGCCGGTCGCCCTCGGTTACCTGATCTGGCTCGGGGCCTCCGGCGGCTCGACGTTCACCGGTCACGGCGCGAGCCACGTCCTGCTGCTGATGAGCAGCGGGCCGGTCACGGCCGTTCCGCTTCTGCTGTTCGCCGGCGCGGCGGCACGCATGCCGCTGAGCCAGCTCGGCGTGCTCTTCTACCTCAACCCGACGATGCAGTTCCTGATCGGCGTCTTCGTGAAGCACGAGCCGCTGACTGCGGGTCGGCTCGCCGGGTTCGCGCTGGTCTGGGTCGCGCTCATCGCGTTCACCGCGGACAGCCTCACGCACCACCGGCGCAGCCAGATGGCGCTCACCGCCGAAGCATCCGCCGCCTAGGGTTGAGCACGTGCTGCGGATCACGGACACCCGCACCCGCGCGGCCGAGGAGATCCGGCCGACGCGGGGCCGGACGTTGAAGCTCTACGCCTGCGGCCCGACCGTCTACCGCTACGCGCACGTCGGAAACCTCCGCACGTTTCTCCTCGGCGATCTCGTCATCCGCGCCGCCGAGGTCCTGCACGGCTGGCAGGTCGACGTCGTGCAGAACATCACCGACGTCGGCCACCTCCAGGACGACACCGGCATCGAGCTCGGCGGCGAGGACCGGATGCTCGTCGCGGCCCGCGACGAGGGCCGCGACCCCTTCGACATCGCGCGCTTCTACGAAGCGCAGTTCCACGCTGACAACGCCGCGCTCAACATCCGCCCGGCCAACGCCTACCCGCGCGCCTCCGACTCGATCGACCTCATGGTCGACCTCATCAAGACGTTGCTGGACAAGGGAAACGCGTACGTCGGCACCGACGGTTCGGTGTACTTCGACGCGCGTTCGTTCCCGACGTACGGCGCCCTGTCCGGCAACAAGCTCGATGACCTGCGTGCAGGTCATCGAGCCGACGCAGCAGAGCTGTCCGTCGGCAAGCGGTTCCACGCCGACTGGGCGTTGTGGAAGGCAGCCGGACCACAGCGCGAGATGGTCTGGGACACCCCGTGGGGACGAGGGTTCCCCGGCTGGCACGTCGAGTGCTCGGCCATGTCGCTGCACCATCTCGGCGAGTCGATCGACGTCCACACCGGCGGCATCGACCTGCGCTTCCCGCATCACGAGGACGAGCGCGCGCAGTCGGAGGCAGCTGTCGGACACGAGGTCGTGCATCGCTGGGTGCACGGCGAGCACCTGCTCGCCGAGGGGCGCAAGATGGCGAAGTCGACGGGCAACGTCGTCCTCGTCGGGGACGTCACCGAGCGCGGGCACGACCCGCTCGCGCTGCGGCTGTTCTTTCTCACCGGCCGCTACCGCCAGCAGATGAACCTCACCTGGGACGCCCTCGCCGCCGCCGACAAGCGGCTCGCGCGTTGGCGGAGCAAGGTGGCCGACTGGGCGGAGGCGCCGTCGCGAGCCATGTGCGCCGACTACGTCCAGCGGATCACCGACGCGTTCGACGACGACCTCGACACCCCAACCGCTCTCGTGACGCTCGGGGAGCTGGAGAAGGACGACGACATCCCGCCCGGGTCGAAGTTCGAGACCTTCGCGTGGGCGGACCGGCTGCTCGGGCTCGACCTCGCCCGCGAGGTCGGGCGACGACCGGTCGCCGTACCTCTTCCCACCGGCGCGGCGGAGCTGCTCGAGCGACGGGCGGCGGCCCGGTCGGCGAAGGACTGGGCCGTCGCGGACGCCCTGCGGGACGAGCTCGCCGGTCTCGGCGTCGCGGTGGCGGACGGACCGGAGGGCCAGACCTGGTCGGTCACGTGACCGAGGTGCGGTCCGCCCGACCGGACGATTTGCCGCGACTGGCCGAGATCGAGCGCGTAGCGGACGAGATGTTCGCGTCCGTCGGAATCGTCGGCCTTCCGCCTGCGCCGCCGATGCAGGAGTACGCCGCCGCCGCGGCGCTTCTCGTCGCGGGCGACCCAGCCGTCGGCTTCGCCCGCATCGAGCTGCCGTGCGGCGAGGCATACCTCGACCAGCTGTCCGTGCACCCCTCCGAGATGCGCCACGGCGTGGGAACTGCTCTCCTCGAGGCGGCGGTGCGCTGGGCGCGCGACAAGGGCCACGAGAGCATCGCGCTCGCCACGTTTCGCGACGTCCCGTGGAACGCGCCGTTCTACGCGCGCCGCGGTTTCGTCGAGACGGCCGCCGACACACCTGGCCTACGAGCCGTCGCGGAGCACGAGCGGCAGCTGCGGATGGACCGGTTCGCTCCACGCGTGCTGATGCGCCGCACGACCTCGCACACGGAGATTTCGCCCGCCGGGGGCGGGTAGGGGCGAGACGGCGGCGGCTCGCCCGCCGCAGTCACTGCCGGAGGTCGCCGATGCGCCGCGTTCTCCCCGGGCTGCTCGCCTGGTGGGTGGTGCTGTTCGGACTGTGGTGCACGTTCGTCGGCAACCTCACCTCGGTCGAGCTCGGCTGCGGCGTCGCCGCTGCGCTGATCGCGACTCTCGGGCTGGCGCACCTGCGCTGGCTCGACTGGCCCGTGGCGCGGCCGCGCGTTCGATGGCTGCTCTGGCTGCCGGTCGTGCTGGCGTCGACGGTCGCGGACACCGCGCGGCTCCTGCGGGCTCTCGGGCCCACCGCGCGCCGTTCACCCGGCCGCTTCCGCACGGTGGACCTCGGACCGCCGGCGGACACCGCCGACGGCTATTCACATCGTGCTTACGCAGCCGTCGCTCTGTCCGCTGCTCCGGGCTCCTACGTCATCGACGTCTACCCCGAGCACGGCCAGGCTCGCGTGCACACTCTCGTGGACGGTGCGCCCGATCTCGCCAGGGCGGTGCAGTCGTGACGCGCTGGACCGTCACGGCGGTCGTCCTACTCGTCGCGGGCTTGTTGCCGGCCATTGTCGTGACGTCACGCGGTCGTCTTGGCCGACGGCTCGTCGGCTACGAGACCGCGCAGATCGTCGCGGTGCTGGTCGTGCTCTGCCTGGCGCAGGCGTCGGATCGGACGTCGTACGTCGACGTCGCACTGCTCCTCGCGGTGCTGTCGCCCGCCGCTGCACTGGTGTTCACCAAGTTCTTCACGGGCGACGACTGATGTCGGTGGCGATCGACGTCCTGCTCGTGCTCGGCACCGCACTCGTGCTGCTCTCGTCGCTCGGCGTACTGCTCGCCCGCGAGCCGTTCGACCAGCTGCACTTCCTCGCGCCGGCATCGACCCTCGGCGCGCCGCTGATCTGCATCGCGGTGATGCTCCAGCTCGGGCTGCAGCGCACGACCGCCAAGGTCGCGGTCATCGGCATCGTGCTGATGCTCGTGCAGCCCGCCGTCACCGCGGCGACGGGAAGGGCGCTCGCCGCCGGTCGCGGCCTCGTCTCCGCCGAGGACGACTCATGAACGCGATCATCGCGATCACGGTCGTGCTGACGACGATCGCCGGCACCGTCGTGGTCCTGGCCGGCCATCCGAAACGCCAGGCACTCACGCTGTCGATGTTCGGCCTGACCCTGACGGTGCTCTTCGTCGCGTTGCAGGCGCCCGACGTCGCACTGTCCGAGCTCGGCATCAACGCTTTGGTGGTGCCGCTCATCATCCTTCTCGTCGCCGAGAAGATCCGAGCCCGCCGATGAGCCGCCGGATCCGGCTCGGGGTCTTCGCCGTCGGAGCGTGCGCGGTCGGCACGATGCTCGTCATCGCGTTCACGGGACTTCCCTCCTTCGGCACGCAGCGTCACCCGTACGGCGACCGCGCGGTGCACATGTCGGTCCACAAGCAGACGACGTCCAACGTGGTGTCGAGCGTGAACTTCGACCAGCGCGCGACAGACACACTCGGCGAGGAGTTCATCCTCTTCACCGCCGTCGTCGGAACGCTGGTCCTGCTGCGGGAGCTGCGGGAGGAGGACGAACGCGACGAGTCACAGGAGAAGCGGCAGATAGCGGCTCGGGGTCTGCCGAGCACGGCGCTCGTCAGCTACGTGATGCTCGGGGTCACGACCCTCGTCGGGCTCTATGTCGTCGCCCACGGACACCTCTCACCCGGGGGCGGCTTCCAGGGGGGCGTCGTGCTCGCGACGGCGATCCACCTGCTCTACGTCGGCGGCGGATACGCAGCGATCCGGCGGGCCCGGCCCGTGCCGGTCTACGAGATCCTCGAAGCGCTCGGCGCCGGAGGTTTCGTCGTCCTCGGTCTCGCCGGCACGCTGCTCACGGGGGACCTGCTGGCGAACGTCCTGCCGATGGGACGGCTCGGCGACATCTTGTCCGGTGGCGACGTCGAGCTGCTGAACCTGCTCGTCGGGGTCGAGGTCGCGAGCGCGTTCATCGTGGTGCTGAGCCGGTTCCTCGAGCAGTACGCCGTGGTCGGCGCCAGGCGGCCGACGACCCGATGAGGATCCTCCTGTTCTGCTGCGCGGGCTGGCTGCTGCTCATCGGCTGCTACGGCATGGTCACGAGCCGCAACATCATCCACACGGTGATCTCGCTGGTGGTCTGCCAGTCGTCGACGTACCTGATCCTGCTCGGGATCGGTTACCGGTCCGGGGCGACTGCGCCGGTCTACAGCGACACGACACCGTCGAAGGTCGTCGACCCCGTGGTGCAGGCGCTGTGCCTCACGGACATCGTCGTGTCCGCGACGATCATCGCGCTGTTCCTTGCGCTCGCACTGCAGACGCACAAGCGGCACGGCACGATCGATCCCGACGAGCTCACGGCGTTGCGGGGCTGAGATGAGCGCAGGTCAGCTCGCGCCGCTCGTCGTCGCGATCCCCCTCGCCGTCGCGGCGTCGCTCGCCGCGGTCGGTCGATGGCTGCCCCGGTTGGTGAGGGACGCCACCGCCGTCGCCGCGGCCAGTGCGTCGGTCGGCCTGAGCGCCTATCTCGTCGCCGACACCGGACACTCCCGAGCGGTCGAGTGGCTCGGCGGTTGGTTGCCCGTGCACGGCAAGAGCGTCGGCATCGTGTTCGTCGTCGACCGCCTCAGCGCGTCCCTGGCCTTGCTCGTGACGTCCCTCGTCGTCGTCGCTCTCGTCTACTCCATCCGGTACTTCGACGATGTCCAGTCGCACTACCACGTGCTCGTTCTCGCCTTTCTCGGCGGAATGGCGGGCTTCGCGCTCACCGGCGACCTGTTCGACATGTTCGTGTTCTTCGAGCTGATGGGCACTGCGGCGTACGCGCTGACGGGATACAAGGTCGAGGAGAAGGCGCCGTTGCAGGCGGCGCTGAACTTCGGCGTCGTCAACTCGCTCGGCGCCTACCTGACGTTGATCGGCATCGGGCTGATCTATGCGCGCACAGGAGAGCTCGGTCTCGCCCAGATCGGCGGCGAACTCCAGGGTCATCACGCGGACGGGCTCGTCGTGGCGGCGTTCGTGCTCGTGCTGACGGGCTGGCTGGTGAAAGCGGCGGTCGCGCCGTTCCACTTCTGGCTCGCGGATGCACACGCGGTCGCCCCGTCGCCGGTGTGCGTGCTGTTCTCCGGAGTGATGGTCGTCCTCGGTGTGTACGGCGTCTTCCGGGTCTACGTCACCGCCTTCGCCGGGGTGCTGCCGGCCGACGACGTACGCCGCGCGTTGCTCGTGGTCGGGGTGCTCACAGCTCTCGTCGGTGCCGTCATGTGTCTGCTCCAGAGCCACCTGAAGCGCATGCTGGCCTTCTCGACGATCGCGCACGTCGGGCTGTTCACGATGAGCGCGTCGATGCTGAGCGCAGACGGGGTCGGGGGCGCTGCGGCGTACGTCGCAGGCCACGCTGGTGCCAAGGGCACGTTGTTCCTCTGCTGCGGCGTACTGCTGAGCCGGACCGGCTCCGTCGACGAGATCGACCTCTACGGGCGCGGCCGTCGGATGAGGTTCCTTGCAGCTGTCTGGATGGTCGCGGGGCTCGCGCTCGCCGGCATGCCGCCGTTCGGCACCTTCATCGGCAAGTCGATGGGCGAAGACGCGCTCGCGGCGGAGGGTTACCACTGGGCACCCGCGCTGTTCGTCGCCGTGTCGGCGTTGACCGCCGGCACGGTCCTGCGGGCGGGAATGCGCGTCTTCTTCGGTGTCGGTGACGTCGTACGTCGTGATGCGCCGGCCGGGCCCGAGGGCGAGGACGAGGAGCCGGAGACGACAGGAAGTCGCCGGCTGCGCGCCGTGCCTGCGACCATGGCTCTCGCCATCACCGCACTTGTGGGCGGCTCGCTCGCCGTCGGCATCGCACCGGGCCTCCCGACCGCCCTCGCGAACGCTGCCGCCCAGTTCCTGGACGGCGCCGACTACGCCCGCCAGGCACTGTCGTCGGCGCCGGCGGCTCATCTGCCCGCCGAGCACGTGTCGGCTTGGACACACGAGGGAGTGCTGCTCAGCATCCTGTCCGTGATCCTGTCGGCGTTCGTCGCCGTGGCGTCGGGATTCGGCAGTCGACTGGCAAGGCGACGGCGGCGGTCGTGGCAGCTGGTGACGGCGGGCGCCGGCGGCTTCCAGCGGCTGCACTCGGGCCACCTCGGCGACTACGTCGCCTGGTTGTTGCTGGGTGTCGCGGGACTCGCCGCGCTCGTCGGGGTTCCGCTGCGCTGATCGACGGTGCAGTACCGACTGTGGAAGTAGACCAGCGGGTCGGCGTCATCTGCGCCGATCGCGAGATCGAGCACCTCGCCGACGACGATCGTGTGGTCGCCGCCGTCGTACGTCGCCCAGGTTCGGCACTCCAGCCAGCCAAGCGCGCCGGCGAGCAACGGGGCACCTGTCGCGTCACCGGCCCGGACGTCGAGGTCCGCGAACTGGTCACGGTCGCGCCGCTCCCGGTTGGTGAACCAGCGTGACACCGCTTCCTGCTCCGCCGACAGCAGTGACACCGCCCACGTCCCGGTGCGCAGCACGGGGTCGTGCAACGACGCGTCGCGCTCGCAGCAGAACAGGACGAGCAGCGGATCGAGCGACACCGACGTCAACGAGTTGACCGTCATCCCGTGGCGTCGTCCGTCCGGCTCCGCGGTCGCGACGACGGTCACGCCGGTCGCGAGCCGGCTCAGCACCTGCCGGAAGTGCGCCGGCGTCGGTGAGGACTCTCCGGGCACGCGTCGCAGGCTATGTCAGGCCGTGCGGACCTCGGCGAGGCGGGCGTTGTCGATGACGATGGCAGCCGGTCCGTCGATGAGCCGCAGGGTCCCGAGCGCGGTCTCGCCGAACGCGTTCTTCGTGCCGCTGGACAGCGCGAGGACACCGACGATGCGCCCGCCGTGTCCCTTGAGCGGCATCGACAGGAACGTCGACATGCGGGCCTCCTCGTCCTCGCCGAGGTTGCCCTCCGGGTCGGCCAGCTTGACGTCGAGGTCGCTCACGGCGACTTCCTGGCCCGAGGCAGCTGCAGCCGCGTCAGCTGCCGCGTTGAGGAACTCCGTGTAGTGCGGCTGCGAGGTCTCGTTGGCGACGGCGACGTAGACGGCGCGTTCCTCGAGCAGGAGCACCGACGCGAGGTCGTAGTCGACGAACCGCTTCAACACCTCCAGCACGCCCGCGACCGTGTGCTCGAAGCCGTGTGTCGTCGCGGCGAGCGCGGTGACGTCGGCGGCGACCTGCGTCTCGAAGAGCTTGCGATCGAGAAGGTCGCAGACGCGTGACAGCACGTCGTCATCCGTGAGCTCGAGCGGATCGGCCTTCAGCGCCGGGCGGCCACCGCGGGCGGCATCGGCCGCAGCGATCACCTCGCGAACCGCCTCGACGAGCTGCGGCGCCTCGAAGTCCTTCGTCAGGTAGCGGTCCGCGCCCGCCTGCGACCCCCAGTAGCGGTCGCTCGCCGCGTCCAGCGACGTGAGCAGGATGACGGGGATCTCCGCCGTCTGCCAGTCGTCCTTCAGCAGCCGGGCGGCCACGTAACCGGAGACGCGCGGCATCTGCACGTCGAGGACGACCGCGTCCGGCATCGTCCGGAACACGGTCTGCACGGCCTGTACGCCGTCCTCGCCCTGCACGACCTCGAAGCCGTCACGCGTGAGGACGGACGAGACGATCCGTCGAAGGGTCGGACTGTCGTCGGCGATCACCACAGTCGGCATGACGACAACTCTCTCATCGGCCGACGAGGCGGCGCACCGTCTCGACGAGCTGGGTCTGGTCGAACTCCGTCTTCAGAAGGTACGCACTGGCGCCGGCTTCCAGGCCGGCACGCTGGTCATCCTCGCTTCCGCGCGAGGTCATGATGATGACCGGCACCTGCTCCCAGCCTCGTGTGCGCCGGATCGTCCGGGTCAGGGCGAACCCGTCCATGCCGGGCATCTCGACGTCGGAGACGACGAGATCGGCGGGGTCGTCCTTCAGGCGAGCGGCACCGTCGAGCCCGTCGACAGCTGTCACGACCTCGTAGCCGGCACCTTCGAGGATGACCCGCTCGAGCTCCCGCACACCGACGGAGTCCTCGACGACGAGCACCCGCGGCCGGCGGCCGACCGGTTCGCGAGCCGACTTCGGCTCGACCGCGCTCGGGGCGGAGATCTGCGCCGGGCTCGCCCCGTCGGTCATCAGCTCGCGCAGGTCGACGAGGCAGACGACGCTGCCGTCACCGTCGATGGTCGCACCGCTGACGAGCGGCAGCCGACCGAAGAAGGGACCGAGATCCTTGACGACCAGCTCCAGCTCGCCGTCGAGACCGTCGACCGCCCAGGCCACCTGCCGGTCGGCATGCCGCACGACCACGGCGGCCTTCGCCTCTCGTCCGCCCGGCGCATCCAGCGCCGCGCCGAGGTCGAGAAGGGGAAGCGTCGTCCCGTGCCGGACCACCACCGGTGCACCCGCGAGCGCGTGCACGGTCGCGTCCTTCAGCGTGATCGACTCGACGATGCCGGGGACGGGCAGCGCGTAGCGCTCGTCACCGATCCGCGCGATCAAGCAGCGCAGGACGCCGAGCGTGACCGGCAACGTCAACGTGAACGTCGTGCCGAGTCCGGGAGTGCTCCGCAGGTCGACGGCACCGCCGAGCGCTTCCACGGCCTCGTGGACCACGTCGAGGCCGACGCCACGGCCGGACCGCTCCGTCACCTGCTCCGCGGTGCTGAACGACGGCAGGAAGAGCAGCTGCATGAGCGCGTGACCGCCGAGCGTCGAGTCCGGCGGGAGCAGGCCGCGCGCGATCGCCGCTGCCCGCAGCTCGCCTTCATCGATGCCCGCCCCGTCGTCGCTGACCTCGAGGACGACCGTGCCACCAGCCGCTCGCGCGGCAACCGTGACGGTTGCCTGCGCGGGCTTGCCGGCGGCGAGACGCTGCGCCGGTGTCTCGCACCCGTGGTCGACCGCGTTCACCACCAGATGCTTCAACGCGTCGGAGACACCGTCGAGCACCTGCTTGTCCAGCTCGACGTCCTCGCCGACGAGCACGAGTCGCACGTCCTTGGCGGTGTCGGCCGCGACGTCACGCACGACCCGCGGAAGTCCGGCGACCACCCGACGGACCGGGACCATGGCCAGACCCATCGCGCCGTCGCGCACCTGGGCCAGGCGCCCGTGCGCAGCGTCGACGAGCTCGCGGATGTCACGCGTCGCGGCGGACAGCTGATCAGCAACAGCGACGAGGCGGTTCAGTGCCAGCGCGCTGTCCGGCGAGCTGTCGCCGTCCTTCATGCCATCGCGGAGCGTGCGCAGCCACCGTGCGTGTTCGACACCGAGTGCGTCGAGCACTGTGCTCGCGCGTTCGATGCGGCGCGCGTCGAGCTCCGCCTCGCCGACGATGTCGAGCAGCTCGTAGACCTTCTCGGTCGCCACCCGGACGGAGTCGCCGCCGCGAGCCCGGCGGTCGTCGTCGTCGGATGCCTCTTCAACGGCGCAGACCCACTGCGGCACCACGACCGGGTTGTCGCCCGCAATCGCGGCATCCAGTGCTGCTGACAGCGCTTGCAGGTGCTCGTCGGGCACCGGCTCCTCGACACCGGGCATGGCCGACGTGATGCCGTCGCAGGCCGCGAGAAGAAGGTCGATGAGATCGCGGCGTACGGTCAACCGCCCGTCGCGGAGTCCGCCGAGCAGGTCCTCACAGCGATGTGCGACCTGCAGTACGCCGTCGAGGCCGAGCATCCGCGCCGAGCCCTTGACGGTGTGGGCATCGCGGAACAGACCGCCGATGACCTGCCGCGGCGAAGGGTGCGACTCGAGCTGCAGGAGGCCGGCCGACAGCGACGCGACACGTTCCTCGACCTCGGCGCGGAATGTCGCGAGCAGCTCAGGGTCGTCAGCCCACCCTGGCATCGACTCTCACCCTTCGCAGATCGGCACCGGTCATCGGACTTTGAACCCGCCGAGCGTGTGACGAAGCGCGGTCGCCAGGTCGCGCAGGCGCACCGCGGCCTCGGCATGCAGCCGGCTGCCCTCGCGATAGCGGTCGCTCGCCTCGGTGACGGTGCTCATCGCGGCGACGACGGCGTCGGAAGCCGCACGCTGCTGCCGGGTGGCCTCGGTGATCTCCCGCGACGCGTGCGTGGTGCGGTCGACCATCGCGGCGATGCGGCCGAGCGCGTCGACCACGTCCTGCTGGAGCTCGGCACCGATGGCAACCGCCTCGTCGCCGTCACGGCTGGCCTGTGCGGTCGCCCGGGCCTCCGCCTCGAGCTCCGCGACGATGCCCGCGATGCGGGCGGTGGCGTCGCGCGCGCGGCCGGCGAGCGTCCCGACCTCCGCGGCGACGTTGGTGAATCCCTGGCCGTGCTCCCCCGCGCGGGCCGCTTCGATGGTCGCGTTGACCGCGAGGATCGTCGTACGGCGGGCCAGCTCGTCGATGACGCGCGTGGTGTTCGCGATGCGGCCGATCCGGTCCTTCACACCGTCTGCCCGCCGAGCGAGGTCGCTGACCCGGTCGGCGATCCGTTCCATGGCGAGGTTGGACTCCTGCACCGCACGCACACCTGCGTCGACGTCCCGGCGCGTCGTCCCGGCGAACTGCGAGACGCGCACCGCGGTCTCGGCGATCGCGCCCGCCGTCGCGGCGAGCTGCTCGATCGTGGTGGTCGTCTCCGCGACGGCTGCGACCTGCGACTCGGTGGCCGCGGCGTCCTGCTCCGCCGTCCCGGCGAGGTCGAGCGCGCGCGTTGCCAGCTGGTCCGCGACGCCGTCCATCTGTCGCACCAGGCGTCGCAGGGCGAGCAACGTGTCCGCGAACGCGACGGCCATGCTGGCCGTCACCGGGTCGGCGCCCTCCTGCACCGCAGGCACACGGCTGAGGTCACCGCCGGCGACGCGAGCGAGCAGCGAGGACAGCGCGCGCACGTCTTCCTCGAGCGCCGCGCGACGACGTTGTGCAGTGTCGGCGGCCTGGCGGGCCAGACCCGCAAGCGCTCCGGCCGACCATCCGGCGGCCGGGAAGGTCGGCAGCAGCACGACGAGGCGGCCGAGGCCGGCGACGTCCATGGTGTGCGAGATGCCGGCCGCGGTGTAGACGCAGGCAGCGGCGACGGCGCCGATGATGAGGCCGCGCAAGGGACCGGCGACTGCGCCGCTCACCAGCACGACGGGAAGGAACAGCACCCAGGCCGGCCCGGCGACGCCGTTGGCACTGGCGACGACGCCGGTCACGCTGACGAGGAGAAGCACCATCAGCACCGACGTGGCGATCCGGCGCCCGGAGGTTGCGAGGGCGCCGTCGGCTGCCCGACCTGCGATGCCCGCCAGAGCGAGCGCGACCAGCGAGGAACCCAGGCCCCACAAGGCGAACGGGATCTCGTGCACGTGCAGTGAACGACCGCCGCCGTACTTCGCGGCGAGCGCCGCTGCCAGCGCCATGAGAACGAACGCTCCGAGCGTGACGAACTGCGCGACGCGCAGCAGTCGCTCGGAGAAGTTGACAGCGGCGATCCGAGCGGGCGCCGGGCCATCGTCGTCGCTGCTGTCGGCGGGCGGGAGCGGTGTCGGCTCGACGCCGGCGAGCGACGCGAGGTCGCGCTCCACGTCGTTCGGCAGGGCGGTGGGCACAGGCGTGGGCGCAGGGCGACGCGGGGCTAGGGCAGCCCGCTGCTTCGGCAGCCCGAACAGCACGTCCTCGTCTGGGTCCATGCTGCGCACGCTGTCCTCTCGCGGGGTCTCGCCACCTGCGTCGTGGGCAGCGCGCCGTGGCCGCGGGAGCAGAAGCGCCGCGATGACGTCCTCGGATGACGCGTGCAACCGCCTCACGTCAGCCTCCGCACCAGGACTCGATGTTCACGCGACGTCGTACGACGTCAGCCGACCTTGAACTGCGCGATCGACGCGCGCAGCTCGGCGGCCAGGACATTGAGCTGAGCAGCAGCGGCAGCGGCCTGCTTGGAGCCCACGGCGTACTGACGCGACACGTCCGACACCTGGGTCATCGCGCCCACGACCTGGTCCGAGGCCGACCGCTGCTGCTGCGTCGCGATGGAGATCTCCTTCGCGGCGGTCGTCGTCTCGTCGACCATGTTGCTGATGCGCTCGAGGGCCTCGACCACGCCGCGGGCGAGCTCGGAGCCGGTGCGGACCTCCTTGGCGCCTTCCTCGCTGGCGATGATCGTGGCGTTGGTCTCGGCCTGGATCTCGCCGACGATCGACGCGATCTGGCCCGTCGACTCCTGGGCACGCTCGGCGAGCTTGCGCACCTCGGAGGCGACGACCGCGAACCCACGGCCGTGCTCGCCGGCGCGCGCAGCCTCGATGGCGGCGTTCAGCGCGAGCAGGTTGGTCTGGTCGGCGAGGTCGTTGATGACCTCGAGGATGCGGCCGATCTCCTGGCTCTTCTCACCCAGCGAGAGCGTGCGCGAGGCGATCGAGTCGACCCGCGCAGCGATCGTGTCCATCGCACCGACGCTGGCCTGGACCGCACTGCGGCCCTCCTCGGCATGCCGCAGCGTCTCCGCGGCGTAGCGCGCGACGGCCTCGGCGGTCTCGGCGATCTGGGCGGCAGTCGCGGCGAGCTCCTCGATGGTCGAGGTGGTCTCGGACACGGCGGACGACTGCTGGCTGGCGGACGCAGCGTGCTCCTCCGCGGTCGCGAGCAGCTCTCCGGCGGCGGCCGCGATCTGCTCGCCGCCGCCACGGATCTGCCCGACGAGCGAGCGCAGGTTGGTCAGCGTGTGGCTGAACGCCTCGGTCAGCATCGCCAGCGCGGCGTGGTTGGCGTCGTCGCCGTCGAGGTCGACGGCCAGGTCACCCTCTGCCGCCT
Organism: Mycobacteriales bacterium; assembly: GCA_035695045.1. Classification (GTDB taxonomy): domain Bacteria; phylum Actinomycetota; class Actinomycetes; order JAFAQI01; family JAFAQI01; genus DASSKP01. Next base: position 7,213 of record DASSEX010000077.1, on the reverse strand, counting down.
TCGCGAGCACGAAGGACAGGTCCTCGACCTTGCGCTGGAGCTCGTCGCGCTCCTGCTTGGCCAGCGCGCGCATCGCCCAGACCGACGAGGCAAGGGTGCCGTTGAACCACGCGATCGCCGGGAACACCGGCACGACCAGCACCAGCCAGGCGGCTGTGCTCGCGTCGAGGGTGTGTGCGATCGCCGACGAGCCGACGAGTCCGGCGCCTGCGAGCAGACCGAGGAACACCGACTGCATCTGCCGCATCGTCGTCGCGGCGAACAGGACGCTGGGGAGGTAGAGGATCCAGAACGGGCCACGAACGCCGCCGGACACGGAGCACGCGCCGGTGACGGTGGCCATCGTGCTCAGCAGCAACAGCGCACGGTAGGTCGTGATCTGCGAGCGGACGTGCGAGCTGACGCCGTGCAGCATCGGCAGCGTGGTGAGCGCAACCGCGTTGAGGATGGCCAGCGCCTGCCAGGCCAGGAAGGCATAGAGGTGCATATGGACGTCGGAGCCCTGCTCGTTGTGCAGCACGAACGCTCCGGCCAGGGACAGCACGATGCCGCCCCACGTGGCCACGGCCGCCACGCGGCTCAGCCGCTTGGAGAAGTCCACGAACCCTCCCCGGTCCCTTTGATCCTCATTGCTTCCTCGGGCGTTTGTGCTCCCGCCTGAAGGCGGGAGGAGCTTCAGGCGGAGCGACGTCCCCGCGGGAGCGCGTCGCGCATCCGCAGTACGGCGTCCACGTCGAGCACCGCCACCGGTCCGTCCGGCTGCGGAACCTGGCCGGCGAGCAGTTGAGCGGCCGATCCAGCCAGCGTCGCGGGGAACGGCTCGGCGGACGTGGCGACGACCGCAGTGCCCTCGACCGCCTCCACCAGCAGGCCGACGCTCATCCCGTCCGCGCCGAGCACCAGCAACCGCGCGTCGCCGCCGAGCGCCGACTCCGCCGCGCCCAGCAGCGTGCGCAGGTCGAGGATCGGCAGGATGCGTCCGCGCCAGTTGGCGACACCCGCGACCCACCCCGGCGTACCGGGCACGCGGGTGACCGACGGGACCCTTCCGACCTCGGCAACCGAGGCCAGCCCGACCGCGAACCGGCCGGTGCCGAGCCGGACGACGACCGCATCGGCGTCGGCCGCGGCCTCGTCGGCGGTCGCAGGAGCGGGAGACGTCACACAGGTGATGTCGGCTGCTAGCCCGCTCGGGTGAAGCGCTCAGGCAGAAGGCGTAGCCGGGGGGCGCAGGCCGCGCGCCACCCAGATGACGCCGACGAGCGCCGCGAGACAGCCACCGCCTACCCAGCCCAGCCCGACCGTCACGATCCCCGGGTCGACCGGGAGCCGACCCGGCAGCAGGACATCCTGCGCATGCGAGGGCAAACCGGGCAGCCCGCCGACGAGAACGAGCAGCGCGACGAGCCAGCCGATCCCCGGCATCGCCGCGGCCAGCGGTGTCCCGAAGCCGAAGCCGCCCAGCCGGGCGGCCGCGAGGTTGCCGACGACCGCGATGACCACGGCCAGGCCTTCCACACCACCGGGAAGCCGCACCGGCACCGTGAACAGTCCCCACACCCCGAGGGCGGCTCCGAGCAGGAACAACGCCGCGTGGCCGGCGACTACGAGAACGTCGTCGCGGGCCACGCGGCGCAGGGTATCGGCGGATCCGCCGCCGGGCGTCAGTCGCGTGCGGCGGGAGCGGGCTCCTGGCTCACGACCTCGTCACGCAGGTCGATCACCATCGACGCCGGCGACTCCGGCCGCGGGCCACCGGCCGCGTCGAGCACGGCCTGGATCTCACGGCCGACGAGCTCGTGCCGCTCGAGGAGCGCGTCGCGCAACGCGACGATGAGGTGCTGGTTGTCCTCGAGCTTGGCCTTGATGAACGTCTTCTGCTCCTGCAGCAGCTCCTCGACGCGGCGCCTCGCCTCGCTGTCGCCGAGCACGCGACCGACGAGGTTGGTGTCGTTGAAGGCACCCTGCTGGACGGCGGCGAACGACACCAGCGTGCCGGTCATGCCCGCAGCACCGACCATCTGCGCCGCGACGTTGGTGGCGTAGGCGAGGTCACCGCTCGGACCCGTCGACACGTCGCCGAAGAACAGCTCCTCGGCGCACTGGCCGGCGAGCGCGATCTGGATGAGGGCAAGCAGCTCGCTCCGCGACCGGGTGAAGACCTCGTCCATGTCGCCGTGCGCCAGCATGCCGAGCGCCTCGCGGCGCTTGATGATCGACAGCACGTCGAGTCGGCGCTCAGGAGCCACCAGGTAGGCAGCGGTCGCGTGACCCGACTCGTGGGTCGCGATCAGCCGCTTCTCCTTGTCCGTGTAGGTGACCGGCTGACCGAGCCCGACCTCGATCACCAGACGCGCGTGCTCGATGTCCTTGCGGTTCATCTTCACGTCGCCGCGACGGATCGCGTTGACCAGAGCCTCGTCGAGCAGGTGCTCGATCATCGCGGGGGTGAACTGCTGCGTCACTGCGGCCAGCGCGCGACGGGTGTCCTCGTCGTCGAGCTCGGCGTGGTGCGCCTTGCGGTCCAGGAAGAAGTCGAACAACGCCTGCCGACCGGGCTGGTCCGGACGCTCGAACGTGAGGGCTCGGTCGAAACGACCGGGACGTAGCAACGCCGGGTCGAGCGAGTCCGCGCGGTTGGTCGCGGCGATGATCAGGACGTTGGGCTTCGGCGGAACCGGCTTGGTCAGCTGACGGTCCAGCGGCAGCAGCAGGTTGACGGCGTCGATGAGCATGCCCTTGAACTTCTGCGCACCGGTCAGCTGGTCGAACGACTGCATCTGCACGAGCAGCTCGTTGACGACGCCGGCCGTTCCCTCGGTGCTGCCGAAGCGGTTGGCCACTGTTGCGTGGTTGCCGACAGAGCCGTTGAAGTCCGGTGCGGCGGTCATCGAGAGGCCGCGGCGGGCGCCGCCGATGGCGTCGATCTCCTCCATGAAGGCGATCGCGCCGCCCTCGGCGAGGGCGATCTTGCGCAGCTTCTTGAAGAAGTTGCGGATCTTCAGCGCCGTGGCGCCGTAGAACATCGACTGGAACGACGTGCCGGAGACGAAGAGGAACGGTACGCCGGCCTCGGCCGCCATCGCCTTCGCCGTGTGCGTCTTGCCCGTGCCGGGCGGGCCCTCGAAGAGCAGGCCGCGACGTGGCGTGCCGCCCATCGTCTTGGCGTAGGTGTTGTGCGCGAGGAACAGGTTGAGCGAACGAATGACCTCGTCCTTGACACCGTCGATGCCGACGACGTCGTTGAGGCGGACGTCGATCTGGTCCGGGCGGTAGAGCACGTGCGGCGACCGGCCGAAGATGACGAACGGCAGGATCACCGACAGGATCAGCACGACGAAGAAGATGACCGGCAGCCACATCATCAGGTCGATGTGCGGCACCTGCAGCAGGTCGACCGGGTGGTCGGTGAGGATCCGCCACCACAGGATCGCGGCAGGGATTCCGACCCACAGCGCGACCCGGATCAGTCGGCGGCGGCGCAGCTCCTCGCGGTTACGGCCGACGTCGGCGCCGCCGACGGCCATGACCGATTCGCCGTTTACGGACAGTAGCGGGAACGGGCTACCGACTGGGTCGGGGTGGCGGTCCATCAAGCGGCTCCCTGGCCTGGGGCAGCGGGGCCGCGGCTCGACCCGTCATCGCAGAAATTCCTGCGGTGAGGTGCTCAAGTCGGCGGTCTCACCTGCCGAGTACATCGTTGGCGCGTGCTGTACCCGCAGTGTGGCACCCGTATAGCCAGATGGCTACGGAGGGTGACGGAATCACCCGATTAGCGGAGTGGCCGACTGCGTTCCGTCACCCCAGCGAGATCCCGGAGAACAGGTCGTCCTCCACTTCGCCGGGCAATGGCGGTGACCCGCCACGGATGAGCCGGTAGTGCTCGTAGCCGAACGCCCGCTGACCGATGTTGTTGGAGAGCGCGAAGAACGGGCCGTCGACCTGGATCTGGGTGGCGTGCGCGCGCATCGCCTCGACCTTGGCGTCGAGGAAGTCCCGCGCGTCGATCCGGGTCGTCACCGTCTCGTCCGGGTCGCCGAAGGAGAGCTCCTCGGGCGAGGTCACCCCGAAGGGGGCGTCCTCTCCCATCTCCTTGAGCGCATCGAAGCCGAGCCGGAGGAACGACTGCGGGATGGCCGCGTAGTAGAGCTTCGCCGGCCGCCAGGGCTCGCCGGCGTCGGGGAAGCGTCCGCCGTCGCCGGCTGCCTCGAAGGCTGCGACGGCGACCCGGTGGGCCTGGATGTGGTCCGGGTGCCCGTAACCGCCGAACTCGTTGTAGGTGACGACGACGTGCGGCCGCACCTCGCGCATGACCGCGACGAGCGCCGCCACCGTCTCCTCGGGGTCGGCCTGCCAGAAGCAGTCCGGGCGGTCGTTCGTCGGAAGCCCCATCATCCCGGAGTCACGCCAGCGGCCAGGACCACCGAGGAACCGGTGATCGTCGACACCGAGAGCCTTCATCGCATCGGCGAGCTCGTTGATGCGGTGGGTGCCGAGACGGTCCTCCTTGTCGGCGGCCAGATGCGCGAGCTCGGGAACGAGGATCTCGCCCTCCTCGCCCAACGTGCACGTCACGAGCGTCACGTGCGCACCGTCGGCGGCGTACTTCGCCATCGTCGCGCCGGTGCCGATCGTCTCGTCGTCCGGATGCGCATGGACGAGCAGCATCCTGCGGTCAGCGTTGATCACAGCGAAGAGGCTATGCGCCGCGACGTCCTGCCACGTAGCTGCGATAGACAGCGATCAGCGCGCGCTTCTCGTCATCGGTCAGCAACGCGTCGGCATTGACGGCGGCTTCGACGCCGGCGCCGGCGCTCTCTTCGTCGGATGCCATGCCGGCCTGCGCGAGCAGGTGCTGCGGTGAGATGCCCAGCGCGTGCGCGAGTGAGGTGAGCACGCGCAACGACGGCTCGTGCAGACCGCGCTCGACCTGACTGAGGTAAGGGTTGGAGACGCGAGCAAGCTCGGCGAGCTGCCGGAGCGAAAGCCCGGCGAGCTGTCGCTGGGCGCGCAGGAACTCACCGAGACGCTGTGCCGGGGAGTCCGTCATGTGCTCATCCTCGCGCCAGTGGGCCGCGCCGACGAGGTCGACGCGGCCCGTCCGGGCGCAGGGGTCAGGCCGCGCGCTTGGGCTTGGCCGGGGTCGTCGCGGACGTGGTGGCCGGAGCCAGTGCCTTGGTGAGCTCTCGAGCGAACTCCTGCTGCAGGCTGACGGCGCGGTTCACGAGCGCGTAGCCACGGTCGAGATCCGCAGGCGTGGGGGCGAGCTTCGCCGCGAGGCTCGACAGCTGCTCCGGCGTGACGTCGTGGATCTTCGCGGTCGTCTTCTCGACGAGGTCGAGGACGAGCCGCTGACCCTTCTCGACGACGTCGAGGTACTGCTCGGTGACGGTGTAGAGCGGAGAGACGGGGGTGGCCATGGCCGGGTCCTTTCGAGGCGCTTGGCGGTCTGTGTAACAGCGCTAAGTTTACCAAGCGCGCTTGGGATGTCAAGCGATCCGCTTGGGAAACGTGATGGGCGGCTCACCTTCTGGGGGCCCGCCGGCGACGTACCTACCGGACGTCTCGGACGCAACGAACACAACCCGGCGTCTGGTGCTCGCCAGCGGCGCGGAAAAGGCGGAGGATCAGGCTCCCCCCTCGGAGGCGACGATGCGCGTGCGCACCAGGATCAGGTCAGCAGGCTCCGACGCCATCACGCTCGACGACGACGCGGCCGTCGTCGACTTCGCCACCAGCGTGTCGGCACTGTCCGACGTCTGGTCGGCGATGGTGTGGCTGCAGACGACGAGCCCGAGTCTCAACTCGGTCCGTCGCGAGATCGCGGCCTGGGCTCGGGACACCGACGCGGCGATCGGCGAGATGTTCGGACGCAGTGTCATGTCCGACGAGATCCGCGTGCTGCTGGACGGAATGGCGGCGTTGCTACCACGCCAGGTCGACGCGGAGCAGCGCGACCAGCTCGCGTTCTTCACGCGCGACGCCCGGCGCCTGACAGAGGAAGGTCGGGCAGCCATCACCCGCGTGATGGGCTGACGACCCGAGCACCGCTGAGCCACGTGCGTTCTACCGCGCCGACCGCCGTCACACGTTGAAGCGGAACTCCACCACGTCGCCGTCCTGCATGACGTAGTCCTTGCCTTCCATGCGCACCTTGCCCGCGGCGCGAGCCGCCGCCATCGACCCGGCGGCGACGAGGTCGTCGTACGAGACGATCTCCGCCTTGATGAACCCGCGTTCGAAGTCGGTGTGGATGACGCCTGCTGCCTGCGGTGCCGTGTCGCCCTGGTGGATCGTCCAGGCGCGCGACTCCTTGGGGCCGGCCGTCAGATAGGTCTGCAGACCGAGCGTCTCGAAGCCGACGCGGGCCAGGATCGCGAGTCCTGACTCCTCCTGGCCGTACTCGCTGAGCAGCTCCTGCGCCTCTGCCTCGTCAAGACCGATCAGCTCGGACTCGAGCTTGGCACTGACGAAGACCGCCGGTGCCGGCGCGACGAGGTCGGCGAGCTTCGACTTGAGGCTGTCGTCACCGAGCGCGGTGTCGTCGAGGTTGAAGACGTAGATGAACGCCTTGTCGGTCAGCAGGAACGACTCACGCAACGCCGCCCGGTCGAGCGACGGGTCGCTGCTCACCGGGCGGCCCTCGTCGAGCACCTTGCGAGCCGCCTGTACGGCGTCGAGCTCTGCCCTCTTCTCCGGCCGCATGCGTGCCTCGCGCTCGAGCTTCGCGAGCCGGTTGTCGAGTGTCTGGATGTCGGCGAGCACGAGCTCGGTGTTGATCGTCGCGATGTCGTCACCCGGGTCGACCCGACCGTCGACGTGCGTGACGTCGGGATCGTCGAAGACGCGGACGACCTGGCAGATCGCATCCGCCTCGCGGATGTGGCTGAGGAACTTGTTGCCGAGACCCTGCCCTTCGCTGGCACCGCGCACGATGCCGGCGATGTCGACGAAGGTCACTGTCGCGGGAACCGTCTTGGCGCTGTTGAACATCTCGCTGAGCACCGCGAGCCGCGGGTCCGGCACGTTGACGATGCCGACGTTGGGGTCGATCGTCGCGAACGGGTAGTTGGCTGCCAGCACGTCGTTGTTGGTCAGCGCGTTGAACAACGTCGACTTCCCGACGTTGGGCAGCCCGACGATCCCGATCGACAACCCCATGCGTCCATTGTCGCCCGACTCCCCCGCCCCAGGCCCGAGATGATCATGGGCA
>DASSEX010000076.1:0-4382 GCA_035695045.1 Mycobacteriales bacterium | reverse complement strand
TGAGGGCGGCTTCACCCTCATCGAGCTCCTGGTCGTCATCATCATCATCGGCATCCTGGCCGCGATCGCCATCCCGGTGTTCCTCAACCAGCGCAAGAAGGGCTACGACGCTCAGGCGAAGTCGGACCTGCGCAACGCGGCCACCGCTGAGGAGACCTACCTGACCGACAACCCGGCCGGCTACACCTCCGACACCAACGGCGCCACGCTCGGTGCCTACGGGTTCAAGCACAGCCCGAACGTCAACGAGGTCGTCGTTCCCGACAGCGCGAACGGCTACTGCGAGGCGGCGACCAGCTCCTCCGGCAACACGTTCTGGTACGACAGCCAGGCCGGTGGCCTGCAGTCCGCTCCGAGCGCGACCGCTCCGGCGACCACCACCTGCAGCAAGGTCACGATCACCGCTCCGGCGAAGCCGTGACCTGAGTTCTCGCTCAACTGATGGGCGGTCGCCTCGTGTCCGGGCGGCCGCCCATCGGGCGTTCGTGTTCCACCGTCGCGAGCCGCGCCCCGGGATGCGTCTGCATGGCGCGTGCGGCTGCAGCGAGAGCTCGTAGCTGGCCGTCAGCCAACGTCAGCGTGATCGGGCCCGCGACGTCGAGGACGACACCGTCGTAACCCTCGGCTGCAGCCCCGGCGAAGACCCGCGCGCCGGACATCGGCACCGGCCTCGCATCGGGCTGCCAGGCCCGAAGCGCGTCGTACGACGAGAAGACCGGCAGCGCCCGGCGGCCCTGGCCGTCCACGAGTGCCGGAACGGCCATCTCGGCGTCGCCGGCGGACGGCAACGCCACCACCGGGACGAGCAGTCTCGCCTTCAGCAACGCTGCTGCGACCCTGGCGTCGTCCCCACTGTCCAGCGCGTCCGCGAGCACGGGGTCGATGTCCCCCGTGTCGTCGGGTGACGACGGCGTGGTTCCCGGCAGTCTCACTCCGGCACCGTAACCGCGCGGCGGCCCAGGCCGGTCACGGCGACAGCGGCAAGAGTGAGCACGGCTCCCACGACCGTCTGTGCTCGAAGATGGATGCCCGGTGCCGGCCATGCGACATCGAGGATCACCGCTGCGACCAGTTGCCCGGCAACGGTCGCGAGCGACAGCCGAAGCACTCCCACCTCTCCGACTGCGGTAGCCGCGAGCGCGATGTAGACGGCACCGAGGGCACCGCCGACGTAGAGCCACCACTCGCTCGGCCACACCACTCCGGTCAGATCCCCGCGCACGAGCGACGTGACGACGAGCGCGATCGTGCCGCCGGTGAAGGACACGAGCGAGGCGACAGCGGTGCTCTGCGCGACTCGACGCACCTGCCCGTTGGCGGCCTGCTGGAAGGCCGACGCTGCTCCGGCCACGAACAGTGCAGCGAAGAGCGCAGGACGCACGACCGCGTGCCGATCACCGAGGACGCCGAGACCGACAGCCACGACGGCGAGTACGGCGCCCGCGAGACGCATCGCCGTGGCATGGTGGCGACCGCCAGGCCCCAGACCGATCTGGTCGACGGCCAGCGCTCCGACGGTCGTGCCGGCCACGACGCACACGGTGACGAGCGCGACACCGATCTCCGGCACCCCCTGCGCCGTGGAGGCCACTACTGCTGCGCCGGCCAACCCCCCGAGCCACCACCACCACGCGACCTCCCGTCGGTGAAGTGATGCCAGCGCTCGGCGTTGGCGGGCGACGACGAAGACCAACAGCAGGAACGTGCCCACGCCGAAGGACACCGTTGCCGCGGCGATCGCAGAGTGCAAGCGGCCGCCGAGTGCGCCGTTGATGCGGCCTTGCAGTCCGAGCAGTCCGCCGGCCGCCGTGACAGCAACGAGCAGCAGTGACGACCGTGAGGACAGCGCTACTCCACGATCTTCGAGATCGGCAGCTCGAGGATGTCGCGTGCCCCGGCGGCCTTCAGCGAGGGAATCAGGGTGTTGACGCCGCGCTTCGACACGACCGTCTCGACAGCGCGCATGTCGTTGTGCGCGAGCTGGGTGACGGTCGGAGAGGACATCGCTGGCAGGAGTGCAAGGACGGCGTCGAGCTCGCCGGCGCCGACGTTGAGCTTCAGCAACACCTGGCCACGGGCGCGGATCGCACCCTGCAGGAGCAGCGCGATGTCGTCCATCGCGGCGCGCTTCTCCGGATCGGCGACGGAGTCGGTGTTGGCGATCAGCTCCGTGCGCGACGTGAGGATCGTCTCGAGGATGCGGAGTCCGTGTGCCCGCAACGACGAGCCGGTCTCGGTCACGTCGACGATGGCATCGACGATGTCCGGGACCTTGGCCTCGGTGGCGCCGTACGACGGCACGATGACCGCCTTGACACCGGCATCAGCGAAGAAGCGTCGGGTGAGCTCCGGGTACTCCGTCGACACGCGAACCCCGTCGGGCAGCTCGGACGCCGTCTGCGCGGGGTGGTCCTTCGGCACCGCGAGAATGATGCGCACCGGGTTGGCCGTCGCCTTCGAGTACTCCAGCTCGCAGATGCTGGTGACGGCACTGTCGGTCTCGGCGATCCAGTCACGGCCGGTGATTCCGACGTCGAACAGACCCTGCTCGACGTACCGCGGAATCTCCTGCGGGCGAAGGAACATCACCCGGTCGATGCGCGGGTCGTCGACAGCAGCGCGGTAGTCGCGCTCAGACCCACGCCGGACGGCGAGATCGGCCGCATCGAACAGCTCGAGGGTCGCCTTCTCGAGGGACCCCTTGGGAAGAACAAGCGACAGCACGGCAAAGGCCTTTCACAGCGAGACGGAGGGCAGGTTGGTTTCGGCGGACGGTGCGACGGTCAGCGACCGGCCGCCTCGTCATGGCCTTCGCCACGCCGCACCTTGCGCAGCAGCAGCGCCGTCTCGACCGCAGCCATTGCGGCCTCCCGTCCCTTGTCCTCGCTCGAATCCGGCAGCCCGCAACGGTCGAGTGCCTGCTCCTCGGTGTCGCACGTGAGCACGCCGAACCCTATCGGGACACCTGTGTCCAGCGCGACACGGGTGAGCCCATCGGTAGCGGCCCGGCACACGTACTCGAAGTGCGGCGTGCCGCCGCGGATCACCACACCGAGGGCGACGACGGCGTCATAGCGCTGCTGGGCCAGCGTCTTCGCAGCGACCGGGAGCTCGAACGCGCCCGGCACTCGCATCGTCGCCGTGTCCTCGATCCGGCAGTCGGTCAACGCGGCCAGCGCACCCGCGACGAGGCCGTCTGTCACCTGCTGGTGCCAGCGGGTCGCAACGACGGCGACGCGTAGACCGTGTGCGTCGGGCGGCGGCAGCTCCTCCGGTGAGCCCTTCCCACTCACTGCGTGGCCTCCGCGAGCGGCTCCTCCACGACCGGCTGCGCGAACGGCGAGAGCGCACGAGCCATCCGCAGTGCGCTTCGCACCGCCGCCGGTTCGAGTCGAGCCGCCCGCTCCCCGACGTGGCTGGGCAGTGCATCCGCGCTCGCCTCCGTCGCCTCGTCGTCGAGCGGCGGCAGGCCCGGAAGGTCGTGCCCCATCCGGTCGCGCTTCGTCATCAGGTAGCGCAGGTTCTCGGGCGTCACGCGCACCGGGACGGGGACGCGGGCCACGATCGACAGGCCGTAGCCCTCCAGACCCGCTCTCTTCGACGGGTTGTTGGTCAGCAGCCGCATCGAGCGCACGCCGAGGTCCGCGAGAATCTGCGCACCGACGCCGTAGTCGCGTGCGTCCGCCGGCAGCCCGAGGACGAGGTTGGCGTCGACAGTGTCCTCGCCGGCGTCCTGCAGCTGGTAGGCCTGCAGCTTGTGCATCAGCCCGATTCCGCGGCCTTCATGACCACGGGCGTAGAGGACGACACCACGACCTTCCGCCGCGACCGCGGCGAGTGCGGCGTCGAGCTGCGGTCCGCAGTCACAGCGCTGCGAGCCGAAGACGTCCCCGGTGAGGCACTCCGAGTGCACCCGGACGAGCACGTCGCGTCCTTCACCGATCTCGCCCTTCACCAGTGCGAGGTGGTCGGTGTTGTCGAGCAGGCTCCGATAGCCGTAGGCGCGGAACTCACCGTGTCGCGTAGGCATCCGCGCCTCAGCCACGAGCTGGACCTGCTTCTCCGTACGCCGTCGATGGGCGATCAGGTCGGCGATGGAGATGAGAGCCAGGTCGTGCTCGGCGGCGAACACCTCGAGCTCGTCGAGGCGCGCCATGTCCTCGACGTCCTTCTGGCTGACGATCTCGCAGAGGACACCTGCCGGACGCAGCCCGGCGAGCCGGCAGAGGTCGATCGCCGCCTCGGTGTGGCCGGGTCGACGGAGGACGCCACCTGCCTTTGCTCGCAGTGGCACCACGTGCCCCGGGCGGGTGAAGTCGACGGCGCTGGAAGCCGGATCGGCGAGAGCCCGCATCGTCGTCGCGCGATCGTGCGCCGAGATC
>DASSEX010000075.1:0-38555 GCA_035695045.1 Mycobacteriales bacterium | reverse complement strand
CTGCAGCGCCGGATCGAGGGGCCGGACGTGGCCGGGCGTCGCGTTCTCGCTGTCGAGGACACGTCGACGACCGGCGGCTCGGTGCTGACCGCGGTCGAGGCGCTGCGCGAGGCGGGGGCAGAGGTTGTGGGTGTCGCGGTCATCGTCGAGCGGGGCGCAGCCAACGCGGTCCGCGACGCTGGCCTGGACTACCGCGCGGCGTACTCCCTGTCCGACCTCGGACTGTCCTGACGCGCCAATCGCCGGCTGGTCGCGTTCTATCGCGATGAGCGCGCGATTGGTGCGTCACGGGCGTACAGTCCGTCGCCGTGGGGGCGTTGCCGTTCGTGCTGATCGTCGCGGTCATCGCGATCGCGGGCTACTTCGGCTATCGCAGCTGGCAGGCGGATCAGAAGCGCCGCGAGCTGCTCATGATGTGGGCCACCAACAACGGCTTCTCGTACGCCGTCGAGGACGACAGCTGGTGCAGTCGATGGAACGCGACGCCGTTCGGTGACGGTGACCACCGGCGAGCGAAGAACGTCATCACCGGCACCTACAAACAGCGACCGTTCGTCGCGTTCGACTACAGCTACCAAACGCACAGCTCGAATGGCAAGGGCGGCCAGACGACGACGACTCATCACTACGTCGTGACGTCGTTGCAGCTGCCGACCTACCTGCCGCAACTCCAGGTCACGCCGGAGAACCTGCTGACGCGCTTCGGCAACGCGCTGGGTCTGGACGACATCGAGCTGGAGAGCGAGGACTTCAACCGCAAGTTCCGCGTGCATGCACGCGATCGCAAGTTCGCGTGCGACGTCCTCACCCCCAGGACGATGCAGATGCTGCTGTCGCGTCCGGCGCTGAGCTGGCGGATCGACGGCACCGACATCCTCGCGTGGCAGGACGGCAGACTCTCGCCGACGCTCTGCCTCGCCACGACCAGCCAGCTCCAGGACATCGTCGACGGCATTCCGTCGTTCGTGTGGCACGACCGCGAGATCGGAGGAACGGCATGACCGGACTGTGGGTGATCGTCGCGATCGTCGTCGTGCTGCTGCTGGCGTTCATCGCGTCGTACAACCGGTTCGTCCGGCAGCGCAACCTCGTGCAGGAGTCGTGGCGGCAGGTGGATGTCGAGCTCAAGCGCCGACACGACCTCATCCCGAACCTCGTCGAGACCGTCCGCGGATACGCAACGCAGGAGCGCACGGTCCTGCAGTCCGTCACCGATGCGCGCGCCGCTGCGATGCAGACGCTGCAGGCGTCGAACCAAGGGGTTGCGGCGCAGGCACAGGCCGAGACACAGCTCGGTCGGGCGCTGGGCAACCTGTTCGCCGTCGCGGAGAACTATCCCGACCTGAAGAGCTCGCAGAACTTCCTCGCTCTGCAGCAGCAGCTTGCGGAGACCGAGGACCGGATCGCCGCGGGCCGTCGTTTCTACAACAACAACGTGCGAGCGCTGAACACCCGCGTCGAAGCGTTCCCGTCGTCGATCGTCGCAGGGATGTTCGGTTTCACGAAGGCCGACTACTTCGAGGTCGACGACCCTGCTGAGCGCGCACCGGTCAACGTCGACTTCTCGTCACTCGGGACGGCGGCTGCTCAACCGCCGCAGACCGGGCAGCAGCCCGGATAGCCCACCGGGCGAAGCGCTCCGCACCCGCGCGTCGCGCATCGCACCGCGTCGTTCCAGCCGTCGACCACGACGTTCTGGACATCGCGCTGCGCGACCGCCGCGTTGAGCTCACCGAACTTCGGTCGCCGTCGGGCCGCGAGCCAGCGATGCGCGAGCCGGCGGGAGAACGGCACGATGACGCAGTCGCCGTTGGTCTCCACGACACGCATCCGACGCATGCGTCGTCCCGCGCGCACGACGACGGATGCCACGCGGACCTGCCCGTCCCACCAGTTGCGGTCGAAGCCCTCCACGACGATCCCGGGCAGGTGGTCAACGGTGGCGAGCAGCCGCCCGCGGGTGAGCTGGTCGCGGAGATCCTCCGGAGCGTCCGCGGCCGTGGGTACCGCCGAGGTGACGAGCGGGCGCTTGGCGCCGCGGACCGCAGGAGAGGCGATCGTCATGCGCCCGATGATGCAGCGATTCGCGATGCGGTCGAGCCCGCCACGCCTGCACAGTGGCCAGCTCGCGGGACGCATCGGGAGATAACGGGCGGCGAGATACCGTCCGCGGATGGCGTTCAGGACCGCGTTGGTGACCGGCGCATCCAGCGGTATCGGCGCGGAGATCGCCCGGGTGCTCGCGAGTCGTGGATGCTCGCTCACGTTGGTAGCGCGCCGCGCCGACCGGCTCCAGCAGCTCGCGGCCGAGCTCTCCGGCAAGGTCTCCGTGGACGTCGTACCTGCCGACCTCGCCGACGATGCGGGAGTCGCCACGGTCGAGCAACGACTGCGCGACCGCCCGGTCGAGCTGCTCGTCAACAACGCCGGCATCGGCACCGGCGGGACCTTTCACACGTTGCCGCTCGATGCCGAGTTGAACGAGATCAACCTCAACGTGCTCGCTGTGGTCCGGCTCACCCGGGCCGCTCTGCCGTCGATGGTGGCGGAGGGCCGCGGCGGGGTCCTCAACGTCAGCAGCTTGGCAGGCGACCAGCCCTTGAGGGGCAGTGCGACGTACGCCGCCACGAAGGCCTATGTGACGACCTTCAGCGAGTCGATCGCGGCGGAGCTCCGCGGCACCGGTGTGCACGTGACGGTGCTGAAGCCGGGCTTCACCTACACGGAGATGGGCGGGGACGAAGCGCCCGACCCGGCGTCGTTCGTGGGGCGGCATCTGTGGCTGCAGGCCGACCGGGTCGCGCGCGATGCGGTCGACGCGGTGGAGCGCGGGCGGTTGATCTGCATACCGGGTGGTCAGTGGAAGGCCGTCAACGGCCTTGTCCAGGTGCTGCCGCGACCCGTGGTCCGGGTGCTCAGCTCCCGGCTCGACCAGATCTAGCGCTGCGCATCTCACGCACGATGTGCGTGAGCAGGGGCAGCACGGACAGCACCACGACGAGCAGCACCAGCAGCTCGATGTGCTTGCGCACGATCGACACGTGGCCCACCCAGTGACCGAGCAGCACCAGCCCCGCCGTCCACAGCAAGCCGCCGACCACGTTCCAGATGGTGAAGTCGCGCACCGGCATCCGGACCACGCCGGCCATCGGGTTCATGAACGTGCGCACCACCGGCACGAAGCGCGCGATGACCACGGCCCGCGCGGGCCCGAAGCGCAGGAAGGCCCGGTCAGTGCGTTCGACGTACTCCTGACGGAAGAACCGCGCCTCCGGCTTGCGGAACAGCGCCGGCCCGGCCCGTAGGCCGAGGAAGTAGCCGGTCTCGGCTCCCGCGATCGCCCCGACCGCGGCGGCGGCCAGCAGCCACCCCAGCGGCAGGTGCAGATGCAGTGAGTTGCCCGCGACGGTGGCGTAACCGGCCACGAACAGCAACGAGTCGCCCGGCAGGAAGAAGCCGATGAGCAGGCCGGTCTCGGCGAAGAGGATGAGAAGCACGCCCGCGACGCCGAGGGCGTTGATGAGGTTCTCCGGGGCTATCGGTCCGAGAAGGGCAAGGTTGGCCTGCACGACACCGGAGGCTAGCCGGTGGGCATACTGACGCTGCGTATAGAGAACGTTAAGGAGCGCCGCGATGCCGATTGCGAGTCCCGAGGTCTACGCCGAGATGCTCGACCGGGCCAAGGCCAACGGCTTTGCGTATCCCGCGATCAACGTGACGTCCTCGCAGACGTTGAACGCCGCCTTGCGCGGCTTCGCCGAGGCGGAGAGCGACGGCATCCTGCAGGTGTCGTGGGGTGGCGCGGAGTTCGCCTCCAGCCAGTACGTCAAGGACATGGTCACCGGCGCGGTGGCGCTGGCGGAGTTCGCCCACGTCGTCGCGGCGAAGTTCCCCGTCAACGTCGCGCTGCACACCGACCACTGCCCGCCGGACAAGCTCGACGGCTACATGCGCCCGCTCATCGCGATCTCGCAGGAGCGAGTGGCTGCCGGCAAGGAGCCGCTGTTCCAGTCACACATGTGGGACGGATCGGCCGTCGAGCTCGAGGAGAACCTGAAGATCGCGCGCGAGCTGCTCGATGCCTGCGCGAAGGCGCGCATCGTCATGGAGCTCGAGATCGGCGTCGTCGGCGGCGAGGAGGACGGCGTCTCCAACGAGATCAACGAGAAGCTCTACACGCATCCGGCCGACGCGATGCGCACGGCAGAGGTGCTCGGCCTCGGCGAGAACGGCCGCTATCTGCTGGCCGCGACGTTCGGCAACGTGCACGGCTCGTACAAGCCCGGCGCCGTGAAGCTGAAGCCCGAGATCCTCAAGGAGATCCAGGACGAGGTCGGCGCGAAGTTCGGCAAGGACCGGCCGTTCGACCTCGTGTTCCACGGCGGCTCCGGCTCAGAGCTCGAGCAGATCCGCGAGACCCTCGGCTACGGCGTCGTGAAGATGAACGTCGACACGGACACGCAGTACGCCTTCACCCGGCCGATCGTCGACCACATCTTCAAGAACTACGACGGCGTGCTGAAGATCGACGGCGAGGTCGGCAACAAGAAGACCTACGACCCGCGGTCCTACGGCAAGTCCGCAGAAGCCGGGATGGCTGCGCGGGTCGTCGAGGCTTGCACGGACCTGAAGAGCAACGGCCAGAAGATGAAGTGAGGACCTGAGGTCCTGACGGTGTCGCGCTCCGACACGGTCTCCGCTCGCACTCCCGCTCTGCTCCGGCTCGCCCATCAGCTCGTCGGTGATCCCGCTGCCGCTGCCGAGCTGGTGGCCCGCGTCGTCAGCCACCGCCGCATGCGCCGGGCGCTGGCCGGCGCTGACGACGAGCGCGTCGTCGTCGCCCTCGTCCGCGCCGCTCTGCGGACCAGGACGCCGGCGTCCGACGGCAGCCGCCTCTCCGAGCTTCCACGACGGGAGCGGGTGGCCGTCGTGCTCGCGTTCGCCCTCGGCTGGGATCCGACCGGTATCGCAGAGGCGACGCGATCGACCCCGCGACGGGTGCAGACCGATGTCCGTCGCGGCCTGGCCCTGGCGTCGGCGCAGGAATGGCGGGCGCTGCTCGCCGACGACCGGTGGGACGTGACCACCGGGCCTGACCTCGAGAGGAGGACCCGGCTGGTCCTCCGCGCACGCCATTCACGCAGCCGGCTCAGGGGTCTCGCCCTCGCCGCTGCGCTGACGCTGGCCGTCGGCGCGATCGACGCGACGGTGCGCGTGGTGACGGCCCCGGCGCCGCTGCCACCGACGGCGCACGGTCACGGCCTGCTGTCCTGGACGCCACGCGGCGGACTCGTCCGGGACAAGCCGTTCCTCATGGCCGCGGCGTCGATCTGGCGTCGGTCAGGGCACCCTCCGGCTGGGCACGTCTTCGTGCTCTACGCGGGCCGGATCGGCGACGGGCGGCTCGCCGTGCTGCAGGCAGTGGGGCGCGACGGCCGCGCGCTCGCGGCCGTCGTCGCCGACCATGACGTGACCTTCCGCCACCCGCGACTCGAGCTCGACCTGGTGGCGCCGATCGTCAGTGGCGACGTACCGGTCCTGACCATTCCGTACGACGGCAACCTCGGCATCCCCGGTTTGACGACCGGTCCGGGTTCGCGTGTGCTCCAGGCACTGGTCGCGCCCGGCTTCGACTCGGCCGACGAGCGAAGCGTCCGCACTCCTCAGGCCGCCTTCGTCGGACACGCATTCGTGCCGAGCGCGCGACCGGGCTTTCGCGAGCTGACGCTGCACGACGGCATCTCCGACCCCTGGCTCGACCTCAGCGGCCCGCTGCCCTACACGGCTGTGCGCGTCTACCACCACGGCCAGGTGGCGTTCACCGGCCTCGTCGACCCGCACGGCGTTCAACCGCGACCCATGCGCAGCCGGCTCGCGCCCGCCCCGGCGCAGTGGTCGGGGCTCCCGCACGACCTGCAGGCGGAGACGGTCGATGACGACGTGCTCTGGTGGGCCGAGACGTGCCGCGGGCTGGACCCGACGGTCTCCCTGGTGTGGTCCGGCGGGGTGCGCGCGGTGTCGACGGTCGTGCGCATGGAGCTGGTGCGGTGCGGCAGCCGGCCGCTGACCGCGCGCTGGGTCAAGGGCGACACCGACGGCGCCGAGTGGGTCGGCGAGAACGTCGGCGCCGCCGATGCCTACGGCGCGGTGGTGCCGCCGGACTCTCAGGCGCCGGGGACGCTCGTCGTCGTCGGCTCGACCGCTGTCCACGCTCTCGTCATCGGTGACGTGCGGACGGCTGCACGGGTCGCGCGGGCGGACGTCGTCGCCGGCCTGCCCGCCGTCGTCGCTCACACGTCCGCAGGTGGCCGCCTTCCGGTGCTGGTGTCCGCGTTCGACGCGGCGGCTCCGTGAGCAGGGCAGGATGGACGACATGAGCCCGCACGACGACCTCCTGGCCGGACCGCCGCCGACGCTTCTCCCGGACGAGCCGGAGCCGCGGGCGGCGCTCGCCGCCGGCACGGATCCGGCAACGGTCGCGGCCCGCTTCCCGACGTCGTCGGCGGCGTGGGCGGCGCTGGCCGACCGCGCCTTCGGAAGCGGCTCGGTCATCGAGTCCTACGCCTACGCCCGCGTCGGCTACCACCGCGGGCTGGATGCGTTGCGCCGCAACGGGTGGAAGGGCCACGGCCCGGTCCCGTGGTCGCACGAACCCAACCGCGGCTTCCTCCGTTCGCTGCATGCTCTTGCCCGGGCTGCGGCGGCCATCGGCGAGGCCGACGAGGCGCAGCGCTGCTCGACGTTTCTCCGCGACAGCGACCCGCAGGCGCTCGCCGAGCTGGGCGAGGTCTAGTAGCCTTTCGTCGCAAGAGGCTCCGCGTCGCTTGCAACTGCAGCGCAGCGGGGCCTTCGTCGTTGAAGGGACGGCGTGATGCCGGCGATCGTGCTGCTCGGGGCCCAGTGGGGCGACGAGGGCAAGGGCAAGGCCACCGACCTGCTCGGAGAGCAGGTCGACTTCGTGGTCAAGTACAACGGCGGCAACAACGCCGGCCACACCATCGTCATCGGTGACGAGAAGTACGCACTGCACCTGCTGCCGGCCGGCGTCCTGACGCCGACGGTGACGCCCGTCATCGGCAATGGCGTCGTGGTCGACCTCGGCGTGCTGTTCAGCGAGATCGACGGCCTGGAGGCGCGCGGCGTCGACACCTCACGGCTCGTGGTGTCCGCCAACGCTCACGTCATCACCGGCTACCACACCACGATCGACAAGGTCGGCGAGCGGTTCCTGGGGGACGCGAAGATCGGCACCACGGGTCGTGGCATCGGTCCCGCCTACGCCGACAAGATGTCGCGCATCGGCGTGCGAGTGCAGGACTTGTTCGACGAGAAGATCCTGCGGCAGAAGGTCGAGGGCGCCCTCGAGCAGAAGAACCAGCTGCTCGTGAAGGCCTACAACCGCAAGGCGTTGTCGGTCGACGCGGTCGTCGACGAGCTGTTGGTGCATGCCGACCGGCTGCGGCCGTTCGTCGCGGACACGTCGTTGCTGCTGACGAAGGCGCTCGACGACGGCAAGGTCGTGCTGCTCGAGGGCGGCCAGGCCACGATGCTCGACGTCGACCACGGCACCTATCCGTTCGTCACCTCGTCCAACCCGACCGCCGGCGGCGCCTGCACCGGCTCCGGCATCCCCCCGACGCGGATCGACCGCGTCGTTGCGATCGCCAAGGCGTACACGACCCGCGTCGGGTCCGGCCCCTTCCCGACCGAGCTGCTCGACGCCGACGGGGAACGTCTGCGGCATCAGGGTGCGGAGTTCGGTACGACGACCGGCCGCCCGCGGCGTTGCGGCTGGTACGACGCCGTCATCGCGCGCTACTCCGCCCGCATCAACGGTGTGACCGACTTCGTCCTGACGAAGCTCGACGTGCTGACCGGCTTCGAGAAGATCCCGGTCTGTGTCGGCTACCGCATCGGTGACCGCACCTACGACGAGATGCCGATGACGCAGACGGAGTTCCACCACGCCGAGCCGGTCTATGAGGAGCTGCCCGGCTGGGACGAGGACATCTCCGGCGCCCGGTCGATCGAGGACCTGCCCAAGAACGCGCGGCGTTACGTCGAGGCTGTCGAGTCGATGACCTCGGTCCCGATCTCGGTGATCGGTGTCGGCGCGGAGCGGGACGCGTCGATCGTCGTGCGTTCGCTGGTCTGAGAATCCCCACGACGTTGCCCGCTTCGCTCACAACGCCGGGGAAGACAGGATGACTGCTCGAATGCCGGGGGGCCGTCCTCTGATCGGCGCTCACGTTCGCCTCGACCCGGCCTTCCACGACGATGCCGAAGGGCTGTTCGCCGCTCTGGACCACGACGAGGTCTGGGCCGCGGGATACAACGGCGGCCCGGCCGCCCGGCCGACGACGCCTGACGGGTGGCGCGACCGCATGGATGCGGCCGTCGCCGACCAGCGCGCCATGTACATCGTCCGGCTGCTCGACAGCGGCTGGATCGTCGGCACGACGAGCCTCGGTGACAGTGATCTCGGTCATGAGCGCACCCACATCGGATGGACGGCGTACACGCCGGAGGTCTGGTCCACCAAGGTCAACCCGGAGTGCAAGCTGCTGCTGATGACCCATGCTTTCGAGGACTGCGGCTTCGGTCGGGTGAAGATCCAGACCGACCTCATCAACGCCCGTTCGCAGGCTGCGATCGCCAAGCTCGGCGCGACCCGCGAAGGCGTCCTTCGCCGGCACATGGTCCGCGCCGACGGAACCCGGCGCGACACCGTGGTGTTCTCCGTCATCCTCGACGAGTGGCCGGCCGTGAAGGCCGGTCTCGAGGCCCGGCTCGTGGGAGGCTGATGCCGTGCACGTGCTGGTGATCGGGGGCGGTGCTCGCGAGCACGCGCTGTGCCTCGCACTCACCCGCGATCCTCAGGTCTCCCTGCTGGTCTGCGCGCCCGGCAACCCCGGCATCGCGGCGATCGCGGAGACCCGTCCGTTGACGACACCGCTCGAGGTCGCGACGGAGGTCCACGCCGATCTCGTCGTCATCGGTCCCGAGGCGCCGCTCGTCGCAGGCGCGGCCGACGACCTACGCGCAGCGGGCTTCGCCGTCTTCGGGCCAGGCGCCGCCGCTGCGCAGCTCGAGGGCAGCAAGGCATTCGCGAAGCAGGTCATGGCCGCCGCCGGCGTGCCGACAGCCGGGCACTGGGTGTGCGAGAGCGACGACGAGGTTGCTGCGGCGCTGGATGCCGCCGGGTCGCCGTACGTCGTCAAGCACGACGAGCTCGCGGCCGGAAAGGGCGTCGTCGTCACCGAGTCCCGCGACGAGGCCATGGTGCACGCCCGCGGGCACCGCGTCGTCGTCGAGGAGTACCTCGACGGCCCGGAGGTGTCGCTGTTCTGCATCACCGACGGCGAGACCGCGTTGCCGCTGGTTCCGGCGCAGGACTTCAAGCGGGTCGGCGACGGCGACAGCGGGCCCAACACCGGGGGTATGGGGGCCTACGCACCGTTGCCGTGGGCGCCCGCCGGTCTCGTCGACGAGGTCGTGAAGACCGTCGTGCAGCCGACGCTCGACGAGATGCGCAGCATCGGCACGCCGTTCTCCGGTCTGCTCTACGTCGGGCTGGCGCTGACCTCCCGCGGTCCGCAGGTCGTGGAGTTCAACTGCCGGTTCGGCGACCCCGAGACCGAGGTCGTGCTGCCGCTGCTCCGCACGCCGCTCGCGGGTCTGCTCCTGGCCGCCGCAACCGGCCGGCTCGGCGAGCATCCACCGTTGTCGTGGTCGGACCAGGCCGCGGTCACCGTGGTGATGGCCAGCGAGGGCTACCCGGCGGCGCCGCTGACGGGCGACGAGATCACCGGCCTTGACGCAGCCGAGCAAGTGCCGGGCGTCACCGTTCTGCACGCCGGCACGGCGCTGGCCGACGACGGGCGGCTCGTCACCGCGGGGGGTCGGGTGCTGGCGATCACCGCTGTCGGCGCGGACCTCGACGGTGCGCGACAATCGGCGTACGACGCCGTCGGGCGGATCACCATCCGCGGCAGCCATCACCGTCGTGACATCGCCGAGCGGGCGGCGCGCGGCGACGTCCGAGCACCGAGCTGAGGGGGAGTCGTGGCCGAGCCGGCCAGGGTCGCCGTCATCTACGGGTCGATGACGGAGCACGAGGTGATGGCTCGGGTCGGTGCCACCCTCGGACGGTTCAAGGTGTCCTACGACGAGACGGTGATCAGCCCGCACCGGTCACCGCGCGCACTCCTGGACTGGTGCGCGGAGCTGGAGCCACGCGGCGTCGAGGTCGTCGTCGCGGGCGGCGGCGTCAATGCAGCGATCGCGGGCATCGTCGCGTCGCACGTGACGCTTCCGGTGATCGGCGTACCGATCAGAGGCGGTGGGCTCGCCGGGCTCGATGCGCTCGTGGCGATGACCTCGATGTCTGCCGGTGTGCCGGTCGCGTGCGTCGGCCTCGACCACTCGACAAATGCTGCGATCCTCGCCGTACAGATCCTCGCGGTCGGCGATCCCGGTTTGCGCACGCAGCTGGCGCAGTTCAAGGAGACGTTCGAGCAAGCCGCGGTGACGACATGGTGAAGAGGTCGACGAATTGATCGAGCGCTACACGCTGCCTGAGATGGGTCGCGTCTGGAGCGAAGCACACAAGTACGAGCTGTGGTGCGCGGTCGAGCGCATCGTCCTGGAGGCGCACGCTGCCGCCGGCACCGTTCCGCAGGACAGCGTCGAACCCGTGCGCAATGCCGCGCCGCCCACACCGGAAGCAGTGGCTGCGGTCGAAGCGGTGACGCAGCACGATGTCATCGCGTTTCTCACCGCGTGGGCCGACAACACCACTCCACGAGAGGCGGCGGCGTGGGTCCACTACGGCATGACGTCGTCGGACCTGCTCGACACCGCGCTCGCTTTGCAGCTCGTCGAGGCAACGGATCTGTTGCTGGCAAAAGCATCCGCCCTGGTGACGTCGCTCCGCGACCATGCGCTGGCGCATCGGGCGACGCTCCGCGTCGGCCGCACGCATGGCGTGCACGCCGAACCGGACGTCTGGGGGCACCGCGTCGCCGACTTCGCGTTCGCCATGGCGAGGTCGCGCGATCGCTTGGCGCGTGCGCGCGACGCCGTGGCGGTGGCGAAGATCTCCGGTGCCGTCGGCAGCTACAGCAACATCGACCCGGCGATCGAACAGCACGTCGCGCAGCAGCTCGGCTTACGCCCGGCGGACGTTGCGACGCAGGTGGTGCTGCGGGACGGCGTGAGCGAGTGGGTCTCGGCGCTTGCGGTGATGGCGACGGTGTGCGAAGCGATCGCTCTCGAGGTGAGGCACGGCCAGCGCACCGAGGTGCGCGAGCTCGAGGAGCCGTTCGGATCGGGCCAGAAGGGCTCGAGCGCGATGCCGCACAAGCGCAACCCGATCCTGTGCGAGCGGATCTGCGGGCTCGCGCGGATCGTCCGCGCGCAGGTGGTGCCGGTCATGGAAGGCATCCCGCTGTGGCACGAGCGCGACATCTCGCACTCGTCCGTCGAGCGAATCGCGCTGCCGGACGCTGCGATCGGCACCGACTACCTTCTGCACCTGACGTCGCGGCTGGTGAACGGCCTCGTGGTCAACAGCGATCGGATGCGCGCCAACCTCGACTCCACCGGCGGGCTCATCTACTCCAGCGCCGTGCTGCTCGAGCTGGTCGAGAGCGGCCTGTCGCGCGAGGACGCCTACCGCATCACGCAGGCCGCGGCGATGGAGACCTGGCACGGCGGTGCGCCCTTCCGCGAGACGCTGCGCAAGCACGCGGCCGACGCCGGGCAGCCGCTCGACGAGGACCGTCTCGACGAGGTGTGCCGCCCGGAGCGCTACCTCGAACGGCTTGCCGGTGTCTTCGACCGAGTGAGCGTTCTGTCATGAGCTCGTCCTTGAATGCGGGCTCGCTGACCGGGCTGGCGCATCGACATCTGCACTCGGGCAAGGTCCGGGAGCTGTACGCCGTCGGCGACGACCAGCTGCTGCTCGTCGCGACGGACCGCATCTCCGCCTTCGACTACGTCCTGCCGACCGAGATCCCGGACAAGGGCGCAGTGCTGACCGCGCTGACGTTGTGGTGGTTCGAGCAGCTCGCGGACGTCGTGCCGAACCACCTGCTCACCGCGCGCGTTGACGACTATCCCGCCGAGCTCGCGCCGCACGCCGAGGCGCTGCGCGGCCGGTCGATGCTCTGCCGACGACTCGAGATGGTGCCGGTCGAGTGCGTCGCCCGCGGCTACCTCGCGGGCAGCGGCCTCAACGACTACGTCGCCACCGGAGAGGTGTGCGGACACCGCCTCCCGCCCGGGCTCCGCGACGGCGACCGGCTCCCCGACCCGATCTTCACGCCGGCGACGAAGGCCGACATGGGCGAGCACGACGAGAACGTCAGCCGCGAGCAGGTCGCGCGGACCGTCGGCGACGACCTCGCCGCCGAGCTGGAGCGGCTCACCCTCGCCGTCTACCGCCGGGCGACCGAGCTGGCGGAGCCGAGCGGGCTTCTCGTCGCCGACACCAAGTTCGAGTTCGGTCGCGACACCGACGGCACGTTGACGCTCGGCGACGAGGTGCTGACGCCGGACTCCTCGCGCTTCTGGCCGGCCGACCAGTGGGAGCCCGGCCACGCACAGCCGTCGTACGACAAGCAGTACGTCCGTGACTGGCTGCTGCACGAGTCGGGCTGGGACAGGCAGGGGGCCCCGCCGGCGCTGCCGCAGGAGGTCGCGGACCGCACCCGGCAGAAGTACGTGGACGCCTACGAGCGGCTCACCGGGCGGTCGTTCGACGACTATCTCCGGTCCGCGTGACCGGCCGGTAGGTTGACGGGCGTGGCCAAGGTCGTCGTCGACGTGATGCTCAAGCCGGAGATCCTCGATCCGCAGGGGCAGGCCATCGCGCGGGCGCTGCCCAGCCTCGGCTTCTCCGACGTCAGCGCCGTGCGGCAGGGCAAGCACTTCGAGCTCGAGGTCGAGGGGCCGGATCCGGAGAAGGTCGCCCGCCAGGTCGCCGAAACCCTCCTGGCGAATCCGGTCATCGAGGACTTCACGGTCACTGTGACCTGAATCAGCGTTAGCCGCACGTCGTATGCGGGGATGCTCTCCGGTGAGGAGGAACCGTTCCCGTGGAGATCAAGTTCACGTTGCAGCTGCCGCGCGACGCGCTGAGCGTGCCGGTCGTGCGCAAGGTCCTCCAGAGCTCGATGCGGACCCTCGGCGTGGCGGAGGACTGCCTGACCGACATCGAGCTGGCGCTGACCGAGGCCTGCACCAACGTCCTCGACCACGCCGCCGCCGGTGACGAGTACGAAGTCGTTGCGGGTTTGGACGACAACGCCTGTGTGATCGAGGTCGTCGATGCAGGGCGAGGATTCGACGCCGACCACCTGGGTCACGCCGAGGCGGATCCCTCGGCCGAGGAGGGGCGCGGCATCCAGCTGATCCGCGCGCTCGTCGACCGCGTCCACTTCAAGTCGCGCCCGGAGAGCGGGATGATCGTGCACCTCGAGAAGCAGCTCCAGTTCGCCGAGGGCTCCCCCCTCCAGCGGCTCGCCGACCGCGGGACCGACACCGTCACCCTCGATCTCGAGAAGGCGCAGCCGGCCATCGCCGAACGCGAGGCGGCGCTGTCGCAGCCGCTCCCCGACTGACGCGGTCTCCCGGCAACGGGGCAAACGAGAGGGAGGCCCGAAGGCCTCCCTGTTCGTTGTTCGACGGGTCAGTGCCAGACCACCACTGATCCACGGTCGAACGGCACGCCCGGCGCCCACTGCGACAGGGTCGCGGTGGGGAGCATGTACTGCGTGGGGGCGCTGATGTAGAAGCCACCGCGCGGGTACTGGCTGAGCATGCCCGCGGCGAGGAACTGGATGCTCGCCGCGTTCACGACACTGCTGTGCCATGCGTACAGGTCGGTCGACCCGTACCCGGTGAACAGGTACGGCGTTGTCCCGGCCGGGACGAAGTGCACCGGTGTCATGTTCTTGTAGTTGATGTCCACGGTTCCGACGGGGACGGTGCCGACCATGCCGGCGACGGCGTCGACGACGTAGTCCGGCTCGCCCTTGTCAGTTGCGGAGTTGATCGTGGCAGGCATGACCGAGTTCGCCACGATCGGGCCGCTGGCGACGACGTTCACCGTGAACGCGTTCGTCAGGTGGCCGTAGACATCGCTGTAGTTGCCGAGTTCGTCCACTCCGCGGACGTCGATGTTGTAGCTCCCGACGCAGCGCGGCAGTGCGATGTCCGCCGCCACTGCTTCGCTCGCCTCATCGAACGCGCCGTCCGTCGCAGTCATCGGCACCCACGGGCCGACGTACGTGCCGCGGGTCAGCCGGTACTGCGCGCCGGTCACGTCACCCTGGCCGATCGCACCGTTGGCCACGGTGCCGGTCAGGTGCACCTTCGCGCCACCCGATGCCACCGCGAGGCCGGTGACAGCCGGACCCGGGTCCGTGTAGGTGACCGCGAAGTCATCGAGGACGACGCCACCGGCGCCGCTGTCCAGGCTGGTCAGCGTCACCGTCATCGTGGTGCCGGTCGGGACGACGTCAGGCGGACCCCACTGCTGCCAGGACCCGTCGAAGACGACACTAGGCAGCGGGTTGGCGTAGTCGCCGTTGCCGTTCGCGAGGCTCGTGCCGTTGGACGAGACATCGATGTTCCAGTGGTTACCTCCGTTGGTGTTGACCCAGTACTTCACGGAGTAGTGCAGGCCGGGGTGAACCGCGAAGGTCTGCGCGATGGTGCCCGGACCGTACCCGTTCAGGTCCAGAGCCTGGGCGCCGCTGTGCACCGGGTAGGTGGGGACGACGAGGTCGACGTCACCGGCCGTCACCGTCCAGTGGTCGATGGCGGTCGACGGGGCGGCGTAGTTGACGTAGAACGGCGACGCCGTCGAGATGACCGGCGACTCGAAGCCCGGGTTACCGAACTCCGTAGCCGTCAGCGTCGTTGCGCCGGCGCCGGTTCCCGCCGTGACTGAAGCCAAGATGACGGCACTGACACCGATGCCCGTCGTGACGACACGCTTCAACAGGTGTCTCATGTCTTCTCCTCTCGCGGAGGAGTCGCCGCCGGCAGGGGTATCGGCTACCGGCGGCGGCCCGCATCCCCGCGCTGCCGTGCGGCAGCGCGAGGCGGGGCGGGAGGTGAGATCCGCTGGATGCTGCGGCTCACATTCCCGAACCGCACCATCAGGCTCTGCTCATCCTGCCGTCGCCGCCAGAGGCGGAAGTCATCAATCCGAGATGGTCACGTCCTGCTGCCAGCTGCGTGTGCTGCCGTTCGCATCGGTGACCGTGCCGGTCACCGTGTAGGTGCCCGGAGCCGCGTAGGTGTGGCTGTCCCGCCCGCGCCCGTCTCCGCCGGGGTTGCCGCCGTACGACGTCGACCCATCGCCCCATTCGTAGCTGATCGAGCCCTTGGTCCCGTCAGGGTTGGTGCCGATGACCAGCGCCGGTCCGTTCTGCGCCGGGTTGACCGCGCTGTCCACCGTGAGCGTCAGGCCGTTCAGGTCGGGAGCGACCGCGAAGAACTGGACACCGGGCTTGGTGCGAGCGAGCGGGTCGGTCTGCATCGGCGGCTGGTGAACGACCGTCGTCGAGAAACCGAGTGCCGCGGCGTCGTCACGCGCCGCCTTCTCGCTCAGCTCACCGAGCAGGACGCTCGAGTTGTACTGGAGGTGGTCGCTGTCGTTGGTGACGGTTGTCGCCGGCGCCTCCTCCGGCGGCCAGTAGTAGCCCAGCTGGTCCTGCGCCATGCCGACGACGTTGACGACGCTCGCACCCCGGATGCTGTCGCGGATCGCCTTGCTGACCTCGGGAAACGCCTCGCCCGGTTCGCTCATGTAGACCACGTCGCCGATCCGGAACGCCGTCACCCAGCTGCCGATGGCGGCACCCACGACGTACGGCGGCGTGATCGAACGGTCGATGGAGCAGGCCATATTCGGCACGCAGCTGTACGGCGCCACGACGTTGGCGTAGCTGAGCCCGGCGAGCAGCGGGTTGGTGAGCGGCACCAGGATGTACTGCTCGGCGCTCGCGAGGGTGTCACTCGTGATCGGCTTTGCTGCGGCCAGCGAGCGCAGCACCTCGTCGGTGACCGTCATACCGACGTCGTGGCTGTAGCTCCACCGACCGACCTGGACGATGCTCTCCTCGCGGCCCAGCGTGCCCATGGCGACGACCGCGGTCGCGCCGAGCCGGGCGCCGAGCTCGTCGCGCGCGACACCGATGTGATCGGCGCTCATGGCGTTGTCGCAGGAGCCGCAGGCGACGTCGGCATGCACAGGCACGTTGACGTAGAGGCCGACCGTCTGCAGCGTCTGCGGGTCGCGCGCCCACAGCACAGGGGTGTCCCCGTCGACGGCGTACCCGTCGTAGATGTCGGTCTGCGAGACGTTGCTGCCGTCGATCGCGCTGCTGTCGGCAGAGGTGGTCCACAACGTCGCGGGTCGGGTGCTCCCCGCTGCTTCCTCGAGCGCCTTGACGGTCTGGTCGTGCACGGTCTTCAGGTAGTTGACGTCGACCGGCCCCCAGATGCCCATCAACGTCGGTGCCGCGTGTGAGTGGGTGCTGGAGACGATCAGGTCGGCCTCGGTCGTTCCCGGGTAGCCGTGCGCCGCCAGGTACGACGCCGCGGTCGTGCGGGCGTCGTACGAGCCGTAGGGGCCTTCCTGGTAGCCGGAGAACCAGCCCTGGGTGTCGACGATCGCGAACTCGACGAGCTTCGTCCCCTGCGCGATCGCGAAGGCGCGGACCTGCAGAGGGTCGTGCACGGCGGCCGTCGGCGCGTCCATCTGGCCGAAGCCGCCGAGGTACTGCGGCGTCGTCGGGGTGATGTCCTCCACGGCAGTTCCGACCTGGAAGATCGCGGCGCCCGCGTGGCGCGGGCCGCCCGCCGGGTGGCCTGCGGCTGCGTGTGCGGCGAGGGGGGTGACGCCGACGACGGCGACAGCGGCGACGGCTGCGATCCGGGGAAAACGCATGGGAAACGCTCTTCGGCGCGGGCCGGTCGATCCCTGCCCGCCGGTAGGCTGGCCGCATCCGCCACCGGCCGCAGGAGACGCCAGTCCCATGAGCACGCGCATCGGCGTCGTGACCTTCCCCGGCTCGCTCGACGACCGCGACGCGCTGCGGGCGGTGCGGGTCGCCGGCGGCGAGCCGGTGCCGCTGTGGCACGGCGAGCACGACCTCCACGATGTCGACGCTGTCGTGCTGCCCGGGGGGTTCTCCTATGGCGACTACCTGCGCTGCGGCGCGATCGCCCGCTTCTCCCCGGTGATGACGGAGGTCGTGGCGGCGGCCGAGCGCGGGATGCCCGTCCTCGGGATCTGCAACGGCTTCCAGGTCCTCTGCGAGTCGCACCTGTTGCCGGGCGCTCTCATCCGCAACGCGGGCTTGCACTTCACGTGCATCGACCAGCAGCTGCGGGTGGAGTCGACGAGCACCGCGTGGACGGGGGAATACTCCGCCGGCTCGCAGATCAGGATCCCGTTGAAGAACGGCGAAGGGCAGTACGTCGCCGATGAGACGACGCTCGACCGGCTGGAGGGGGAAGGTCGCGTGGTGTTCCGCTACGTCGGCGGCAACCCCAACGGAAGTCGTCGCGACATCGCCGGCATCCGCAACGAGCGCGGCAACGTCGTCGGTCTGATGCCGCATCCCGAGCACGCCATCGACAGCCTGACCGGTCCGGGCACCGACGGTCTCGGGATGTTCGTCTCCGTGCTGAAGAGCTTCGTATGCAGCTGAGTCGTCAGGACACCGTCGCGCAGGCGGAACAGACTCCCGACGTCGAGCAGCCGTTCACCGAGCTGGGGCTGAAAGACGAGGAATACCAACGAATTCGCGACATCCTCGGTCGTCGTCCGACGGACACCGAGCTCGCGATGTACTCCGTCATGTGGAGTGAGCACTGCTCCTACAAGTCGAGCAAGGTGCACCTCCGCCAGTTCGGCGAGAAGGCGCCCAAGACCGACGTCCTGCTCGTCGGCATGGGAGAGAACGCCGGCGTCGTGGACGTCGGTGACGGCCTCGCGGTCACGTTCAAGGTCGAGAGCCACAACCACCCGTCGTACGTCGAGCCCTACCAGGGCGCGGCCACGGGAGTCGGCGGCATCGTCCGCGACATCCTGACGATGGGTGCGCGTCCGATCGCGGTCATGGACTCGCTGCGGTTCGGCGACGTCGACAACGACGACACGCGTCGACTGGTCGGCGGCGTCGTCTCGGGTGTCGGCGGCTACGGCAACTGCCTCGGCCTGCCCAACATCGGCGGTGAGGTCGCGTTCGACCCCACCTACAACGGCAACCCGCTCGTCAACGCGTTGTGTCTCGGTGTCATGCGCGCCGACCGCATCCAGCTGGCGAAGGCCGAGGGCGTCGGCAACCAGGTCATCCTGCTCGGGGCGAAGACGGGACGCGACGGCATCGGTGGAGCCTCCGTGCTCGCGAGCGCGACGTTCGAGGATGGCAGCGAGACCAAGCGGCCGAGTGTCCAGGTCGGCGACCCCTTCATGGAGAAGCTGCTCATCGAGTGCTGCCTGGAGCTCTACAACCGCGACCTCGTCACCGGGATCCAGGACCTGGGGGCGGCGGGCATCGCCTGTTCGATCTCGGAGACGTCGGCGCACGGCGCGGGCGGCATGCGGGTCGAGCTCGAGCGGGTCCCGCTGCGCGAGCCGTCCATGACGCCCGTCGAGATCGTCATGAGCGAGTCGCAGGAGCGCATGCTCGCGATCGTCCGCCCGGAGGACGCCGACGAGGCCCTGGCCGTCTGCGCGCGTTGGGGCGTGCTGGCCACCGTCATCGGCGAGGTGACGGACGGCGATCGGCTGATCGTCACCTGGCACGGCGACGTCGTCGCCGACGTCCCCCCCGGCACCCTGGCCGACGACGGCCCCGTCTACGAGCGGCCGCTCGAGCGTCCGGCCGACCAGGATGCGCTGCAGTCGGGCGGCTCCCGCTCCCTCGCCAGGCCGTCGGGTCCTGACGAGCTCCGCGCGGCGGTCCTCGCGATGGCCGCGTCCCCCAACCTGTGCTCGCGCCGATGGGTCACCGAGCAGTACGACCGCTACGTGCTCGGCGGGACGGTGCTCGCCATGCCGCACGACGGTGGTGTGCTGCGGCTCGCTGACGACACCGTGCGGGGCGTCGCGCTCGCCCTCGACGGCAACGGAAGGTACGCCCGCCTCGACCCTTATGCCGGCGCGCAGCTCGCGCTGTCCGAGGCCTATCGCAACGTCTCGGTCACCGGCGCGCGCCCGATCGCGGTCACCAACTGCCTCAACTTCGGCTCACCCGAGGACCCGTCGGTGATGTGGCAGTTCGCCGAGGCCACCCGCGGGCTGGCGGACGGCTGCCTCGAGCTCGGCGTGCCGGTCACCGGCGGCAACGTGAGCTTCTACAACCAGACCGGTGCGACGGCGATCAACCCGACGCCGGTGGTCGGGGTGCTCGGTGTCGTCGACGACGTCACGACGAGCGTCCCCAGCGGCTTCACGCGCGACGATGACGTCGTACTCCTCTTCGGGGCGACGGACGAAGAGCTCGACGGCTCGGAGTGGGCCTGGGCCACCCACCGCCACCTCGGCGGCATGCCACCACGCGTGCGCCTCGCGGAAGAGCGCGCGTTGTCCGCGACGCTGCAGCGAGCGACCGCAGAGGGGTTGCTGTCCGGCGCGCACGACCTGTCCGACGGCGGGCTCGCGAGCGCGCTCGTGGAGTCCGGCTTGCTCGACGGCGTAGGGGCGCGGCTGCGGATCGCCGGCGACCCGTTCGTCGCGTTGTTCAGCGAGTCGACGGCTCGCGCCGTCGTGACGTGCGCCGACGCCGACGTCGACCGACTCCTGTCGATCGCAGCCGACGCCGGTGTGCCGGTTGCGCGGCTCGGGCGCACGGGCGGCGACGAGCTGTCGATCGACGGGCTGTTCTCGATCCCCCTCGACGAGCTCCGCGCGGCGCACGAGGTGACGCTGCCCGCGCTGTTCGGCTGACGCGGTGGCGTCCCGGCTGCGGTTCGACCTGCCCACGGTGCGCGCGGCGATGTCGCGACAGCACGCCATGGTCGACGCGGTTGTCGCGCAGCTCCCGACCGAGGCCCTGCAACTGCCGACGCGCCTCGACGGATGGCGGGTCGCGGAGCTTGTCGCGCATCTCGGTCTCGACATGGCGGCTGTGCCGCGCTACCTCTCCGGGGCGCCGGGCGCCCGCGCGGAGCTGGATGCGGCGGACTACTCGCTGGCCTGCGCCGGCGGCGCGTCGGGAGTGGACGAGCGTGCCCGGCTCATGACCGAGGAGGCGCGCCCGGCCGAGCTCCGCACACTGGTGCACGAGCGCCGGCTCGAGGCGGATCAGGCGGCAGCCACGACCGTCGCGACGTTCGTCGTCCCGGCGAGGCTCGGCGCGATCGGGGTGGGCGACTTCCTCGCGACGCGCTGCGTCGAGAGCACGGTGCACGCCCTGGACCTCGCCGCCGCACTGGAGATCCCGCCGGTGCTCGACGACGAA
This sequence comes from Mycobacteriales bacterium, assembly GCA_035695045.1. GTDB lineage: Bacteria > Actinomycetota > Actinomycetes > JAFAQI01 > JAFAQI01 > DASSKP01. The sequence continues at coordinate 18,066 of DASSEX010000075.1, read as the reverse complement.
GCGGTGGCCGTCAGCGTCAAGGTGCTCGCGGCGGCGCTCGCCCGGCGGGCGCCCGGCCGCTCGGTCGAGCTGCGGGTGCCGCCGCATACAGCGGTGCAGTGCGTCGAGGGCCCGCGGCACACGCGTGGCACCCCACCGAACGTGGTCGAGACCGACGCGGTCACCTGGCTCGAGCTCGCGACCGGACGGCTCGGCTGGCCCGCGGCGGTCTCGGCCGGCAGGCTCAGCGCCAGTGGTGAGCGCGCCGAGCTGACGGCGTACCTGCCGGTTCTCCGCTAGACGCGAGGAACGTCAGGCGAGCGGTCGATCCGCCGCCGGCTGGTCGTGCGCCGCCACGCGCTGGCGGGGTAGGCGGTCTGCGAGCTTGACCGTGTCCGGCGGCAGTGCGATCGCCTCCGGCATGTCGTGCGTGCAGATCTGGTGCACCCACTCGCGAACGTGCTGCGGGTCGCGCCAGTCGCCGGAGTACTTCTTGGCCATCCGGCTGGCCACCAAGCCCTTCGCGTCCGGCAGCAACCGCCCGCCGAACGTCATGTGCCCCTTGACCTCGATCGAGGCAGCCAGCGCCTGGACCTGCGCAACCGGAGCGATGTCGCCCGCTCGCGCGGAGTCGTCGAGGGGACCACTGGAGAAGAACCAGACCGGCAGCTCGCGGAGGGCCGCGGCGTGCTTCTTGACGAAGCCGACCGCGTCGCGGTGCCAACGGTTCATGTAGAGCGCACCGCCGACGATCACGGCGTCGGCGCCTGTCACGGTCGTCACGTCCGCCGCCGGGCGGACCTCGACGGACCAGCCACGCTCGGCGAACGCTTTGCCGATCATCCGCGCCAGCTCCGCGGTGCCGCCGCGCTTCGACCCGTAGGCCACCAGCACCAACATCGCGCCCCCAACCCTCGATCCGCCACCTTCTGGGTAGCAGGGCCAGGGTGGCACCGCCCAGAGACCTTCGTCCCGTGTTTGGCCGGGTCCGCCGCCGGCCGTCACCTACACTCGAGGGGCCGGCTTCCCCGCCGTTCATCGAAGGAGCGCCGCCCCGTGCCCCATCACGGTGACGACGACCACAGCCACTGGGACGAGCCCGAGCAGCCCCCGAAGGACGCCTGTGGTGTGTTCGGTGTCTGGGCGCCCGGCGAGGACGTCGCGAAACTGACCTATTTCGGTCTCTACGCGCTGCAGCATCGGGGCCAGGAAGCGGCCGGCATGGCCGTCAGTGACGGCACGACGGTGGTCGTCTACAAGGAGCTCGGTCTCGTCGCGCAGGTCTTCGACGAGTCGACGCTGTCGGCCCTGACCGGCCATCTCGCCATCGGCCACACCCGCTACTCGACGACCGGCTCCTGCACCTGGGAGAACGCCCAGCCGTCGTACCGTCCGTCGGCCAACGGCGGCGGCATCGCGCTCGGCCACAACGGCAATCTCACCAACACGGCGCAGCTCGCCGCGAAGGTGGTCGACCCGGTCAACCCCTCGCGGCCGCTGCCGAAGGCGACCAACGACTCCGACCTCGTCACGGCGATGCTCGCCGGCCATCCGGACCGCTCGCTCGAGGCGACCGCGCTGGAGATCCTGCCGATGCTGCGCGGCGCCTTCTCGCTGGTGTTCATGGACGAGCACACGCTGTACGCCGCCCGCGACCCGCACGGTGTCCGGCCGCTGGTTCTCGGTCGGCTCGAACGCGGCTGGGTCGTCGCGTCGGAGACCGCGGCGCTCGACATCGTCGGCGCCTCGTTCATCCGCGAGATCGAGCCGGGCGAGCTGATCGCGGTCGACGAGCACGGCCTGCGGTCGCAACACTTCGCGCCGGCTGAGCCCAAGGGCTGCATCTTCGAGTACGTCTACCTCGCGCGCCCGGACACGACGATCGCCGGCCGCTCTGTGCACGAGACGCGGGTCGAGGTCGGTCGGCAGCTCGCGCGCGAGGCGCCCGTCGAGGCCGACCTGGTGATCCCCGTGCCGGAGAGCGGCACACCGGCCGCCGTCGGTTACGCCGAGGAGAGCGGCATCCCCTACGGCATCGGTCTGGTGAAGAACTCCTACGTCGGCCGCACGTTCATCCAGCCGTCCAACACGATCCGCCAGCTGGGCATCCGCCTGAAGCTCAACCCCCTGCGCTCGGTCATCGAGGGCAAGCGACTCGTCGTGGTCGACGACTCGATCGTCCGCGGCAACACCCAGCGGGCCCTCGTCCGCATGCTCCGCGAGGCCGGCGCTCGCGAGGTGCACGTCCGCATCTCCGCGCCGCCGGTGAAGTGGCCCTGCTTCTACGGCATCGACTTCGCGTCGCGGGCCGAGCTCATCGCCAACGGCCTGACGGTCGACGAGATCTGCTCGTCGATCGGGGCCGACTCGCTCGGCTACATCTCGCTCGACGGGCTCGTCGCGGCGACGACCCTGCCGAGCGAGCGCCTGTGCCGCGCGTGCTTCGACGGGATCTACCCGATCGACCTGCCGGCGCCGGAGCTGATCGGCAAGCACCTGCTCGAAGGCATCGCCGCGCGGGCGGTCACCCCGAGCTCCGACGGTCTCGACCCGTCGCCGGACGCCGACCTCGAACCGCTGCTTCCCGGCATCGGCGGCGCGGACGCGCTCCGTCGCCCATGACCGACGATTCCCGGGTCCCTGCCGCTTCGGTGGAAGGGACGTCGTACGCCGCCGCGGGCGTGGACATCGAGGCAGGTGACCGCGCGGTCGAGCTGATGAAGGCCGCCGTCCAGCGGGCGGCGCGGCCGGAGATGGTCGGCGGTCTCGGCGGCTTTGCCGGTCTGTTCGATGCGAGCGCGCTGACGAAGTTCCGCCGGCCGCTGCTCGCGACGTCGACGGACGGGGTGGGCACCAAACTCGTCATCGCCCAGGCGATGGACCGGCATGACACCATCGGCATCGACCTCGTCGGCATGGTCGTCGACGACCTCGTCGTCTGCGGCGCCGAGCCCTGGTTCATGACCGACTACATCGCCTGCGGTCGGGTCGTGCCGGAGCGCATCGCCGCGATCGTCTCGGGTGTCGCCGAGGGTTGTCGGCTGGCCGGCTGCGCGCTCGTGGGCGGCGAGACCGCCGAGCATCCCGGCGTGATGGGCGCCGACGACTACGACCTGGCAGGAGCGGGCGTCGGGGTCGTCGAGGCCGACTCGCTCCTCGGGCCGGAGCGCGTGCGGGCCGGCGACGTGGTGGTTGCCATGGCCTCGAGTGGCCTGCACTCCAACGGCTACTCGCTCGCCCGGCACGTGCTGCGTGACATCGCTCTCGACTCGACCGCGGACCTGGGCGTCGCACTGGGCGAGGTGCTGCTCACGCCGACGCGGATCTACTCGAAGGACTGCCTGGCGCTGGCCTCGGCCGTCGACGTCCATGCCTTCTCGCACGTCACCGGCGGCGGCCTGACGGCGAACCTCGCCCGGGTGCTGCCGGCCGGCGTGTCCGCCTCGATCGACTGGGCGTCGTGGGAGCAGCCCGCGATCTTCCGGCTGATCGCCGAGCGTGGCCCGGTCGCGCCCGAGGAGATGGAGAAGACGTTCAACCTCGGAGTCGGCATGGTCGCGGTCGTCGCGCCTGCGGCGGCAGATGCGGCCGTCGCGTTGCTGACCGAGCACGGCGTGCCGGCCTGGGTCGCCGGCGAGATCACCGCCAGCTAGAACCAGCGGCGTACACCGACGGTTCTCACCGTCCTGGTCCGCTGCGGAGGCGGACCGTTCTCACGGTCCTGTTCCGCCGCGGGTCAGACGTCGTCCTCGTCGTCGTCGTCGAAGGCGTCAAACTCGTCGTCGTCAGCTTCGTCGTCGGAACTGCCGATCTCGCCGCGCTCGGCGGCAAGCTCGGCTTGCAGACGCTCGAGATCGGTGCCGCCGCTGCTGTACTTCAGCTGGCGGGCGACCTTCGTCTGCTTGGCCTTGGCCCGGCCGCGCCCCATTGGCTCGACCCCCTCGATAGCCGGGCGTGCCGGCAGTCAACACGGAGACGTCACATTCATCTGCCGGCACCCGTTCGGACCGGCTGGCCCAGGATAACGTGCCCCGCCGCCGCGAGGCGGCGGGATCAGCGACCCGGTAGCAAGAACCGTCGCAGGCGGCCGATCTCGGCCATGCGGCGCTCGGCCAGGCGGTCCGCTGCGACCGCGGGCGGGACCCCCTCGTCCGCCGCGAGCCGGAAGATCCGCCGCGTCGTCTCGAAGATCTCCGCGGCCTTGGCCCGCGCCCGCGGCTCGGAGTAGCCCTCGATCTCGTCGGCGACCTGGATCAGGCCGCCGGAGTTGACGACGTAGTCCGGTGCGTAGAGGATCCCGCGCTCCTCGAGCTGCTTCTCGATGCCGGCATGCGCGAGCTGGTTGTTGGCGGCCCCGCAGACGACCTGCGCCTGCAGCACGCCGACCACGTCGTCCGAGAGCGCTCCGCCGAGCGCGCATGGGGCGTAGACGTCCATCGGCTGGGAGACCAGCGCGTCGACCTCGACCACGTCCACCTCCGGGTGCAGGACCCTGACCCGGTCGATCGCGTCCCTGTTGACGTCGGCGATGACGACCGAGGCGCCGTCCTCGAGCAGGTGCTCGACGAGGTAGTGGCCCACCTTGCCGACGCCCGCCACGCCCACCCGGCGCCCGGACAGCGTCGGGGAGCCCCACGTCGACTCGGCCGCGGCGCGCATGCCCTGGAAGACGCCATACGCCGTCAGGATCGAGGAGTCCCCGGCCCCGCCATGCGCAGGGGACCGGCCGGTCACGAACGACGACTCGCGGGCGATGACGTCCATGTCCTCGACGTACGTGCCGACGTCGCAGGCCGTGTAGTAGCGGCCGCCGAGGGACTGCACGAACCGGCCGTAGGAGCGGAGCAGTGCCTCGGTCTTGTCCGTCGCGGGGTCACCGATGATGACCGCCTTGCCGCCGCCGAGGTCGATGCCGGCGCATGCGGCCTTGTAGGCCATGGCCTTGGAGAGGTTGAGGACGTCGGCGAGCGCGTCGTCCTCCGTGGCGTACGGGTAGAACCGGGTGCCGCCGAGGGCGGGACCGAGCGCGGTCGAGTAGATCGCGATGATCGCGCGCAGCCCGGTCTCCGGGTCCTGCCAGAAGCTCACCTGCTCGTGGCCGGTGCCACGTTCGAACACAGTCACGCGGGGTCTCCCCACAGCATCATCGGTGCGGGCGGTGGTGGCACGAGCCTACGTGGTCCGCTTGCGCCCAAGCGGGTGACAAGATGCAGGACGTGATCGGTTGCGCCGCGCACCTGCGGGTCTACGAGCCACTCGGCTCGTTCCCCGAGGAGGAGCGCCGCCGCTGGTCGGCGTACATCGAGTCCGGCAAAGCCCCCAGTCGCCCGCTGCTGATGGCGCGCGAGCACGAGGCCGCGGTGGCCGCGGCGCTGGCCGTCCCGCCCCGGGTGACGTTCGCCGGCGAGGAGCAGGCCTTCGTCCGCCACCTCGACGGTCTGACCTACATCTGCCCCACGCGGCTGCAGCTGCGCGCCTGGGAGGCGCTCGAGGAGTTCTGCTCGCGGCTGCCGGAGGAGATCCTCGAGGCGTTCCTGCCAGGGTCCGTCTGCGCCGCCGCCGAGCTCGAGCACGACGCCTGGGTAGCGAAACACCCCGACATCCGGCCCGGCATCCTCAGCGAGACCTGGGCCGTGCCGGTGCCGTGGTTCGCGCTGTTCGAGGCGGAGGAGCGCCGGCTCGTGCTCGGCGAGCGTCGGTCCGCCGCCCCTTCCGGTCAGCTGGCGCAGACCGGTCTCGACCGGGCGCTCGTCTACCTCACGGCGATGTCGCGAGCCCGTCGCCGGGCCGCCCGCGCGCTGCACGTGGCCCAGCGGACACTCGGCGACGGTCCGGCCGTCGACGCGCTCGACGAGATCGGCCGCTGGCTCGAGGAGTTCCACCCGCACTCGCTGGTCGAGCTCGACTACGGCGGTCTGGTCCACCTGCTCGACGACGAGACGCTGTCCGCCGACACGTCGGTGGCGGAGATCGCCGAGGCGCTGGAGCAGCTCGCCAAGGGCGAGATCGTCGCCGCCGGCGAGATCTACGAGGGTGTCGTCGCGCGCTGGCGCTCGATCGCGGCGCTCGAGCACGCCAACTGACTCTCGATCGCCGGACTTCTCGGGACGATCCGGACTAGACGGACTAGTCGCTTGCGCCCGAAAGATGGCCCGACTTAGCCATATCGGACAAGGCATGGGAAAGCGCACCATGGCACCACGGCCGCGACAGGTGTCGCAGCCCCTGAGAAGGAGAACCCGCCATGAGCGCTCGTACGCCGGACGCCGAGCCGCTGCTCACGCCCGCCGAGGTCGCGACGATGTTCCGCGTCGACCCGAAGACGGTCACCCGCTGGGCGAAGGCCGGCAAGCTGACGTCGATCCGCACCCTCGGTGGCCACCGCCGCTACCGCGAGAGCGAGGTCCGCGCTCTGCTGGCCGGCATCCCGAGCCAGCGCAACGACGAGGTCTGAGGACCTCTCTTCGCACGTAGCGGTGTGACGCCGGGGCCCAGTGCCGGCGTCCTGCCGCTGACGCCGACAGGCCGTGCCGCCCCCGACGACGGGGCGACGCGGCCTGCTGGTGTTTGTCCGTGAAACACGTCCGCTGCCCCACCCGCCGCCCAGCGTCGGAGTCCGCTACGCGGACACTGTGCGGATGGCGCGGCTGAGTGCGGAGGAGAAGCAGTACGTCGCCACCGTCGCGACGTTCGTCGACCGCGAGGTGCGACCCGTCGCCCGCGACCTCGAGCACGGCAACACGTTCCCCGCGGCCCTGATCGAGCGGATGGCCGCTCTCGGCGTCTTCGGCCTCGTCGTTCCCGAGTCCTATGGCGGCTCGGCGGTCTCGACTCCGTGCTTCGCCGCGGTCGCCGCCGAGCTGTCCCGCGGCTGGATGAGCCTCGCGGGCGCGATGGGTCCGCACAGCGTCGTGTGCACGCTGCTGGCGGCGTACGGCACCGAGGAGCAGAAGCGCCACTGGCTGCCGCGGCTCGCGACCGGTGAGATCCGGGCGGCGATGGCGTTGACCGAACCGGGCGGTGGCTCGGATCTGCAGGCGATGCGCACCACGGCGACCAGGCAGGGCGACGGCTCCTACCTCGTGCGCGGCAGCAAGACCTGGATCACCAACGGCCGTCGTGCGGGCGTCATCGCGTTGCTCTGCAAGACGAACGTGGATGCGTCACCCGCGCACGCCGGCATGTCGTTGGTCCTCGTCGAGCCCGGCGACGGCTTCGTCGTCTCTCGGGACCTGCCGAAGCTCGGCTACAAGGGTGTTGAGACCTGTGAGCTGTCGTTCGACGGTTACGTCGCTCCCGCCGACGCGTTGCTGGGTGCGGAGGAGGGGCGCGGCTTCGCGCAGATGATGCGTGGCCTCGAGCTCGGCCGCATTCAGGTCGCCTCGCGTGCCGTCGGCGTTGCGCAGGCCGCGGTCGACGACGCGGTTCGCTATGCACAGCAACGAGAATCGTTCGGCAAGCCGATCTGGGAGCACCAGGCCGTCGGCCACCTGCTCGCGACGATGGCGACGAAGGTCGAGGCCGCGCGCCAGCTCGTGCAGCATGCTGCCGAGGTCTATGACAGCGGCGAGCGCGCCGATCTCGAGGCAGGGATGGCGAAGCTGTTCGCGTCCGAGACCTGTCTCGAGGTGACGGCCGATGCGATGCGCGTGCACGGCGGCTACGGCTACTCGCCGGAGTTCGACGTGGAGCGTTACTACCGCGATGCGCCGCTGATGGTGCTCGGTGAGGGAACGAACGAGATCCAGAAGAACGTCATCGCGCGCCAGTTGATCTCTCGGTCACGCCGCTAGCGGCCGGGCCACTCGGGTTTGCGTTTCTCGTTGAACGCCGCGATGCCTTCACGGCGGTCGTTGCTGAACGCGGCGGTGCGCCATGCGGCGTCCTCGATGTCCATCGCCGCTGCGTAGTCGAGGCCGTAGCCGTTGCGCAACGCAGTCTTCGCGGCGCGCGTCGCGACAGGTGAGTTCGCGGCGATCTGGTGCGCGACCTCCAGTGCGGCTTCGCGCGCACTGCCGGCAGGCACCAGGCGATCGATCAGCCCGAGTCCTTCGGCTTCCGCCGCGCCGATTCGTCGACCGGTGAGTACGACGTCCGCGGCACGACCGGCGCCCAGCCGTCGCAGTGCGAGCTGCGTACCGCCGCCGCCCGGAACGAGACCGATCGTCACCTCGGGCAGGCCGAGCACGGCAGTGTCGTCGGCAACGACGATGTCGCACGACAGCGCGAGCTCGCAGCCGCCGCCGAGTGCGAAGCCGTGCACGGCGGCGACCACCGGTTGCGGAAGGCGCAGCACGCCGCCGAAGGCGTCACGGAAGACGAGCCGTTGGGCGCGTAGGTCGTCGTCGCTCATCGCGTTGCGTTCTTTGAGATCCGCTCCGACGCAGAACGCACGATCGCCGGCGGCAGAGAGGAGAACCGCGCGGACGTTGTCGTCGCGGGCAGTCTCCGCGGTCACCGCCGCGAGCTCGCGTGCCAGCGCGGTGGACAGCGCGTTCAACGCCTCGGGTCGGTGGAGCTCGATCTCGAGCACGTGCTCGTGCCAGGTCACCCGAACGGCGGCGTACGAGGGCGAATTCATGTTCGCGACGTTATCGCTGTGTCACGGAAGGTGAGCGACACCGATTTCGGGGAACAACGTGGTCCGAAGGAGGTGACAGACCATGGGTGTTCTGTTGCTCGTACTGTTGCTCGCTCTGATCCTGGGCGGGCTCGGCTTCGCGGTGCACGTTCTCTGGTGGATCGCGCTGATCGTTCTCGCCATCTGGGTGATCGGCTTCTTCATGCGGTCAGCCGATACGGGTGCGCGCTGGTACCGCTGGTAGCAACCCCGGCAACGTCGACGTCGACGTCAGGTGATTGATTGAGGTCACCTGCCGTCGACGTTCGCATTCCCGGAGGTTCTTCATGGCGACGACCCGTACCGCAACGACGACGTGGGACGGTGGACTGACCGACGGCAAGGGCCGGGTCGCCCTGGAGTCGTCCGGCGTCGGCACGTTCGACGTCTCCTGGCCGGCTCGTGCCGAGGAGCCGGGCGGCAAGACCAGTCCGGAGGAGCTCATCGCGGCCGCGCACTCCGCGTGCTTCTCGATGGCCTTGTCTGCCGCCTTGGGCAAGGCGGGTACGCCGCCGCAGCGGCTCGAGACGCATGCCGAGGTCGACTTCCAGCCGGGTCAAGGCATCACGCAGATCAGGTTGTCGGTGCAGGGAACCGTCGACGGCATCGACGCCGATGCGTTCCGCGAAGCCGCCGACGGCGCCAAGGCCAACTGCCCGGTGAGCAAGGCCCTCACCGGCGTCGAGATCACCCTCGACGCAAAGCTCGCCTAGCCGCCGTACCGAATGTTGAGTGCGACGTAATCCCCCTTGCGCGACCCCCCGCAAGGGGGATTACGTCGCACTCAACGGGACGAGCAGTTGCGGCCGGTCAGCGATCGGCCCTCGTCCTGCACGGTGAACAGCGGCCGCGCTGTCGGCAACGGGCCACCGGTCGCGGGATCCTTCATCGTCGTGTCACCGGTGGCGATGAGCACGCAGCCGCGGTCGTCCTGGGCGATGGTGAAGAACTCGCCGAGGCGCCGATCCTGCCCGGTCGCGACACAGCTCGTGCCGCCGGTGCACACCTGGCCGTAGTGGATCGGCCGTCCGATCGGGTCGACGGTCGTGATGCCGGGACGCGACGTGTCTGCGCCGGAGACGATCGCGAGGCGAACGCCCATCGCCGCGTCGGCGGGTGCGCAGTTGAGGTCGACGATCTTGTTGTACTGGTACCACGCAACAGCAACGCGGCCGTGCGGTCCGGCCGTGATCCACGGCCAGTTGACGGTGACGCCCGGTCGGGCGACGACAACCGGCTTCGTCCAGGTCTGACCGCCGTCCCGTGACGACGTCAGCATCACCCGGTTGGCGACCGGCGTCCGTGCGCCGTTGCACCCGCCGGACGACGGACCCTGGGTACGGTCGTCGGTCGTCCACGTCAGGTAGAGCGTGTGGTCCGGACCCTCTGCGGCCTGCGCCTTCCAGAACGAGTTGAACGACGTCGACATGTCAGCCGGCCGGGCGACGACGGTGCCGGGGTTGCCGCTGTCGAACTGCCTGGTCGCGTGGGGGAGCGCGACGATCCCGACCGCTGTGTCCCCGCTGATCGCCGCTTCGTAGATCGTGTCGCGGCTGCGGTCGTAGAGGATCTTCCCGTAGCCGGTCCAGCTGCCGGTCGAACCCGTGGCATGCGCCGACGAGCACGAAGCCCCGCTGTCCGTGGACCGCACGATGATGTGGCCGTACTGCTCGCTGTTGTCGGCGAGGAACACAGTGCCTTTCTTAGGGCCACCCGCGAGCCAGGGCCGGTCACCTTCGTGGCACTGCACGGTGCCGGTGGGCCAGGTCTTGCCGCCGTCAGGGCTCGAGACGAGCGCGTCGTTCGCGAGGTCGATCCCCGTGATGTAGATGGTGTGCGCGGCGTCCTCGGTGATGTCCGGATCGGAGAAACCGAGGTTTCCGTTCGGAGGCGTGAAGAAGCCGGTGCCGTTCCAGTTGACGCGCTGCCAGGTCTTGCCGGTGTCCTTCGATGTCCAGAGGTTGACCTGGTTGCGGTAGTTGCCGAGGAAGTCGGCGTCGCCCGTGGGCGCACCGGTCAGCCCGCCCCGGTAGAGCAGCGTCGAGCCCTCGTGCGTCACGTAGATGAGGCGATGGGACTTGGCGGCGTACATGACGAAGCCTTCGCTGCCCGCCAGCTGCGTGTCGACGTACACCGGCTTGCGGAAGCCGATGCGCTCGCCCCCACCACGTGCCGCCGCCGGCACTGCAGCCGCGGCCAACGCGAGCAGTGCCGCGACCGCGCTCACCAGCCGTCGGTTCATCGCCGCCACCCCTATCTCCTGAACAGGGCGACGACTTCGACGGAGGGACGGGCTGTCCTGCCCTGTGCCTTCGCGCCCGGTCTCCCTGTCGTGACGGTGACATCTGCGCAGATCGGCTGAAGTGCCCGTTGTGCCCCGCCGAGACTTTTTCGCGACATGTCCCGGTCTCTCCGCGCATTCGCGCTCTTCGCCATCGCGCTCGTGAGCGCCAGCGGTGCGGTTGTGAGCAACCCCTCGCCGCCGCGGGCGGCGGCGGCGACCGCTCCGGCCGGCAACGACTTCTCCTGGCCACAGTGCCCGAAGGGGGTCGGCGACGGTCAGGGCAAGCCGTTGCCGAGCGGCTCTCGTCGGTTCGAGATCGTCGGTCTCACCAACGGTGTCGGGTTCCACGAGAACCCGTGCCTGGCGAGCGAGTGGCGCTACGCACGCGGTCACGCGAGCTACGTCACGGCGTACACGATGCTGACCTATCCGACCGCGTCACAGCTGAAGGCCTCGGCGACGGGTCACTACGGCACCTGCTCGACGCTCGCCTGCCGGTTGCAGAACAACGGATGGGCGCAGGGTGCGTTCGCCGATGCGAGCCTCGACCGCATCGGTGGTCATCCGCCGATGGTCTGGGTCGACGTCGAACCGCGCCCGCAGCAGCCGTGGTCGAGCAACACGTCGCGCAACAGTCTCGTCGTGAAGGCAGCGATCAGCAGCCTGCAGCACCACGGCTATCGCGTGGGCATCTACTCGGTGAGCAGCCTCTGGCGTGAGGTCGCCGGCTACTCGACGCGCCTGCCGGAGTGGGTGCCCGCGGGCAGCCTCACCGCGGGTTGCGGCCGGCCGTTCTCCGCCGGCCCGGTGTGGATCAGCCAGTGGGCCCACTACTACTCGAGTGGCGACGGCTACGACGAGAACGGTCTCTGCGGGAGTGCGCCGTCGCTGAGCAGCGTCTACCAGCCGGCGCACCCGACCGTGAGCACCAGCAGGAACAGCACGACCGCAAAGGCCTTCGCGCGCTACACCGACGGGCATGCCTTCGACCTCGGCATGAAGGTGGTTCGGCGGCCGGCTGTCGTGCGCGTCAACAGCAGCGACGGTGTCGTGCCGCTGTTCGTCGCGGTGTCGACGGAGCACCGGTTGTTCGCGCGGACGTTGGCCAGCCGATGGGTCCGCGTCGGGGCCGGCTCATGCAGCGGTACGCCGGGCGTCGCAGTTCGTGGCGCAACGGCGTGGGTCGGCTGCCGCGCCGCCGGAGCGGTCCTGTCACTGACCCGGCTGTCGCTCGACACCCATGGCGCACCGACGAGCTCGACGACGACGTCGTACGACGGCGCACTCTCGGCATCTCCGGCGGTGACGCTCGCGAGCGGCGGTGTGCCGGTCGCGACCGCGACGTTCACCGACGGGACCGTCCAGTCGCGCACGCCGAGCACGACATGGACGACGTGTCCGTCAGGGACCAGCGTCAGCGTCCCGACGTGGACGCGGCTCTAACGCACTAGGACAGCAGCCGCACGGCGAACGTTGCGTAGGTGTCGGCGACGGACTCGACGTCGATGCCGAGGCTCGGATGCCACCACTCGGCGATCCGGATGCCCATCGCGCCGATCGCTGCGACGGCGAGCATCGGGTCGACATCGGCGAACGCGCCCAGTCGCTGGCCGCGCTCGACGACGTCGAAGAACAGCCGCTCTGCCTCGAGCCTGACCGCGACGATCTCCGCTCGACGCTCGTCAGGGACGGCGGCGAGCTCGCGGTTGCAGACCCGGGTCAGCAACGGATAGGTCGCGTGCACACGCACGTGCGCGCGGGTCAGCGTCGCGATCTGCTCACGCGGGTCGGTGCCGGCCTCGAGCAGGCTCAGCCGCAGGGCGTCGCGATGCTCCTCGTGGCCGAACTTCACCAGGTCGGCGAGCAGGTCCTGCTTCGACGGCACGTGCGCGTAGAGCGAGCTGGCCTGCAGCCCGAGGGCGCGGGTGAGGTCGCGCACCGACACGGCGTGGAACCCGCGCTGGCCGAACAGCACGAGAGCGGTCTCGTAGAGCCGCCGCAGGGTCCCCTCGGTGAGCACCCGAGGCGGCAGCAGCTGCTCGCCCGCCCAGGCGTCGAGCCCCTGCGCCGCCTGCTCCGTGACCCGGGCCAGCCGGCCGGCGTCGCGTTCGGCGATCGCGGTGACGGGCAGCTCGACGGTCATCGGTCCCTAACGGTCGTTCGGCGGGGAGCGGCGGAACAAATCTCGCTTACGTCCCTTGACTGGCATGTCAGGACACCACAGACTTCGCCGGACCGCAAGGCTGGTGAACGACTGTTCGTTAGGGGAGCGCATGGTCTCGAGGCAGTGGACGGTGACCGCCGACGACGGGGTCGAGCTGTTCGTCGAGACCTGGCCCGCCGAGCGGCCGGATGCGCCGCTGGTCCTCGGCCTGCACGGCCTGTCCGCCAACAGGTTGGGCTTCCTGCCGCTGGTCGAGCAGCTCGCCGGCGAGGTGGAGTTCGTCGCCTACGACGCCCGCGGCCGCGGCCGGTCGGGCAAGCCGGCCGACGCCAGTCGTTACGGTCACCGCCGCCATGCCGAGGACGCCGCCGCCGTCCTCGCGGCAATCGGGAGGCGGGCCGACGTCGTGGTCGGCCAGTCGATGGGCGCATGGGACGGGCTCCTGCTCGCCGCGCACCGTCCGGAGCTGGTCGGCGCGATCGTGCTCGCCGACGGCGGCTACTTCGAGGACCTGCCCGTCGACGTCGACCCGACGGAGTTCGTCGACATCACGATGGGCCGCGGCTGGTACGACCGGCTGACCGCCGTGCTTCCCTCACGCGAGCTCGTCCTGTCGATGCTGCCCACGATGCCGCCGTACAAGGACATCTGGAGCCCGGCCGCGGAGGCGATGCTCGTCGAGGGTCTCGAAGACCTCCCGGACGGCACGGTGCGCAACGCCTGTTACGCGCCGGGCGTCAAGTTCGACACCGAGGACTACTTCACGCCCCGCGAGGCGCCGTACGTCAAGACCGAGATCACGTCCGTCACGTGCCCCGTGCATCTCGTGCGAGCGACGCGCGGCTTCGACGTCAGCCCCGAGACGCAGCCACCGCTCATGCCGGAAGGCGCCGTGGAAGGGCTGCGCAACGTGCTTCCGCAGCTCGTGGTGGAGACCGTGCCGGACACCAACCACTTCACCGTCAACTTCGGCGCGGCCGGAGTCACCGTCCTCGCCGAAGCAGTGCGCAAGGCGATCCGGTAACCACGATGTCTTCGGTTCGTCGTCTGCTCATGGCGGTCGCGCTCGTCGGCGCGGCACTTGCGAGCGGTGCGTCTGCGTCGACGGGGGCGGACACGTCGACGCCGGCGTGTGACCGCCTCGAGCCCGCATCGTGGACCGGCACGTTCACGCCGGGAACGTTCACTGCGGACGGCCTCACCCGCGGCTACTGCCTCTACCTGCCCCCGGGCGGCGTGCAGGCGGGGCGGCCTCTCGTCGTCTATCTGCACGGTTGCAACGAGACGGCGGAGCAGACAGCGCAGGCCTCGCACTTCAACGACATCGCCGATCGCGACAACCTCGTCGTGCTCTACCCGCAGCAGAACGTCACGACGAACTCCTCGGCGCCGTTCGCCGACGGCAACGGTGTCGGCTGCTGGAACTGGTTCCTTCCTCAGGACCAGCATCGCGGCTCGGGTGAGCCGGCGCTGCTCGCCGCACTGACGCAGTCGCTCGTCGCGTCGCAGCAGATCGACGCGGCGCGCGTCTACGTCACCGGCGTCTCCGCCGGCGCAGACATGGCGGCGATCCTCGCCGCCGCCTATCCTGACCTGTACGCCGCCGCCGCGCCGATCGCGGGTTGTGCGTACGCGACGTGCGGCGACGAGTCGGGCGCGCTGGCCTATCAGGAGATGGGACCTCGGGCCCGCGTCGTGCCGATGCTCGTCGAGAACGGCACGGCCGACACGTTGAACAACATGGCCATGGCCACCGGCCTCGTCCAGGGCTGGCTCGGCACCGACGACCTCGCCGACGACGGCGCAGCGAACGGCAGCATCAGTCGCACACCGGCCACGACGAACACCTACGGCACCGATCAGACCCCGCAACCCGGCAGCGGCGACATCTGCGTGCACAACAACACCTTCACGTGTCCGGGCGGCGTCGTGGGATTCCAGGGCACGTACCCCTACACGGTTCAGACCTACGACGACGCGACCGGCCGTGACGTCCTGGAGTTCTGGGTCATCCACGGGATGGAGCACGCGCACCCCGATGCGCCCGGTGACGGTCCCTACACCGACCCGCTCGGCCCGGACATCAGCCTCGCGTCCTACTGCTTCTTCGCCGCGCACCCGATGAGCGGTGCCGGGACGACGCCCGAAGGGTGCCCAGCGACATGATGGACCTGCCGCTCGACGCGTGGCTGATGTTCGGTCACGCCGAGACCCACTTCGCCGACGTCGAGATCGTCAGCGCCTGGTCGGACGGACGCGTCGAGCGTTCGACGTTCGGCGACTTCGCGCGCCGCGCCCAGCAGCTGATGCACGGTCTCGACGCCCTCGGCATCGGCACGACATCCCCGGTCGGAACCCTCGCGTGGAACAGCGCACGTCATCTCGAGGCGTACTTCGGCGTCCCGTGCACGGGCCGTGTCCTGCACACGCTCAACCTGCGCCTGTCGCCCGAGGAGCTCGCGTTCGTCGTCGACGACGCGGGCGACGAGGCGGTCATCGTCGACGCCGACCTCGTCCCGCTGCTCGAGAAGGCCCGCGCCGCCGGCGGGCTGAGCGGAGTGCGGCACGTCATCGTCATGGCGAAGGATGTCCCGGACGCCGACCTTCCCGGACTCATCTCGTACGAGGAACTGATCTCGACGCAGCCGGCGTCGTACGAACGGCGCGCGATCGACGAGCGTCAGCCGCTCGGCATCTGTTACACCTCCGGCACCACCGGCCGGCCCAAGGGCGTCGTCTACACACACCGCTCGACGGTGCTGCACACGCTCGTCGTCGCGGGTGGCTCGGCGTTCTCCATCGGCCCGAGCGACTGCGTGCTGCCGGTCGTGCCAATGTTTCACGCGAACGCGTGGGGAATGCCGTACGCCGCCACGATGGTCGGCGCGAAGCAGGTCTTCCTCGGCGGATCGCTCGACTGCTCGTTGCTCGTCGACCTCTTCGTCAACGAGGACGTGACCGTTGCGGCCGGTGTCCCGACGGTGTGGCTCGAGGTCGCCGACGAGCTCGACCGGCGCGATGTGCCGCTGCCGGCGCTGCGGCACATCGTCAGTGGTGGCGCGCAACCGCCACGCGCGCTGATCGCCCGACTGCGCGACCGCGGCATCCCGCTGCTGCAGGGCTGGGGCATGACCGAGACGTCGCCGCTGGCGAGCGTGGCGTGGCCGAAGCACGCGATGCGTGACTGGGACGGTGAGCGCGTCCTCGACGAGGCGTCGTGTCAGGCGGGCCTTCCGCTGCCGACCGTCGACCTGTCGATCCGCTCCGACGACAGCGACGACGAGCTCCCGTGGGACGGGGAGGCGATGGGGCGGCTGCTGGTGCGGGGTCCGTACGTCGTCGACGGCTACCTGCACGGTCGCGGGACGGAGCAGTTCGTCGGCCCCCGCGAAGGCGAGGGAGACGTCGGCTGGTTCGCGACCGGTGACGTCGCCGTCGGCACGCCCGGCGGCTACTTCCGAATCGCGGACCGGACCAAGGACCTGATCAAGTCGGGGGGCGAGTGGATCTCCTCGGTCGACATGGAGGCCGCGCTGATGGCGCTGCCCGACGTCGCCGAGGCGGCGGTTGTCGCCGTACCGGATCCGAAGTGGCTCGAGCGTCCGCTGGCGTGTGTCGTCCTGCGCGCCGGCGGGTCGCTGGACCTTGATCGGGTCAAGGAGCACCTGCTCGAGGCCGGCTTCGCGAAGTGGCAGCTGCCCGACCGGGTGGAGGTCATCGACGCGATTCCGCGAACAAGTGTCGGCAAGTTCGACAAGAAGGTCCTGCGGGCGCGGTTCGCCGACGCTGCAGGCACGGAGGGGTCAGCATGAGCCGCACCATCCCCACGACCGGGTGGGCCCGCCGCCTACGCCTGACGGTCGTCGTGACCTCGGCGATCCTCGGCCTCGGGGCCGTCGCGGGCCAGGCGAGCGTCCCGCAAGGCGACAGCGGCAAGGCCAGCGCCATGTCCGTGCCGGTGGACCGGCAGTTCTACGTCACCTCCTCGACCACGCACAACCCGAGTGACGGCTCGACGGTCGATGCGTACGACGCCGACCCGTCGTCGATCCACGTTGCGGTCAACGGCGGCTCGGAGTTCGCGCGTTCGTTCGTTCATCTGGCGCTCGACTACCTCCCGACGCAGGCAACGCCTTCGTCGGTGACGATGACGTTGCACATCACCGCGCAGTCCGACGCGAGCAACACCGGCGTCTATCCGATCTACAACGTCAACACCTCCAGTGCGATCGTCGAGGCCTGTGCGCTCACGTCGGAGCTGCCGGCGAAGTTCGACGACCAGCACCCGCCGAGCTACGACTGCCAGCACGGCTCCGCGGTCGGCAAGCCCAACAAGGCCGGTGACGTCTGGACCTTCCAGCTCGAGAGCCTGGTCGCCTACTGGAAGGCGCACGGCAACACCGGCGCCGCGCTGGTGCCGATCGTGGCGGACCCGAGCCAGACCTGGTCGGTCGCGTTCTACAAGAGCCGGTCCAGCAGCCGCGTGGACTACGTCATGCCGTCGGTGACGCACCCGCACAGGCCCGCGACGTCGACCGGCGCGAGCACAGGTGTGACGACGGCGAGCGGCGGCTCGAGCTCCGGCACTGCCGCCGCGCCGGCGAGCGCATCCGGCGCGCAGCCCCCTGCAGTCGGGACTCCGACGGTGCCGGTCCAGACCGCGACCGTCGCTCCCGGCTCCCAGTCGCCGGCTGTTGCCGGCGCTCCCGCTCTGCAGCCGCAGGCGTCGACCGGTCACGGCGGCGGCCCGACGTCGCACTGGCCGTGGGTGCTGCTCGCGTGTGTGGCGCTCACCGCAGGGTCTCTGGCGGTCGCGCATCGCACGGCGGTAGCCGCTCTCGTCGGCCGCCTCGGCGCGCCGACCATCGGCGCGTTCCGTGCGCACCCGCGCGCCTACACGGTTGCTGCCGCCGCGTCGGCCTGGGGACTGGTCTTCAGCGGCTACTCGCTCGTTGTCCAGCCGGCGCACTCACCGACGCAGCCGACGGCAGCAGTGACCGGTCAGCAGCCCGGTTCGAC
>DASSEX010000074.1:0-6957 GCA_035695045.1 Mycobacteriales bacterium | reverse complement strand
GTCGTCGCCGACGAAGTCACGCCAGCCGAACGGAGTCGCAGCCTCGATCGACACCCGGGCCTTCACATCGGGCGGCAGCACCTGCTGGCGGTATGCGGCCTCCTGGGCCTCGAACCACTCGCGACACGGCATCGAGACCACGCGCGTCGGCGTGCCTTCTGCCTCCAGGCGCTCGCGTGCCTCCAGGGCAAGGGCGACCTCGCTGCCGGTGGCGATGAGGATCAGCTGTGGCGTGCCGGTGCCGGCCTCGGCGAGGACGTAGGCGCCCTGGGCGACACCCTCGGCGCTGGCGTAGACGGAGCGGTCCAGCACCGGGACGTTCTGCCGGGTCAGCGCCAGCGCGGTCGGACGATCGGTGTGCTCGATGGCACACCGCCACGCGATCGCGGTCTCCGTCGCATCGGCGGGCCGCACGACGTCGAGCCCGGGAATCGCGCGGAGCGCGGCGAGGTGCTCGATCGGCTGGTGTGTTGGACCGTCTTCCCCCAGACCGATGGAGTCGTGCGTCCAGACGTAGATGACCGGCACGCCCATCAGCGCAGCCAGCCGGACCGACCCGCGCATGTAGTCGCTGAAGACCAGGAACGTGCCGCCGAAGACACGCGTGCCGCCATGAAGGCTGATGCCGTTCATGATCGCGCCCATCGCGTGCTCACGGATGCCGAAGTGCAGGATGCGGCCGTAGGGGGAGCCGCCGTGCGCGGCCGGCAGGAACGAGTCGGCGCCTTCGATCTCGGTGTTGTTGCTCTCCGCGAGGTCGGCGGAGCCGCCCCACAGCTCCGGCAGCGCCGGGGCGATCGCGTTGATGCATGCGCCGGACGCCTTGCGCGTCGCCATCGGCTTCTCGCCGGCGAAGTCCGGGAGCTTCGCGTCCCACCCTTCCGGCAGCCGGCGGTGCGAGATGCGGTCGAGCTCGGTCGCGCGGTCCGGGTTGGCGCTCGCCCAGGCGTCGAAGTCCTTCTGCCAGCTCGCGTGCAGCTCGCGCCCGCGGTCGACGACCTCGCGCGTGTGCGCGAGCACCTCGTCCGGGCAGTAGAACGCGACGTCCGGCGGGAAGCCGAGGATCTCCTTCGTCGCGCGCACCTCGTCGGCGCCGAGCGCCGAGCCGTGGGCCTTGCCGGTGTTCTGCTTGTGCGGCGCGGGATAGCCGATGATCGAGCGGACGACGACGAGACTCGGGCGGTTGGTCTCGTCGCGAGCCGCGACGAGGGCGTCGTACAGCGCTTGGACGTCGTTGACGTCCTCGACGTGCTGCACGTGCCAGCCGTAGGCCTCATAGCGCTTGCCGACGTCCTCGCTCAGCGCGACCTTCGTGTCGCCCTCGATCGAGATGTGGTTGTCGTCGTAGAGCAGGACGAGGTTGCCGAGCTGCTGGTGACCGGCGATCGAGCTCGCCTCGCCGGAGATGCCCTCCTCCATGTCGCCGTCGGAGGCGAAGCACCAGATGGTGTGGTCGAAGACGCTCCTGCCGGGCTTGGCCTGCGGGTCGAACAGGCCGCGCTCGTAACGCGCGGCCATCGCCATGCCGACCGCGTTGCCGACGCCCTGACCGAGCGGGCCGGTCGTCGTCTCGACACCGATGGTGTGACCGTGCTCCGGGTGGCCCGGCGTCCGGCTGCCCCACTGCCGGAGGAGCTTGAGGTCGTCGAGCGTGAGGCCGTAGCCGGAGAGGAACAGCTGGATGTAGAGCGTGAGGCTGGAGTGCCCGCACGAGAGCACGAAGCGGTCGCGGCCCAGCCACGTCGGGTCGGTCGGGTCGTGCCGCAGCAGCCGCTGGAAGAGGAGGTACGCCGCGGGCGCGAGGCTCATCGCGGTCCCGGGATGGCCCGACCCCGCGGCCTCCACGGCATCCATGGCCAGGCCGCGGATGACGTCGACGGCCAGCTTGTCGGTGTCAGTCCACTCGAGGGGTGCTGCCGTCGTTCCTGGCACGTCTCGGCCTTCCGTCGATGATCCGTTTGCGAGCCTACCCAGCGCCGCTCCGCAGGCACCTGCCCCGCTAGACTCGCCACGGCGACCTGCCGGGAAACCCTTGCAAGCGCCCTTCATCGTCGACGTCGGGGAGCCTGGACCGGGTGAGCACCGCCACAGCCGATGCGGTCGCTGCTTCCCGTTCGCCGATGCAGGTGATCCGCGCGTACGTCGCGCTGACCAAGCCGCGGATCATCGAGCTGCTGCTCGTCACGACGGTGCCCGTGATGATGCTCGCGGCGCGCGGCTGGCCCTCGTCGTGGACGGTCCTGTTGACCCTCGTCGGCGGGACCCTCGCGGCGGGAAGCGCCAACACGATCAACTGCGTCGTCGACCGCGACATCGACGCGGTGATGGCTCGCACCCGGCGACGCCCGATGGTGCGTCACCAGGTGGCGCCGGTCGCGGCGCTGCGCTTCGGCGTCGTGCTCGGGATGGCCGCGACCCTCTTGCTCGGGCTCACGGTCAACTGGCTGTCCGCGCTGCTCGCCGACGGCGCGATCGCGTTCTACGTCTTCGTCTACACGCTCGGCCTCAAGCGCCGGACGCCGTCCAACATCGTGATCGGCGGCGCCGCGGGCTGCTTCCCGGTGCTCATCGGCTGGTCCGCCGTGCGCGGCAACGTCGGCTGGGCGGCGGTCATCCTCTTCGGCGTCGTGTTCCTCTGGACGCCGCCGCACTTCTGGTCGCTGGCGATGCGGTTCAAGGACGACTACGCCGCTGCCGGCGTACCGATGCTGCCGGTGGTCGCGCGGCCGGTCTACGTGACTCGGCAGATCGTCGCCTACTCGTGGGCCATGGTCGCGGTGTCGCTGCTGCTCGTGCCGTTCGGCGCGGGGTGGCTCTACGCCGTCTCCGCGGTCGGTCTGGGCTCTGCCTTCCTCGTGGCCGCGCACCGGTTGCACGCGGCGGTGAAGCGTGGCGAGGCCGCGAAGCCGATGCCGCTGTTCCATCTGTCGATCACGTATCTCTCCCTGCTGTTCGGCGCGCTCGCTCTCAGCCAGCTGGTGTGAACCTCGCCGAGCGGTTGGCGGCGGACTACTGCGACTGGCTGCGGGCCTACGGCGAACGCGCCGAGGGACGTTTCGCTGTCCAGGTCGCCGGCCTGACTCTGGTGTCGCTCGGAGTCGACGAGCCCTGGGGCTTGCAGCTGCTCGCGATGCCGTCGCCTCCGGACGCCCGCGCCGTCCCAGAAGCCGTCGCGTGGTGCCGCGGGGAGCTGCGACGGGAGCCGTCGGTCATGGTTCGCGCCGCTGACCGTGCGTCGCTGTCGACGTACCGCGTCGTGGATGAGATGCCGGCGCTGGTGGCGCCGTCGGGCGGCGATCAGCACGTCCTCGAGATCGAGGTCACCGACGACGCCGACGAGTTCCGCGACCTCTACGCCGCGACGTTCGAGATGCCGCGCGAGCCCTCCGCGGCGCTCGTCGTCGGCGCGGACGTCGGGCCGCACCGGCACCTTGTCGGCCGGGTCGGGGGCCGAGCCGTCGCATGTGCGCAGGTGCGTCCCGGTCCGGAGCTCGCCTACGTCAACGGCGTCGGCGTGCTCCCGGCCGAACGCGGGCACGGATACGGCGCCGCGATGATGACCGCCTGCCGGGTGGAGGCCCGTGTCCACGGCTGCGAGCTGGTGTGGCTGAACGCCTCGCCGACGTCGGTGGGGTTCTACGAGGCGATCGGGTTCGAGCTCGTCGACACCCATGTGGCGCTGGCCGCACCCTCGTCCGCTGAGCGAACGTGATCGTCAGGCTCCCGGGAAACGGGCAGGAGTGGCTCGTCGTCACGAAGATGATCACGTTCGCTCAGACGCGGGCCGATCGGGGCGGTGAAGCCGAGCTGCAGCCAGAGCGTCGCCGACCACAGCAGCGTCGCACCGGCGACATGGAGCTCGACCACTCCCGGCGGCAGATCCAGGAAGTACTGCGTGTAGCCGATCGCCACCTGCAGGCCGATCGCGGCGGCCAGCCAGGCCGCCCGGCGCCGTACGACGCCTGACACGTCGGTCAGGCGCACCGCGAAGAGCGTCGCCACGACGAGCCCCGTGAGGAGCAACGCGGCGTCCGCGTGCAGCTGGGTCACCCGTTCGAGCGGAAAGCCGAGCCGGGACACGTGCTTCGTGCCGCCTCCGGCGTGCGGTCCGGTGCCGGTCGTGACCGTGCCGAGGACCAGGACGACGGCGGCGGTCGCGACCAGGAGCCGGCCGAGGACCACCAGCTCACGGCGCGCGGCCGGTGGCTGAGGCGTCCACGCCGGGTCCGCGCGGTGCACGAGCACGAGCGCGGCCCAGATCATGAGCATCGACAGCAGGAAGTGCGCCATGACCCACGGCGGCGCCAGGTCGAACAGGACGCTGAGACCCCCGACGACGGCCTGCGCGAAGAATCCGCCGACGAGGCTCCAGGCGAGCAGCGTGAGGTCGCGCCGACGGGGCCGGCGGAGCAGCGCTGCGACCGCGACGACGCCGATGTAGACGCCGATGACCGAGCTCAGCACCCGGTTGCCGAACTCGACGATGCCGTGGAACGACGCCGGCGCAACGACCGACGTTGCGGTGCACCGCGGCCAGGTGTCGCAGCCGAGCCCGGAGTCGGTCAGCCGGACGGCCGCTCCGCTGACGACGAGCAGCCCCATCGCGACCGCTGCGAAGACAGCGAGCCGGCGGAAGGCGGCGGGTGAGACGGAGGGAAGGCGCATCGCGACGCCGAGTCTAGAGACCGGATGCGGTCAGGAGATGCCGCCGGCGCGATGGCGAAGGGCGGCGCGCAGCGAGAGCCGGTTCACCGGCCGGAGGACGACGAGCGCGGCTCCCGCGTCGACGTAGCGCACCGACATGTCGGCGTCCGGCTGGTCCACACCGCCCACGAGCTTTGCGTCGATGCCCTCGAGGTCGCGCACGCGTGCCAGGAAGTCGGGACCATCCAGCTCGCCCACCTTCGGCGCCGCAAGGACGACGTCGGGCTGGTGGCTCTTGATACCGGCGAGAGCCGCGTCCGGATCGGCGTAGAGAAGAACGTCTGCGGACGGCAGCAGGCTTTCGATCTCGGCGGCGAGCTTCCGCCCGTCACGAAGGCTGGACTCGGCAATGACGACGCGCATGTCCCCATCCTGTCCTGTGGTCAGCGCCAGCGGAAAGTGCGGGCTGCGACTGCCCCGCCGATGGCCCCCCAAACGAGCAATGTCAGCCAGTCGTGCAGTGGCACGCCGTCGCCTCCCCGGAGCACGGATCGCAGCCCGTCCGTGAGAGCGCTGATCGGGAGCAGCTCGAGGACGTGTCGTGCGCCGTCGCCGAAGTCCGACAGTGGTACGACGACACCGCCCAGGCCGAGCAGCAGGAGATAGAGCAGGTTCGCGGCGGCGAGAGTTGCTTCGGCGCGCAGCGTCCCCGCCATCAGCAGGCCCAGCGCACTGAAGGCAATCGTGCCGAGGACGACCAGGGCGACGACGGCGAGCGGCGAGCCATGCGGTGACCAGCCGAGCGCAAAGCCCACGCCGACGAGCAAGCCGATCTGCAGCGCCTCGACCGCGAGCACCGCGATCGTCTTCGCCGCCAGCAGCTCCAGCCGGGTCAGCGGAGTCGAGCCGAGCCGACCGAGGACGCCGTACCTGCGTTCGAAGCCGGTGGCGATCGCCTGCCCGGTGAAGGCGGTCGACAGGACGGCGAGCGCCAGGACGCCGGGGACGACGAAGTCGGCGCGCGATCCAGCGATGTCGACGAGCGGCAGGCGGGTGAACAGCAGGAGGACGACCGTGGGGATGACGACGGTGAGCAGCAGCTGCTCGCCGTTGCGCAGCAGGAGCGAGAGCTCGAGACGGGTCTGCGCGGCAAGCCGGCGGGACCACGGAGCGGCGCCGGGAGCGGGGGAGAGCGCGAGCGCGGTCACGTGGCGACGCCGTCGGTGAGGGCGAGGTAGAGGTCCTCGAGGCTTCCCCCGCCGGTCGACAGCTGCTCCGCCAGAACCCCGCGGCTCGCGCACCATCCGGTGACGGCCGCGACGAGTGCGGGGTCGACATCGGCCGCGACGACGTAGTGGCCGGGGCGGGCTTCCGTGACGGACGCAGCCGGGGGCAGCGCCGAGGCGAGCTCGTCCACGGGCAGACCGGGCGGCGCGTCGAAGGTGAGCTGGCGCTCCTGGCGACCCGCCGCGAGGAGGTCGGCCGGTCGGCCGGCAGCCAGCACCCGACCATGGTCGATCACCACGACGTGCTCGGCGTGCCGTTGCGCCTCGTCGAGCGCATGCGTCGTGACGACGATCGTCGTTCCGTTGTCACGCAGCTCCTCGAGCAGCGCCCAGACCGCATGGCGACCGGCGACGTCGAGAGCGGCGGTCGGCTCATCGAGGAAGAGCAGCTCGGGTCGCCCGACGAGTGCGAGAGCCAGTGACAACCGCTGCTGCTCACCGCCGGAGAGCCGGCGCCACGCCGTGTCGGCGACCGACGTCAGGTCCAGGCGCTGGAGCAGTGCATCCGGATCGTGCGGATGCGCATGGAAGGACGCGAACAACCGAAGGACTTCGCGGGGGCGGACCGACGGGTAGACGCCGGCGGCGCCGGAGCCACCGGTCTGCGGCATGACGCCGACCCGAGCCCGCAGTGCGGAGACGTCACGACGCGGGTCGAGGCCGAGAACCTTCACCGAGCCGCCGTCTGCGGTCCGCAGGCCCGCGCAGATGTCGACCGTCGTCGTCTTGCCGGCGCCGTTACGGCCGAGGATCGCCGTGATGGCAGCACGCGGCGTCTCGAATGTCACACCTGCCAGAGCGACGGTGGCGCCGTACCGCTTCGTGAGGTCGGTGACCTCGAGAGCGGTGGGCGGCACGACGTCGAGTCTAGGAATGCGCCTCGTGCTCTAGGTGAAGATGATCTCCCCGCCTGCGGCCATCGCGTAGAACTCGCCGACCGTGATGATGTCCTTCACACAGCTGACGAAGTCCTCCGGCTTGTAGCCGAACAGGTCCGCCGACGCCTGACAGGCATAGATGCCCGCGC
>DASSEX010000073.1:0-31524 GCA_035695045.1 Mycobacteriales bacterium | reverse complement strand
GTCGATGTTCTGCGTCACGAGCGCGGTGAGCCTGCCGGTCTTCTCCAGGTCGGCAAGGGCGTGGTGCGCACGGTTCGGTTCCGCCTTCCACGCCGGGTGTGCCTTGCGTGACTGCCAGGCGCGCCGGCGC
The DNA here is from genome assembly GCA_035695045.1 of Mycobacteriales bacterium. Taxonomy (GTDB): domain Bacteria; phylum Actinomycetota; class Actinomycetes; order JAFAQI01; family JAFAQI01; genus DASSKP01. The sequence goes on along the minus strand of DASSEX010000073.1, from coordinate 31,394 downwards.
ACCTCGGGATCCGCGACGTAGTCCTGGATCGTCGACATCCGCTGGGCTTCCGGATTGCGTGTCCAGACGCCTTGCGGACCCCGGTAGTCCGGGATGCCGGAGTCGGTCGAGATCCCGGCGCCGGTCAGGACCGTGACGCGCGCTGCCGCCGCGAGCCATTGCCGGACCAGCTCGACCGGGTCGTCGTCCTCCACCCCGCCGACCCTACGTCGGTGCGTCCCGACCGGGTCAGGCGTGGATGACGACCGCCACCGTCCAGGCGGTCAGGTTGGAGGCACGCACCCCCACGGAGTGCCCTACTGCACCTGTTCGCGCCGTCGGGTCACCGGTCGGGTTGCCGGGCAGCACGTGCTGCTGCCCGTCGCAGACCACTCGCACGCCCGACCGCCCGATCCGGGTGATGTCGCCGTCGACCGTCACCCGGATGCTCCGGGCATCGTCCGCGCTGTAGCACCGCGCGTAGACGGTCGTCGGCCGGCCAGCGGGTGCGTTGGCGTCGCCGTCGACGTAGACCGAGCTGCCCTGGCTGGACGACTCGCCCAGCGTCAGCCTGCCCTGCGGGACCCCGACGAGCGACCCAGCAGAGACGAGCGTCGGCACCTCGCGGCCCGGCGCCCCGGGCACTCCCAGCCATCCGTGGAACGGGACCGACTGCCCCTCCGGCCCCGTCGCCAGCGCGTTGATCCGTACGCGGCTCATGACCTGCCCGACGTCCACCGACGCGTAGCCGTGGTCGAGCGGCACGTCACCCGACAGCGTGCGGCCACCTGCCGTCTCGACCGTCCACGAGGCGTCGCGCGCCTTCGGCGACGTGAGGAGCCACGCGACGTTGTCGAACCCGCCGTCGGCATTGCCCGCCGGTGCGTAGCCGCCGATGACGCCGGCATAGCCAGGCGACGGCGCGGCGACGTCGACGTAGGACCAGGCGTACCCGCCCCTGACGCTGCTGTGCGTGACGTCGCTCCACGCCGCGTGGGCGACGACGAGCCGCGGCCCCTTCGTCAGCGCGAGCGCGCCCGCATGCAGACCGGTCGCCTCGAACACGGCCACCACGTGGTCAGTCCCGGGAATGCGCGTGCCGAGGTACCAGACCACTGGACGCATCGTGATCGGCTGGTTCGGCGGCAAGGGTGCCTTTGCCAGCTGGTCAGCCACCCAGTGCGACACGGCACCGGCGAGGATGGGTTGCGGCACCGAGCCGTCGCGGTGGTCGTCCCACGGCAGCGCCCAGGAGGGCACCGGGCGGTTCAGAGACTGGGTCGAGCGCGCGCCGTGGAAGACGCCGCTGACCGCGATCACGCCGAGCGCGGCGATCGCCATCGCACCCGCTGCGGCAGCGGCTTGAAGCTGCCGACGGCGGGCGTGCCTGCGGCGTACTCCCGCCACGCGGTCGACCGGAAGGTCGGGCTGCCCGACCGTCAGGTCCGCCAACGCTGCCCGCAGTGCCGGCTCGTCGTCGGTCCGCACCACGTCACTCACCACCCGTCGTCGTCGTGCCGTAGCCGGTCAGGGCCGCGTCCTCGCGCAACTTGGCCAGTGCCTTCGCCGTCTGGCTCTTCACCGTGCCGACCGAGATGCCCAGCGCTGCCGCCACCTGGGCCTCCGTCATGTCCTCGTGGAACCGCAGGACCACCACCGCCCGCTGGCGTCTCGGCAGCCGTGCCAGCGCCATCCGGACGGCGTCGCGGCGATCCGCGGCGACGTACTCGTCATTGGTCGGCGCATCGCGCATCTCGTCCGTCGGCACTTCGCCGCGCCACTTGCGCCGCCACCAGGACGACCAGGTGTTGACGAGGATTCGTCTCAGGTAGCCCTCCGGGTCGTCACCGACGATCCGGTCCCAGCGTGGATAGGCGCGGGCGAGCGCCGTCTGCAGCAGGTCCTCGGCGAGCGCCCAGTCCCCTGTCAGCAGGTACGCCGTCCGGTGCAGGGCCTGGCCGCGGGCCGCGACGAACTCGTCGAACGGCACACGGCGCACCGCATCGACTGCTTCGACCACGACACCCCCGAGGCTGCTCACACCGGAGATGACCGGCGAGCCTGCCCGAAAGGTTGCCTCATTCCGCCGAGGATGTCCGACATGCACGACGACGGCGGCGCCCTGTCGCGCCGCACGCTTCTCCTCGGGGTGCTGGGAGCCGGCGTTGTGGCCGTCGGCGCGGGCACCGCCGCGGAGTGGGACAACCCGACCTTCGTCCGCCTACGCGGCGGATGCGGGCCGAATCCTGCCGTGCCGCGGAGCACCTATGCCGTGACGCACTTGTCGACGACCTCTGCCGCCATGCCCGGCGAGCAGCTCGGCTACAGCGTGGCGTTGCCGGCCGGACACCGGCCGGGGGACGGGACCCCTCTCGTCGTCTACCTGCCCGGGCTGAACCGTGGCGACGGCGACCTCGACGGCGGGCTCGGGATCGGCGGTTTCGCGACCGCAGCGGGATCGCGACTGGCCTTCGTGCAGCCCGGCTTCGGTGGTCGCACCTACTGGCATCCGCGGGCGGACGGACGCGACCCGATGGCCGCGCTGCTCGACGATGTCGTTCCGGCGGTCGAGCACCGGTTCGGGGTCGGCGGCTCGCGCGACCGGCGCGGAGTCTTCGGTTCGTCCATGGGGGCGTGCGGCAGCCTGTTGCTCGTGCAGCAACATCCCGAGACCGTCGCTGCCGCGGTCGCCCTCAGCCCTGCGGTCTTCCGGTCATACGCCGAGGCGCGGCGCGGCCATCCCTACACCTTCGACTCGGAGCGCGACTGGAAGCGCTACGGGCTGTGGGAGCACCTGGACGAGGTGCGAGGTCCGGCGATCCGGATCGACTGCGGCAGCGCGGACCCGTTCGCGCCGACGGCGAGGCAGCTGCTGAAGCTCATCCCCGGCGCCACGGGCGGCATCGAGAGCGGCTGCCACGTCGGCAGCTTCTGGCGGCGGCGGCTGCCGTCGACCCTCGCCTTCCTGGCAGACCACCTCAGCGGTTGAGTGCGACGTAATCCCCCTTGCGCGGAGGGCAGTTAGGGGGATTACGTCGCACTCAACAGGGGGTCAGGGCTGAGAGATGACGCCGGAGCTCGTGAACTTCGCGGCCGTCGAGCCGAAGTCCTCGTCGGACAACGTGCGGACGAACGACACGGAGCCGCCGCCGACGGCGCCACGGCCACCGGAGTCGAGAGTCACCGAGACCAGCCGCGCCGAGCGGAACGTGCCCGTCTTGCTGAGAGTCACCCGCAGGACCCCGGAGTGCGCGAGCACCCCCGACGTACTGAAGTTGTGGAAGTTCACGAAGTCGCCGAGGCTGTACGCGATCAGGCGGTGCCGGTAGAACTCCATCCCGCGCATGACATGCGGACCGCTCGCCACGACGATGCTCGCGCCGTTGTCGACCGCCATGTGCGCGAACTTCTTCGGATTGCCACGGTCCTCGCCGATGAACGTCTCCTCGCGACCGGTCACGTGGTCGGCATTCGCACCCTCCGCGCCGGCGTGCATGTAGACGACGACGATCGCGGCGTTGGCGTGCGCCTTGCGGATCAGCTGGGCGGCGGTCGAGAGGTCGAGAAGGTTGTTGGTCGAGGAGTATGGCGCGAAGCCGACGAACGCGACCCGGATGCCGTTGCTCGTCAGATACGTGATCTGTCCCGGCAGGCCGGTGTAGCGCATTCCCGCACTCGTGATCGCGGTCTTCGTGTCGCTCACACCCGCGGCGCCGAAGTCGTGCGAGTGGTTGTTGGCGAGGTTGAGGACGTCGTACCCGGCACGGACAAAGACGTGAGCGTACGACGGCGGGTTGCGGAACGTGTAGCAGGTGGTGCCGCCGCTGCATTTCGCGTCCGTGCTGTTGGTGAAAGTGCCCTCGAGGTTGGCGAAGCCGACGTCGATGCCGCTGCGGATCTGCGGAACGATCGGCGACAGGTAGCCGTACGGGTTGCTCGGCAGCTTCGGGGTGTCACCGAGGATCGTGTCGCCGACGAACGAGAAGACCGCGGTGGCATAGACGACGCGGGCACGGCCGGGCTTCAGCACCGACGGCCACCCGCAGGCAGCGAGATGATTCGTCAAGAACGACTTCTCGGTCGCATCGATGCTCAGCCGCCACCGCCATTTCACCGCAACCCATCGCGCGAGGTAGTTGCACCTGAAGGCCGCACGCGGCATCCATTCCGTGGGTTCAGCACCGTTCTTCGACTGGTATGAGGCTGCGCTGACGGCGAGCAGGGTTCGCGGATACGCGAGGTCGTTCATGAACCGATGTCTGGTATCCGCATCCCAGCGCCACGCATTCGACTGCCAGCTCTCCCGAAGCGACACCAAGTGATCGACGCGCATCTGCGTTGAGTCCGTGAGATATGCGCCGTCGTACAGCGATCGCCACCGGCCGCCGATCAGCGTGCAGCCGCTGGCCACCTGCGGCTTGGTGAGCGCGTCACGAATCAGCACCTCGTTGGGCGTCGTACAGCCATCGCCGTCACTGTCCGTCCAGGGACCGAAGGCCGAGGACGTGAAGCCACCGCGATGCTCGGACGCCACCGTCAGCTGCGCCAGCAGCGTCTTTGTGCCGATGGTCGTCGACGCAGAGGCAGACGGATCGTTCGCGAGCAGGGCAGTCCCGACGAGCGCGAGCCCGACGAGTGAGGACACGAGGCGCCGCACGAGGGTCGATTGTGGGGCAACGTCGCGGACTTCGAAGCCGAATCCGGACATCTCACCCGGACAGCGGCTGCCACATCGATCACCAGCCGCCGGCTCGGCGTCAGGCCGGAGCGGCGGACGTGACGTTCGCCTCTTGCGATCGTCGCCGAGAACGCCCACACAGGAGATGAGGACGTCGCCGTGGAGGTGCCTGACATGCCGACCGTGACTAAGGCCCCGCGCAGCAAGCCGGCACTCGTTCACCGCCGGACCCGGACCTCGAGAGACGAACGCCGGCGCGGCATCCGGCTCCTGGTCATCAGCGTGTTCTTGGCCGCCGCGATGTTCGCGCTGTGGTGGCTTGTCGCCACGACCAATCGCGAAGGCCATCACGACGCCGAGCTGCTTCCGCTGTTCACCCTGTTCACGCTCGCGCCGGCCTGCTACCACCTGGCGCTTGCGAGGTACCTGCGGAACAGGGGCAGGTGAGGCAACTCGGTTTCGCGCCTCACGCAGCAGGGTTGCGTACGGAAGCGGGCGTCGAATCCCCGTGTCGGCGCAGCCGGGCGCCGACTGTCAGGCGGAGACGGCCGCCGAGGGCAGGCCACCGAGTGAGGGCGGCAGGTCCGTGGCATGTACGACGACCAGATGCTGCGTCGCGCGAGTGAGAGCGACATAGAGGTCGCGCAGCCCGTGTGAGCCTTCGGCGACGACCAGGGACGGTTCGACCACGACGACCGCGTCGAACTCCAGACCCTTCGACGCTCGTACGGACAGCACAGAGACCGGTGACTCGAGGGGGTCACCCACGACGTCCGGCAACCGCGCGCTGACCGCAGCAGTGACCTGCTCGAGCAGAGCGGAGGGGGTGAGGACGGCGACGGTGCCGCCGTCCGCGAGGGCGAGCTCCTCGGCGGCGACCCGGGCGACATGCGCGCCGAGGTCATCGGCCGAGTCGCAACGGTCGGCCCTGGGTCCGGTGTCGGCGTCACGCACCGACGCCGGTGCCTTGGCATCGGGGTCGACGGCGGCCAGCACGTCAGCGGCGATGTCCATCACCTGTGTCGGGGTGCGGTAGTTGACGGTCAGCTCGAACGCGCGCCACCGGCCGGGAGCGACGGGTTCGAGCATGTCCGCCCACGACGAAGCACCCCACGGCGCAGATGTCTGCGCGATGTCGCCGACCACCGTCATCGATCGCGACGGGCAGCGTCGGGCGAGCATCCGCCACTGCATGGGCGAGAGCTCCTGAGCCTCGTCGACGATGACGTGCCCGTAGTGCCAGGCAATGTCTCGACCGGCGCGCTCGGCGACCGACTCGTCGTCGATCGGGCCGGCGTACCGGGCGGCGAGGTTGTGCGGGTCGACCCGGCCGGCGAGGCCGCTCGCGGCCACCACCTGACGTGCGTACTCCGCCTCGTCCCTGGCCTTGCGCTTACGCGCCGCTATCTCGATCACCTCGCCAGGGTCGCCGAGGAGAGCCCACGCCTCGTCGAGCAGCGGAACGTCTCCCGATGCCCAGCCGCTGCCGGCGGCCCGCAGGAGTGCGCGGCGGTCGTCCGCCGTCAGCCACGGCGCAGCAGCCTCCAGCATCGGCTCGCTCGACAGCAGCGTGTCGACCAGTTCCTCGGCGGAGCGCAGCGGCCACAGAGCGTTCATCACGTCGCGGAACTCGTCGCTGCGCATCATCGAGCGCACGACCCAGCGCTGTCCGGACAGCTCCGGGTCAGCGGCCACGACCTGACCCACGAAGAGGCGCAGCAGCTGCTTCGCGAACGCATAGCGTGCGCGGTTGTGCCCATGACCGCTGCGGCGAGCGCGATTGCGCGCCGACACCACCTGCTGCGGCGACAGCGTCAGCTCGAACTCGTCCCAGTGCATGCTGACCGGTGCATCCGGCACTCGCTGCACGACACCGATCGCACCGCGGACGACGTCCGCCATCCGGGGGTCCGCCTTCAGCTCTGAGGCGCGATCGCTGTCGACCCGCTTGACCTGCACACCGGGCAACAACGTGTCGAGCGTCGACAGCACGACGCCGGTCTCACCCAGTGAGGGCAGCACCTGCTCGATGTAGCGCAGGAAGACGCCGTTGGGGCCGATCACGAGGACGCCCGTGCGCGACAGCGTGTCGCGATGCGTGTAGAGGAGGTAGGCCGCGCGGTGCAACGCAACGGCGGTCTTGCCCGTGCCGGGGCCACCTTGCACGACGAGGACACCGGAGGCGTCGGCACGAATGACGGTGTCCTGCTCGGCTTGGATCGTCTCGACGATGTCGCGCATCCGGCCAGTGCGCCGTGCCGAGAGCGCCGCGAGCAGCGCACCCTCTCCACCGAGCGTCGCCTTGTCCTCGTCGGACAGCGCATCGAGGTCGAACACGTCGTCCTCGATGTCGAGCAGCCTGCGGCCGCGCGTGCGCAGGTGCCGACGTCGTACGACACCCTGCGGGTCGGCGGCCGTCGCTCGATAGAACGGCTCGGCGGCGGGTGCCCGCCAGTCGACCAGCAAGGTCTCGTGCCGGTCATCGGTCAGCCCGATCCGGCCGACGTGATGACGCTCACCCGCGCGCAGGTCGATCCGGCCGAAGCACAGGCCGGCCTCGACCGCGTTGAGCTGGGCGAGGCGGGCGGCGTACATGCCCGCGAAGGCGTCCCGCTCGCTGCGCTGCTGGTGGGTACCGGTCGCGCCGCGGCGGCGGACCTCGGCGAGCCGGTCGTGGGTCTGGTGGCGCAGCCAGTCCAGCCGGTCGTAGAGCCGGGTCAGATAGGCCTGCTCGCGCTCGAGCTCCGCCGTCTTGCCGCCCGCCAACCCACGCCCCTTCAGAAGAAACAGGGTCAATCAGCCTACGCCGAAGCCTGGCCACTATTGCAAGACGGACGTACGGTTTGCTAGTCTGGCTGTCGTGCCGAAGGTGAGCGCGGAGCGGTTGGAGGCGACCCGCCGCCGCGTGCTCGACGGCGCCCGCCGCGCCTTCGCCGAACACGGCTACGAGGGCGCGACCGTCCGGGTGCTCGAAGAGCAGACCGGCTTGTCGCGGGGCGCGATCTTTCACCACTTCCCCGACAAGGACGCGCTCTTCCTTGCCCTCGCCCAGGAGGACGCGGAGGAGGTCGCCACGGTCGTCGACGAGGCAGGTCTCGTCGAGGCGATGCGCCGGCTCCGCGACAAGGACGCGGGGTGGCTCGGCGTCCAGCTCGAGGTCGCGCGACGGGTGCGCACCGACCCGGCGTTTCGCGACCTGTGGCAGCGGCACCTGCGCGGCATCGCCCGTGCGACGCAGGCCCGGCTGGCGCGTCAGCGGGACGCCGGCGTCGTTCGCGGCGACATCCCCGTCGAGACCCTCGCCGCGTTTCTCTCCCTCGTGTACGACGGCCTCGTCGCCCATCTGTCCACCGGAATGCCCGCTGCTCACCTCGACGGGGTGCTCGACCTCGTCGAGCAAGCAGTGCGCGAGACTTCAATGACGTCCTCCACCCCGCCCGCCGCCCAAATTTCGGCCGGCTTCGCCGGTCCTCTTGATGGAGTTCCTGAATGAGCCAGAACAGCTTTGACGCCCGCGCCTCCCTGTCGGTCGGCGGCCGCGACGTGACGATCTTCCGGCTCGACGCCGTCGACGGCAGTGCACGTCTCCCCTACTCGCTGAAGGTTCTTCTGGAGAACCTGCTGCGCAACGAGGACGGCCACAACGTCACGGCCGACCAGGTCCGCGCACTCGCCGGCTGGGATCCGAACGCCGAACCGGACACCGAGATCCAGTACACGCCGGCGCGCGTGATCATGCAGGACTTCACCGGTGTGCCGTGCGTGGTCGACCTCGCCGCGATGCGGGAGGCGATGCAGGAGCTCGGCGGCGACCCGACGAAGATCAACCCGCTCGTGCCGACCGAGCTCGTCATCGACCACTCGGTCATCGTCGACGTTTTCGGTGCGCCGGACGCCTTCGAGAAGAACGCCGCGCTGGAGTTCGAGCGCAACAAGGAGCGCTACCAGTTCCTGCGCTGGGGTCAGGACGCGTTCCGTGACTTCACCGTCGTGCCGCCGGACACCGGCATCGTTCACCAGGTCAACCTCGAGTACCTCGCCCGCGTCGTCTTCGACAAGGACGGCGTCGCCTACCCCGACACCTGCGTCGGCACCGACTCGCACACCACGATGATCAACGGTCTCGGCGTGCTCGGCTGGGGTGTCGGCGGCATCGAGGCCGAGGCCGCGATGCTCGGCCAGCCGGTGTCGATGCTCATCCCGCGGGTGGTCGGCTTCAAGCTCTCCGGTGAGCTGCCCGAAGGCGCAACGGCGACGGACCTCGTGCTCACGATCACCGAGATGCTGCGCAAGCACGGCGTGGTCGGCAAGTTCGTCGAGTTCTACGGCCCCGGCGTCGCCGCGGTGCCGCTGGCGAACCGCGCCACCATCGGCAACATGAGCCCGGAGTACGGCTCGACCTGCGCGATCTTCCCGATCGACGACGAGACGCTCACCTACCTGCGGCTGACCGGTCGGCCCGACGAGCTCGTGCAGCTCGTCGAGGGCTACGCCAAGGAGCAGGGCCTCTGGCACGACCCGTCGCACGAACCCGAGTACAGCGAGCGGCTCGAGCTCGACCTGTCCACCGTCGAGCCGTCACTCGCCGGTCCCAAGCGCCCACAGGACCGGGTGGCGCTCAAGAGCGCGAAGGACAGCTTCCGCGAGGCACTCAAGGGCTACGTCGCCGATTCCGCGGATGACAACGGGGGCAACGGCGACAGCGCCAACGAGGGGTCGAAGGAGTCGTTCCCTGCCAGCGACCCGCCGGCCGTCAGCCGCGCCGGCGCGCACGACGGCCCCGCAGGTGCGCCCGCTCCGCAGCAAGGTAACCGCCCGTCGAACCCTGCGAAGGTCACGGTCGACGGTGAGGAGTTCGAGGTCGACCACGGCGCCGTCGTCGTGGCCGCGATCACGTCGTGCACCAACACGTCGAACCCGTTCGTCATGGTCGGCGCCGGCCTGCTCGCGAAGAACGCCGTCGAGCGCGGCCTTGCCCGCAAGCCCTGGGTGAAGACGTCGCTCGCTCCGGGCTCCAAGGTCGTCATGGACTACTACGAGAAGGCCGGCCTGACGCCGTACCTGGAGAAGCTCGGCTTCGGCCTGGTCGTCTACGGCTGCACGACGTGCATCGGCAACAGCGGCCCGCTCATCCCCGAGGTGTCACAGGCCGTCAACGACAACGACCTCGCCGTCGTGTCGGTGCTCTCCGGCAACCGCAACTTCGAGGGCCGGATCAACCCCGACGTGAAGATGAACTACCTCGCGTCGCCTCCTCTCGTCGTCGCCTACGCCCTTGCCGGCTCCATGGACGTCGACCTGCTCAACGACCCGATCGGCCGGGACAGCGACGGCAACGACGTCTTCCTCGCGGACATCTGGCCGTCGCCGAAGGAGGTCTCCGAGATCGTCGCCTCGTCGGTGCAGGCGAGCGGGTTCTCGGCGTCGTACGACGACGTCTTCGCGGGCGACGAGCGCTGGCAGGGGCTCGACGTCCCGACCGGTGACTCGTTCGACTGGGATGGCTCCTCGACCTACGTACGCCGTCCGCCGTACTTCGACGGCATGCCGGCCGAGCCGGCCGGCGTGAAGGACATCACGGGTGCTCGCGTGCTGGCGGTCCTCGGCGACAGCGTCACGACCGACCACATCTCCCCCGCCGGCTCGATCAAGACCGACTCACCGGCCGGTCAATACCTCACCGAGCACGGCGTCGAGCGCAAGGACTTCAACTCCTACGGCTCGCGTCGCGGCAACCACGAGGTGATGATCCGCGGCACCTTCGCCAACATCCGGCTGCGCAACCAGCTCGCGCCCGGCACCGAGGGCGGCGTCACGCGCCACCTGCCGGACGGCGAGCAGATGTCCATCTACGACGCCGCGCAGAAGTACGCCGAGGAAGGCGTGCCGCTGGTGATCCTTGCCGGCAAGGAGTACGGCTCCGGCTCGTCGCGCGACTGGGCGGCCAAGGGCACGATGCTGCTGGGCGTCCGCGCGGTCATCGCCGAGTCCTACGAGAGGATCCACCGGTCCAACCTGATCGGCATGGGCGTGCTGCCGCTGCAGTTCGCCAACGGCGAGAGCCGTGAGTCGCTCGGCCTCACCGGCGAGGAGACGTTCGAGATCCGCGGACTCGAGGGCGTCGACCGCATCCCCCGCGAGATCGAGGTCAAGGCGGGCGACAAGACGTTCACCGCAACGGTGCGCATCGACACCCCCGGCGAGGCGGAGTACTACCGCCACGGCGGAATCCTGCAGTACGTCCTCCGCTCGCTGAAGGCCTCCTCCTGACGTCAATCGCCGTATAGCCGCCATAGAAGGCCGCTATACGGCGATTGGTTGGATGGAGGGCATGGATCTCGGGCTGCGTGAGCGCGTCTATGTCCTGACCGGCGCGACGAAAGGTCTCGGCCGGGCAACTGCCGACGCGCTGGTTGCCGACGGTGCGCGGGTCGTCGTCTCGTCGCGGTCGCAGGACTCGGTGGATGCCGCCGTCGCACAGCTCGGCGACAACGCCCGCGGCATCGCTGCGGACAACGCCGACCCGACGACATCGGAGCGGCTCGCCCGGCTCGCCCTCGACACCTGGGGCCGGCTGGACGGCGCCTTCGTCAGCGTCGGCGGGCCGCCCGGAACGCCGGCGTTGGGCGCAACCGACGAGCAGTGGCGCGACGCCTTCGAGTCCGTCTTCCTCGGTGCGGTCCGCGTCGCGCGATCCGTCGTACCGCATCTCGGCGAGGGCGCCGCGATCGGCTTCGTGCTGTCGACATCGTCGAAGTCGCCGATCGGGGGGCTCGAGATCAGCAACGGGCTGCGACCAGGGCTGGCGATGTGGGCCAAGATGCTCGCCGACGAGCTCGGCCCGAAAGGCATCCGGGTCTTCGCCATGCTCCCGGGCCGCGTGCTCACCGAACGCACGACATCGCTCACACCGGACCCCGCCGATCGCGACCGGATCGCCCAGGCGATTCCGTTGCGGCGCTACGGGCGACCCGAGGAGTTCGGCCGGACCGGTGCCTTCCTGCTGTCTCCGGCGGCGTCGTACCTCACCGGTCTCGTCGTCCCGGTCGACGGTGGTGCCTTGCGCATGCTCTGACCGGGGTACGCCGTCCGTCATGACCGAGTCGAGTGAACAGCAAGCACCCGAGCTGGGGGCGCCGACGGACTCGCCCGTCGGCAACGACGCGCCGGACATGACGGCCGGCGAGACGATGAACGGAACCGTCGACGAGCCGACCGAGGCCGACAAGACGATGGACACGCCCGACGAGCTCGGCGGCACCGGCGGCCAGCAAGCCGGCGGTGCCGGATAGCTCTTCTCCCGACGACGATGTCCAGCGGAGATGGCGCGGGGCCGGCGGTTTCCCGCCGACCCCGCAGTTCGAGTCCCCCTGCTACGTGAAGATGCTGACGCCGCCCGGGCCGACGAGCAGGCCGACGATGATCAGCACGATGCCGAGCAGCACGGCGCCGCGGAAGATCGTGACGATGCCCCAGATGACCAGGATGACCGCGATGAGCCACAGGATGAATGCCATGCGCACAGGCTGATCAGAATCGCCACCCAGCAAACCGCAGCGACGTGCTATCGACCGATATGCGTGGTGCAGATCGGGACAAAACCGTTCAGCGCCATGCGGTTGTCACGGCGTTGCGAGCGTCTCGCTGTCTGCCTGTGGCTCGAACTGCGTGCGGTAGAGCTCGGAATAGAGCCCGTCGGCGTCGGCCAGCTGTTCGTGCGTGCCACGCTCCACGACGCGACCGTCGTCGATCACGAGGATCTGGTCGGCGTCGCGCACGGTCGAGAGCCGGTGCGCGATGACCAGCGACGTGCGGCCCTCGAGAGCTGTCTTCAGCGCGCGCTGCACCGCTGCTTCGGACTCGCTGTCGAGATGCGCGGTCGCCTCGTCGAGTACGACGATCGACGGAGCCTTGAGCAGCAGCCGGGCAATCGCGAGTCGCTGCTTCTCACCACCGGAGAGGCGGTAGCCGCGGTCGCCTACGAGGGTGTCCAGCCGGTCCGGCAGGTCGCGCACCAGCTCACCGATCTGCGCAGCATCGACTGCCGCCCAGAGCTCGTCGTCGGTGGCGTCCGGACGCGCGTAGAGCAGGTTGTTGCGGATGGTGTCGTGGAACATGTGCGCGTCCTGCGTCACCACGCCGACCGCATCGCGCAGGGATTGCAGCGTGATCCGGCGGACGTCGTGCCCACCGACCAGCACCGCTCCCGACTGGACGTCGTACATGCGGGTGACGAGCTGCGAGATCGTCGTCTTACCGGCGCCGGAGGGTCCCACGAGGGCAACGAGCTGACCTGGTTCTGCGCGGAAGGACACGTCGTCCAGCACCTGTCGGTCCGGCGTGTTGTCCAGGACCGCCACCGACTCGAGCGAGGCGAGGGACACCTCGGCCGCCGTCGGGTAGCGGAACCCGACCGCGTCGAACTCGATGGTGGCGTCGCGCCCCAGCGCGCGCGGCAACGCGACCGCATCCGGCGCATCCGCGATGGCGGGCTTGAGGTCGAGCACCTCGAAGACGCGGTCGAACGACACCAGCGCGGTCATCACGTCGACCTGCACGTTGGACAGGGCGGTGATCGGGCCGTAGAGGCGGTTCAGGTACGCCGCCAGCGCCACCACCGTGCCGAGCATCTTCGGGTCGCTCGCCGCCTGGTAGCCGCCCATCCCGTAGACCAGGGCGGTGCCCAGCGCGGCAACGAGGGTCAGCGAGACGAAGAGGATCCGGCCGTACATCGCCTGCTGCACCCCGATGTCGGCAACGCGGCGCGCCTTGCTCCGGAACAGCGTGTCCTCGTCACCGGGCCGGCCGAAGAGCTTGACGAGCAGCGCACCGGCGACGTTGAAACGCTCGGTCATCTGCGTCGACATCTCGGCGTTGAGTGCGTACGACTCCCGCGTGATCCGCTGGATCCGCTTGCCCATCAGCCGCGCCGGCACGATGAACAGCGGCACCATCAGCAGTGCGAGCACCGTGATCTGCCAGGACAGCAAGAGCATCGCGACCAGAACCAGCGTCACGCTGATGAAGTTGCTCACGACGTTGGACAGCGTTCCGGTGAACGCCTGTTGCGCACCGAGCACGTCGCTGTTGATCCGGCTGATCAGTGCACCCGTCTGGGTGCGGGTGAAGAAGGCGATCGGCATCCGCTGGATGTGCGAGAAGACCGCCGAACGCATGTCGTAGATCAGACCTTCACCGATGCGCGCCGAGAACCAGCGGTTGGCGAGGTTGACGATCGCGGAGACGACTGCGAGACCCGCAATGAGGCCGGCAAGCGCGAGGACCAGTCCCCCGCGGTGCTTCTGGATGCCGTCGCTGATGATGATCTTGACGATCCACGGGTTGGCCGCACCGACGACCGCGTCGATCACGATGAACAGCAGGAACCAGACCAGCTGACGTTTGTACGGCGCCGCGAACCGGGCGATCCGCCGGATGGTGCCAGGCGGCAGCCGGCGCTCGGTCACCGACGAGTCGCGCCGGAACGAGTGCATAACCTGCCAGCCGGCAGGGCCTCCCATGGACATGAACAGACCTCCGCAGCGAGCAACGCTAGCCGCGGCCGGGCTGTTCCCTAGGTGAAGGCCGAGACGCCCGTCAGGGCGCGGCCGATCAGCAGCTTCTGCACCTGTGACGTGCCTTCGTAGAGCGTCGTCACGCGGGCGTCGCGCAGCAGCTTGCCGACCACGAACTCGTCCACATAGCCGTATCCGCCGTGCACCTGGACGGCGTTGTTCGCCGCCCGGACGCAGACCTCCGAGGCGTAGTACTTCGCCTGCGACGCCTCGAGCGTGTACTTCTCGCCGCGGGTCTTCAGGTCTGCGACCCGCCAGGTCATCAGGCGCGCGGCTTCGAGTTCGGTCGCGGTGTCGGCGATGAGCTCCTGCACGAGCTGGAACCCGGCGATGGGACGGCCGAACTGCTCGCGCTGGGTCGCGTACGACGTCATCGCGTCAAGAGCCGCCTGGGCAAGGCCGGTGCAGGACGCGGCCAGGGACATCCGGCCGTCGTCGAGTGCAGAGAGCGCGACCTTGATGCCGTCGCCTTCCTCGCCGAGCAGACTCGAGGCGGGGACGACGACGTCGTCGAGCGCGATCTCGGCGGTGTCGCACGACCGCAGACCGAGCTTGCCGTGGATCGGCTTCGGGTTGAAACCGGGCGTGTCGCACGGGACGAGGAAGGCCGAGACACCGCGGGCGCCGGCGCCCCCGGTGCGCGCCATGACGAGAGCGACGCCGGCGATGTCGCCGTTCGTGATGAAGATCTTGGAGCCGTTGATGCGGTAGCTGTCGCCTTCCCGCACGGCGGTGGACTCGAGCGCCGCCGGGTCTGAGCCGTGGTCGGGCTCGGTGAGGCAGAAGCAGCCCAGGACCTCACCGGTTGCCATCTTCGGCAGCCACTGCTGCTTCTGCTCCTCGGTCCCCCAGCGGTTGATCGACCCGCCGACGAGGCCGAGGTGCACGGACAGCAGGGAGCGGACGTTGGCGTCACCCCGGCCGAGCTCCTCGATGACGAGGCAGTAGGTGAGTGGGTCAGCGCCGCCGCCGCCGTACTCCTCCGGAATCGTCAGGCCGACCCAGCCGTCGCGCTTCAGACCGTCGAGAGCCTCCTGCGGGAAGCGTTCCTCACGGTCATTGCGGATGGCGCCGGGGACGACGACTGCGTCGACCCACTCGGCGACGGCGCGCCGGGTGGCCTCCTGCTCAGGAGTGAGTGCCAGATCCATCGGAGCCCTCCGAGAGCGCGCGAATGCGGGACAGCTGGGCCTGTCGTTCGGCCAGCAGCTGCTCAGGATACGAACGCCCGCGCGCGCCCAGGAGAAGCGCCTTCGTCATCGACACCGCGCCGTGCGGTGCAGCAGTGATCGCAGCGACCAGGTCGTCGACAGTGGCGGTGAGCTCCGCCGCCGGCACCACGGCGTTGACCAGGCCCATGTCCAGCGCCTCCCGGGCGCCGACCCGGCGTCCGGTGGTGCAGATCTCGAGGGCACGCCCGTAACCGACGAGATCGACGAGCACCTGAGTGCCGCCGAGGTCGGGGACCAGACCGAGCTGCGTCTCGGCCATCGTGAACTGCGCGTCCTCGGCCGCAATGCGGATGTCGCAGGCAAGTGCGAGCTGGAAGCCGGCACCGACCGCGTGCCCCTGGACGGCGGCAACACTGACGAACTCGGGACGACGCAGCCAGGTGAAACCGGCCTGGTAGCTCGCGATGAGGTCGAGGAACCCCGAATCACCCTGCGACAGCTGACTCGGGAGGGTCCCGAACATCGACCGGTCGAGCCCAGCACTGAACGACGAACCTTCGCCGGACACGACGACTGCTCGCGTCGATGCCGGCAGCGCCTCCGCGATCGCGGACAGCCGCAACCACATGTCCGGTGTCTGCGCATTGCGCTTCTCCGGTCGTGCGAGCGTCACTCGCGCGACCGGTGGGCCGGCGTCGAATCGGACGCCGGCGTCTTCCACCGGCAGGCTGTCGCTCAGGCCGACTTCCGTGCCGCGGCAGCGCGTCCGCGGGTCGCGCCACCGCGACCGCGCAGCCCGCCTCCCGCCTCGCTCAGGATGCGGTGGACGAACCCGTAGGAACGGCCGGTCGCGGAAGCGAGGGCGCGGATGCTCTCCCCCTGGTCGTACTTACGGCGCAGATCGGCCGCCAGCCGATCGCGCTCCAAGCCGGTCACCCGACTGCCCTTCTTCAGCTCCACCACTCCTGGCACCTCCGTCTCAAGCGCCGACATCTCAGAGTCCCCCGTGGACCAGGGTCGGTCTCGGGGCGAAAAAGCCCCCTCCCCATGAGGATGGCTATCGCAGGTAGATCCGAAACCTCCCGTAGTGGGGCATTTTTCACCATTTCTGGTCAGTTCGCCGACAGGCTATCGGGCCAGCTCGCTCACGGTCATGAAGGAGCCCGCCGGCGCGATCTGCAGGAAGTCCTTGCCGGCTTCGCGACCGGCATCAGAACCCAGCGCGGCGTTCAACGCGTCGTTGTCCGCGAAGTAGATCTCGGTGATGAGGTGGTAAGGCGACTGGGACCCGCCGGGTCCGCCGAGGACCTTCGCGACCTCGACGCGCTCGACGCCGGGCCAGCGCTCGACGATCGGCATGTGCACTTCGTCGTAGTGCTTGTCGAAGGTGTCGGCTTCGTCGGGTGTGCCGTAGACCACCGTGAGCTTCACCGTCATGCGGGCAACCTAGCCCTCGTCGATCCATCGCACGAGGGAGGGTGCTGCGGCTATCGCACGAGTGGCGGCCTCAGCCCCAGCTCGAGCTGTGCCCTGAGCTCGACGAGCTGCTCGCGGGCTTCGCTCCACCGCCTCCGGACTTCGTCCCGCTCGAGTGCCCACCGCAACCAGCCGCCGCGGTAAGGGCAGCAATCATGACAACCGTCGCAACGGTTCGCCGTGCCATCAGGCCTCCAAGGACGTGGGCCCCTACCTAGGCACGGATGCGACCCGCCCGGGGTTCACCGCGCCGGGTCAGGCAACCGCCGCTCTTGCATCGCTCGGGGCTAGTCAGCCGCAGATTTGTGCCGCCGGCCCACCACTTGTGCGCGAGCGTTGCTGTCCCGCCCGGTCCAAAGAGCGGCCGTCGACCGGGTGGAACAGCAAAGCTGCTACCTCAGTGCCTGGACTCATCAGCGCAGATACCGCGCGACCCCGTCTGAGAGAATCGTGTTTTCGTGGAACGAGGTTGCGGTGCCCAATTGGCGCTTCCGGCGCTCTCTCCGCGCCGCGCCAGGCGTGCAACTGATCCTGTGGGAGCAGGGACGCAGTGCCACTCAGGACGCGCCCGACTTTGGATCCGGCCCGCCACCGCGCGCGCTGGATGACCTTCCCCCTGTGCTCGCTCGTGCGGGCGCCCTGCTGGACCGGCTGCGTCTTCAGCCGGAGGAACCCAGCCTCGTCGAGGAGCTGCAGTCGCTCCTGGCCTCGGGCGATCAGCTGGACCTCGAGTCCCGACGCACCGGCGGCACCTGTCGCGCCACGGTGAGCATCGCCGATGGCGTGGGCATTGAGCTGCCGGTCGAGACGCTCGCGATCGGGCTTGCACTTTCGGAAGCACACAGGCGAGGAGGCCGTCACCCGGAGGCACTGGCCACGCTCGCTGCTCTGCCTACGACCGCGGCGACACTCCTTGCGCAAGCCGAGCTGCTGACCGCGCAGGAAACGCATGCGAGCGTCGTCGGGCTCGGGTCCGTGGAAGTGGTCGATGACGTCACCGCCATGTACGCCGTTGTGCGGGCCGCCGCCCTCCGCGAGTCCCACCGCCTCGAAGACGCTCTCGACGAGCTGGACCAGGTCATGGCGGCGCAACCCGCGCCGGCCCTCCAGCGGCTCGCGGTCTTGGAGCGAGCGCGGTGCCTGCTCCGGGCGGGCCGTATCCGTGCAGCTGATCGCGACTTGACCGGCGTCTTGCACGACGATCCGGACGACCCGGTGGCGCACGCCCTGCGGGCGCAGCTGCGTGACGACGTCAGCGAGAACGACGCGATGGCGCCGGCCGAGGTCATCGAGTTGCGCAGACGCGAAGCCGAGCTCGCAAGCCTCGAGGCGGAACTGCTCGAGGCTCAGGTCGTCCTCAAGGCCGTGGAGCACGAGCTTGGCGAGTTCAACCGACGACAGCTCGACCTCTTCGGCAAGCGCTACTCGCGACTCGACCGGCTGGAGGCAGAGCTGGCCGCCGCGCGTGCCGAGCATGAACCTCCATCGAGCAAGCGGGCCCGGTCCGACCAGCCGGAAGACGAGTCCCGGGCCACCCGGGAGGAGTTCATGGCTCAGGTACTTGCGCCGACGCCTCCCCCACCGCCCGACGAAGGCCTGAGAGCGCTGTACAAGAAGCTCGTCAAGCGGCTGCATCCCGATCACGCACTGGATGAGGCCGACCGTTCCCAACGTGATCACTGGATGAGGCAACTCACCAAAGCATGGGCCGAACGCGACTACGAGACGTTGCGTCGAATCGTCACGCACACCCATGACCTCTCCGAGCACCCCACCGCCAGCGGCCCGACCGCTCAGCGGCTTGTCACCGTCCTGCGCGCCATCGCCGATCAGCGGGCTGCGCTCCGTGACATCGCCACGAGCATCGACAAGCTCCATGCCTCGCCGCTCGGGTTGATGCGGGACGCCGCGCAGTTTGCCCAGGCGCAAGGCCATGACATGCTCGCCGGCCTCGCAGCGGACCTCGACAGGCAGATCGCGGCGAAACAACGAGAGCTCCGGCGGCTCCGGAAGGCGTCCCGCGAGAGAGCGTCGAAGACCGCCGGCCGACGCGTCAGCTCGAGTGAGCGTCGCTAGGCGAGTGAGACGAGGTCGGCGAGCTCAGCACTCCAGTGGTCCTCGACACCGTCCGGCAGCAGCAGTACGCGCTCCGGCTGCAGGGCCTCGACGGCTCCCTCGTCGTGCGTCACCAGCACGATCGCGCCGGCGTAGGAACGCAGCGCGCCGAGCACCTGGTCACGGCTTGCCGGGTCGAGGTTGTTGGTCGGCTCGTCGAGCAGCAGCACGTTCGCGCTCGACACGACGAGCCGCGCCAGCGCGAGCCGCGTCTTCTCCCCGCCGGACAGCGTGCCGGCGGGTTGCTCGACCGTGTCGCCGGAGAAGTTGAACGAGCCGAGCACTTTGCGCTGCTCGACCTGCGCGAGATGCGGCGCAACTGCGGCCAGGTTGTCGAGCACGCTCGCGTCTGGGTCCAGAGTTTCGTGCTCCTGGGCGTAGTAACCGAGCCTCAAGCCGTGTCCCGCGTCGACCGTCCCCGTGTCGGCCGCCTCGATTCCACCGAGAATGCGGAGCAGCGTCGTCTTGCCGGCACCGTTCAGACCGAGTACGACGACCCGGCTGCCTCTGTCGATCGCGAGGTCCACGTCGGTGAACACCTCGAGGCTGCCGTACGACTTGGACAAGCCGGTCGCGGTGAGCGGCACGCGGCCGCAGGGCGCAGGCTCCGGGAACCGGATGCGCGCGACTCGGTCCGACCGCCGCTCCTCCTCCAGCCCGGCGAGCAGACGCTCCGCGCGGCGGGCCATGTTCTGCGCTGCGACGGCCTTCGTCGCCTTCGCCCGCATGCGATCGGCCTGCTGCATGAGCGCGGCTGCCTTCTTCTCCGCGTTCGCGCGCTCGCGATGACGGCGTCTCTCGTCGACCTCGCGCTGCTGCAGGTAGGCCTTCCAGCCGACGTTGTAGAGGTCGAGCACCGCCCGCGTCGCATCGAGGTGGAAGACCTTGTTGACGACGTGGTCCAGCAGGTCGACGTCGTGGCTGATGACGATCAGGCCACCGGAGTAGGAGCGCAGGAAGTCGCGCAGCCAGGCGATCGAGTCGGCGTCCAGGTGGTTGGTCGGCTCGTCCAGGAGCAATGTGCGCGCATCCGAGAACAGGATCCGGGCCAGCTCGACCCGCCGACGCTGCCCGCCGGACAGCGTGCGCAGCGGCTGGTCGAGCACCCGCTCGGGGAGTCCGAGGTTCGAGCAGATGCGCTCGGCATCCGCTTCCGCGGCATAGCCGCCGAGCGCGGTGAACCGCTCCTCCAGGCGGCCGTAACGGCGGATGAGCCCGTCGTCGTCCGGCCGCTCGCCCAGCGCCACCTGCGCCTTCTCCATGTCCCGCAAGAGCTGGTCGATGCCGCGAGCGGAGAGGACCCGGT
Organism: Mycobacteriales bacterium; assembly: GCA_035695045.1. Taxonomy (GTDB): domain Bacteria; phylum Actinomycetota; class Actinomycetes; order JAFAQI01; family JAFAQI01; genus DASSKP01. The sequence continues at coordinate 11,093 of DASSEX010000073.1, read as the reverse complement.
CGCGAGCGATGGTGTCGAGGTCACCCGTGCGCGGGTCCTGCGGCAGGTAGCCGACGGTGGACGTCCGCTCGACGGTGCCCGCCGCCGGTGCGCCCTCCCCCGCCAGGACGCGACACAACGTGGTCTTTCCTGCACCGTTGCGGCCCACCAGGCCGACCCGGTCACCCGGGCCGACGCGGAAGGTCGCTCCTTCGATGAGCAGGCGCGCGCCCGCGCGAAGTTCGAGACCGGCGACGGTCAACATGAGGGGCTCCTTGGCGACGTACGAGGGCAGGGCGACGAGGCCCGCGTGCCGACTCCCGGCAGCGGGCGGCCTGCCACTCAGCTCGCCAACGTCACACCGCCAGTCTAACCGTGTTGGATGTCGCCATGACGGACGACGTCGAGCTCCACGCGGCCATAGTGCGACTGCATGCGACGTATGCCGACGCCGTCACGCGACGGGCCTGGGCGGAGCTCGACGAGCTGTTCATCGCGGAGGCGCCGATCCACGTCGACCCGGTGACGCGACCGGCGGCGGACCTCATCGGGGCAGCCCAGCTGGCGGCGTTCGTCTCCGCAGCGCTGGACCGGTTCGCGTTCTTCGAGCTGGTCCCCTCAACTCCGTCGCGCAACGGGAGAGCGACACGACGGCGACCGGCCGGCTCTGGATGGTCGAGCTACGCCAGGACAGCGACGGGGAGCACGCCTGGAGCGAGGCATACGGCAGGTACGACGACCGCTACGCCCTCGTCGATGGTCAGTGGCGCTACGCGGAGCGCCGTTACAGGAGTCTCACCCGGCGCACCGGGCTCGGGACCGCGGAAGTGTTCACGCAGTCGCCTCGTCAGTGAGCCGGTGGGCGCGTCAGCGTGGGCAGCGGCAGCGGACCCGAGGACGAGCTCGACGGTGAGGGTCGCGGTGAGGGTCGCGAGCTCGACGTGACCGCGGCGGGCGCCGGTGAAGTGCGCGGCGCCGCTGTGTGCGTCGACGGCGTCGGAGTGGGGGTGGGCGAGTTGCGCTGGTCGGAGCGTGCGGCTCGGCTCTCCGAGGCCCGCACGTGCGTGGCGACGACCTGATGCGTCGCCACCGCCGTCGGCCCGTCAGCGTGCTCCTGGCGGAGGTCGGAGGGCACGCTGAGCACATGCAGGGTGAGCACTCCGGCGGCGACGAACAGCGCCGCCAGACTGACCAACGCGAGCGTCGTCGGCGACGTCCGGAGTCGGCCCGCCCACCCCGCGCGGTGCGCGTGGCGACGTCGCTTACCGCGTGCCATGAGTCAATTGTCCCATCCGCCCGGTATTTCAGGGAAATCGAGCGTCGGCGACCGCTCAGGGCAGCAGCTCGGACACCGCGTGGATCGCGAGCCCCGCGAGGGCACCGACGACGGTGCCGTTGATGCGGATGAACTGCAGGTCGCGCCCCGCGAGCAGCTCGATACGCCGTGCTGTCTCGACGCCGTCCCACCGGGCGACCTGGTCGACGACGAGGGCGGTGAACTCGTCCGCGTAGTGGTCGACGGCGTGAAAGGTCGCACGCTGGGTGAGCTGCTCGAGCCGCTCGCGCAGCGGTGGCTCGTCCAGCACCCGCTGGGCGTAGTGGACGACCGCGCCGGTCAGCCGGCGGATCGCGACCGCCTCGGGATCGGCGAGCGTCGACTGCAGCGTCGCGGTGAGTCCTTCGATCACCTCGACCAGCCAGTCACGCAATGCCGGGTCGTTGAGGACACGCAGGGCCTCCTCGTTGACCCGCGCGGCGAGGACGTCGTCGTTCTGCATCTGCTTCGCGGTCGTCAGCAGGAAGCGGTCGAGCAGCCGGCGCAGCGGATGCCGCCGGTCGCGCGCCGCGTCGTCGACCGTGTCCATGAGCTCGCCGAACATCCGGTCCACCCGCTTGGTCGTCGCGAACAGCCAGAGCAGCCGGCTGGAGTCTTCGGCGAACTCCTTGAGCTGCAGCACGAGGTCGTGGCGGTTCTCGCGCATCCACGTGTGTGTGCTGCGTAGCGCGATGTCGGTCAGCGCCTGGTGTCCGTCGTCGGTGACGGTCGTCTCCAGCAGCCGCCCGAGCAGCGGCGCGTAGCCACGCCGTGCGGCGTCGGTGCGTGCAGTGGCGAGCAGCACGTCGGCGGCGGTCGAAGGCTCGAGCGCCTGGCTCAACGACAGCGCGATCTCGGCCGCCTCGGCACCGACCCGGTGCGCGTTCGCGGGATCGGCGAGCCACGACGCGACCCGTCGTACGACGTCCGCATCCGCCAGGCGTTCGCCGACGTTCTCCCGCGTCAGGAAGGTGTCGGTCATGAACGTGCCGAGGCTCTGCGCGAGCGCGTCCTTGCGGGTCGGGATCAGCGCCGTGTGCGGGATCGGCAAGGCCAGCGGCCGGCGGAACAGCGCCGTGATGGCGAACCAGTCGGCCAGACCTCCGACCATCGCCGCCTCACTCGCGGCGCGAAGGTAGCCCGTGCCCGGGCCGTGCACGAAGAACGTGACGACATACAGCACCGCCGCGGCCAGCAGGCACGCCGTCGCGATGAGCTTCATCCGGCGCAGCCGCTCCAGCGCCAGCAATGACGAGAAGCCCGCCGGCAGGTCCGGAGCAGGTGCGACCGGCGCAGCGCCGCTCAGACGTTGAAGCCCAGCGCTCGGAGCTGCTCCCGGCCCTCGTCGGTGATCTTGTCCGGACCCCACGGCGGCATCCAGACCCAGTTGATGCGCACGCCGTTGGCCAGTCCGTCGAGCGCGCTGTTGGCCTGGTCCTCGATGACGTCGGTGAGCGGGCAGGCGGCGGACGTCAGCGTCATGTCGATGATCGCCGTGTTGTCGTCGTCGACGGACACGCCGTAGACGAGACCGAGGTCGACGACGTTGATGCCGAGCTCGGGGTCGACGACATCGCGCATGGCTTCGAGGACGTCCTCGTCGGACGGCTTCGTCGTCGTGTCGGTCATGAGCTCTCTCCTCCGTCGGCGCCGGCTGCCTGCGCCGTCGCGTCTTTCCATGCCATCCATGCCAGCAGCGCACACTTCACCCGCGCCGGGTAACGCGCCACACCGGCGAACGCGATCGCGTCCTCCAGCACATCCTCGTCCGGTTCGACCTGACCGCGCGACTGCATCAGCTGCACGAACTCCTCGTGCAGCGTCATCGCCTCGTCGATCGGCTTCCCGATGACGAGGTCGGTCATGACGCTCGCCGACGCCTGGCTGATCGAACAGCCCTCGCTGTCGTACGAGACGTCGGCGACAGTGTTGCCGTCGAGGTGGACGCGCAGGGTGATCTCGTCACCACAGGTCGGGTTGAGGTGGTGCACCTGCGCCTCGAACGGCTCCCGCAGGCCTTTGTGGTGCGGGTGCTTGTAGTGGTCGAGGATGATTTCCTGGTACATCGACTCGAGCGCCGGGCTGCTCATCGCGCGAAGAACTCCTTCACCTTCTGCAAGCCGCTGACCAGCGCGTCGATGTCGTCGGTCGAGCTGTAGAGATGCACCGAGGCGCGTGTCGTCGCGGGCACGCCGTAGCGCAGGCAGGCCGGACGCGCGCAGTGATGCCCGACCCGCACTGCAACGCCGTACTCGTCGAGCAGCTGCCCCACGTCGTGCGGGTGGATGCCGTCCAGCGCGAAGGAGATCGCTCCCCCGCGGTCCTCCGTGGTCGTAGGCCCGATCATGCGGAGGCCCTCCACCTGCTGGAGGGCATCGAGCGCGTACGACGTCAGCTGCAGCTCGTGCTCGTGGACGGCGTCCATGCCGAGGTCGGTGAGGTAGTCGACGGCAGCGCCGAGGCCGACCGCCTGGGCGATCGGAGGCGTGCCGGCTTCGTACTTGTGCGGGAGCGCGGCGTAGGTCGACCCCGCCATCGTGACCTCGTCGATCATCTCGCCGCCGCCCAGGAACGGCGGCAGCTCCTCGAGAACCTCACGCCGGCCCCAGAGGACACCGATGCCGGTCGGTGCGCACATCTTGTGGCCGGTGAACGCGACCGCGTCGACACCCAGCGCCTGCACGTCGACGGCTGTGTGCGGCACCGACTGCGAGGCGTCGAGGACGGTGTAGGCGCCGACGGCCTTCGCGCGCGCGGTGATGACGTCGACGGGGTTGACGGTGCCGAGCAGGTTGCTCTGGTGGACGAACGCGACGACCTTCGTCCGGTCGGTGATGACCTGGTCGAGGTCGGCGAGGTCGAGCCGGCCGTCGTCGGTCAGGCCGATCCACTTCAGCGTCGCGCCGGTGCGGGCCGCTGCGAGCTGCCATGGCACGAGGTTGGAGTGGTGCTCCATCTCGGTGACGACGATCTCGTCGCCGGCCTTCACCGGAAGGACGTAGGACATCAGGTTGAGCGCCTCGGACGAGTTCTTCGTGAAGACGACCTCGGCGCGGTCGGCGGCGTTGATGAAGCTTGCGACCTTGTCGCGAGCACCTTCGTAGAGCGCCGTCGCCTCCTCCGCGAGAGTGTGGATGCCGCGGTGCACGTTGGCGTTGTGCCGCTCGTAGTAGTCACGCATCGCGTCGAGCACCTGCTGCGGCTTCTGGCTGGTCGCCGCGTTGTCCAGGTAGACCAGCGGCACGCCGGGGCGGACCTCCCGGTCGAGGATCGGGAAGTCCTTGCGGACCGTCTGGACGTCGTAGGTCATTCGGCGCCTTCTGCGCCCTCTGCGCCCTCTGCGCCGTCTGCCTTGGCCGGACCGGCGCCCTTGACCCACTTGTCGTAGCCCTCGGCCTCGAGCAGGTCGGCGAGCTCCGGGCCGCCCTCCTCGACGAACCGGCCGCCCACGAAGACGTGGACGTGGTCGGGCTTGATGTAGCGCAGGATCCGTGTGTAGTGGGTGATGAGCAGCGTGCCGGTGGTGCCGCTCTCGCGGACGCGGTTGACGCCGGCAGAGACGATCTTCAGCGCATCGACGTCGAGGCCGGAGTCGGTCTCGTCGAGGATCGCGACCTTCGGCTTCAGCAGCTCGAGCTGGAGCACCTCGAACCGCTTCTTCTCACCGCCGGAGAAACCCTCGTTGACCGACCGCTCCTTGAAGCTCGCGTCGATGCTGAGCCGCTCGAACGCGGCGTTGAGGTCCTTGACCCAGGTGCGGAGCTTCGGCGCCTCACCCTGGACCGCGGTGACGGCCGTGCGCAGGAAGTTGGAGACGCTGACGCCGGGCACCTCGACGGGGTACTGCATCGCGAGGAACAGGCCCGCGCGGGCGCGCTCGTCGACCTTCATGGCGAGGACGTCCTCGCCGTCGAGCGTCACGCTGCCCTCGGTGACCTGGTAGCGCGGGTGACCGGCGATGGAGTAGGCGAGCGTCGACTTGCCGGAGCCGTTGGGGCCCATGATCGCGTGCGTCTCACCCTGCTTGATGGTGAGGTCGACGCCCTTGAGGATCTCGCGCGGGCCGTCACCGCCGTCGACGCTGACGTGTAGGTTCTTGATCTCGAGCGTTGCCACTGGATTCGCCTATTCCTTCGTGGCGACGTACACGTCGTCGCCGTCGATCTTCACGGGGTACGTCGCCACCGGCCGGTTGGCCGGAAGCCCGGTCGGACGACCGGTGCGGAGGTCGAACCGCGAGCCGTGCAGCCAGCACTCGACCGTGCCGTCCTCGACGTCGCCGTCGGAGAGGTTGACGTCGGCATGCGAGCAGATGTCGTTGATGGCGTAGACGTTGCCCTGCGTCCTCGCCACGCAGAGCGGCACGCCGTCGATCTCGACGCCGACGGCGGTGTTGTCGGCGAGCTGGCTGAGCTTGCAGGCGAACCGGTAGTCGCTGCCCTCGTAGGCCGCGGCACTCATGCAGGCACCGCCTCGGCCGTCTCACTGCGGGCCAGCTCCTCGTCGACGCGGGCCATCAGCCGCTGCTCGACGTCCGGAAGACCGATCCGCTCGATGATGTCGGCGAAGAAGCCGCGGACCACGAGCCGGCGCGCGGTGACCTCGTCGATGCCGCGTGCCATCAGATAGAACAGCTGCTCGTCGTCGAAGCGGCCGGTCGCACTGGCGTGACCGGCGCCGGCGACCTCGCCGGTCTCGATCTCGAGGTTGGGCACGCTGTCGGCGCGCGCGCCGTCGGTGAGCAGCAGGTTGCGGTTGAGCTCGTAGGTGTCGGTGCCCTCGGCGTTGGCGCGGATGATGACGTCGCCGATCCACACGGTGTGGGCCTTGTCGCCCTGCAGCGCACCCTTGTAGGTCACGCGGCTGCGGCAGCGGGGCTGGTCGTGGTCGACGAGCAGCCGGTGCTCGAGGTGCTGACCGTCGTCGGCGAAGAACAGCCCGAGCAGCTCGGCGTCGCCACCAGGTCCGGCGAACCGCACGATCGGGTTGATCCGGACCAGGTCACCGCCAAGGGTGACGACGACCGACTTGAAGGTCGCGTCGCGCCCGACGCAGGCCACGTGGTGCGCGAGGTGGACGCTGTCGTCGTCCCAGTCCTGGAGGCTCACGAAGGTCAGCGTCGCGCCGTCACCGATGTTGATCTCGACGTTGGCAGCGCGGGTCGCCGTACCGATGTGGTCGATGACCACCGTCGCCTCGGCATGGTGGCCGACGACGATGGTGGTGTGGCCGTAGGTCGAGCCGCCCTCGCCGCGGATCGCGATCGACACCGGCTTGTCCGGCCGCGCCTCGGCGGGGATGTCGACGACTGTCGCCTGCTGGGTGCCTTCGAACGCAAGCGCGGCGACGCGCTCGGTGGCGCGGAAGACGCTGCCGACGCGGCCGTCCTCGCGCGGGTCGACACGCTCGACCGTCACGCCGTCAGGCGCGTCGATGTCGACGACGACCTTGCCGTCACCGCCATCCGGCAACGGCTCGAACAGGCCGCGGAGGCGGCGCGTCGGAGTGAACCGCCATGCCTCCTCACGACCGGTGGGAACTGGGAAGTCGGCCATGGGTCAGCCCACAGCCCCTTCCATCTGCAGCTCGATCAGCCGGTTGAGCTCGAGGGCGTACTCCATCGGCAGCTCACGCGCGATCGGCTCGACGAAGCCGCGCACGATCATGGCCATCGCCTCGTCCTCGGACAGGCCACGGCTCATCAGGTAGAACAGCTGGTCCTCGCTGACCTTGCTGACCGTCGCCTCGTGGCCCATCTGCACGTCGTCCTCGCGGACGTCGACGTAGGGGTAGGTGTCGGAGCGGCTGATCGTGTCGACGAGCAGCGCGTCGCACTTCACCGTGCTCTTGCTGTGGTGGCTGCCGGGCTGCACCTGCACGAGACCGCGGTACGACGTCCGACCGCCGCCGCGCGCGACGGACTTGCTGATGATCGTGGAGCTGGTGTGCGGAGCAGCGTGCACCATCTTGGCGCCGGCGTCCTGGTGCTGCCCCTCACCGGCGAAGGCGATCGAGAGCGTCTCGCCCTTGGCGTGCTCCCCCACCATCCAGACTGCGGGGTACTTCATCGTGACCTTCGAGCCCAGGTTGCCGTCGATCCACTCCATCGTCGCGCCCTCGTGCGCGAGAGCGCGCTTGGTGACGAGGTTGTAGACGTTGTTGGACCAGTTCTGGATGGTCGTGTAGCGAACGCGAGCGTTCTTCTTGACGACGATCTCGACGACAGCGCTGTGCAGCGAGTCGCTGCTGTAGATGGGAGCGGTGCAGCCCTCTACGTAGTGCACGTATGAGCCTTCGTCGGCGATGATCAGCGTCCGCTCGAACTGGCCCATGTTCTCGGTGTTGATCCGGAAGTAGGCCTGCAGCGGGATGTCGACGTGCACGCCCGGCGGGACGTAGATGAACGACCCACCCGACCAGACGGCCGTGTTGAGCGCCGAGAACTTGTTGTCGCCGGCCGGGATCACCGAACCGAAGTACTCCTTGAAGAGGTCCTCGTGCTGCTTCAGTCCGGTGTCGGTGTCGAGGAAGAGCACGCCCTTCTGCTCGAGGTCCTCGCGGATCGAGTGGTAGACGACCTCGCTTTCGTACTGGGCCGCCACGCCGGCGATCAGACGCTGCTTCTCAGCCTCCGGGATGCCGAGCTTGTCGTAGGTGTTCTTGATGTCGGCCGGCAGCTCGTCCCACGACGCGGCCTGCTTCTCCGACGACCGCACGAAGTACTTGATGTTGTCGAAGTCGATCCCCGACAGGTCCGACCCCCAGTTGGGCATCGGCTTCTTCTCGAACAGACGCAGGCCCTTGAGCCGGAAGTCGAGCATCCACTCCGGCTCGTTCTTCAGCGCGGAGATCTCGCGGACGACTGCCTCGGACAGGCCACGCTTCGCCGTCGCACCGGCGACGTCGGGGTCGGCCCAACCAAACGCATAACGACCGAGTCCCTCGAGCTGCGGGCGGTCGACCTGGGTCATGAAGAAGTCCTCTCGGACGTTGCGGGAGTCACAGGAAGAAGCGGGATGTGCGTGGTGCAGACGCCGTCGCCGTGGGCGATGGTCGCGAGCCGTTGGACGTGCCGACCGACGAGCCGGCCGATCGCCTCTGTTTCTGCCTCGCACAGCGCCGGGAATTCCTCGGCGACGTGCTGGACCGGGCAGTGGTGCTGGCAGACCTGCACGCCGATGCCGCCGTCGTGCACCGTTGCGGCATAACCGTCGTCGCACAGCGCCTGGGCCAGCGCCGCGGGACGCTCGTCCAGCGGCAGGGACGCCATCTTGGCGGCGTACCGCGCCTCCCACTCCGCGATCCGCCGGCGGGCGAAGTCCTCGACGGCGTCCTCGCCGGCGGTCGAACGCAGGTAGCGCAGCGCCGCGACCGCGACGGCGTCGTAGGCCGTCGGGCCGGCCGCATGACCGGCGTCGGAGAGCGCGAACAGCTTCGCCGGGCGGCCGCGACCACGGCGGGCACGAGCCGGCGCCTCCCGGGCCACGATGGTGCCGGCGGCAAGCATCGCGTCGAGGTGCCGGCGTACGGCAGCAGGGGTGAGCCCCAGCCGCTCGCCGAGGGCCGACGCCGTGGACGGGCCGAGCTCGAGCAGGAGCTGCGCCACCCGTTCGCGGGTGCGGCGATCCGCGAGCGTGGGCGCCGCGGTGCTTTTCACAACAACATTGTCGCGTAATTGCCGATCGCGATCAAACCCGGGGGGTCGAGCCCTGCGCTGCCCGCTCAGCGGGAGCGCCTCTCACTTCCCGTGAGCGACGCGCCGATAGCGGGCCTCGAGCAGCGAATATGCCGCAAACACGACCAATCCGAACGCGACGACCCCCAGCACGGGCGGCCCCCACGGCTGCCGGGACATGGTGGCCAGGGTGGCGTCCAGCCCGTCCGCGTGCGCCGGGTCGGCCTGCACGCCGGCCACGACGAGGAAGACGCCCACCGGTACGAACACCAGCGCCCGGGCGACGATGCCGACCACTCCAAACCCGGTGATGAGCCGCCGAACCCGGACCGAGCGTTTGCTCATCGCCATGCCGTCGGTGAAGTCACGGGTCCACGCCGTACGGATCTGCCACGCGCACACCACGACGACCACGACCCCGACCGCGACCACCAGCCATCTGCCGCCCGGCCAGGACAGCACCCGCGCCGTCTCCGCATGCTGTGACTGCTCGGAGCCGACCCCTCGTCGGCCGAGCACGAACGACATCGGCACCCAGGTGAGTGCGACGTAGAAGGCGCCTTGCAGCGCGGTCGTCGTACGACGCCAGGCGGGCAGCTGCTCGTCCCGGACGGCACCCACGATGCGAGCCACGCCGAGGACGAAGAAGCCCACAGCGGTGAGGAACACGGCGAGCATCCCCCACGGGTTGGTCGCGACGACCGACAGCGCGCCATGAGCGTTGGCCTGGTGCCCACCGTGTCCGCGGGTGACCGCGACGTCGACGGCGAGACCGGCAAGCAGCAGGTAGAAGACCGCGCGGGCGACCAGGCCACTCCGCGCGACGATGCGGAACCCCCGCTTGCCGGCAACGGCGTGCGCGATGTCCTGCAGGCCGTCGCCTGCCCGAGCCACCACCTCCGTCACGGACACGCCCGAGGCATGCCCGCAATCGCCCGCCGGGAAGCGGGGACGGGATCAGGCGACGGCTGAGCGCTCCGTCAGGGCGATTCGCACCATCGGCCCCTCGATCAACGAGTTGTGCACGGTGCAGTGAGACGCCACCGCGAGCAGGGCGGCGCGGCGGTCGGCCGAGATGGTGTCCGGCAATGTCAGCTGGACGTCGATGTGCCCGACCCGCGCCGGTCGCGACGAAAGCGTGTACTCCGCCGAGACGACGAGCCCCTCCTCCGACAGCCCGTGCCGGGACAGGTAGCGCCGGGCATAGAACGCCACGCAGGACGCGAGTGAGGCGACCAGCAGCTCGGTCGGTGTCGGCGCAGTGTCGTCGCCTCCGTCACCTTCCGGCTGGTCGACGTACAGCCGATGTCCGCGGACATCGATCGAGAACCGGTCGTTCCACTCATGGCGGACCTGGATCGCGGTCATCACAGCCTCCTGCCTCGCCGCTTCACGATCCCTCCGCACGAGTCACTGCGCACGTGCCGATGGGCCCGGATGTCGGTGCCTTTCGGCCGTAGCGACGCCGTGGTGACAGGCGGCACCGTCGATCCATGACCGCGCAGATCGTGATCCTGGGAGGCGGCACCGGCGGCACCCTCCTCGCGAACCGGCTCGACCGGCTCCTGCCGCGCACCGAGGCGCACGTCACCGTCGTCGACCGTGACGACGAGCACCTCTACCAGCCCGGCTTGCTCTTCCTGCCGTTCGGCGCGGCGCACGCCCACAAGCTCGTGAAGAGCCGCTCGGCACAGCTGCGACCCGGTGTCTCCTGGTTCCAGGCGACGGTCGACCGCGTCGACCTCGACAACCGCCGGGTCCACTTCGACGACGGAACCGATCTTCACTACGACGTCCTCGTCATTGCCAGCGGGGCGCGGCTCCTCCCGGAGGAGACCGAGGGGCTCACCGGTCCTGGCTGGAACGAGCGCGTCTTCACCTTCTACACACCACAAGGTTCGGCGCGGCTGGGCCATGCCCTCCGCAAGTTCACCGGGGGTCGCCTGCTCGTCAACGTCGTCGACATGCCGATCAAGTGCCCGGTCGCCCCGTTGGAGTTCTGCTTCCTCGCAGACGCGTTCTTCCGCAACCGCGGTCTCCGTGACTCCGTCGACATCGTCTATGCGACTCCGCTCGACAGCGCCTTCACCAAGCCGGTCGCGGCCAAGACCCTCGGCGCCTTGC
>DASSEX010000072.1:0-11055 GCA_035695045.1 Mycobacteriales bacterium | reverse complement strand
CAGCGACGCCGGCAGCGGCCCGGCCTGGAAGGCACTCTGCTGCACGATGGCACCGGCAACGGCGACGACGGCCATCGCGTACGGCTGCCATGACGTGAAGAACGTCGATGCGCCCTCACCGAGCAGATGCGTCGACGCCTTCGTCAGCGCCGCCAGCAAGCCGAAGGCCGTCGCCGCAGCGAGACCGTAGAGGGACGGTCGCACCACCCCGCCGATCACCTTTCCCAGTACGACGCCGGCGGCCATCAGGGCCCCGACACTCACCACGACGAGCACCCACCGCGCCGGGGTCGTCTGTGGCAAGCCCTGACTCGGAGCAGCGGCACCGAGGAACGCGGCGAGACCGCCCGCGACCGCCGCGGTGCCGAGCCATTCCCGTGTGTGCAGGCGGCGGCCGCGGCGTCGTACGGCCAGGGGCACCGCGAACAGCAAGCCGGTCACCGCCAGCGGCTGCACCAGCGCCAGCGGACCGAAGGCGAGCGCCAGCGCCTGCAGGCCGAACGAGAACGCGTCGGACCCGATGCCGAGCAACCAACGACGGCGATGAGCCAGATCGACGAGCAAGCGCCACGACAGCGACTTCTCGGTCGGAGTCTCCCGCGCGGCGCTCTGCTGCAGCACGGAACCCACCGCGAACATGCATCCGGCGGCGAGTGCGGCGATCACAGCGACGACCAACGGGCGACTCCTGACGAGTTATGGCTTGTGTCTACTCTGCCGTCAATGGTGCTAGTCCTGGTGCTGGCCTTCTCGGCGTCGGTCTTCTTCGCCGTGTCCTACGTGCTGCAGTACCACGAGGCGCACGAGGCACCTCGCGGGTTGTTCCTCTCGCCACGGCTGCTGATCGAGCTCGCTCATCATCGGCTCTGGGTCGGCGGCATCGTCGCGATGATGGTCGGCAACGGTCTTCAGGCCTGGGCGCTCGGCGTCGGCAGCCTCGCCGTCGTCGAGCCGGCGCTCACCACCAGTCTGCTCTTCGCCCTGCCGCTGTCCGCCGCCTGGCGACGCGAGCGGTTGCGCCGCCGGGAGTGGATCGGCGCTGTCATGGTCAGCGCCGGCCTCGGCCTGCTGCTCGGTATCGGCTCGCCGACGATCGGCCGCTCGGACATGCCCTGGCTGCAGTGGGTGCTGGTCGCGCTCGCCGCGTGGGGGTTGGCCTTGCTCATGGTCTCGATCGCACTTCGCTCTCCGTGGCCGTCGACCCGCGCCGCGCTCATCGGGGGTGCCGCCGGGACCTTGTTCGGGCTGCAGGATGCCCTCACCCGCTACTGCCTGCACTGGATGAGCCGCGACTTCACCCACCTCGTGCTGTCGTGGCAGCCGTACGTCCTGCTCGTCACCGCCGTCTACGGCCTGACGCTCATGCAGTCGGCCTACGAGGCGGGGTCGCTGACCGCGTCGCTTCCGCCGATGGCTGTCGGTGAACCGGTCATCGGGATGCTGATCGGGATGCTCGCTCTCAACGAGCAACTGCGCACGTCGATCGGCGCCCTCGGCTGGGAGTCCTTCGGTGCGCTGGTGATGCTGCTCGGCACGTGGATGCTGGCCCGGTCACCGCTCGTGCTCGGAAAGGCGCATCCCCACCGACGGCATCTCGTCGGGATACGCCGCTGACCCGTGCGGCTGCTGTCCGGATGGTGCGAGCTGCACGGGCGGAAAGTCGGTGATCGCGATCGTCGTAGAGGCGAACTCGATGCCCTCCTGCTGGAACCGCTCGAGCACCTGACGCGAGATTGCGCTCTTGATCTGCCGAATCCCGTGGGTGGGCACGATGAAGCGAACCGCCAGCTCGGTCCATGAGCTGTTGAGCTTGTAGAAGACCGCCGGCTCGAGGTCGGCGTTCGGGACGTAGAAGCGACGGCGCATCCGCTGCAACGCCTCCGTGCCGAGGGCGGCCCGGTCCTTGCTGTGCTCGAGCGCCGCGTCCATCAGGATCTGCTCCGCCTTGCGGTGGTCGGAGTCATGGGTGATCTGCACCGCGAGCTCCTCCCAGAGGAAGCTGAACTCGCGGCTGTAGTTGAAGACCGGCTCGTCGAAGACGGCCGAGTTGGTGACCGTCACGACCCGGCCGGTGTACTGCCGGGCGTCGACCCAGACGGGCACTTCCTGGTCCTCGTCGCCGGTCGGCTGGCCCATCTCGAGGATCGTCGTACGGAGAAAGCCGAGACCGATCACGTCGCCGCGCACGCCGCCCATGACGATGCGGTCGCCGACGGTGAAGATGTCGCCGCGCAGGATCAGGAAGTACCCGGCGAGGGACGTGATCGCCTTCTGCAGGGCGAACGCCGCGCCGGCCGTGAGCACGCCCAGCGCAGCAGCGGCGTGCAGCCCGTTGTCGAACCAGATCGAGACCAGGCCCAGGGCCACGAACACCGCGGTCGCCAGGTTGACGCCCTGCCGGGCCCAGAAACGGGCCGACGTGTGCGCCCGCCCGCGCAGCGCAAGTCGGACCACCTGCCGGGCGAACCAGCGCAGGACGAACAGGCCGACGAAGAAGATGGCGGTGTAGAGCAGCTTCGTCGCGGTGTGGACATCCACGCCCACGAGGTGGACGTTGCCGAGGGCGCTCACGCCTCCCCCGTACCCTGGGCGACGTGCAGGTTCACCTCCACAACCCCAAGCGCGACCTCGAGGTCCCCGGGCCGGTGCGGGTGAAGGACCTGGTCAAGCGGCTGGGACTCAACCGCGAGTCGGTCCTGGTCATCCGTGGCGACAGCCTGGTGACGGGCGACGCGACGCTCGACGACGCGGACGAGATCGAGATCCGCCCCGTGATCAGCGGCGGATGAGCCGGATGACTGGTCGGCCATGAACAAGTGCAAGCGCTGCGGCGCAGCAGCCGTCATCGACGTACGTCGCCACCGGGCGGCCTTCTGTGCCGACTGCTTCCAGCACCACTGCCGGGAGCAGGTCCGCCGGACGATCGACTCGCACAAGATGATCGCGCCGGGTGAGCGGGTGCTGGTCGCGATCTCCGGCGGCAAGGACTCGCTCGCGATCTGGGACCTGTTGCTCGACCTCGGCTACGACGCGGACGGCGTCTACCTCGGCCTCGGCATCTCCGACTACAGCGACACCAGTCGCGGCTTCGCCGAGCGCTATGCCGAGCAGCGCGGGGCCAAGCTGCACGTCGTCGACATCCCGACCGAGCACGGGTTCGGCATCCCGGACGCAGCCAAGGCGACCAAGCGAGTCCCGTGCTCGGCCTGCGGGCTGTCGAAGCGCCACCTGCTCAACCAGGCCGCTCTCGACGGCGGCTACGACGTCCTCGTCACCGGCCACAACCTCGACGACGAGGCCGCCGTCCTGTTCGGCAACGTCCTGCAGTGGCACACCGACTACCTCGCGAGGCAACGCCCGGTGCTGCCGGCGACGGACGGCTTCGCGCGCCGGGTCAAGCCACTCATCCGGATCAGTGAGCGCGAGACCGCGGCGTACTGCGTCCTGAAGAGGATCGACTACATCGTCGAGGAGTGCCCGATGGCCGCGGGCAACCGGCACCTGCGCTACAAGGAGACGCTCAACGATCTGGAGGAGCGCTCCCCCGGCACGAAAGCCGTGTTCTACCTGCAGTTCCTCGACAAGATGCTCCCCCTGCTCGAGAGCGTCGCAGAGGAAGAGCGCCGGCTGGTCGGCAGCTGCTCACGATGCGGGGCGCCGAGCACCGCCGAGATCTGCGCGTTCTGCAAGCTGGTCGAGCGGGCCGCGCCCGAGTCGGTCTGAGCGCGACGGGTAGGTTCGACACGTGCGCATCGTGCTACTCCTCGTCGTCGGCCTCATCTTCCTGACCGGCGTGGTCTGGTGGGTGCTGTTCATCGGCAACGCGATCAGCCGCTCGTTGCGCAAGCGCTGAGTGCGCCGCTCACTGTCTCTGCTGGTCGTCGTCCTGGCGGCGGCCTGCTCCGGTACGCCGTCCACGGCGACCCGGCGGACGCCGCCTGATCTCGCCGGATTCCTCCGCCAGCCGGTCGCGACACCGACCTCCTGCCCGCCCGGGGTCGGGGCGGCGGCGAGCGGACGTCGCTCGCCCTGGGTAGGGCACGTCGACGTGTCCGTCTTCGTCGCGACGTCGGCCCGGCCGGCGGACGTGACCGCGCTCGGCAACCGGCTGCGGCAGACACCTCACGTCGCGCAGGTCTACTTCGAGTCGGCGGCGCAGGCTCGCGCGGAGTACGCCCGGCTCTACACCTGCTCGGCCCAGGTGCCGGCGTCTCAGGTGCCGGCGTCGTACCGGCTCGTCCTCGACCCGATCAGCCATTCAGTGCGCGACGCGCTCGTCCGGCAGATCGTCCGGATGCCGAGCGTCGAGGACGTGGCCTGCGACCCGTCCGACCCGTGCGTGACAGCGGTGACTCAAGGCAAGTGAGAACTCGCCGAAATCGTCGGCATGACAAAGCCATCAGTGGGTAGCGCACCCCGCATGACCGTCCCCCGCCTTGACGACTCCCCCATCCCGCCGGTCAGCGACGAGCTGCGGCGCCGTGCGGCCCTCGTCGTGTGCAGCCGAGCCGACGACAGGGACACCGCCCGGTTGCTGCTCGACGCGCTCGGCCTGCTGGACGACCCGGTGGTGCGCCGCGCCAGCTAACGGCTGATGGCGCGGCGGGAGCCCGGCAGCCGTCGGGCCTCGACGGTCTCCCAGACCGCGACCGCACCGGCCGCGACCCCGATCTCCACGAGGATCGTGACCAGCCGGCCTCCGCCGACCGCGCGACCGACCGCACCGCCGAGCAGTGCACCGGCGAGTCCGCAGGCGATCGTCGCCATGACGCCGATCCGCTGGGCGCCGGGGACCACGAGGCGGCCGAGTGCGCCGATGACGAGCCCGACGACAGCCGTGCTGATGAGCCACCAGAACGCGACGCCGATCAACGGCAACACGACGAACAGCACGATCAAGACTGCGAAGACGGCGAGGATCACCGGATCAGCGTAGATCGCCGGGAAACCTGAACTAGTCCTTTGGGACAGTTGTCGCCCGCACGCGGACGACACGCGCTGGCTAAAGGGACGAATCTCCCCTGGAAACGCCGGACCCCGACCTACGCTGCGGCTATGCCGCTCCCCCGCCGCTTGGCTGCTGCATGCCTTGCGCTCGGTCTGGCCGCGTCGGTCGCGACGCCGTCCTACGCCGAGTCGCGGGCGCACCGGCTCGCCCGTGAGCAGCATCGCGCCGCGGTGCTCGACGCCAGGGCGCATCGCCAGGCAGCGCGGATGCAGAGCATGCAGAAGCAGCTCGACGTGCTCAACGCCGCCGCCAACCGCGCGCTGGAGAAGCTGCAGCAGGCGCAGCAGGTCGCCGACAAGGCGGAGGCCGACAGCGAGGCCGCGAAGGTGGCCTTGGCCGCGGCGCAGGCCCACACCGACGCGGCGCGCGCGACGCTCAGTGAGATGGCCGCGGGTGCCTACCGGACGATCGCCGGTGGCGGCGCGCTCGGCACGACGCTGTCACTCGTCGAGACCGGCAACGCGCAGACGTTCCTCGACGGGATCAACGTCATCGGTGAGGTCGGCAAGAGCCAGGCCGCCGTCATCGACGACCTGCGGGTCGCCGAGGCCGCGCAGGTGCGCGCCGAGACCGCGGCAGCAGATGCTGCGGCCCGGGCCAACGCCGCCGAGCAGGCCGCTGCCGTCGTCAAGAAGACCGCCGACGGCCTGGTCGCCCGCCAGCACACGCTGCTCGCCCGCCAGCAGTCGCTCTTGTCGCGCACGCGCAACGCCGCGGCAGGTGCCCATGCCAACGCCCGCAAGCTCGCTCACGAGATCGCGGTGGCGCGAGCCCGCGCGGCGGCGATCCGCGCGGCGCAAGCGGCGGCAGCCGCCCGCGCCGCAGCAGCCGGCGGACCGATCCCCACCTGCAACGGCACCGGCAGCGTCGCCGGCTACTCCAACGGTCAGCTGCCGATGAGTGCGCTCTGCCCGTTGTGGGATGCGCCGGGAATGATGCTGCAGGCGCACGCCGCGGCCGCGTTCAACCGCATGAGCCAGGCCTTCGCGCACGCGTTCGGTGAGCCGCTGTGCGTCACGTCGTCGTACCGGACCTACGCGAAGCAGGTCGAGCTCTACGCCACGATGCCGGCCGGCTACGCCGCGGTCCCCGGGACCAGCAACCACGGCTGGGGGCTCGCGGTCGACCTCTGCGGCGGCATCCAGGTCGACTACTCCCCCGAGCACGAGTGGCTCATGAACCATGCCGCGGAGTTCTCGTGGTTCCACCCGTCGTGGGCGCTGCCGGGCGGTCCCGGTCCGCACGAGCCGTGGCACTGGGAGTACGCCGGCTAGCGTCGGCTTCCTCAGCGCTTCAGTGATGGGCGCCGGGCTCGTGCTCGGTGTGACCGGCGAGCTCGAACTGGAACGTCGAGTGCTCGACGTCGAAGTGGCCGACCAGGCATTCCTGCAGCTCGTCGAGCAGCGCCGGAGCGCGGTTGTCGTGGAAGCAGTCGTCGGCGACGACGACATGCGCGGAGACGCTCGGCAGCCGCGAGCCTGACGTCCACACGTGCAGGTCGTGGACGTCGATGACGTTCGCGCTCTCGAGAAGATGCGAACGAAGTGCAGCGAGATCGACGTGCTCCGGTGTCGCCTCGAGCAGCACGTGACCTGAGTCGCGCAACAGCTGCCAGGCCGCCCGCAGCATCAGGACGACGACGACGAGCGACGCGACCGGGTCGGCCCGGTGAAAGCCGGTGGCCAGAACGACGACACCGGCGACGATCGTGGCGGCAAACGCATACGCGTCGGTGAGGACATGCGCGAAGGCACCCGCGATGTTGAGCGAGCTGCGGTCGGCTCGCGCGAGCAGAGCAGCAGCGACGACGTTGACCGCGAGACCGACCGCCGCGACGACGACCAGCGGCAATCCACGGACGTCGGGCGGGTGAACCAGCCGCCGCACTGCCTCGACCGTCACGACCGCGGACACGACGAGCAGCGTGACGCCGTTGACGGCGGCGGAGAGCACCTCGGCGCGGGCCAGGCCGAAGGTCCAGCGTTCGTTCGCCGGGCGCAGGGCGAGGGCACCGGCGGTGAGCGCCATCACCAGCGCGAGCGCGTCGACCAGCAGGTGGCCGGCGTCCGCGAGCAGTGCCAGCGACGATGCCAGGAACGCGACGGTGACCTCGACGGCCATGAACGCGACGAGCAGCGCGAGCGCCGCGGACAGCAGCCGCCGGTCGCCGCGAGCATGGTCGTGCTGGTGCGCCACCGGTCGATCAGACCACGAGCTGCGCGACGGCGTGCGGTCCGTGCTCCGGTGAGCTCGCCGACGTGGTGGCCGTGTCCTTCGTGAAGGGCTGCGCCAGCAGCCAGAGGCTGAGCATCGTGTAACCGACCATCGCGACGAGCCAGGGGTACTCGCTGCGTCGCGCCGACGCCTCGTCCGGCGCGCGGGTGGCGAGGTGTCGGTGTGCGACCACCACAGCAGCGACGTGCACGGCGATGATCACGGCCACGGCGACGTACCAGTAAAACGACGGCGGCAAGAACGTGTGGTTGACCTCGTACTTGTCGTTGAACGGGTACGGGAGGTGGATGGGCCACGACGTGCGTCCGATCGGGTTGCCGATCAGCGGCGCCATCAGCTGCGAGTTGACCAGCAGGTACTGCAGGTAGTGGGCGATGAGATAGCCGAGAGCGATCGGCACGACGCTCGGCAGCAGCTCCGCCAGCGCGCCGAGGAACCCTGTGCCGTGCCGGCCGAGCCGAGCCGACTCACGGGCGAACAGCCCGAACAGCGTCATGAGCACGACGACACTCGCGACGAAGGCGAAGACGCGGAAGGTCTCGAGACCGGAGCCGGGTGTCCCCCACGAGCCGGGCAGGTTGCGCTCGACGTCGTTGGCCCACTGCGGTGTCGACAGCAGGCCGTCGTAGTTGACGTTGACGAGCATCAGCAGGACGAAGACGACCCGGCTGAACGACCTCGAGAACGGCCGGTCGAACCCGCCGAGGAAGCCGCGTCGGCCGGGTGCGCCGAAGCGGAAGTAGCCGACGCGACCCCAGGTGTCGAGGAGCACGGTCCACATCTCGCCGCGCTCGAGCCAAGGCCGACCGAACATGAATCCGGCGAGTGCCGAGAAGACGGCGTAGATGGTGAGCGCCAGCGCCGTCACGTGCGGCACGGTCGCGGTGAGGTTGAAGATGAGCTCGCAGCAGACGGCGAACGCGAACAGCACGACCGCCGGCCACCAGCCCAGCCACCCCGGCCACGGCAGCGGATGCTCCCCGCCGAGCAGCGTCGCGCGAAGGCCAGGCCGGTCCGCGAGCTTCGCAAGGAAGGCGAACGGGTTGACCGGCTGGCTCCAGTCGCCGATCAGCGCGACGAGGATTGGTACGGCGACCCAGATGAGGATCCAGAAGCTCGTCGGCACGATGTTCTCGGGAACCTCCTGCGAGCCGGCGAACCCGCAGAAGACGAGGAACGCGAGCCCGATCAGCGACAGGACCCCGGCCACGGGATGCAGGCCGCGGACATGAGCCCCGTCCGGCAGCTCGGTGAGCTCGTGCGCGGATCGGGCGACCTGGCGGTTGAAGACGATGACGAAAGACACCAGGACGACCAGCGCGCCGCCGACCACGAAGGCGAGCAGAGGGATCGGGAGCTCGTAGCGGGCGCCGAAGGCGTGCGCGAGGACCACGAAGGCTCCTTGTCGTCTCACTGTTTGAACAAACCGTTGGCGAGCAGGCGCCTTTGTGTAGCAAACTGTCGATTGATGATCGCTGAGCGCACCTATTTTGCCGGGACCCGGGCCGGGTCCTGGTGCACGCTGCGCTGAGCTGCTTACGCCGACCGCCCCGGGCTGACCGGGGCTTTTTTGTTGCTCCGGCGCCCACCCACCGAACCGGAGAACGACCATGACCGCCGAACTTCTCTCCACCACGCCTCTCGACGCAGACGACGTGACGACCGTCGACGACGGGCGCTCGCTCATCGACGACATCGACGGGCAGCTGCTCGCGCTGCTCGCTGAGCGGCGCCGGGTCTCGACCCGGATCCAGCAGCTCCGCATCGAGGCGGGCGGCTCACGGGTCCAGCACTCGCGGGAGAACGCGATCCTCCGGCGCTACTCCGAAGCGCTGGGCGAAGGCGGCGCGGAGCTGGCGCTGGCCGTGCTCGACCACTGCCGCGGTCGCCGTACGTCCGGGCGCGTCTAGCCGCTTCGCCCGAAACGGGCACTACGGTGCTCGCTGTGCGAATCCGTGCGGCGGCGGTCGAGGCCGGTTTCCTCGCCCTCCTTGCCACCTTCGTCACGGTGCCGACGCTCGGTCTCGGGCAACACGCGTCGGGCATCCGCGCCGAGGGGGCCGCCGGCGGCTCGGGCAACGGCAGCTCCGGATCGACGTCAGGCGGATCGGGCGGATCCGGCTCGTCCTCGGGCGGATCGAGCAGCACGAACACGTCGAGTCCCCCACCACAGCTGCCGACGGCGCTGCCGACACCGACGTTGGGCTTGCCGTCGTCACCGGCCGCGCCGTCCTCCACCGAGCCCACGCCTTCCCGCTCGACTCCGGCGCCACAACCCTCGCAACGGACCACGACCTCGCCGCCTCCACCACCGCCGGTCGGGACGATCGTCGAGACGACGGTCGCGAGCCTGCCGCCCTTCCTGCTCCTGGCCTGCCTGATCGGTGTCGTCGCAGGAGCCGACGCGCTTCCCGCCGCGCAGGGGCTCGAGGCCGCGCACGCCACGGCAGCGGCGTGCAGCAACGTGCACGTCAGCAAGCTGAACAACGGGTTCGGTCTCAGCTCGAACACCACGAGGCATCCGAAGCCGAAGGACGTGCACCTGACCATCCGGATCAGAGGCCCGTCGTCCAACCCGCAGATCTTCATCCAGCAACACCTCGCGCCGAGCACGGACAACAAGTTCCTGCTGACCCTGCTCGCCGCCTTGGTGATCCTGGCGGTCGCGATCGCCGTGGCGTACGCCGTCCGACAGCGCCGTACCCGAGCAGGTCCGGCATGACCCCGGGACAGAGCATCGTGCGACTGGCCCGGCTGCACCCGCGGCTCGGGGCGTTCTGGTTCAGCGTGATCGGCGTCTGCCTGGGGTGGGCCGTGGTCGGCAATGACGGCCGCGTCTGGGCCTACCTCGTCGTCGTCACGGTCCTCACGGCGATCGTGGCCATGACCGACCGGATCGTCGGGTTCACCAGCGGCGCCCTGCTGCTCCTCGTCGCCACGGGTTGCGGGCATCTCGCGGGCGGGCTCCTGCCCGGTCCGGACGGCGGAGTCCTGTACGACCGGTGGCTGATCACCGGAGTCCTCCGCTATGACCAGGTGGTGCACGTCCTCGGCTCGGCAGCGGGGACGGTCGCCTCCTGGCAGCTGCTGGGCACCTGGCTGGACCTGAGCCGCACACCGGCCCGCGGACAGGCGGTCATGGCCGCTCTCGCCGGACTCGGCAAGGGCGCGATCAACGAGGTGCTGGAGTTCCTCGCCTCGATGCGTGTCCCCGGCACGTACGTCGGCGGGTACACGAACACCGGCTGGGACCTGGTCTTCGACGTCGTCGGGGTGACCGCGGCCGCGTGCATCCTCGTCATCGCCCAGGTCGCGCGACGCACCGAAGGCCCACGCGAGCCGAGCCCTCAGGGCAGCAGCGCCATCTCGCCGACCGCGGTCATCGGGCGACCGCTGCCCAACTCTGCGGAAGTCTGAGTACGGCAGTCCGCCTAGCGTCGCCAGGGCTCCGGGCGAACTTGCTGCCCGAGCCTCGGCGTCGTCACTCCGCTTCAGCCGAAGTCACACACGCGCATCGTGGGGCGGACAGGACTCGAACCTGTGACCGAGGGATTATGAGTCTGTTTCGAGCGCCTCGCCGACCTCGGCCTCTAGCCGTCGTCTAGCCGTTGACCTGCGAAAACGCCTCTCGGCACCTGTCACGGGTTTTCGGCGCTAGTCCGCAAGTTGCGGACTAGGGGCGGACTTCGCGGATCGGCTCCGCTGCGGCTGCCCGTCGTCTACGTTGACCGCGTACGGCACGTAGAGGCAATTGGCACGGGGGTAGGGATGCCGGGAAGCGGAGCACGCTGGACACCGCCGCCGAATTGGCC
>DASSEX010000071.1:0-44413 GCA_035695045.1 Mycobacteriales bacterium | reverse complement strand
GACCTCCCCGTCGGTCTACCTGGCCCGGTTGTTCGGCGCGCGAGCCGTGATGATGGCGGTCCTGCTGGCCCGCACCCCGGAGGAGGTACGACGCCAGCAGCTGCAACTGGCCGTTGCCGTCGATCTCGTCGATGCCTGGTCGGCCGCCGCGGCTGGACGAGCCCACCAGCTCAGCCCGCACGCCACCCGTCGTGCCGTCACCGCGGCGCTGCTCGAGGCAGGCCTGGGCGCGGCGATGCTCCGGAGGTCGCAGCCGGTCCACGCTTGAGCGGACCTCTCGTCAGTGGCGGTACAGCGCAGTCGCGATCGTGATCCCCGCACCTGCCGAGACGAACAGCACCGTCCGTGACTCGTCCCAACGGCCGGTGCGCATGGCGGCGGCGACCGCCGCGGCGGGCTGGGCGGTGTGCAGACGGTTGGTCTGCTCCCCCAGGTGCATCACCCGCGCGGTCGGTACGCCGAGTCCTGCCGCGACCGGATCACCGAATTCCGCTTCCGGAGTGGCGACGAGCAGGTCGATCTCGTCGGCGGTCACGCCCGCGTCCGCGAGCATCTTTCCGACCGTCTCGACGGCACATTCGGCTGCCCGGGCGCGGAAACCGCTGCGCTCCTCGACGACCAGCCGGTTGCGTCCGTCGTGCCGGCCCGGCCGATGGCCGGAGCGCTCCTCCCAGGTCCAGTAGCCCTGCAGCAGGGCGTCGTACTCCGGGAAGGTCGCGAGCTTGACGTCGCCGAACCCGGCGACGCCGTCATCACACTCGAGCAGCACAGCGCCGCCGCCCTCGTCGTACGGCATCCACCGTGCGTGGACCGGTCCGGGACCCGAGTCGCTGGCGACGACGAGCGCTCGCCGGATGGCACCGGAGAGCAGCAGGCCGTGGGTGACGTGGACGCCGGTGAGGACGCCACACGCTCCGTTGTCGATGTCGAACGAGAAGGTCCCGTGGTCGTGCCGGTCCGGCCGCCCCACGTTGGCCTCGACGTCCTCCTGGATCAGCGCAGCGAGCGCCGGCTCGCCGAGCCCGCGCTCTCGGTAGACACCCGCGTTCACGAGCAGGTCGACATCGTCGGCAGGGATGCCTGCCTCGTCGAGACAGCTGCGGGCGGCAGCGTCCGCGAGCCGCCGGGCGCCGTGGCCGGCGAGCCGACCCGGGCGGGAGAGGCCGACGGACCTGATCACGACTCCCATGACGCCACCAGCTCGTCCACCGTCACGATGACGACCCCTATCTCGAGCCCGGACGCGAGCGCGAGCAGCAGAGCCCGCTCGCCGCGCCGGAAGCGCCCCTCGCGCAGGTATCGGTCCAGGGCGACGAAGTGCGTCGTCGACGACGTGTTGCCGTACTCCTCGACGTTGACGACGACATGCCTCGGCCGCACGCCGAGCCGCTCGGCGAACTCTGCGACGCCGGTGCGGATCGCCCGCGCCGACGTCTGGTGCGGGATGAAGTAGTCGATCTCGTCGAGCCCGAGCCCCGCGACGTCCAACGCCTCCTGGACGAGGGCGGGCGCCCTGTCGATGGCAACCCGATGAATCGCCCGGGCCTGCGTGTACATGGACGCGCCCGGACCGACATGGCTCGGATAGCCGAGACACAGCCGGCTGTGCTCCGACAACGTGGTGAAGCCGGCGACCGCGATGCCGGCCGAGTCGGGACCGGCCCGCTCGACGAGGACGGCCGCCCCGGCGTCGCCGAGGGTCAGAGAGGCGAGCTGGCGGCTGAGGACGCCGCGCACCTGGGTGGCGGCATTGCGGCCCAGCTGTGAGATCGACTCGCCGGAGACGACGAGGCCACGGCGGATCTCGCCGCGCCGGATGAAGTCGTTGAGGACGAAGACGCCGGTCAGCATCCCGGCACACGCGTTGGACAGGTCGAAGCTCGTGGCCCGCGGAGCGCCGATCGCGCTCTTCACCGCGAGGCTCAGCGGCGGCTCGAGCCGCTGCGTGTATCCGTCGCGGTACTTCGTGATGCTCGTCGTGATGACCATGTCGAGGTCCGCGCCGGAGTACGGCGTCCGCGAGAGGCAGTCCCGGGCCGCACCGACGGCGAGCGTGTACGAGTCCTCGCCGTCCGGAGCCACATGCCGGGCATGAATGCCGGTGAGTCGCTCCAGCTCGATGCCGGTCCGATGACGGGTGCCGGCCATGAGCTCGGCCGTCGTCACCCGCGTCGCCGGAACCTTCACCCCGACCGACGACATGGTCGCGCGGAAGGGCAGCGCATCATCGTTCGGCTCGAAGGCCATCCAGGGACGATCGACGGTCGCCATGTCTCTGACGTTCGCCGCTGGCGGGCCGCGACGGAAGGGTCGAAGGTCAGCCGTGCTGCGCTAGTGGTCCTCCGACCTGCAACGCGCCGCGAGACCGGCAAGCTTCGCGGAACGGACGAACGAGCCGACGACGTCCACATCGAGACCGTTGGTCAGATAGCTGAACGACAGGCCGCTGTCCGGGTCGGCCCAGGCGATCTGGCCGCCGACGCCCTGCGCCCCGAACGCCCGCGGTCCGGTGTGCCGGCCGAAGCCGCGCACCGGCGCCTTGTCATCGTCGCCCGCGACGACCAGTCCGAGCGTGCGGTTGGCGGGACAGTCGAACAGCGGGTCGACCAGCCGGTTGCGGATGTTGCCGGTCGCGTCGGCGAGCACCTTGGGGTCGAACATCTCCCCCGGGTTGTGCAGCAGGGCCTGGTAGAAGAGTGCGACATCGGCTGCGCGGCCGACCGCGCCGGCACCGGGCACGCCTGCTGCCAGCACCTCGGGCTCGTTGAAACGCAGCAGGAACTGCTCCTCGGTCTCCTTCACGTGGTCGCCGAGCGTCTGGCCGCCCTCGTCGATCTCTCCGGCGGCCTGGATACGCAGCACGTCGGACTGCTCGCCGGCGGGTGGGCCGATCTGCAGCCCGGGCAGGCCGAGCGGGCCCGCAACGCGCTCGGCGAACAGCGACCGGAAGTCGACACCGGAGATGCGGTCGGTCATCTCGATGAGCGGCCAGTACGCCGATGTCGCGTGGTAGGTCGTCTGGGTGCCCGGCTCCCAGTCGAGGCGCCAGGTCGCCATCCGGTCGACCCGTCGCTTTCGGTCGGCACCCTCTTCCGGTCGCATCGGCGCGCGAGGGAAGCCTGCGGTGTGACAGAGCAGATGCTCGAGCGTCACGCCTTCTTTCCCGTTCGCCGCGAACTCCGGTACGACGTCCGCGACCCGGGTGTCGTCGCGCAGGTCGCCGTCGCCGATGAGCAGCCAGGCCAGCGTCGCGGTGAAGGCCTTCGTCACGCTGAACATGACGTAGCGGGAGCCGGCGGGGGCGCCGTACGTCTCGTCGACGATCAGCTCCCCGTCGCGCGCCAGGGCGATCTGGCAGGACGGCAGCAGCCCCTCTTCCACGTCGCGCCGGGCCCGCGCCTTGAGCGCCTCGATCAACGCACCATGTCCGCGAGCGCCTTCATGTGCTCCGGGTTGCGAATGCCGCCGAGCAGCAGTGTCGTCACCGGGCTCTTGCGCCACAGGTCCAGCCGCTCGCGGATCCGGTCGAGCGACCCGCACAGAGCGATGCCGTCCGCGAGGTCGTCCGGCACTGCTCGCATCGCCGCCTCGCGGTCACCGTCGAGGAAGTGCTTCTGGACGACCGCGGCCTCGTCGGCGAAACCCATCCGACCGATCACGTTGAGGTGGAAGTTCATGTTCGCGGCGCCCATGCCGCCGATGTAGAACGCGAGCGTCCACTTCACGACCTCGATGGCGGCGTCGACGTCGTCGTTGACGACGACCGTCACCGGGCAGCAGATGCGGAACCCGTCAGGCGCTGCGGACAACGCCTCTTCGTAGATCGATCCGGCGCGCTCGACGTGGTAGAAGATCGGCAGCCAGCCGTCGGCGACCTGCGTCGCGAGCTCGACGTTCTTGGGGCCCTCCGCGCCGAGCAGCACCGGGATTCGGTCGCGCACCGGGTGCAACGTCAGCTTGATCGGCTTTCCGAGCCGGGTGCCGCCCGGATAGGGCAGCGGGTAGTGCGGACCTTCGTTGCGTACGACGTCCCGCCGCCAGACCGACCGGAGGATGTCGACGTACTCGCGCGTGCGTTCCAAGGGCTTCGGGAACGGCACGCCGTACCAGCCCTCGACGACCTGCGGGCCGGAGACGCCGAGGCCGAGAGTGAGCCGCCCGCCGGACAACGCGTCCAGGGTCGCGGCGGTCATCGCGGTGGCCGCAGGGGTGCGCGCCGACAGCTGCACGATGCCGGTGCCGAGCTTGATCCGTGACGTGCGTGCGGCGTACCAGGTCAGCGGAGTGAACGCGTCCGAGCCGTAGGCCTCCGCGGTCCACACCGAGTCGAAGCCGACGTCCTCGGCCGCGAGCACCGACTCGGTTGCGTCGTCGGCGTTGGCGGCCCAGTAGCCGAGCATCAGCCCGAGCTTCAGGTCATCGACCATCGGTCACCCTCTCGGCAGGCCGAGAATGCGCTCGGCAATGACGTTGTGCAGGACCTCGCTCGTGCCACCCGCGATGGTGAGGGCACGGGTGCCGAGGAATCGTTGCAGGGCCGCTGTCGCGGCGTCACCGCCGGCCGCTGCGCGCGGTCCGAGCAGTGACAGCGACAGCTCCGACGCGTCCTGCCGCAGGTGCATGCCCACGAGCTTGCGCACGCTCGACGCGGCACCAGGGTCGGTGCCGGACACCCGGGCAAGCGTCGCGCGGACACCGAGCATCACGTCGGCCTGCGCACGGCAGACCAGCTCGCCGACCGCGACGAGAGCCGCGTCATCCTCGGCGGCCTCATGCGCGTCGAGCGCCTCGAGCAGCTGCTCGATGCCGGACGGGAAGGCCGAGCCGCTGCTCATCGCGACCCGCTCGTTCGCAAGCGTCGTGCGCGCGAGCCGCCAACCGCCACCGACCTCACCTACGACACATTCGTCCGGCACGAAGACGTCGGTCAGGAAGATCTCGTTGAACATCGCGTGCCCGGTCAGCTCCCGCAGCGGGCGCACATCGAGACCGGGCGTCTTCATGTCGACGAGGAAGTAGGTGATGCCCTCGTGCTTGTCACCGCCGGATGACGTGCGGGCGAGGCAGATCGCCCAGTGCGCCGACCTGGCCTGCGAGGTCCAGACCTTCTGTCCCGACAGCGACCAGCCGCCGTCGACCCGCACCGCCTTCGTCTGCAACGACGCGAGGTCCGAGCCGGCGCCGGGCTCGCTGAACATCTGGCACCACGTGATCTCGCCGTAGAGCGTCGGCGGGACGAAGCGACTGCGCTGGTCGTCGGTGCCGTGCTCCAGGATCGTCGGCAACGCCCAGTTGCCGATGATCAGGTCCGGGCGATCGACACCGGCGCGCGCGAACTCCTCGTCGATCACGAGCTGCTCGATCGGGCCGGCGGCCCGGCCGTAGGGCTTGGGCCAGTGCGGCACAAGGTAGCCCGCGTCCGCGATCGCCTTGCGCCGCTCCGCGGCGTCGAGCGACTGCACGCCGTCGAGGAACTCACGCACTTCTGCGCGCACGGGTTCGGCGTCGGGACCGAGATGCAGGTGCCGTGACCGTCGTACGCCGCCGCGCGCGAGCTGCACCGCTTCGCGGTGCCAGGTCGTGGTGCCGCCCATGAGCTGGCGGTTGGCGATCGCGCGCTTCAGGTAGAGATGCGCGTCGTGCTCCCACGTGTAGCCGATGCCGCCGAGCACCTGGACGAGGCTCTTCGCGTTGTCGACGGCGGCCTGCAGCGCCGTCGATGCGGCGACCGCTGTGACGAGACGCCTGGTGTCGACATCGGCGTCGTCGTCATAGGCACCCGCCGCATCCCAGACGGCGGCTCGCGCCAGCTCCACCTCGGCGAGCATGCGCGCACAGCGGTGCTTGATGGCCTGGAAGGCGCCGATCGGCTTGCCGAACTGCTCGCGCACCTTTGCGTAGTCGACCGCGGTCTCGAGACACCATGCCGCGACGCCGGCGGACTCCGCCGCGAGCAGCACGGCGACGAGCCGGCGTACCTCTTCGTCGGTGACGCCGGGCACCCCGCCGGCAACGGCGTGGACGGAAGCACCGGTGGAGACGACCGCGACGGCTCGGCTGCGATCGAGACCCGGTTTCGGCTCCGCGTCGAGGGATGCGACGTCGACGAGGCAGAGCTCCTCGCCGACCCGTGTCAGCACGTGCGTCACGGCAGTGCCGCCGACGAGCAGCCCACCGACATCGACCGAAGCACTGAACGAACCGTCACGAAGTCCGGATTCGACGAGCGCACGCGTTGCGTCGTCGCCGGCCGCCGCGGCCAGCCGTGCGACGACCAGGGTCGGCACGATCGGTCCCGCAGCGAGCGCGGCGCCCAACGCATCCACCGCGACGCACACGTCCACGAGCTCGGCGTCGAACGGGAGCGCCAGCAGCTCCTGCTTCGCCAGCAGTGACCACGACGCCGGCAGCGCCTCGGCGTCGCTCTCCGCTGCGGCCCGTGACTCCTTCACGAGCGAGGCGGAATGCGCGAAGCCGCGTACGGCCTCCGCGAGGGCAGCCTGCTCGGCCGTCACGGCCAGCGCGCTCCACGGCACCCAGGCATATTAGAACAGGTTTCAGTTTTGCGAAAGCCGGGAATTGTTGGCGAGCCAGCGGTTTCTGACGACCCGTCAGGGCTATGTTCGGAATCGATGACGAGCAACGACCCGGCACGGGAGTCCCGCATCGTGCCGCGCGTGACCGGAGTGATCGGCCGGTTCGCCAAGGCAGCCGATCCGGTGGACGTTCCTGCGCCCCGGCCGATCGACCTGGCGGGGCGCGGCCGCACCTGCGTCATCGACGTTCCCGGCCCCGAGGGCGCACCGACGGTCATCCTGCTGCACGCGTTGGCGACGACCGCCGCTCTTTCCTGGTACCCCTCGATCCAGGCGCTGTCGCAGCACTACCGTGTCGTGGCCTTCGACCAGCGCTGGCACGGCCGCGGCATCCAGTCGGAGCACTTCCGCATCGCCGACTGCGCGGACGATGTCGCCGCGGTCGCCGACGCGCTCGGCATCGACAAGTTCATGGTCGTCGGCTACTCCATGGGCGGCGCGGTCGCGCAGCTCACCTGGAAGCGGCACCGCGACCGGGTCGAAGGCCTCGTCCTTGCTGCGACCGCCCGTAACTTCCGCGGCAAGATGACCGAGCGGCTGTGGTTCTCGATGACGGCCGCCGCGATGAACCGGTGGGGCGGCCGCGCCCGGCTCGGCATGCTCAAGGTCGCCAGTGCGCTGAGCGATCAGCCGGCCGGGCTGTCCGCAGCTGCCGACCGGGTCGCCCCTTGGGCGTTCACCGAGTTCCGCAGCACCAGCACGTGGTCGATCTTCGCCGCGCTCGACGAGGTGGGGCGCTTCGACTCCGCGACGTGGATCAACCGGGTCGACTGCCCGACGAGCGTCATCGTCGCCACCCGCGACCGGTTCATCCCGACCCGGCGCCAGCGTCGACTCGCTGCCTCCATCCCGGGCGCGATGAGCTACGACGTCGAGGGAAACCACGCGGCGATCGTGCTCGGTGCCGAGGAGTTCGTCCCGGTCCTGCTGGCAGCGTGCCGCTCGGTCACCCGCCGGCTGGAGCGGCGGCCCGCGGCTTAGCCTGCTTGCCGCTGCTGCCGCCCAGTGCGTCGGCGGCCTCCACCAGTTCGGCGAGCGCAGGGGCGACCGCGTCGGAGAGATCCCAGAGGTCCGGCATCAGCTCACGGCAGGCGATGAAGCCGAAGCCGAGCACGTCCATGTTGGACAGCACGGTGACGTTGAGACCCGCGCCGTCCATGACCGGGCCGAGCGGGTGCAACGCGACGAGCTTGGCGCCCGCGAAGTAGAGCGGGATCGGCGGACCCGGGACGTTGGACACGATCAGGTTGTGCACGACCGGGTGGCGTTCGGACAACCGGAGACTGGAGTAGACCCGCGCCGCGAGCGAGAAGGTGTTGGGCGCAGCATGCTCGGCCCAGTCCTGCAACATGCTCGCGCCGACGAGCTCGTGCTCCTCCTTCGCGGCGTCGTTGGTGTCCGCGATCCGGCGCAGCCGCTCGCCCGGGTCGTCGATGTCGCTCTCCAGGCTGGAGAACATGAACGAGACCTTTGTCGTGCCTTCCTTGCCCTCGCTTCGGTCATGGACGGAGACCGGGATGGCCGCGATCAACGAACGGTCGGGAAGCTCGTCGTGCTCGGCGAGATAGCGGCGCAGCGCTCCTGACGTGATGGCGATGACGACGTCGTTGACCTTCACGCCGAAGGCGTTCTTCACCTTCTTCACGTCCTCGAGGGGGACGTGGGTGTAGGCGACGATGCGATGCGGAGTGACGGTCGCGTTGAACGACGTCCGAGGCGCGGTGAACGGCGCCGGCATGCCGCCACCGCGGTGACGACGGCTCAGCAGCAGCTTGCCCGCACCGACCAGGGTGCCGGGGATCAGCTTCGCCACGCCGATCGGCCTGCTGACTACGTCGTACACGGCGCGACCGAGCATCTCGACGTCACTCGGCTTGCGCTCGGGCTCCCACAGGTCCATCTGCGGCTTCCGCGGCGCGGCGTCCGGCTCGAGGTCGAACAGCTCCGCCATCATGTTCGCGCCGGTGACGCCGTCGATCGTGCTGTGGTGCACCTTGCTGACGATCCCGATCAGACCGTCCTTGCGGCCCTCGACCACCCACATCTGCCAGAGCGGGCGGCTCCGGTCCATCGGCTTGCTGAGGATGTCCGCGACCACCTCAGCCGTCTCCTTGTCGCCGCCGGGCGGCGGGACGGCGATCCGGGAGAGGTGGTACTCGAGGTCGAAGTCCTGGTCCTCCACCCAGTAGGGCTTGGAGAGGTTCAAAGGGACCGTGGCGAGCTTGCGCCGGAACGCCGGAACGAGCTCCAGCCGGGACTCGATGTAGCGGTAGACGTCGGCGTACGAGTACGGCTTGGACATCGTCGACGGGTCGACGAGCATGAGGCCACCGACATGCATGTGCATGGTCGGCGTCTCGAAGTACAGGAAGGCCGCGTCCAGGCCACCGAGTCGCTGCATAGAGGGAAGCGTAACGGCGATCGGGCAGATGGCCTGACGAGCCGTCAGATCGCGGCGGGCTGGCAGACTTGGCGCCGTGAGCCGCCGCTTCCTTCGCCTTGCCGAGCTCGGTGCCCTCCTCACGGCCAACGGTCTGCGCCCCCTGCCGGGGAACAACCCGCTGGCCGTCCCGAGCTTCTTCGCCAGCTGGCTGACGAGCGAGCTGGCGCTGCACAACCTCGCGATCACCGTCACCGGCTCGGCGGCGTACGTCGCCAGGCGCCGCGGCCGTCTCGACCGGGACGACAAGCTCGCTCTCGCCCTGAACGGCGCCTCCGTCGCCGGGCTGCTGTGGCTGATCAGGCAGGCGCTGGAGGTGCAGCACGACGTCGAGCGCGCGCTGACCGACGGGCTGCACGACGACTACGTGGCGCGGCTCGACCCGAAGCCGGACGAGACTGATCTGACGACACCCTGGCGCCAGGTGCTGATGCCCTGGCAGGTGAAGCATCCGGCCGTGAAGCGCGTGCACGACATCGACTACTACGGCGACGGCGACGTCCGGCACCGGCTCGACGTCTACCACCCCCGCGAGACCGGCAAGAGCGGTCTTCCGGTGATCGTGCAGGTGCACGGCGGCGGCTGGGTCATCGGGCGCAAGGACGAGCAGGGCCTGCCCCTGATGACGCACCTGGCCGCCCGCGACTGGGTCTGCATGGCCCCCAACTACCCGCTGTCACCGAAGGCGACCTGGCCCGAGCATCTGGTCGCCTTGAAACGTGCTCTCGTCTGGGTCCGCGAGCACGCGGAGCAGTTCGGCGGCGATCCGTCGTTCATCGCTGTCACCGGGGGCTCGGCCGGCGGTCACCTCGCCGCGATGCTCGCGCTGACGCAGAACGACCCGCGCTACCAGCCCGGCTTCGAGGACGCCGACACGAGCGTCCAGGCGTGCGTGCCGTTCTACGGTGCCTACGACCTGGCCAACGTCCTGGACACCCGCGCCGGCCGCAACCGGTCCGACTACTTCCTCAACAAGATGGTCTTCAAGTCCGACGACCCCGCCGTCGCGCGTGATGCGACCCCCCTGTTGCACGTGCACGACGACGCCCCGCCGTTCTTCGTCATTCACGGCACCCACGACTCGCTCGTGCCCGTCGCGGAGGCGCGTGAGCTCGTTCGCCGCCTGCGCGAGGTGAGCAGCTCCCCCGTCCTCTACGCCGAGCTGCCCGGAGGGCAGCACGCGTTCGACGTCTTCTCCTCGATCCGCAGTGCTCACGTCATCCGCGGCGTCGAGCGTTTCCTGCGCTACGTCTACGCGGACCACGCCGACATGAGGTCACTCACGGCATGACCTCGTCCCCGCGCCGGGCCCGTACCGCCGGCGAACTGCTCGTGACGCTGCTGCTCGCCGTGCAGGCGATCCGGTTCCTTGCCTCAGTCGTCGGCGGGATCGCGACCTGGCGCCAGCGGACCGACTTCGGGCCGCCCGGCCGCTTTCACGTCGGCGAGATCCTGGCGTCGTTCGGCGCCTACGGTGACGGCGTCGGTGTGCTGCTCCTCGTCGTCGCGGTCGTCATGCTCTGGTTCGCCCGCCTGACGCCCGCACATCAGGCCGGCACGCCGGCGGTCTGGCAGACCGACCCGCTGCGGTGGCTGCTCGCACTGACAGCGGTCGGCGCGGCGGTGGGCACGCTGGGTGTCGCGCTCGAGGTCTCGGTCACCGGTCTTCCCATCGGGGCTCGCCTCGTCGCCGAAGTCGGCTTCCAGTCGTCGTACATCGTGCTCGCGCTGGGTGCGATGGTTGCCCTGCGACGGGTGGATGCGATCGACGCCTCGACCGTTGACCCGGACGAGTCCACCGACGCGCCCGCGGCGGTGTTCGCGGTCGATCGCAGGACCGGCGACGTCCACGCCTGGGCATCACGCGCCGAGGCGCGCGCGAAGGCGCCGCTCTACGGGGTCGAGGACGACGAGTTCGACTGGTACCTCGACGACGGCGCCGTCCTCCGGGCGACCGCGGACGGCCGCGACGTGGTGTTCACGCCGACGGGCGGGGAGCGTCCGGACGACCTGCTGCGGCACTTGAAGGAGTACGCCGTCCGTCGCGGCATCACGGTCGACGAGGAAGAGTCGGACGAGCCGCTCGCCTATGTCGAGCCCATCGCGAGGGACCACTACCTCGAGATGTGGCCCGGCTGGCTGCGCTGGCTCGGCCACCTGACGCGCTGACAACACGTGGGCGTTCCACGGGAGGTCCGCCCCTCGTGATCGTTGCGTGCCCTGCAGGTCGGTTGAGGCGCTCCCGGCCCGCAGGCGACGCAATGATCATCGACAGTTGACCGACAGGGTGCTGTCGGCAAGGCTCGGGCGGGAGGATCTCCCGAGGAGGGACGATGGCCGAGTACATCCAGATCGTTCAGTACGAGTCGGATGACATCGACGCAATGATCGCCGCGGCCAACAGCGTGCCTGTTCCCGACGACGTGCCCAAGCCGGTTTCTGTCGTGATGGTGCGCGACCGGGATCGACCGGGAACGTACGCAACGATCTTGACGTTCAACTCCTACGAGGACGCGATGCGTCATTCCGAGAGCGACGCGACGCACGAACGCGTCGGGAAGCTCGGCCCGCTCATGAAGGGCGAGCCGCGGTTCTACAACCTCGACGTCCTGCACGAGACGACGCCGTAGACCGGGCGACGTCAGCTGGGCAGCGGCCGCGGTGCGTAGGACGCGTGCATGGCGAGCAGCAGCACGACGACCAGGCCGAGGTAGGCGCCACCGATCCGCCAACGCTGCCGAGGCTCCAGCGCGAAGTACACCTGCGACGCCGCCGACCCGCGGTCGCGCCACCTGCGCCACAGCTCGAAGCCGCCGAGCAGCAGGATCACCGGGATCACCGGGCTCGGTCGGACGAACTCGGCGACGAGCAGCGCGCCGAGCCCGAGCAGCCAGATCGCGGGGTGGAGGGCACCGGCGACCCGGCCACCGTCGAGTGGCAGTGCGGGCAGCAGGTTGAACAGGTTGAGCAGGAACCCGGTGAAGGCGAGGCTCACCAGCATCGGTGAGCCGATGGCGTTGCCGGCCCACCAGACGACAAAGGAACCGATCGTGCCCGCCACCGGTCCGGCGAGCGCCGACTCCGCCTCCTCGTAGACCGACGCGGGTTGGGACTTCATCGAGATGAACGCGCCGAGAAACGGCAGGAAGATCGGCAGGCCGGCTCTGATGCCGCGGCGCCGCAGCATCACCGCATGGCCCATCTCGTGCACGAAGATGAGCAGCACGAAGCCGAGCGCGAACTTCCAGCCCCAGAGAAGTGCGTACGCCGCCACCGAGACGCCCATCGTCCCGACGACGGTGAGCACCTTGAGTTTGAGCAGGACCGCGCCGAACTTCAGCAGGAACGCGCCGGCCGCGATGACCGGAGCGAACAGCTTCCGCAGCCGCGCCTGCCAGCCCTCGTCGACGGGCCGGACGAACGGGTCCGGCGCCGCCACGGAGACATCCGGAGCCGGCTCGGCGTACGGAGCCGGCAGCAACGGGTCGCCGGCCGGCTCCTCAATCGTCACGTCTCCATCATGTCCCGGGAACCTGAACGCGGGCGCTCAGCGCGCCCACATCTCGATGCCGTCCCGCAACGTGCGCTTGGGCTTGAGCGCGCCGTCCAGCACGACGACGTCGGCCGTCGTGCCGGGACGCAGCGTCGCGAGCTCCTCCCGACCCAGCAGTCGCGCGGGCACCGAGGTTGCGGCCCGGACGGCATGCTCGAGAGGGATGCCCAGCTCGACGAGGTTGCGCACCGCCTTGTCCATCGACAGAACGCTGCCGGCCAACGTGCCGTCAGGCAACCTTGCGGCGTCCTCGGCGACGACGATCGTGCGATCGCCGAGCCGGAACTCCCCGGTCGACCGCGGGGCGGCCGCGATCGCGTCCGTCACCACCGCGAGTCGCCGACCGGCCGCCCGCCAGGCGAGCAGCACGGTCTCTCGGGAAAGGTGCACGAAGTCCGGGATCAGCTCGACGGTCACGTCGTCGCGCGTCATGGCCACTGCGGAGATGCCCGGGTCACGAGCGCCGAAGCGACGCTGCGCGTTGTGCAGATGGGTGACGGTTCGGGCGCCCGCGTCGTACGCGGCGTGAGCCGCTGCGGCGTCCGCGTCGCTGTGCCCTACCGAGACAAGGACTCCGTGGGCGACGAGCCATCGCAGCAATGCCATCCCACCCGGTTGCTCCGGCGCGATCGTCATGGTGGTGACGGCACCGGAAGCGCACAGCCGCTCGGCGATGCCGAGATCGGGAGGAACGATCCACCGCTCGTCGTGCGCGCCCTTCCACTTCGGTGCGAGGAACGGCCCCTCGAGGTGGACACCGAGGATGCGTGCGCTGATCTCAGGCTCGGCCTTCACAGCGACGTCGATGGCATCGACCACGACGTCGATCGGGGAGGACACCAGCGTCGGCTGGAACGACGTGACACCTGTCGACAGCAGGACCTGGGCCGCTTGCTGGTACCCCTCGACGTCCGCCGACAGGAAGTCCACGTCTCCGAAGCCGTTCACCTGGAGGTCGACGAACCCGGGGGCAGCAAGTCCGGTCCGCCCGGCGGGGCTGACGCCGACGGCTGAGATGACTCCGTCGTCGATCTCGACGTCTCCCCGGACGATCTGGTCGTCGACGATCGCTGCGGCAACACCCAACCTGGTCATGACAACTCCTTCACGAGCCTGGCTCCGATCGCCCGTGCCTCGACAGGACCGGCAGCGTTCAGCGCCCGCATCGCTGCCGCACGGCAGGCATCGGCGCTGACACCCCGCAGGGCGGCCCGGACCTCCGGCACGGCGATCGCCTGCATCGAGAGCTCCGTCACGCCGAGCCCGACCGCCAGCAGAGCCCAGGCAGGATCGCTGGCCGCTTCGCCGCAGACACCGACCCAGCCGCGACCGCTCATCCCGAGGGAGACCGCGGCCACTGCCCGTAGCAGCGCGGGTGCGAACGGGTCGAGCAGGTCCGCCATCGCCTCGTCCCTGCGGTCGGCGGCGAACAGGTACTGACCGAGGTCGTTGGTACCGATGGAGACGAAGTCGACGTACTTCGCCAGCTGGTCCGCCATCAAGGCGAGAGCCGGCACCTCGACCATGACGCCGACCTCGACGGAGGCCGGCATGCCGGCGGCTTCCACTCTCGAGCGGAACCACCGCGCGTCGTCGACGTTGGCGACCATCGGCGCCATCACGGCGGTCGGGCCGGTTTCGGCGACTGACGCGATCGCCCAGAGCTGCGTGTCGAGGAGCTCGGGGTGGGAGCGGGCGAGTCGCAGTCCCCGCAGGCCCAGCTCGGGGTTCCGTTCCGGACGGACCGGCAGGAACGGCACCGTCTTGTCGGCGCCGATGTCGAAGGTTCGCACCAGCAGGCGCCGGTCGCCGAGGAGCTCGCGCATCCCCCGCAGCAACCCGAGCTGTTCCTCCTCGGTCGGCGGTTCGTGCCGGCCCCGGTAGAGCAGCTCGGTGCGCAGGAGTCCGACAGCCTCCGCGCCCTGGTCCAGCGCCTTCGCCAGCTCCTCGAGACCGGAGACGTTGGCGGCCACCTCGACGCGTACGCCGTCCGTCGTGAGCGTGGCTCCCGTGCCCGCCGCTGCTCGGACCCGTTCGCGGCGCAGCCGCTGCTCGGCGCGGGCACGGGCGATGCGTTCGAGAGCAGCCGGATCCGGATCGAGGATGACCTCACCGGTGCCACCGTCCACGGCGACATGCGTCGCACCGGCCGCGGCGTCGACCAGCCCGAGCACGCCGACAACCGCGGGGATGCCCAGCGACCGCGCGATGACGGACGTGTGCGACATGCGGCTGCCGCGGGCGGTGACGAGGCCGCGCACCAGCTCCGGCGTCAGGCCGGCGGTGTCGACCGGCATGAGGTCGGTGGCGATGAGCACGCAGGGTTGGCTCGGCTGCGGCGGCTGCCGGGTCGGTGCTCCGACCAGACGGCGGGCTGCCACGTCACAGATGTGCCGAACGTCCGGCGCCCGCGCGCTCAGGTAGGCGTTGCCGGACCGTTCCAGCTGGGAGGCGAAGTCCTCGCCGGCATCGAGAAGTGCCTTCGCCGGGTGCACACCTGCGCGGATGTCCGGCTCGGCACTCTGGCGCAGCGCGGGATCGCCGGCAATGGCTGCCTGTGCCCGCAGGATGTCGGCAACCTCGCCGGCGGCGCTCGTCGCTGCGGCACTGAAGGAGCCGGCGACCTCGTCGAGCGCAGCGGCAAGCTCTGCGACCGCCTTTTCCGGCAGGTCCGGCCAGCTCGCCGGGATCTCGTACCGGTCGGGCTCATAGAGATACAGCGCCGCGTCCACCGCGCCGGGCGAGGCGGGGATGCCGCGCAGGGTGTGCATCACGTCACCAGGCGGCACAGAGCGTCGAGGGCCGGGTCTGCGTCGGGCCCGATGGCCTCGATGACAACAGCATCTCCCCGGCGTACGTCGAGCGTCAGCAACAGCAAGACCGACTTGCCGTCGACCTCGCGGTCGTCCTTCGTGACGTGCACGTCGGCCGCGAAGCGGCCCGCAGTCGCGGCGAAGTCCGCGGCGGGACGCGCATGCAGCCCGGCGTCCGTCGTGACCGTGACCTCGCGACGTACGGGGCTCGTCAGGGTCATGTCAGCGTCACCTTCGACAACCTCGGCGGCTCGTCCGGATCCAATCCGCGCGCGGCCGCGAGCGCGAGAGCCAGTTGCTGGCCCCGAATGACGGTGGGGATCGCCGCCAGCCATTCCGGCAGCCGGCACGGCAACGGGAGCGTCCCGCCGTCGCCGATGACGGTGACGGGCGCGCCGCGCGCCGCGACGTCAGCGGCCAGCGCGGACGTCTCCGCGCCCGCGCGGCCCGGGCCGACCACGGCGACGAGCGGATGACCGGCCCCGGCCATGGCGATCGGCCCGTGCCGGTACGACGCCGACGAGTGCGCCGACGCCGCGACGAGCGACGCCTCCTCGAACTTCAGCGCGACCTCGTCGGCGATGCCGACGTAAGCACCGGCGCCCACGACCGAGACGTGTTGCACCGACTCCAGCGCCCGCGCCGCTCGCTCGGCTGTCGCGAAGTCGTCGAGCACCTTCTGCGTGCAGTCGGCGACCGCGGTCCATGCTTCCAACGGCAGCGCGCAGTCACCGAGCGCCTCGGCGAGAACGACGAGCGTCGCCAGCTGCGTCGTGAACCCCTTCGTCGTCGGGACGGCTCCCTCCGGACCTGTTCCCAACCAGATCGTCAGGTCCGCCGCGTCCGCGAGCACGGAGTCGCCGTCGTCCGTGATGGCCACCGTCACCGCTCCCCGGTCGTGCAGGTCCCTGAGCGTTGTCGCGACCTCGGGGGTCCGGCCGGACAGGCTGAGCCCGACTGCCAGCCATCGCCGGTAGTCGGTGTGTGCGTCGTACAGGCGGTCGAGGCTCGGCGAGACCATGATGGCCGGCCGGCCGGTCGCCAGCTCCACCATGACCTTCCCCACCGTGGCGGCGTTGGCCGACGATCCGCGGCCGACGAAGGCGATGCCGGTCATCTCCCGGGGCGCGACACGACCGATCTGGACATGGAGTCCGGCGCGACGCGCGACGAAGCGCCGGAGGATGGCCGGCTGCTCGGCCATGTCCGCCGCCATGCGGAAGGGCGCGAGCAGCGTGCTCACAGCGCGCGCACCCGAGGCCGGTAGTGCTTGAACAGCTCGATGTTGCGGTCTGCGCCACCGGCGACGTTGGAGCTCGTGAAGATCGGCAGCCGAACCCCGGCTTCGGCGGCGAGATCGGCAAGCCTGGTGAGCAAGAGGTTCCACACGAAGACGCAGGTGAGCGACGACAGTCCGGCCGTCGGCGTCCCGTCGGCTGTCGGGTAGGCGGCGTCGCCGTACGGCACCAGCGTGTTGATGACGACGTCGGCGACGGAGTCGATCTTGTGGTCGCCGCGCAGCGGCGCCGCGCTGAGATGCGTCATCGACACGACGGCGACAACGGGCGTGCCGGCGCGCTTGAGCTCATCCGCCAGCTCGACGGGCACGGCGTTGACGCCGGAGTTGGAGAACACGAACGCGATGTCCTCCGCAGACGGTGCGTAACGGTCGACGAGAATCCGGGCGAAACCGCTGGTCTTCTCGGCGAGCGTGCTGTCCTCGCCGCCGTGCAACGGCAGCAGCGCCGGGTGGTACAGCGGCTGGACGCAGGCCAGCCCGCCGGCTCGGTAGAAACCCTCGAGCATGAGCGCGCACGAATGTCCGGTGCCGCCGATGTGGATGAGACCGTCGCGGCGGATGACGTCGAGCATCATCGCGGCCACCCGGTCCAACGCCTCGGCATTGGTCTGCTCCACCTCGGCGAGGTGCGAACGCATCTGTTCGCCGAAGCTGCTGTCACTCATGATCGGTCACCCCTCGGAGCAGCTCGACGGCTGCGTCATCTGTGGGCGCTGCGCGAAGCCGGTCCGCGAGACCGGCGGTGAGCGCCCGGGCAAGTGCGGCGACGAGCCCTACATGGGCGTCGCGGTCCGGTGAGCTGAACGCGAAGACGAGGCTGACCGGGTCGTTGCCCGGGTGACCGAACCGCACCGGCGCGGCGAGAGACACCGAAGACAACCCCAGTTCGTGCGCCCCGTCCTCAGGTCGTGCGTGTGCGATCGCGATGCCGGGCGCGACCACGATGTAGGGGCCGTGGTCGTGAACGATCTCGACGCAACGCTCGACGTAGTGCTCGGAGACGGCGCCGGCGTCGCACAGCAACTGGGCGGCGGCCGTGACGGCTGCCGCCCAATCGCCTGCGGGCACGTGCACCTGCGCCGCGACGCAGGTGCTCGTCCCTACGCCGCTTGCCATCCCGCCGACTCCAGTCCGGCCAGGATCTTGGCGCTCATCTCGTTCTTGTCGATGAAGTTCTCCACGGTGACGACCACCGGCACGCGACCCTGGAACTCCTCGGTGTGCATGGCCTGGCCGATCACCATGTCGGCGCGCATTCCGCGCGCCGACGACACATCCGTTGCCTGGACGTGGGCGTGGATGCCGAGCTGCTTGAACACGTCCTCGGCCGTCATTCGCATGATCAGCGAGGTCCCCATGCCCACGCCGCAGATGGTCAGGACCTCGAGGTCCTCATCCACGCCCTTGCGTCCGGACATCTCCCTGCATCCCTTCTCGATGCGAGCCGTCACACGTCAGACGTGCGTCAGCTCTCGCGTCTCGATCGGCGCGGACGGCAGGGTTGCCTTCGGGCCGGAGAGCCGCTTGTACAGCGAGTAGAGGCCGTAGACGACAGTGGCGCAGAAGATCCAGCCGAACACGGTCACGAATGCCTGGTAGCCGTCAGCGAATCCCAGCGGGTGACGGAAGAACAGGATCGCCCAGTTGACGATGTACCAGTCGGGGTCGGCCAGCGTTGCCATCTGCGGGCCGTTCTGCTCCAGCAGGTGCCAGGTGATCGCCTGACCGAAGGCGAGGAACAGACCGTTGATCGCGCCACCTGCCACCGCACCCGGCCATCCGCCGTGCTTGTTGCCGAACACGCCGGCTGCACCACCCGGGAAGAACAGCATGATCATCGGTGGGACGAGCACGAATCCACCGAACCAACCGAGTGCCGGGAACAGCGCCATCATCACGAGGAAGACCGCGGTGCTCGACAGGAAGCCGACGATCACGGCGGTCGGCGAGTACGGGAACACGGTCGGGCAGTCCAGGGCCGGACGTGCGCCCGGGATCACCTTGTCGCTGATGCCCTTGAACGCCGGGACGATCTCGGCGAGGAACATCCGCACGCCGAACAGCAGGACGGCGATGCCGGCGGCGAAGCGCAGCGCCGACACGACGGCCCACACCCACGGGTTCATCGTCGCGCTGTAGGTCGCGGCCTGTGCCTCGTAGACCTTGGGGTCTGCGAACGCCATCGCGATCAGCATGATGACCATGATCACGAGGGCGGTGGCGACGTTGACGTCCTTGAAGAAGGACAGCCAGCGCGGCAGGTGCAGCTTCTCCGTGTCCTGCCGCTCGGGGTCACCGATCCGCTTGCCGACCGCTGCACCCAGGTACGCCGCCGAGGCGCTGGTGTGGCCGTAGCCCCAGTCCTGCGAGCCGATGACCCGCTCCATCTTCTTCTGGAGCACGATCGGCTGCACGGTCCAGTACGTCGCCACGATCGCGGATCCGACGAGGATCATCGTCCACTTGCCCATGCTTCCCCAGCCGGCGGACAGCGAGGCCGTGACGGCGACGCTCATCCAGAACATGAGGTGGCCGGTCAGGTAGACGAACTTGAGCCTCAGCAGCCGCACGATGGCGATGTGCATCAGGAACGCGACGGTGATGATCATCGCGATGACCGCTCCCTTGTCGACCATGAACTTGTCGAGGGAGTACTTCGGCAACGACGTCGGAGGCGTCTTTCCGAAGGCGCTGGCGGTGATCGCCTGGAAGGCGCTCAGGCCGCCGACGAAGACGGCGATGCCGATGAACATCGCGTAGACGCCGACCGCCGCCCGGATCGCTCCGGACAGGATCTCGTCGCCGCGCTTCTTCTGCAGCGTCAACCCGACGATGACGATGATGCCGATCAGGATCGCGACCTCGTTGAAGATGTTGTTCGCGAACCACTCCAGGGTTTTCTCGAACGCATGCACTGCAGCCACCTCCCTGCGGCTGAACCAGCCGACTGCACTCAACGTGCGCGCGCGGTCACTCGATCGCTAGAGCCAAAAGTCCTCGCTCAGGACCGAGGCACGGGACCGCTGCCGGGACCAAGGGCCCTTCTCAC
Source organism: Mycobacteriales bacterium (assembly GCA_035695045.1). Taxonomy (GTDB): domain Bacteria; phylum Actinomycetota; class Actinomycetes; order JAFAQI01; family JAFAQI01; genus DASSKP01. The sequence goes on along the minus strand of DASSEX010000071.1, from coordinate 24,662 downwards.
GACGCTGTGCCGACCGCACGCTCACGGCATGACAGACATCGCGAGGCTGCTCGGAAACGAAGCCGAAACCCTGCTGGACCACGTCTGCAAGGGCATGCCGAAAGAAGACCTGCATCTGCCGGGGCGGGACTTCGTCGAGACCGTCGTCGGCGCGAGCGACCGGCCACCCCAGGTCCTGCGGAACCTGCAGTCCCTGTTCGGTCACGGCCGGCTCGCCGGGACGGGGTACCTGTCCATCCTGCCGGTGGACCAGGGGGTGGAGCACTCGGCTGCGGCGTCGTTCGCGCCGAACCCGAAGTACTTCGACCCGGGAAACATCGTCGAGCTCGCGGTCGAAGGCGGCTGCAACGGAGTGGCCAGCACGCTCGGCGTCCTCGGGGCCGTCTCGCGGCGTTACGCCCACCGCATCCCGTTCATCGTCAAGCTGAACCACAACGAGCTGCTCACCTACCCGAACCACTACGACCAGGTGATGTTCGCGACCGTCCGGCAGGCCTTCGACCTGGGCGCTGCCGGCGTGGGTGCCACGGTGTACTTCGGCTCTGTTGAGGCCGATCGACAGCTGCAGGAGGTCCGTGACGCCTTCGCGGAGGCGCACCGAGTGGGCCTGTTCACCGTGCTGTGGTGCTACCTGCGCAACTCCGCCTTCAAGAAGGACGGGGTCGACTACACCGTCTCTGCCGACCTGACCGGCCAGGCCAACCATCTCGGGGCCACGCTGGAAGCGGACATCATCAAGCAGAAGCAGCCCCAGAACAACGGCGGATATGTCGCTCTGGGCTTCGGCCGCACGAACCCGGCCGTCTACGACGAGCTCACGACCGACAACCCGATCGACCTGACCCGATGGCAGGTCGCGAACTGCTTCCTCGGCCGGGTTCCGCTCATCAACAGCGGCGGCTCCTCCTCGGGAGAAAGCGACCTGGCGGCCGTCGTCCGCACCGCGGTCATCAACAAGCGTGCGGGCGGCAGCGGTCTGATCACGGGCCGGAAAGCCTTCCAGCGGCCAACCGCCGACGGGGTCGCTCTGCTGAACGCGGTCCAGGACGTCTATCTCGACGGTTCGATCACCGTCGCGTAGTGCGAGGAGGTGGGGATGATGCGTCATCACCCACGACGGAGGCACTCGCAGCAGCCACTGCTGTACGTCCTTCCCGAGTTCGTCGACCTTCCGACGGGCAACGTGCATCTGGTGCCGTTCGACCACGCGGACGACGAGGTCGAGATTCGCCAGGTCCCCGGCGACAGCTCGCCCACCACCGAGTGGGTGATCAGGGACGTGACCGGCAAGACGCTCGAGAGCCTCACGGGGTCCCGGGCCCACGCGCTGCGCAGGATGAGCGCGCTCGCAGGTCAGGGTGCGGGCCTCCCACTCTCGCTCTACGCGCCTGACGGTCTCGCCACCGGCGACCGGCTGCCGGGCTGACGTGAGTCATGGGGACGACCGAACACGTCCTCACTCGTCGCTGATCTTGTGCAACAACCGCGACGTGACCTTCGCGGCGCTCTCCGCAGGAGCCACCCAGACGGCGGAGACCTCGACGATCTGCCGTTGCAGCGCCGCCCACTCGAGCATCCGGTCGGCGAGCTGATGCTGCAGCTGGGCCCATGCCGTCATGTGGTCCGCGAGCTCACGCTGCCGTTCCATCAGCTGGGTGAACGGATCCACCACGGTTTCCGCCACACCGGTGACCCGTCCCACGAGATGCCGAGCCGAGTGCAGCAGTTCCTCGGGCGACACACTCGACTTCTCCGTCGTCTTCTCCGCTGCCTTGTCCGTCGTCTTCGCCATGAAGCCAAGCATCGTGGGCCATCGGACGGGCCGGAAGTACCGAACGTCACTGCCGCACCGAGGACCTTCGCCCCTTATCGGCATCCAGAGGCCGCCGGAGGATGGGCCGAGCACCAGTGCCGAGGAGGCCGCATGTCCACGGATCAGGACGTCGAGCCCGTCGCCGTAGTCGCCGTAGCGCCACCGGATGCCACCACGTGGCCAATCGTGCGCAAGTCAGCAGCAGCGATTCGGACCGCGAACCTGCACGACTACGACGCCGAGCGCGCGTCCTTCACCTGGGCCGACGCACATGCGCAGCTCGACGGGTTGCCCGACGGTGGCCTCAACATCGCCTACGAGGCCGTTGACCGTCACCTGCACACTCCGGTCCGCGACCACACTGCCCTGCGGCTCGTGCACGCCGACGAGACCGTGACCGCAGTCAGCTACCGCCAGTTGGCGGAACTCTCCGGACAGTTCGCCAACGTCCTCGCGGGCCTGGGCGTTGGCGCCGGCGACCGGGTCTTCCTGCTGCTCGGGCGCCGGCTGGAGCTCTACATCGCTCTTCTCGGCGCGCTGAAGCACCGCGCGGTCGTCAGCCCGCTGTTCGCGGCATACGGGCCCGGCCCGGTGTGCCAGCGACTTCGCCTCGGCGAGGCACGTGTGCTCGTGACGACACGCTCGCTCTACCGGCGCAAGGTCCTGCCGCTGCGCGACGACCTGCCGGAGCTCCGGCACGTCATCGTCGTCGACGGTGTCGGCGACGAGACCGGAACGCTCGACTACTCGGCATTGATGGCCGCCGCCGCCTCCGACTACACCGTCGGCGCGACCGATCCCGAGGACATGGCACTCCTGCACTTCACCAGCGGCACGACCGGCACCCCGAAAGGCGCGGTGCACGTGCACGAGGCCGTCGTCATGCACCACACGACCGGCCGATATGCGCTCGACCTGCACCCTGGCGACGTGTACTGGTGCACCGCCGATCCCGGCTGGGTCACCGGGACGTCGTACGGCGTCATCGCGCCGCTCTGTCATGGGGTCACGCTCGTCGTCGACGAGGCGGAGTTCGACGCGGCACGGTGGTGGCGCATCCTCACCCGGGAGAAGGTCAACGTCTGGTACACCGCGCCCACCGCTCTTCGGATGTTGATGCGGTCGCCCGGCACGCCGCGACTCGAGCACGACCTCTCTGCGCTGCGGTTCGTGGCAAGCGTCGGCGAGCCGTTGAACCCGGAGATCGTCCTGTGGGGCGAACAGGCTCTCGGGCTGCCCGTGCACGACAACTGGTGGCAGACGGAGACCGGCGGCATCATGGTCGCGAACTTCGCCGGCTGCGACATCAAGCCCGGATCGATGGGGCGCCCGCTTCCGGGCGTCGAAGCGGCGATCGTCCGTCGTGACGCGAACGGTGACCCCGTCATTCGCGGGGATCGCGCCGAGCTCGCCGAAGCTCCGGACGAGGTCGGCGTCCTGGCACTGCGACCGGGGTGGCCGTCGATGTTCCGCGGCTACCTGCACGAGTATGCGCGCTACCGCGCGTGCTTCCAGGGCGGCTGGTACCTCTCCGGCGACCTCGTCCGCCGCGACTCCGACGGCTACTTCTGGTTCGTCGGCCGCGGCGACGACGTCATCAAGTCGGCCGGCCACCTCATCGGCCCGTTCGAGGTGGAGAGTGCGCTCCTGGAGCATCCCGCTGTCACCGAGGCCGGCGTGGTGGGTAAGCCCGACGACGTCGTCGGTGAGGTCGTGGTGGCGTACGTCGCCCTGCGACCGCCTTACGAACCCAGCGACGAGCTGCGGCGGGAGCTGATCGGCTTCACACGTAAGCGTCTCGGCGCGGCCGTGGCGCCCCGGGAGGTGCACTTCCTCGGTGCGCTCCCCCACACCCAGAGCGGCAAGATCCTCCGCCGCGAGCTGAAGGCGATGTCATGACGACAACGGTTGACGCCACCCGGATGCTCGATCGAGACCGCGGGCTCGACCTGCTCCGGCAGATGACCCTGATCCGGCGCTTCGAGGAGAAGTGCGTGGAGCTCTACAGCTCCGGCACCATCCGCGGCTTCGTCCATCTCTACATCGGCGAGGAGGCGATCGCCGCGGGCGCGATGCGGGCGCTCACGACTGAGGACGCGATCGTGTCGACGTACCGCGAGCACGGGCATGCACTCGCCCGCGGGATCCCGGCCCGGGCAGTGATGGCGGAGATGTTCGGCAAGGTCGAGGGGTGCAGCGGCGGTCGCGGCGGTTCGATGCACCTGTTCGACCTCGACACCCGCTTCTACGGCGGCAACGCGATCGTCGCGGGGGGGCTGCCGCTCGCCTTGGGGCTCGCGCTGGCCGACAGCATGAAGGGCCGCAAGGCCGTGACGGCGTGCTTCTTCGGCGACGGAGCCGTGGCAGAGGGCGAGTTCCACGAAGCGCTCAACCTGGCTGCGCTGTGGGGGCTGCCGGTGCTGTTCCTCTGCGAGAACAACCTCTACGCCATGGGAACCGCGCTCGATCGTGCGCAGGCCCAGACCGACCTGGCACTGCGAGCGAGCAGCTACGAGATGCCGGCCTGGAGCGTCGACGGGATGGACGTGCTCGCTGTCGAGGACGCTACGCGGGCAGCAGCAGAGGCAGTGCGAGCTGGAGGGGGCCCGCACTTCCTCGAGCTGCGCACATACCGGTTCCGTGCGCACTCGCTCTACGACCCGGATCGTTATCGCCAGAAGGACGAGATCCGTCAGTGGGTGCAGCGTGACCCTTTGTCGGCGCTGAAGGAGCGAATGCAGGCAGAGGACCGGCTCACCGACGACGACGTCGCGGCGATCGAGCAAGACGTCACCGCCGAGGTGGCGGACGCGGTCGAGTACGCGAAGGCGGGCCACGAGGAACCGGTGACGAGCCTGACCCGGTGGGTCTACAGCGACGACGGAGCGCGGCCATGAAGACGACGTATCGCGAGGCCATCCGCGCCGCTCTGGCCGATGCCCTCGAGCACGACGAGCGGGTGTTCCTCGTAGGCGAGGACGTCGGTCGCTACGGCGGCTGCTTCGCCGTCAGCCTCGGCCTGCTCGAACAGTTCGGGCCGGAGCGCATCCGGGACGCCCCACTGTCGGAGTCGGCCTTCGTCGGGGCCGGCATCGGCGCCGCCATGGCCGGAATGCGACCGATCGTCGAGATCATGACCGTCAACTTCAGCCTGCTGGCGCTGGACCAGATCATGAACAACGCCGCGTCGCTGCTGCACATGTCCGGCGGCCAGTGCGCGGTGCCGTTGGTCCTGCGCATCCCGACCGGCGGCGGTCGACAGGTCGCAGCCCAGCACTCGCACTCGCTCGAAGGCTGGTTCGCCCACATCCCCGGGCTGAGGGTGGTGACGCCTGCCACTCTCGAAGATGCGCGCGGCATGCTGGCGACGGCACTCGACGACCCGGACCCCGTGCTGATCTTCGAGCACGCGAGCCTCTACCCGATGACCGGCGAGCTCGCCGACGATGCGGGCGCGGTCGACCTCGACAACGCCGTCATCCGGCGCGGCGGCACCGACATCTCGCTCATCACGTACGGCGGCACGCTACCGATGACGCTCGAGGCAGCCGACAAGCTGCAGGACGCCGGCGTCGACGCCGAGGTCGTGGACCTGCGAACCCTGCGCCCGCTGGACGAGAAGACCGTGCTCGAGTCGGTCGCACGCACGCATCGTGCGGTGATCGTCGACGAGGGCTGGCGCAGTGGCAGCATCTCCGCCGAGATCTCGGCCCGGATCACGGAGTCGGTCTTCTACGAGCTCGACGCGCCCGTCGCCCGGGTCTGCAGCGCCGAGGTGCCGATGCCGTATGCCCGCCAGCTCGAGCAGGCGGCCCTTCCGAGCGTCGAGCGGATCGTCGCCGCAGCGCGCGAGGTGGTGGGCACACATGGGTGAGTTCGTGATGCCCTCGCTCGGCGCCGACATGACCGAAGGCACCTTGCTCGAGTGGCTCGTCAAGCCGGGCGACACCGTCCACCGCGGCGACATCGTCGCCGTCGTCGACACCGACAAGGCCGCGATCGAGGTCGAGTGTTTCGAAGACGGTGTCGTCGCCGACCTGCTCGTAGCGCCGGGCACGAAGGTCGCGGTCGGCACGCCGCTTGCGCAGCTCGGCGACGAAGCCGCGCTGCCGGCGTCGAGGCCTGTGGTTACCGCACCAACCGTGCCGGAGGCACCGGCAGCGGAAGCAGCGATGCCGCCGAAGCCAGAACCTGTTGTCGCCTCGCCCCTGGTTCGACACCTCGCGCATACGGCGGGAGTCGACCTCTCCTCGGTACCCGGGAGCGGTCCCGACGGAGTCGTCACGCGCAGCGACGTCGAAGCCGCTCGTGTCGACGTACCACTCCCCCGACCGGCGACGCCGGCTCCGTCGCGACGGGTCCGCTCCTCACCGCTCGCTCGCCGTCGCGCCGAGGAGCTCGGCGTCGACATCACCCAGATCGCAGGCACCGGGCCGGATGGTTCGGTGACCGTCGCCGACGTCAACCGCACCACGACCGCAGTGCGTACGGCGCCGACCGCGTCGGTGCCCGTCGAGAAACCGGCCACCGACCGCAACGCGGCGATGCGCCGCGCGATCGGCGAGCTGATGGCCCGGTCGAAGCGGGAGATCCCGCACTACTACGTCACCACCACCATCGACCTGTCGACGGCGCTCAGCTGGATGCGCGACGTCAACGCCACGCGACCGGTGTCGCAGCGACTCGTGCCCGCCGCTCTGCTGCTGAAGGCGAGCGCCATGGCCGCGCGTGCCGTCCCGAGTCTCAACGGCACCTGGGCGGACGATCACCTGGAGGCCGCGGACCACGTGCACCTCGGCGTCGCCGTGTCGCTGCGCCCCTCGGGGCTCGTGGCCCCGGCCATCCTCGACGCCGACACGCTCGATCTCGACACCCTCATGGAACGGCTGCGCGACGTGGTCACGAGGGCCCGGTCCGGGCGGCTGCGGCGTACGGAGATGACCGAGGGGACGATCACCGTCACCAACCTCGGCGAGAACGGGGCCGAGTCGGTGTTGGGCGTCATCTTCCCGCCGCAGGTCGCGCTGGTCGGGCTCGGCCGGATCGTGGAGCGGCCTTGGGCGAGCAACGGAATGCTCGCCGTCCGTCCCACCGTCACGGCGACGTTGTCCGGCGACCACCGCGCCACCGACGGGCACGCGGGCAGCCGCTATCTGGCGGCCCTGGACGACCTCCTCCAGACACCGGAGAAGCTATGAACACGTCTGAAGCCACAGCTGCCGTCGCGGCGGCGCTCGCGTCCATCGCGCCTGAGGTGGACATCGCCACGGTGGACAGAGCTGCACCGTTCCGCGAGGAGATGGACCTGGACTCGCTCGACTTCCTGAGCCTCGTCGAGCAGCTGCACGACTCGACGGGCGTCGTGATCCGGGAGGACGACTATGCGCGGGTCGGGACCCTCGAGGCGCTGATCGACTACCTGGTCCAGCACGCGCCCGTCACGACGGGGGCATGACCAGGGCGATCGTCGCCTCGAGGTCCTCGAGGACCTGCGAGACCGTCATCCGCCCTGAGAGAAGCGTGACCACGTCGGTCAACCACACCTTGCCGATGACGTGCGCGACCAGGGCGTCGTGCTCCGTCTCGGCGGGTGTGGGCGCAGCGGCCTCAGGGTCGCGGGTCGCCGCGGCGATGATGCCGACGAGCATCTCGCCGACCTCCTCGACCTCGCGAGCCGCCTCGGTGTCGGCGCTCATCAGCGCGCGGATCATCGCGCCGGACAACCGGCGGTGCCGGGCGAGATAACGCGTGACAGCAGCGACGACGCGGTAGACCCGCTGCTGCGGCGTACCGTCCGAGCCGTCGACCCGCACGCTCTCCTGGAGCGCCTGGAAGGTGCGGCCCATGGCTGCGACGAGGAGATGCACCTTCGACGGGAAGTAGCGGTAGAGCGTGCCGAGAGCGACATCGGCACGCTCCGCGACCTCACGCATCTGCACGGCGTCGTAGCCGCCCTCGGTCGCCAGCTCCATTGCTGCGTCGAGGATTCGTTCACGACGGGCGAGCTGCGACGCGGGGATCGACCGCACTGTCGCCGTCTCGCCGGACACGGATCAGCTCCCTGTCGTCGTGGTGCTTGCTCGCTCCGATGACGCTGCGTCGAGGGCCACTCTGGCGGCCCAAGGGTAGTCAGCCTTCCCGCTGGGCGAGCGGCGAATCTCCGGGACGACGACCACCGATTTCGGCGCCTTGTAACCGGCGACGTGGGCCCGGGCGTGAGCGATCAGGTCCGACTCGTCCGCCGCCACGCCGTCGCGCAGCTGTACGACGGCGGCGACCCGCTGGCCGAACCGGTCGTCCGGCACGCCGGCCACGACGGCGTCGTACACGGCGGGGTGCGCCTTGAGCACCGCCTCGACCTCTTCGGGGTAGACCTTCTCACCGCCCGTGTTGATGCACACGGCGCCGCGGCCGAGAACGGCGATCGAGCCGTCGGCCTCGACGGTGGCCATGTCGCCGAGAAGCACCCAGCGCTCACCCTCGATGGTGACGAAGCTGTCCGCCGTCTTCTTCTCGTCCTTGTAGTAGCCGAGCGGCACGTGCCCGCGCTGCGCTACGCGTCCGATCACACCGGAGCCGGGTTCGATGGGCTTGAGGTTGTCGTCGAGAACGGCCGTGCGCTGGTTGACGCTGAAGCGCAGGCCCTTGTCCGGGCTCGAACCGGCGGCCGCAGTCCCCTGGAAGCCGGTCTCGGACGCGCCGAAGTTGTCCAGCAGCATCGTGTTGGGCAGCAGCGACTGGAGCTTCTCGCGGACCGCGGCGGAGAGGATGGCGCCGGCCGAGCTGATGGCGAACAGCGATGACAGGTCCGCGCCCTTGCGCGGCCCCTCCAGCGCCTCGGCGAGTGGGCGGGCCATGGCGTCGCCGACGATCGACATCGAGTGCGCCTTCTCGCGCGACGCGGTGTCGATGACGTCGACCGGCTCGAACTTCCGCACGAGCATGACCCTCGCGCCCTGCAGGAAGCCGATCCACGTCGCCAGCTGCGCGGCGCCGTGCATCAGCGGCGCCACCGGGAACATGTTGATGACGCCCTTGGTCGCGAGCCGCTCGGCGACCTCTTCCGGCGTCGACACCGGGGTGCCGACCGGATCGGCCCCGCCCATACCGGCGAAGAACAGGTCCTCCTGCCGCCACATCACGCCTTTCGGCATGCCGGTGGTGCCGCCGGTGTAGATGATGTAGAGGTCGTCCGGCGAACGCTCGTCGAAGCCGCGCCCGTCGTCGCTCGCGGCAAGGGCATCGTCGTAGTCGACCGCACCTTTCGGCCGGGGCCCGTCGCCGACGGTGATGACGTGACGCAGCTGCGGAGTGCGTGAGCGGACGCCCTCGATCCGGTCGGTGAACTCGGTGTCGACGAGCACCGCCACGAGGTCCGCATCGTTGAAGAGGTAGGCGAGCTCGTCCTCGACGTAGCGATAGTTGACGTTGACCGGCACCGCACGCACCTTGAAGCAGGCGATCATCGCCTCGACGTACTCCGTGCAGTTGTAGAGCTGGAGCCCGATGTGGTTGCCGGGCTTGACGCCGACGTCGAGGAAGTGGTGCGCCAGCCGGTTGGCCCGCCGCTCGAGCTCGGCGTAGCTCAGGCGCCGGTCGCCGAAGATCAGCGCCTCACGGTCCGGAACCGCGTCGACGACCGACTCGAAGATGTCGGCGAGGTTGAAGTCCACGACGTCCTTTCCCTGCTGGCTGACCGGTCAGACCGGTGTCTGGGCGAGGTGCGCGCCGAGCGCGATGAGCTGGCGGGTGGGCGTGCCGAGCTCGTGCTCGATCTGCTTGCCCCAGAGGAAGTAGCGGTGCAAGGGGTAGTCCAGGTCGACGCCCAGACCGCCGTGCAGGTGCTGGCAGGCGTGCAAGGCGCGCATCCCGCCGTCACCTGCCCAGAACTTCGCAACCGCGACCTCTTCCGTCGCCGGCCAGCCCTCCGCCAGCCGCCACGCTGCCTGCAACGCCGTCAGTCGGACCATCTCGGTGTCGATGTAGGCGTCGGCAGCGCGTTGCCCGACCGCCTGGAACGACGCGATCGGCTTGCCGAACTGCTCGCGGGTGGCGGTGTGTTTCGCCGTCATGTCGAGCGCGGCCTGGCAGACGCCGGCCGCGACCGAGCAGAGCGCCGCCGTCGTGTGCAGCCGCAGGTCACGCAGCAGCTCATCGGCGTCCGCGACGACGTCGCGTGCCGACACGCGTACGCCGTCCAGGACGAGCATCGCCTGCGGCTCACGGTTGGTCGTCTCGAGCTCGGTGACGGCAAGACCGGATGCGCCGCGGCGGATCAGTGCGACCACCGGACCTTCACCGAACAGCGCCGGCACGACAACGGCGTCGGCCTCGGCGCCGTACGGGACGAACGGTGTCTCGCCGGTCAGCACGAAGTCGTCACCGTCCCGGGTCGCGAGCACCTCGCCCTCGAACGCCGTCGTGAGGATCGTCGACCCATCGGCGACGCCGCCGAGCAGATCGGTCGCGACCTTGTGCGCGCCGAGAACGAAGGCGGTCGTCAGCGTCGCGACGGCCGGGATGGGCGCGACGGTCCGGCCGACCTCCTCGAAGACGAGTGACAGCTCGAGGAAGCCCAGGCCACCGCCGCCTTGCGCTTCGGGCACGGCGATACCGGTGATGCCGGCCGTCGCGAGCTTCTGCCACAGCGGCCGGTCGAAAACTGACCAGCTCGCAGACTCAAGCTCTTTGAGGTGGTCGTGGGTCACGACGTCCGCGAGGATCTCGCGGACGAGCGCGCGCAACGACTTCTGGTCGTCGGTCAATGCGAAGTCCATGACTCTCCTACCGCAGCGATCGCGGCATGTTGAGGCCGAAGATCGCGATCAGGTCGCGCTGGATCTCGTTGGTGCCGCCGCCGAAGGTGAGGATCAGCGTCCCCCGGTATGCGCGCTCCACCCGGCCGGCGAGCACCGAGCCCGGCGACGTGCGCTTGAGGATGCCGGCGGCGCCGAGCACCTCGAGCAGCAACCCGTAGCACTCGCAGTAGGTCGTCGTGCCGTAGACCTTCACACCGGACGAGTCGGCGATGCTGACCTTGCCGACGCTGTCCTGCCAGATGTTCTTCCAGTTGAGCAGCCGCAAGGCTTCCAGCCGGGCGTGCACCTTCGCCAGGTGGATCTGCACCCACTCCTGGTCGATGACCCGCCGGCCGTCCGGCAGCTTGGTCTCCTGCGCCCACCGCCGGGTCTCGAGGTAGTTGCGCTCGAGGATCGCCGGCGACGCCAGCGAGATGCGCTCGTAGTTGAGCTGCGTGGTGATGACCGTCCAGCCGCCGTCGATCTCACCGACGGTGTTCGCGACCGGCACCCGCACGTCCTGGTAGTAGGTCGCGTAGGTCGTCGCGTCGCCGATGGTGCGGATCGGGGTGTAGGAGAACCCCTCACTCGTCGTGGGGACCAGGATGATGCTGATGCCCTTGTGCTTGCTCGCCTCCGGGTTGGTGCGGCAGGCGAGCCAGATGTAGTCGGCGTGATCGGTCAGGCTGGTGTAGATCTTCTGGCCGTTGATGACCCATTCGTCGCCGTCACGCACCGCGCGCGTCTTCAGCCCGGCCAGGTCCGTGCCCGCCTGCGGCTCCGAGTACCCGATCGAGAAGAAGCACTTGCCCTGCAGGATGCGCGGCAGGATGTCGTTCTTCACCTCGTCCGACGCGAACTGCATCAGCGCCGGTCCGACGGTGTTGATCGTGAGGAACGGCACCGGCGCGCCGGCGCGCTGCGCCTCGTCGTAGAAGACGAACTGCTCCATCGGCCCGAAGCCGCGACCGCCGTACTCCTTCGGCCAGCCGACGCCGAGCCAGCCGTCCTTGCCCATCTGCGCCACGGCTTCCAGGCACTTCTTGCCGCCCATCTCGCCCTGCGCCATCTCGGCAGCAACCTCTGGCGTGACGAGCTCGGCGAAGTACGCACGCAGCTCGTCGCGCAGCGCGAGCTGGTCGTCGGTGTAGGCGATCCTCATGCCCGGCCTTCCTCAGAACCCTGCACTGGACGTGACACCACCGTCGACGACGAACTCGCCACCGTTGCAGTACGACGACTCGTCGCTCGCGAGGAACGTGACCACATTGGCGACGTCTTCGGCCGTGCCCATTCGCCTGAGCGGCACCTTCGAGGCGACGTACTTGCGTCCGGTCTCGTCCATGACGGCGCGCGTCATCGGGGTGTCGATGCCGCCGGGGTGGACCGAGTTGCAGCGGATGCCGTCGCCGCCGTACTCGAGGGCGGCAACCTTCGTAATGCCGCGAACGCCGAACTTGCTCGCCGTGTAGGCGCCGCAGAAGACCGTGGCGCCGAGCCCCTCGGTCGAGGACAGGTTGACGATCGATCCGCCGCCGGCGCGCTTCAGCGCGGGGATCCCGGCCTTCATGCCGAGGAAGACGCCTTGCAGGTTGACGTCGATCACCTGCCTGAACTCCTCGAGGGGAGTGTCGGCGATCGCGTTGAACTTCAGGATCCCGGCGTTGTTGACGAGGACGTCGAGCTTGCCGAAATCCCGCTCGGTCTGCTCGACCGCGGCCTGCCACTGCTCCTCGGACGTGACGTCGAGGTGGACGAACCGGACCCGGTCACCCAGGGAGTCGGCGAGTGCCTTGCCGTCGTCGTCGAGCACGTCCGCAGCGACAACCGACGCGCCCTCGGCATGGAACTGCCGGACCGTCGCGGCACCCATTCCGCGGGAGCCGCCGCTGACCAGCGCGACCTTGCCTTCGAGCCTGCCGCTCACGGTTTCTCCGATCCGACGATCCACATGGCGAAGAACTGCGCGCCGCCGCCGTAGGCGTGGCCGAGCGCCTTGCGGGCGCCGTCGACCTGGTGCTCGCCGGCCATGCCGCGCACCTGAAGCGCCGCCTCGGCGAAGCGGCACATGCCGGAGGCACCGATCGGGTTGGACGAGAGCACGCCGCCGGACGGGTTGATGGGGATGTCGCCGTCGAACGCCGTGGAGCCGTCGTCGACCATCTTCCAGCCGGTGCCCTCGTCGGCGAAGCCGAGGTTCTCCATCCACATGGGCTCGTACCAGGAGAACGGCACGTAGATCTCGGCGCAGTCGAGGTCGCGCCGGGGGTCGGTGACGCCCGCCTGCGCATAGACGTCCTTGGCGCACTCGCGGCCGGCGTGCGGGTTGACCACGTCACGACCGGCACCCATCGTCGGTTCGCTGCGCACCGCGGTGCCGTGGATCCAGGCCGGCGGGTTGGGCGTGCCCTGCGCCGTGTCCTCGTCGGCGAGGATCACCGCGCAGGCGCCGTCGCTCGACGGGCAGGTCTCGAGGTAGCGAATCGGGTCCCACAGCATCGGGGACTCGCGCACCTTCTCCTCGCTGATGTCCGGGAGCTTGAGGTGCGCGTAGGGGTTGCGCAGCGCGTTCAGCCGGTCCTTCACCGCGACCTTGATGCCGATGTGGTCCGGCGCGTTGGCGCGACGCATGTAGGCCCGGATGACCGGTGCGAAGTAGCCACCGGCGCCGGTGACCGAACCGCCGGTGAAGGGCAGCCGGATCGACAACGCCCACGTCGCGTTGGACTCGCTCTGCTTCTGGAAGCACACGACGAGCACGCGCTTGTGGGTGCCGCTGCTCACGAGGTGCGACGCCATCACGCCGGTCGAGCCACCGACGCTGCCCGCCGTATGCACGCGGATCATCGGCTTCCCGACCGCGCCGAGCGCGTCCGCGAGGTAGAGCTCCGGCATCATGACGCCCTCGAACATGTCCGGCGCCTTGCCGATGACGACGGCGTCGATGTCCGTCCAGCTCATCCCGGCGTCGTCGAGTGCCCGCTTCGCCGCCTCGCGGACGAGCCCTGCCATCGACACGTCCTGCCGCTTGGCGGCGTACTTCGTCTGGCCGACGCCGACGACCGCGACCCGCGCGCTCATGCGGCGCCTCCCATCAATCGCGAAATAGCCGCCATAGAAGGCCGAGATATGGCGATTGAGTTCATCGCTCGGCCCCTTCCAGTACGGCGACGAGGTTCTGTTGCAGGCAGGGCCCGCTGGTCGCGTGCGCGACGGCGCGACGCGCCCTCCCGCCGGCGATGCCGGCCGCCGCGGCAGCCAGTCGCTCGAGCCCGCCGACCATCACCGGACCGGCGGCGCTGTCGACCGGCTGCCCGTCGAGACCGAGCGCATCGCGCAGCACCAGCTCCTGGTGCGGGTAGGGCACGTGCAGCCACGCCGCGTCCACGTCCTGTACGCCGGCCGTCGACGCCGCCGCTTTCGCCGATGCCGACGTCGTGAGGTCTCTGACACCGAGCGATGGCGACTCGATCCGGTGGTCGATGCCACGGATCCAGACCGGGTTGTCGGTGAGCTCCCGAGCCTTGTCACCGACCGCGAGCACTACCGCAACGCAACCATCGGCGACGTAGGTCGGCGGCACGTCCGGAACGTCGCCGTAACGGCCGCTGTCCTTCATCGCCTGTGCCTGCAGCGCGGCGAGGCCGCGCGCGTCCGGCCACAGCGGAGCGACGTAGTAGGGGTCGAGCTGCAACGCGAGCGTGCGGTCGAGCTCACCACGGGATGGCCGGGCGAACGCATAGACGAGGGCGGTGTCGATGCCTTCCTCCTGCAGCACGTTGACCGCTTCGTAGAGCGCGAACGCACCGTCCATCTCGACGTGTGACTCGCGGATCGGCGGCCAGGCGCCAACCGCGTCGAGCGCACCGACGAACGCGAACGGGAAGCCCTGGAGGTAGTCACTCGACCCGGACACCGTGAACCCGATGTCCTGCTGGGTGAGACCGACCCTGCCGAGCGCCTCCTGGATGACCGGGAGGAGCATCTCGACCTCGTTGCGGGCCGGCTCGCTGGGCGTCTCGAACGACGCCCACGACACGATCGCCACATCTCTGCGCACTAGACGTAGTCCTTATAAGTGTCGTAGTCGGCGTCGGGCTCGCCGGTCGGCCGGAAGTACTTGATGGCACCGAGGTTGGGCTCGCGCTTGTCCTCGTCGACCCACACCGCCTCGACCCGCATGCCGAGCCGGACCTCGTCCGGGTCGCACTCCTGGATGAGGAACATCGAGGTGATGTCCGCGCCGTCGAGCCGGATCCAGGCACTCACGTACGGCGCGTCGAGCCCCGGACTGGGGATACGCGTCACGCAGAAGGTGCAGACGGTGCCCTTGCCGCTGAGCGTCACCTCCTCGTCGGTGGCGACGCCGCACATCGAGCACGCACCCCGCGGCGGCATGTAGACCTTGCCGCACTTCGGGCAGCGCTGACCCATGATCCGGCCCTGCTCGATCGACCGGAGGAACCGCGATGACGCGACCCCCGGTGTGTAGGAGAAGTCGAGGTGGATCGGGGTCTCGACGATCGTGACCGGGCCTTCGGCCTCTGTCGTCTCGCTCACGAGAGCGCTCCACTGGCCTGCTTCGGGCCCGCCGGGACGAAGCACAGCAGGTCGCGGATCGAGCCGACCCGGTTCTCGGCCCAGCGCGCCTTGACCCGCATGCCGGACGACATCGCCGCCTCGTCACCAGCGTCGACGGCGGCGAGCAGGCCGGTGTCGGCGCCGTCGAGCTGCACGAGCGCCCACGCGAACGGCCGGTCGAGCGGCTGGCCGAGCCGCGGCGAGTCGTTCCACGCCCACGTGGTGACGACACCTTCGTCGGACACGTCGACGATCTCGGTCAGGTCCTCGCTGGTCACCGGGTCGTACTCCGCCGGCGGAACCAGCACCCGGCCGTCAGTGGCCCGTACGCCGACGATCCGACCTTCACGCAGCGCCGTCATGAAGGCGCCGATCACCGGACCGGTCGACCGGGTGTAGGTGTACTCGATCGGGTGGCTTGCCTCCAGGACCTCCTGCGTCATGCGGAACCCTCCGCCGGGACGAAGCGCACCTGCATCTCCTTGATGCCGTTGATGAAGTTCGACCGCAACCGCCGGGGCTCGGCGACGAGCTCGACCCGGTCGCACTGCGTGATGAGCGAGCGGAAGATGCACTCGATCTCGAGCTTGGCGAGGTGCCGGCCGAGGCAGAAGTGCGGACCGCCGCCACCGAACCCGACGTGCGGGTTGGGCTCACGACCGATGTCGAAGACGTCCGGCTTGTCGAAGACGCTCTCGTCACGGTTGGCCGAGGAGTAGTAGATGACGACCTTCTCGCCCTTCTTGATCGGCTGCCCGCCGATCTCGACGTCCTGCTTCGGCGTGCGCCGGAAGAGGTTCACCGGACTGACCCAGCGAACGATCTCGTCGGCCGCGGTCGGCAGGAGCGCGGGATCGGCCTTGAGCCGCTCCCACTGCTCGGGGTACTGCGTCAGCGCGTACATGCCGCCGGAGATCGCGTTGCGAGTGGTCTCGTTGCCGGCGACCGCGAGCAGCATGAAGAAGAGGTCGAACTCGAGCTCGCTGAGCACGTTGCCCTCGTCGTCCGGGCTGATCAGCTTGGAGACGATGTCGTCCTTCAGCTCTTCGCGCTTCTTCTTGGCCAGCTCGTTGGCGTAGGCCCACATCTCCTGCGCCGCGCCGAGACGCTGCTCCTCGGTGACGCCGTACTCGGGGTCGTTGCCCCCGACCATCCGGTTGGACCAGTCGAAGACCTTGTGTCGATCCTCGATCGGCACACCCATGAGCTCGGCGATGACGATCAGCGGAAGCTCGGCGGCGCAGAGGGTGACGAAGTCGCCTTCGCCCTTGGCGAGCGCCTGCGCGACGATCTCGTCGCAGTTCTGCTGGATGCGCTCCTCGAGCCTCGCGATCATTCGCGGCGTGAAGCCGCGGTTGACGAGCTGGCGCGTCCGCGTGTGCTCGGGCGGGTCCTGGTTGAGCATGAACAGCCGCTGCTGGTCGATCTGGATCTGCGGGAACTCGTCGAGCATCGCCGTCTTCTCCCAGGAGGAGAAGAGCTCCGGGTTGCGGGAGACGTAGACGACGTCCGCATGCTTGGTGATCGCCCAGTAGCCCTCGGGCAGCTGGGGGTCGTCGTGACGGAAGACCGGCGCCTCGTTGCGCAGCCTCTTGAGCTGGTCGTGCGGGACGCCCGACCGCTCGTACTGGTCCATGTCATAGACGTCGATCTGCAGGTCGGTCACAGCCGAAAGCCCCTCGCAGCGGGATGAGAACGTGTTCTAATCTGGCGCCGATCTGACGGGGCGTCAACAGTTGTAGCGGCCAAAATTAGAATGTGTTCTACTTCGTCCCATGCGCGAGACAGTGATCGTCGAGGCCGTCCGCACGCCCATCGGGAAGCGCAACGGCTGGCTCGCGGGAGTGCACCCCGCGGTGGCCCTCGGACACGTCCAGCGGGCGGTGGTCGAGCGGGCGGGCATCGACCCGACCGAGGTCGAGCAGGTGGTGGGCGGCTGCGTCACCCAGGGCGGTGAGCAGGCCAGCAACATCGCCCGCTACGCCTGGCTGTACGCCGGGCTGCCGCAGACCGCGGGCGTCACGACGGTCGACTGCCAGTGCGGCTCGGCCCAGCAGGCCAACCACTTCATCTCCGGCCTGATCGCGGCCGACGCGATCGACGTCGGCGTCGCCTGCGGCGTCGAGATGATGTCCCGGGTCGGCCTGGGCGCGGCCGTCTTCGGCGGTCCGGGTGTCCCCCGGCCGGAAGGCTGGGACCTCGACCTGCCCGACCAGTTCACCGGTGCCGACCGCATCGCCAAGGACTTCGACATCAGTCGCGAGGAACTCGACGAGTTCGGGTTGCTGTCGCAGCAGAAGGCCGCGCGGGCGTGGGCCGAAGGCCGGTTCGACTCGCAGATCGCGCCGATCGACGCGCCGGTTCTCGGCGAGGACGGTCAGCCGACGGGAGAGTCCAAGCGAGTCGACCGCGACCAAGGCCTACGCGAGACCTCGCTGGAGAAGCTCGCGGCGTTGAAGCCGGTGCTCGAAGGTGGCTTCCACACTGCCGGCACGTCGTCGCAGATCTCCGACGGCGCGGCGGCGGTGCTGCTGATGTCGCGGGAGAAGGCGGACGCGCTCGGTGTGAAGCCGCGGGCACGGATCGTGGCGCAGGCACTCGTCGGCGACGAGCCCTACTACCACCTCAACGGGCCGGTCGCCGCGACAACGCGCGTCCTCGACAAGGCACGGATGGCAATCGGCGACATCGACCTGTTCGAGGTCAACGAGGCGTTCGCCTCGGTCGTCGTCAACTGGGGCCGCCAGCACAAGGTCGACTTCGACCGGGTCAACGTCAACGGCGGCGCGATCGCTCTCGGCCACCCTGTCGGTTCGACCGGCAGCCGGCTGATCACCACGGCCTTGCACGAGCTGGAGCGGACCGGCGGCACGACGGCGCTGATCTCGATGTGCGCAGGCGGGGCACTCGCCACCGGCACCATCATCGAAAGGATCTGAGTTGTCACATCTCGAGGTCGAGCAGCAGGGCCACGTTCTCGTCCTGACGATGAACCGGCCGGAGGCGAAGAACGCGCTCTCCCCCGAGATGCTCGTCGGCCTTGCGGACGCATGGGACCGCATCGACAGTGACGAGGAGATCCGCTGCGCCGTTCTGACGGGCGCCGGCGGTGTCTTCTGCGCGGGTGCCGACCTCAAGGCGATGAACGACGCGCAGAACACCTCGGACGCCGCGCAGCGCATGCGCTCCGATGCGGGCCTTGCCTGGAAGGCGCTGCTGCGACACCACCGGCTGACCAAGCCCCTGATCGCTGCAGTCGAGGGGTACGCCGTCGCCGGCGGCACCGAGATCCTGCAGGCGACGGACATCCGCGTGGCCGGCGAGAGCGCGGTCTTCGGTGTCGTCGAGGTGACCCGCGCGCTGTTCCCGCTGGGCGGCTCGACGGTGCGACTGCGTCGGCAGATCGGCTATACGAAGGCGATGGAGCTGCTGCTCACCGGCGACACGATCGGCGCCGCCGAGGCGGAGCGGATCGGCCTGATCGGTCGTGTCGTCGATGACGGCAAGGCGCTCGAGACGGCCCTCCAGATCGGCGACCGGATCTCGCGTAACGGTCCGCTCGCCGTGAAGGCGATCAAGCGCTCCGTGCAGGAGACCGAAGGTCTGCCCGAGGAAGAGGCGCTGAAGATCGAGCTCGAGATCGGGCTGCCGATCTTCGGGACGGCCGACGCCAAAGAAGGCACCCGCGCATTCAAGGAGAAGCGCGAGCCGCGGTACGAAGGCCGCTGACCCTGATGCCGGGTGACGCCGCCGCCGGCGATGCGGCCGCTGTCGAGCTCGCCGAGTCCGTCCGGCGGCTGATGCAGTCCGCGGTGCTCACCACGGTCGACGATGACACCCGCCGCGACGTCGCCGCCCAGATCGACGATCTGACCAAGCACCTGTCCGAGCAGTCGCGCGACACCATGCCGTGGCCGGACCCGGAGAGCATGCGTCGTGGCCACCGCCCCTACAGCCCCGTGATCGGCGCAGCCAACCCGATCGCACCACCTATGACCGTCCGGACTCTGGAGGACGGCTCCGTCGTCGGCGAGGCGACGATGCGGCCGATCCACGAAGGGCCGCCGGCAGTCGTCCACGGCGGCTGGGTGGCGACGCTGCTCGACCAGCTTCTCGGGCATGCCAACGCAGCCGCCGGCGTCGGCGGCTTCACCGCAGAGCTGACGGTGCGTTACCGCCGACCGACGCCGTACGACGTCCCGCTGACGGTGCGGGCGAGGACGGACAGTGTCGACGGCCGCCGGGTGCGCGCCAGCGGCGAGATCGTTGCCGACGGCGTCGTCACGGCTGAGGCGAGCGGCCTGTTCCTGATGCCGTCGGAAGAGCGGCTGGCCGAGGTCGCGCAGCAGTACGAAGACCGCCGCGCCTCCGGCTGACATGAGGACCTGCACCAGCCGGCTTCATCAACGCTTCAGGTCGCCGTCGGACAGTGGTGTCAGCGCCCCGCGGTGACCCCCCTGCACCGACGGGGCGCTCGCCTGTCCAGTGGCTACCGGTCAGACCTCGCGTTCGAAGATCAGCTCGTAGTACTTCGCGGCGCCGAAGGCCGCCACCCCCGGCGCGAAGATCTGCACGAGCCGCCAGCCGTCGCGGGCGTGCTCCTCGACTGTCGCTTCGTAGGTCTTCCTCGCCCTGTCCTGCACTCCGAAGAACGCGGAACCTCGAGTCTCACCGAGCCGGACGAACTTGTACTCGTACCTCTGGGTCTTCTGCGCAGTCGTCACGACGCATCACCTCCTGGACTCACCCCACAGTGCGCGGGCCTACGGCGACCTGACCAGAGGCGAACGTCCGCGAGAACTGCCCTCGCTGAACCGCCACGGTCCACCGGCCGTGGAAGTTGGTGTCCCGGCCCACAGGAGGCGCGCATGACCACGTTCGTACGACGTTGCCGTCAGACGTCACTCATCGCCGGCGGAGCCGCAGCAGCGCTTGCGCTCGGCGTCGGCTCGGCTTCCGCTGCGAGCACCGGCACTCCTGGGCAGCCGTCGCAGACCTGCGGCGTCACCACCGGTCCGGGCACTCCGGGCTCGTCCGCGTCGGCACCGGGATCGGCGTTCAACCCGAACGGGGTATCCGGAGCGGTCTACGCCGGCAACGGTGCCCACAACGCCAACAACCCGAAGTCGGTCAGTCAGTACGACGTGGCGTGCTTCCAGGTCTCGCCCCCCACGGGGTAGCTCACCGGACGTCTCATCCGAGCACCGGCAGCGTTCGCTCCTCGGCAAGCCGGTCAAGGGCGTCCTGCATGACGGACGTCACCTGCTCGTACACCGCATCCGGATCAGGTCGATCCCCGCCGACTTTCCGGGGATCGATCGGCGGCAGCACCTCGATGGTGATCTTCGCAGGGAGGGGCAACCGCCCCGGAAGGTCGAGCACGTTGATGCCGAAAGGCGGGCCGACCGAGATCGGCAGCACCTTCAGGCGGGCAAGGCGATCGAGGCGCAGAGCCCGCGCGACCGTCTGCGCCCGGGTGAGGAACAACGCCGTCTCCTGCCCGCCGATCGAGACGACCGGGACGATCGGCACCCCCTCGTCGAGAGCCAGCCGCACGAAGCCTTTGCGGCCGGCGAACTCGACACGGTCTGAGTGCCACGACGGGCGGAACGTCTCGATGTCGCCACCTGGATAGACGAGGACCGGCGCCCCCATCGCGAACGCACGCCGAGCGTTCTCGTGCGAGGCGACGACCGTCCCGAAACGCCGAAGGCCCGGGATGCGCGCGGCGATGTCGTGCGCCAGCTGGTGGAACCTGCGGTCCGGACCGAAGTGGTCGTAGAAGGCAAACGTGAACAGGAACGTGTCGACGATCATCGTTCCGCCGGAGTGGTTGCCGACCAGCAAGACCGGACCACTTGCCGGCACGTTGTCGATGCCGCGAACCTCCGAACGGAAGTAGGCCGACAGCACCGGGTTGAGCAGTGGGAGCGTTCTCGCGATGTGCTCCGGGTCCCAGGCCTCGAAGCTGTCCGCTCCGCTCGCCAGGCCCGCTGTGTCGCCGAGCACGCTCGCGGCGATCTGGACGAGGCCATCGACAGGCGCCGGCGCGCGGCGGGCGAGGTGCACAAGGGGGTTGCGCGTCGGTCGCATGACCTGCGCGTCCCCGACAGCCCGTCGAACGAAACTCGTGACCCGCCGGGGCGCCCCTGTGAGCTCCGCGTCAATCCAGTCGGCGCTCCTCGAGGAACAGCAGAACTGCAGCGACGGCTGCGGCGGCGTCGTAATGGCACAGACGGCAAGGCGACGCCTCACTGCACCCCGATGAACTGTCATCGTGGCTGTCGCGGTCGAAAGCACGACAGGCGGCGAGGGCAGTCGCAGCCGCAGCCGTCGCACTGTCGAAGTGGCTGAACAGCGCGCGCTGCTTGGTCACGCCTCCAACTCCGGACTCGGCCGTGGCCGGGACATGTCTACGCCCGACCGGCGGAGACCGGTCGGGCGTGGACAAAGTGGATCAGTACTGGATCAGACCGTCTGGCGGCGACGTCGGCCAACCCGCAGGATGGCCCCGCCGAGCCCCGCCAGCGCGGCGCCGTATGCAGAGATGAGCCCGGCATTGAAACCGGTGAACGGCAGCCCGCCACCGTTCGGCACCCTCGACGCCTCGACGGTCGGCCCACTGGTGTTGCCGCCGTTGGCGTTGTTGCGCAGCTTCTCGCCCTCGACCTTCGCGGCGGCAGTCCTACCGCTGGCGTCGACGGCAGTCAGGGAGCCTTGCGGCGTGCTGCTGCCACCGAGCGTTGCGGTCGCGGTGTCCGCCGCGGAAGAACCGTTGCCGCCGGACGCGTCGAGACAGGTCAGCGCGAGGACGTCAGGGACGGCGAGAGCGCACGCGCCGTTCGCCTGGTCGCTCGAGCCGATCTCGTTGCCGTTGATGCCCACCAGGTAGGACGAGCCCTTGCTGCCGCTCTTCGACTCGCTGTGCAGGACAACGAGCTGCAGCGCGCCGTCGCCGGCGTTGACGCTGGCGCCGTCACTGGACGACGACGAGGACGACTGGCCGGCCGTCCAGGTGGAGTCGGAGTGCGAGTGCATCAACCAGACGTCGAGCGTGTGGCTGTCGATGAGCGTCGCGTGGGCGAGCGCCGAGTCGGCCGACGAGGCGGACCCGTTGGCGTCCTGCGAGGCCGATGCGGACCACGGGGTGAGCTGCAGCTGGCCGAGCGGTGTGGAGCCGGTGTCGAGGAGCGCGCCCGAGCTCGAGCCCGGGGTGGTCTGGCTCCCGCCCGTCTTGCCTGCGATCAGCGTGCTGCCACCGACGCTGAGGGCACTGGCGTCGGCGTGCCCACCGTCACTGCCGGCGTGGCTGCTGGTGTCACCGACCTTGAGCAGGTCGTCGAGCGTGACCGCGGTGGCGTGCGAGTCGGCCGGCGGCGCGGGAGTGGTCGTTTGCGCCGGCTCTGTCGTGCCTGTCGCAGCGAATGCACCCGCGGTGGGTCCGGCAATGACCGTCCCGAGAGCGAGCGCGAGCGTTGCCCTGCGCATGCTTCGTCCCTTCTGATACGTCTGCGTTGGTTGAGGCTGCTATGCCCGTGGGAAAACCGGAGAAACGTAGAATTCGCTCAATCCGGACAATGCGGCGCCGCGAACTACCTCGGAGGGCGTGCATCTGCCACGCTTGAGCAGATCGTCACAGGAGGCACATTGCGTCGCACTGGTTCGCCGGCCGGAGCCGGCGTGCGCGTCGCGGCACACCCCCGGCCGAAGCCGTCGACCACGCGCTCCTTGGCCTCCGTGCTCGATGCCTACATGAAGGACAACGACCTCACTCTCCAGGCGATGTCTGAGAGAAGCGGCCTCGCCGTTGCCACCATCGCCGCTCTCCGCGGCGGCACGCGCGGCAAGCGTCCGCACCCGACCACGGTCGAGAAGCTCGCCGCGGCGATGGGCGTCAGCCCTGCAGAGCTGGACGTCGCCGTCGCCACTTCCGCTGGTCCGGCGCGCATGCGCGAAACCGAGCTCCTGTCACGATTCCGGCAGCTCGACGAGGATGCGAAGGTGGCTGTCGAGACGTTGCTGGCACGGCTCGTCTCGCGCCGCCGCGAGCCGCCCGAGATCTAGTCGACCAGGTCCTCCGCCGCGCGCAGGATGGCGTAAGCGAGCCAGATCGCGTCGCGCGCGGCGAGGTCGACGTAGTTCTTGTCGTCCACGGCCAGCTGGGTGAGCTCGATCCTCACCGCGGCGCTCTCGCCGAGGTCGACGCGGCCCACCGACACGACAACATCGTCGACGGTGCCGGACCGAGCTGCGCCGAAACTGCTCACGTGTCCCGCTCCCCTATCGGCCTGCGACCTTACCGGGAGTAACGGCGGAATCGCCCGAGAGTTACGCCTCCACTCGGGTCTTGTTGCGCCCGCGCGATCCCTATGTCACCTTTCTACACTTATACGCGGAATCGAAGCGGAGAAATGTCGAACGTGGACAGCCGCCGGCGGGCGCTGCGCGAATGCCTGCTGGCCGTGGCGCGCGGCGACGACGCCACCGCTGATCTGCTCGCGCGGGCGGCGCAGCAGACGCCTCGACGCGACGGGCATCGCGTCACGATCCTGCTGCCGCTGCACCGGATGGTGGCGCCCCTCGAGGAGACGGGCTAGCGGCTACCGCAGGAAGCGGGCGGCGATCGGCGCAGCCACCGCGCCGCCGACCCCGCCGCCTTCGACCAGCACGGCGAACGCGACACCGCCGCGCCAGCCGATGAACCACGCATGTGTCTTCGGGTGCGGACCGGTGCCGAACTCAGCGGTTCCCGTCTTGCCGTGCGTCCCGGCGGGCAGGCCTGCCTTCGCGGCCGTACCCGACTGCACGACCTTCAGCATCAGCGCGCGCAACCTCGCGACGCGCGCCGCGTCGAGCGACTGACCATCGGCCGGCGCCACGCCTTGCTTGGGGTCGGTCACCAACGTCGGCGCATGCACCACCCCGGCGTCGACGGCGGCCGCGACCATCGCCATTGCCAGCGGCGACACCGACACCGAGCCCTGGCCGATCGAGTCGGCTGCGAGTGTCACGGCGTCGGTCGCCGGCGGCACCGATCCGCTGTACGACGGCAACGGCAACGTCCATCTGCCTCCGAGACCGAAGCTCTGCGCCGCATCCGGCAGGTCCTTCGGCGCGAGCCGCCGCGACGCGCCGATGAACGCGCTGTTGCATGAGATCGCGAAGTCGGTGGCGAACGTCGGGGATGCCGCGGCCTCACCTTCGAAGTTGCGGAACGTGCGTCCACCGACCGCGATCGTGGGCGGGCAGGGAACGGGCGTCGTCGGCGTCACTCCGTGACCGAGCAGCGCGTAGGTCGTCACAACCTTGAAGGTCGACCCCGGCGGATAGTGCCCCTCCAACGCGCGGTCGTACGACGTCGCATCCGGGGTGTTGGCCACCGCCAGCACCGCGCCGTCCGAGGCGCGCACGGCGACGAGCGCGGCCGGCTTCGTCTCATCGGCGAGCGCCTTCTCGGCGGCGAGCTGCAC
>DASSEX010000070.1:0-35367 GCA_035695045.1 Mycobacteriales bacterium | reverse complement strand
GGCCGACCGAGGGACCAACGGTCGTCGACCCGTCGAACCGGCACGCCGACGACACGGAAAAGGTGCAGGACACCTCGACGGACGACTCGCACGAATAGCGCGCGAGTTGTCAGCGCGTGAGCACGCCATGACGTGCTGTGCCGCTGACAAGTTCGCCGGTCAGATGCCGCCGCGGCGGAAATTCTGGTGTGACCGTGAGGGCGTCGGGCCGCGCTGCCCTTGGTAGCGCGAGCCGTAGACGGCCGACCCATAAGGATGCTCTGCCGGCGAGGTGAGCCGCAGCACGCAGACCTGGCCGATCTTCATGCCCGGCCACAGCTTGATCGGCAGTGTCGCGACGTTCGACAGCTCGAGCGTCACGTGCCCCTCGAAGCCCGGGTCGATGAAGCCCGCAGTCGAATGGGTGAGCAGGCCGAGCCGGCCCAACGAGCTCTTGCCTTCCAGCCGAGCCGCGAGATCGTCGGCCAATCCGATGACCTCGTACGTCGACCCGAGCACGAACTCCCCGGGGTGCAAGATGAACGGCTCGTCGACGCCGACCTCGACCATTCGTGTGAGCTCGTCCTGTTGCTCGGCCGGGTCGATGTGCGGGTAGCGGTGGTTCTCGAAGACCCGGAAGTAGCGGTCGAGGCGGACGTCGATGCTCGACGGCTGCACCAGCGAGTCGTCGTAAGGGTCGATGACCAGCCGGCCGGCCTTGATCTCATCGCGCAGATCGCGGTCGCTCAGAAGCACGCGTGGAGGCTATCCTCGCGTGCACACGCGGGTGTAGTTCAATGGCAGAACATCAGCTTCCCAAGCTGACAGTGAGGGTTCGATTCCCTTCACCCGCTCCGACCGACGAAGGTCAACCGTTCGAGAGGCGAAGTTTCGGGGATGGCGCCCGTCGGGGTCTGGGACGTCTTCCTGTTCAACGACGAGCTCGACCTGCTCGAGATCCGGCTCGAAGCACTCCGTGACGTCGCCGACCACGTCGTGGTGATCGAGGCGCCACTGACGTTCACGGGACAGCCCAAACCGTTGCACTTCGCCGAGCACCGCGGCCGGTTCGCCCACGACGGTCGAGTGCGCCACGTCGCCGTCGATCTCGACCCGACGCCGCGCAACCCGTGGGCGCGAGAGCACGAACAGCGCCGCCATGCGCGCGACTTCATCGAGCGAGCAGTGCCTGCGGGCGATCTGGTCCTCTTCGGCGACGTCGACGAGATTCCGGAGCCGGCCGTGGTCGCGCGCCTGCGCGACGAACTGTCGGAACCCGTGCGGCTGTCCATGACGCACGCCAACTACTACGCCAATCTCGTGCAGAAGCCGACCTGGACCATGGGCACCCTCGCGTTCCGTCCGGGCATGGAGCAGCACCCGGAGGTGGACTACTACCTGGGCAACGACACGCGGGAATGGCAGAGCGAGCGGGCGCGTCGCGTCGACGGTGCCGGATGGCATCTGTCTTTTCTCGGCGGCCCGGACGCCATCCGCGCCAAGGTCGCGGCCTACTCCCACCAGGAGTACAACGGGGACGCAGACCGAAGGCCCGGCGAGGTGGAGCGATGGTTGAGGTACGGCGTGCACATGAGTGGCGAGCACGTCCTGAGGCGTGTGCCCCGGTCTGAACTACCGCCCTTTCTGCAAAGCTTGAGCACGACGCACCCTGAGTTCTTCGACTTCCGGCGCGGACCGGGGCGGCTGCGTGCTCATGCCTATGCCGGCTACCTCTTCCTGCGTCGCCACCCTCTCCGACCGCGTTGGCTCCGCCGGTTCGCCGACGTCCCTCCGGGGCTGGCGACGACGGTGCTGATGCCGGTGTTCCTCGGCGTCGACACCGCTCGGCGCGGGGTCAGGAAGCTACGCGCCCGGCGCACTCAGACCAGGTCGTCGTAGAGGTCGTCGACACGCGACGTGCAACCGCGCACGTCGAAGTCTCGCGCCCACACCGGCCCGGCTGCTGCGAGCCGCCGGGCGATGTCGTGGTCGAGAAGCACGCTGACCAAGCTCCGGGCGAGCTCCGCCGGGCTGTTCTCGGGCACCACGAGAGCGGTGCGACCGCTGTCGACGTACTCGGGGATGCCACCGTGGTTCGTCGTGACGACAGGGCGACCGCTCGCCTGCGCCTCGAGGTTGACGAGAAGCAGGCTCTCGCTGTCGCCGTCGGGTCCCGCGCGGCTCGGTGTGACGACAACGCGCGCCCGGCGCAGCGCGTCGCGCACCTGCTCGGCCCGCCGAGCAGGGTCGGGGGCCTCGCGAAGGACATCCTGAGGCAACAGGTCGGCGAGCGGTCCCTCGCCCAGCACCTCGAGCCGGACGCCGGGCACCGCCTCGCGAACCGCGGGCCAGGCCTTGGCGAGCACGTCGACACCCTTCTTCTCCACCAGGCGACCCACGAACGAGACCACCGGTGCATCGGGCAGAGGCGTCGGAGTGAAGAACGTCGTGTCCACGCCGGCCGGGATCACGTGGATCCGGCCGCCGGGAAACCCGAGCGACTCCGCGATGTCGCGGAAGTAGCGCGACGGAACCACGACGGCTGACGCGAGCTGCGTTGCCTTCTCGTAGTGCCGCGGGTTCTCGCGCGGCACTGCCGTCGCGTCGTGCCCGTGCAGTGAGACGACGAGAGGCAGCCGGAGGCGCCGCACGGCGCCGACGACGTCGTCGACTGCGTATCCGAAGTGCACGTGGACGACCCGCGCGCGGTGCGCCAGCGCGGCCGCTGCAAGTCCCGCGGTCAGGAGGCGAGGCCTGGAGAGCACCGGGGTGGCCACCCGAAGCAGTGGCGCGAGCGTGTGGACCGGGCGGTGCGGGAACGTAGCGGCGTTGATGAGCGGCTCACGCGACACGACGACGGCGCGATGGCGGCTGTGCCGGACATGTGCGTGCACGAAGCCCGCGGACAGCTCGAGCCAGCGGTCGACGTAGTGCAGCACCGTCGTCGGCGACGGGTTGGCAGGCACGATGCGAATGCTGCCGCACGTGGACACGGCAGAGGGGGCGCCCCGCAGGACGCCCCCCCTGAAGTGCTGTTCAGCCGTGCTGACTTACTGGTGGCCGATGCCCGTGACGCCCTGGATGCCGGCCGTGACGACACCCGTCGACGCGGCGCACTGGCTCGGGTCGCTGACCTCGAACGCGAGTGCGCCGGCGGCGCCGTCACCGGCGTAGCGGGTCGTGTTGATGGTCGCCGGGGTGTTGGTGGACACGTTCGTCACCGTGGCGCTCGGCACGACCGTGCCCTGCAGCGCAACGCCGGCCGCGGCCGAGGTCGTGGTGTAGTTGATGACGCTGATCGTGCCGTCCGCCCACTGGACGATGGCGGTGCCGGCGGTCTGGCCGAAGCCGCACGAACCGGTGCCGGTGGCCTTCGGCTCCTGGTAGGTGACACCACCGATGCTGACCTGCTGGCCCGCACTGATGTGCCCGCCCGCGGGCGCGCCGCTCTCCGAGGAGTTGCAGCCGGACAGGTCGCCACCGAAGTCGTAGGCGAACGTGCCGGTCGGGTTGGTGCCCGGGCCCGGGCTGAAGTTGGCCACGCCGTCGAGCGTGCACTCGCCACCGCCCGGGGCGGCGAACGACGGGCCGGCGACCATGGCGCCACCGATGACAGCCGACGCCGCACCAGCGACGAGAGACAGCCTGACAAACTTGCGCATTCGCGCTCCCTCCGAAGACTCCGCCGTTCTCGGCGGCAGGACTGAAGGACCCGGTCCGGGTCGCCGGCGGAACATTGACGTGCCCCTTACGTCCGCGCAACGGACGTAGTGAACGAATGCCGGATTTGTCGCGTATTTGCAGGAACCGATTTCGTGCCACCATGGCCCGTGCGGTTGCTCTGGGTGACGGCCGAGCCTCCTGACCGCGCGCTCGGCGGCGGCAACATCCGGCAGGCCCGGTTGCTGGACGCGATCACCTGCGCCGCCGACGTCGACCTCCTCGTCGCCGGCGGGGTTCCCGACGACAAGACCGTCGCGGCGGTCCGCCGGGTGACCCAGGTGCCGGTGCGCGTGCGCCGCGACGGCTCGACCCTGCGCCGCCGGGTGCTCAACCTGCAGCTGGCACTCGGGCGGCAAGGGCCGGTGGAGCGGTGGGCCGCCCGGCCGGCCCGTGACGCCCTCGCCGCGGCACTAGACGACAGCTCCTACGACATCGTGATCGTGCAGCACGCAGGCCTGGCGACGCTGCTGCCGCCGCGGCGCAACGCCACCTGGATCGCCGAGCTGCACAACGTCGCCTCCGGCTCCGCAGCGGACTCGGCACGCCTGGCCGCCGGCCGACGGCAGCGATGGGTGCGCGAGCGCGAGGCAGCCGCCGCCCGGCGGCTCGAGGCCTGGATCGTGCGGTCCTACGACGCCGTGGTCAGCGTCTCCCCGGCCGATGCGGCCCTGCTTCCCGGTGACTCCGTCGTGATCCCGAACGGCGTCGACGTCCCGGCAACCACCGCCGGGCTGCCCGAGGCTCCGCGGCTGTTGTTCTCGGGGACCCTCGGTTACGGACCGAACGTCGACGGGCTGCTCTGGTTCGCGCGGGAGGTCTGGCCGCTGGTCCGGCAGCGGGTGCCGGAGGCGCGCTGGGACATCGCCGGCCGTGCGCCCACCCCGGCGGTATCGGCTCTCGGCGAGCTGCCCGGCGTCGCCGTACATCCCGACGTGCCGGACATGGCGCCGTACGTCGCCGCCGCCCGGGTCGCCGTGGTGCCGCTCCGGTTCGGCACGGGGACCCGTCTGAAAGTGCTGGAGGCGTGGGCAGCGGGCCGGCCGGTCGTCGGGACCTCGATCGGGCTCATGGGCCTGGACTACGAGCCCGGAGTCCACGCGCTGGTCGCGGACGACGCCGGCGGACTCGCGGACGCGACCGTCACGGCCCTGGGCGACGGAACGACCGCCGGACACTTGGCCGACGCCGGCCGCGCGCTCGTGCTCGATAAGTACGACTGGTCACAGATCGGGCGGGCCTATGGCGATTTCTTGCGCTCTTTCTCATAGGGTGCGCGACCTTCGGGCGGTTCGTTCGTTGGACGGGGGACGCGAGACGCCGCTCGCTCCATTTCCCGTTGATCGAGGTGCTCTGTGGCCGTCGACACCCTCCGCGCGGAGTCGTATCCGCGCGGCGCTGCCGGTCGACGGCGTCGGACGAGATTGCCGGCTGTCGCCGACCGCCAACTGACGGTCCTCCATGTCCTCGAAGCGGTGGGCGGCGGCACGGCGCGGCACCTCGTCGACGTCGTCCGGCACACCCCTGGGGTCCGGCACGTCATCGCGATGCCACCGCGACGAGTAGGGCACCTGAGCGACGACCGGGCCGTCGCCAAGCTGACCGCCGCGGGGGCAGAGGTCCGCTTGGTCGAGATGCGCCGGCTGCCGGTGCACTGGCGCAACCTGGGGGGATTCGCTCGGCTGATCAAGCTCGTCCACGAGCTGCAGCCGGACATCATCCACGGTCACGCAGCGGTGGGCGGCGCCCTCGCGCGGATGCTCCCCGGCTCGGCGGTGCGCGTGTACACACCGCATGCCATCTACCCGCAGCGGCCGGTGGTCGCCGTCGAGCGGCTGCTCGCCCGACGCACCCAGCACCTCGTTGCGGTGTCCGACTCCGAAGGCCGCTTCGCGGTCGAGCGCGGCATCGCCGACGAGTCGAGTGTCGTGGTCATCCCCAACGGTGTGAGCCTGTCGGCACCCGAGCCGGTCGACCTGCACGCCATGCTCGGCCTGCAGCGCGACGTCCCCCTTGTGGGAACCATCGCTCGCCTGGTCGCGCAGAAGGCTCCGGACGCGATCGTCGCCGCCTTCCGCCGAGCCGCTGAGCTGCACCCGACCGCGCACTTCGTCGTCATCGGCGACGGCCATCTCGCGCCCGTCATCGACAACGCGGGGGAAGGCGCTCTCGCCGGTCGTATCCACCGCATCCCGTCTCTTCCCGACGCCGAGACGGTGCTGCCCTCGCTGTCCGTCTTCGCGCTGCTGTCCGCGTTCGAGGGCGGTCCCTACTCGCCGCTGCAGGCAGCGCGCGCCTCGGTCCCGCTGGTGCTCAGCGATGTCGTGGGCAACTCCGACATCATCGAGCCGGGCGTGTCCGGAGAGCTGGTCCCGTTCGCAGACGCCGAAGCAGCCGCGCGCGCGATCGTCAGCCTGCTCGACGACCCCAAGCGTGCCGAGCTGTTGGCGGGCGCCATGATGCTGCGCCTCGTCGAACGGTTCAACGTCGAGGCGATGGGCGCTTCCTACGTGCGCTTCTACCTGACTGCCGGCCGACGATCTCAGGTGCCCGCCTGGGTCCGCGCCGGCTACGCAGCTGCGCCCCCGCAGGCAGAAGGAATCTCGGCGCCGACCGCGAATACCTGACGCTCAGCCGACAAGTCGGCTGTTCTGGGGGTGAGGGTCAGCATGCGGACGTTGCGTTCACGTCGTCTCGTAGCAGTCGTCTCGACCGTCGCGATCACCGGCGGCACCATTGCCGGTGCCGCTGCGTCCGCTCATGCCGCGACGAGCAACCCCATCAAGGCGTCATTGCTCGGCGTTCGCGACGTGATGTCCGGGACGTCCTCCTTCCACCTTGATGTGCGAGTCACCAACCCGCTCCCTCCCACCGGCACCGACGTCGCGAACTACGTCCGCGTCACTCTCCCGCCAACCCTCACGGTGGTCTCGGGCTCTGGCAACGGATGGTCGGCCCGGATTCGCGACGCACGATCCGTCGAGTTCGACGCGCCTTCGGTTCCGACGGGTTCGGCGCCGATTGCACCGGGTCAGAAGGCCGACTTCGACATCGAGGTCGCAGCAGCGAGCGTGGATCAGGACACCACGGGCGCCGTCGAGGTGTCGACGAGCAGCGACGGCGGCACGACGATTCAGGACGCTACGCCCGCCGGCTCCACCGCGCTGACGACGCGGGTCTACATCCTCCGGCTCACCACTCCGACCCTCGGTTTCCGCACGAACACCGGTGCGGTCACCGCCGGTCAGAACAACGTGCCGCTCCAGGTCATCGTCGAGAACCACGGCACAGCGGACGTGACCGCCACCGTGACCGGCAGCAGTGCGTCGGGGGACACGTTCGGGTCCGCCCCCTCGGCGCTCATCCCGGCGGGCGGGAGCATGCCGTTCACCCTGCCGGTCACCTTCGGCCCCGCCGGCACCGGCCGGACCCTGAAGGTGACCGCAAGCTCGCCGGCCGGGTCGAACTCCAAGTTCACCAACCCGTTCGAGGTCCAGGCTCCGGTGAGCTTCGTCTACGACGGATCGAAGCCGATGACGCCGGCCTTCGGTCGCTCAGGCGGGTATGCCGGGTTCTCGCTGCTGCTCGCCCGCGCGGGGGCGCAGACCTTCACGTTCGACCCGACGACAGCCCTGTCTTTCGTCAACTCCGCTGACTCCACCAAGTCGTTCTCGACCCCGCTCGGCAAGTCGGTGACGATCGCGGGCGGAAGCTACAGCCAGCGCATCGGATTCCAGAGCATCATCCTGCCCGGTGACCCGGCGACCGGCGACATGGACGGCCAGTACTCCCCCACAGTTGCGATCAGCGGGGTCGACGGCAACGGCGCGCCGATGAGTCTGCAGGTGCCGGTCTCCACCCCATTCGTGCTCGACAGCCTCGGACCGGTCGCCGTGCCCACGTTGTCGGCACCGCACCGCGTCGGACGCTTCGGTGGCTCGGTCAACGACACATCGATGCCCTACGTCGCCAAGAACGGCGACACCCTGACGTTCGGGGGTGCGGTGTACACGGACGGCACCGCCACGACGCAGGATCCGAACGCGACGGTGAAGTGCGTCCTCGACGCGCTGCAGTCGGGCGCGCGCATCGCCGAGCAGTCCGTGTCGTGCAGCAACAGCAACGGCACGATCACCGGCATGGCGACGCCGACGTTCCCGTCGAGCGCAGACCACGCACAGCTTCGAGTGATCAGCACCGACTCGAGCGGCAACACGACGACGACGACCTCCAACCAGATCGTCATCGACAACAAGGCGCCGCAGCTGGACTACGCCCTTACCGGCGCAGGCAGCAACACGACGCAGGATCGCGACGTGAAGACCGTCCGGATCGCGCTTCGCGAACCGACGCTCGGCGCGTTCAACCCGGCCGACTTCACCGTCCACAACGGATCCGTGACCTTCCCGGTGAGCGCAGTCTTCTTCGATGGTTCCGCGACCACCTTCGGCGGCACCATCGTGCTGAGCCTCGCGGACCCGATCGGTCGCGACGACACTCCCATCGTCGACTACCACCCGCCGTCGGCTCCTCCCGTCACCGACGCGGCCGGCAACCTCATGGTGATCAGCAGTCTGACCAGCCACGACGGGATCGCCCCGGAGCTTCCGGTGCTGACGGCCGTCGACGGCAAGAGCCCCGACACCACCGACGGCACCTTCTATGTCAACAACCCGGCGCCGCCGTACACGCTGGGCAACCTGTTCCAGGGAGAGCGGGTCACCGTCTACGCCGACACCGATGGCCAGCCGGGCCTGCAGTCGACCGACACGACGCTGTGCTCGACGCAGACGACCGGTTCCACGACGACGTGCACGCCGACGACCGCCATCCAGAACGACGGCACCTACCAGCTGCTGCTGCAGGTCGTGGATCCTGCCGGCAACGTCAGCGCAGGACCGAACGGCGAGCACTGGTCGACGGCAGTGCTCGTGCTCGACCGAGTGGCCCCGACCATCGCGGGATTCTCCACTTCGGCGTCAGGCGTGTCGGTGCAGTTCAGCGAGCCGATCGCCGGTGGCCGCGACGCCGCACGTGACTGGTCGGTCTACAACGGCCCGATCGCCTACGTCGTCGGCTCGGTGTCAGCTCCTGACACGACCGACCGCGCGCTTTCGATCAACAGCCTGACCTGGTCGGCGATGGCGTCGCGGGTGCAGTACGTGTTCACCGGATCCAACCCCTTGGACCGATACGTCGACCGTGCCGGCAACGTGATGCCCGACCAGTACTACGACCTGTCGACGGGAGTCACGCTCCTCGGCTGACCCCGTTGCGCCGGCCGCTCTCGGCCGCCGCCGTCCAGGCCTGCACGTGTCTGGCGGCAGCGACCTCCCAACCGGGTAGCTCGGCGGCCCGGCGCCGGCCGGCCACAGTGAGCGCATCCGCGCCCGCCGCATCGGTCAGCAGACGTTCGAGCCCGGCGGCGAGTGCCTCAGCGGTCAACGTGTCCACCCACATCGCAGCGTCGGCCAGCACCTCGGGCAAGGCGCCGGCGCGGATGCAGACGACGGGCGTACCGCTCGCCGCCGCCTCGAGGGCGGGCATGCCGAATCCCTCGTCTGACGTGGGGTAGAGCAGTGCGGCCGCGCCGGCGAGGAGCGCTGCCCAGGTGTCGTCGTCGACGGCTCCCACGGTTCGCACCCCCGGCGCCTCTGCGGCCGGAGCACGGCCGACGACGACCAGCTCGACGTCCTCGTGTCGGCGACGGACCCGCTCCCACGCCTCCAGCGCCAGTCCCAGGTTCCGTCGCGGCCCGCCACCGAGTGCGACGACGTACCGATTGTTGACTCCGCACTGTCGACGTACGGCGTCGACGTCATGGTCGGCGAGAAACACCGGGTCGACCGCGGGGCTCGCGACGACGAGGCGCTCCTGTGGCACGCCGTAGCGCTCAGCGATGCGGTCACGCACGTGTTCGGACACGGTCATGACGACGTCCGCCGTGCGCGCGGCATGGCGAGCCTGGGCGCGATAGCTCCAGGCGCGTCCCCTCGGGAACCATTCCGGATGGTCCTCGAACGTGAGGTCGTGGATCGTCACGACCATTGGGACGGACTGCCGGAAAGGCAGCGCGTAGAAGGGGCAGTGGAAGACCCCGGTGAACTCGCGCAACCACCGCGGTGCGCTCCACTGGAGCCACGCGGCGGCGTGCCCGGGCCACGGTGCGCGCAGCGGCATCACCGCCTGCGCTGCGTGGAGCTCCGGCCAGCGCGGGTCGGTGAGCAGCGTCAGGTCGACCCCCGCCGGCACGTGCGGGAGGACGTTGGCGAGGATCCGGCCGACCCCGCCCAGTGGGCGCAGCTGCATCCACCTCGCGTCGAGCGCTACGTCCATGCCAACGCCTTCTCGTACGCCGCGACTGTGGCGGCCGCCGTTGCCTCCCAGGTGAACAGGGACGCACGCCGGCGCCCGGCCTCCGACAACCTCGCCCGGAGTTCGCCATCCTCGGCGAGCTGCCGGATCGCGTCGGTCCATGCGGCCACATCACGAGGCGGCGCGAACGACACTGCGTCGGCGCCGACCTCCCGTACGACGTCGATGTCGCTGGCCAGCACCGGAACACCTGCGGACATGGCTTCGAGCACAGGCAGTCCGAAACCCTCTGCCAACGAAGGGAAACACAACGCGACTGCACCCTCGTACAGCCCGGTAAGGGTCTCGTCGTCGACCGAACCGAGAATGATGACGTCATCTCTGTCCGGGCCGAGCAGGTCGGCTGTCTGCGGTGAGGTAGGACCGGCGACAACCAGCCGGAGCCCGGGGACCTTCGCGGCAGCGAAGGCGCGAGTGAGCACGCCGAGGTTCTTCCTGGGTGTGACCTCACCAACGGCCAGCAGGTAAGGACCGTCGATGACCGACGCACCAACCGGTGGTCGCGGGGTGTGCCCCAGCGGCGTCACGACGATGCGCTCCGGCGAGACGCCGTGCGCCACGGCACGTGTCCGCGTCGCCTCCGAAACCGTGATGACCACCGACGCCTGCCGCCGCACGGTTTCCAGCTGCGCGCGCTGCGCTGCCACCCGCCGTGGCGAGTGCAGCTCGGGGTGGTCGACCGCGGCGAGGTCGTGCAGCGTCATCACCAACGGCCGGCGGGTGGGCGCCGCGCGCAGGTCCGGCACATGGACGACGTCCACGTCCCCCGCGACCGTCTCGGCCCTGGGCCAAGGGGCCATCGCCCATGCCGTGTGCAGTACGCGCAGCGGGACGGAGATGTGCCTGGTTCCCGGCAGTGCGGGATACCGGCCCCGTCCGAACGCGTACGTGGAGACGGTCACGCCCTGTCCACGAAGCGCGCCGACGAGCTCGCGCACGTAACGGGCGACACCGGTCACGCCCGTCGTCATGGGTGTGACGTCGAACCCGACGGACGTCATGCGCCCAACAAGCGGTCGAGGTGCTGGTCCAGCAACCGGTCGTGGCGGCGGACGTCGGCCCATGCCACCCGCGGTTGCGCAGCGTCGACGAGCTCCTGACTCAGCCCGCGCTCGTCGAGACAACGAGCGACGGCAGCGTGCAGGCCTTCCGCGTCATCGAAACGAGGCAGTGCCGGAAACGCGGAGGTGAGCTGGCCCACGTCACGCAAGATGGTCACGACGCCGGCCGCAAGCGACTCGTAGAGGGACATGCACTGCGTCTCCTTGCGGGAGTTGATCACTGCGACGTCGGTCCAGGCGTACAGGGAGCGAACATCCTCGTGCGACAGCTCGCCGACGACGTGAACGCGGTCGCCGAGACCGTGCTCCAGGACAGCCCTCTCGACGTCGCGCGCAACGGTCGTGTCGAAGACCCGGCCGGCCAGCACCAGGTGCGCACCGCGCTCGACGAGCAACGGCGCGATCCAGTTCACCAGCTCCGCCTGACGCTTCACCGCGACGAAGTTCGCGACGCAGACCAGCACCGGTCCGGTCGGCACCGGCAGGCCTCGAGTGCTCCACCATGACGGATCACGCTCGGATCGGGCGGACCAGAACTCGACATCGACCGGGTACGGCAGGTCGACGAGCCGCGATGACGGCAGGTCCCACGGCAGGGCATCCGCCGGGTTGCAGAAGGTCACGTGGTCCACCGCACGCATCAGCTGGCGCTGCACCATCGCCTTCTGAGGCTTGGGTGACAGGACCGGAGAGCGCACCCACACCCGGCGAGCGGCGAGGGCGAGGGTCAACGACGTCGTCGGAGTCTCGACGAACAACAGGTCCGGTCGCAGTCGGGCGATGCGGCGGGCGGCGCCGACGACGCCATGTTCCCGCCAGAGCGGGACGCCGTCGAGGCTCTCGTGGCCTGTTCCGTAGGACACGATCTGCACGTCCAGACCGCGTCGCTGCATGAACCGCACCGGCCGCGCGTTCGGGTAGTCGATCGTCGACGGGAAGTTCGCCTGGAAGAACACGACGCGTGGCGGTGTGCGCACTCAGCCGCCTCCGCCCGTCGCGAGGCTGCGCCACTCCCGCCGGTAGCCGCGCCACCAGGCGAGCTGGCACAGCCGGTCGACGACCTCGACGTCCCAGTCCCGGGCAGGCGTACGACGCAGCGCTCGCGCGAACCGCCGCGCCTCGCGCACCCAGATGCGCAGCGACGGGGGCGGCGGCTCCAGCTCGTAGCCGTGTCGCGCATAGTCGCGGTAAAGGGACGGCTTCGCTGCGCCGTAGCGGTACCACTGCCTGACGACCGCGCGCGTCCCCGGCCGCGGCACCCACTCGACCCCGGCTCCCGGCGCATAGACGACCGATCCGAGTCCCGCCAGCTGCACTCGCCAGCAGAAGTCGAGATCCCCGCCGCTGCGCATCGGCCGGAACCCGTCCACCGCCACGAGCACCGACCGCCGCGTCGCAAGGTTGCACGTGGGGAGGAACGGAAGGAACTCGTGCGTCAGGCCTCGGTCCGGCTGCAGTGGTTGCCACTTGTGCACGTATCGCTCTGCCGCACTGTCGCCGGTCAGCGCCTCGACGTCACCCCCACAGATCGCGACCGCCGGATCCGCCAGCCCCGCGAGCAGACCACCGAGCCATCCAGTCCGCGCCCGGCATCGCACGTCGGTGAACACCACGACGTCCGCGTTCGCCGCCTGCCAACCCGCGTTCCTGGCGACGTACGGCCCACCTGCCACCTGGCGGCGCACGACCGTGACGCCATGTCGCTCGGCCACGTCCGCGGATGCGTCGGTTGAGGCGTCGTCGACAACGACGACTGCGGCACCATGCGCCGCAGCTTCCGGCATCAGCGCCGCGAGGGCGGCATCGAGCAGCTCCGCGCCGTCACGTACCGGAACGACGACGGCGACCGACACGCGGTCAGCGTACGGGCTCCTAGGATGGATCGGTGCGGGTCTCGATCCTCGTCGTGACCTGGAACAACGCCGAGGAGATCTGCGCCTGTCTGGACGCCGCGCTCGCTCAGACTGATGTCCAGGTCGAGGTCGTCGTCGTCGACAACGCCTCGTCGGACGACACGCGCGCCGGGCTGATGCGCTACGCCGACCGGGTGCGCGTCATCGAGTCGCCGGGCAACATCGGCTACGCCGTCGCCAACAACGTCGCCCTGAAGCACGCCACCGGCGAACACGTCCTGCTGCTCAACCCCGACTGCGTCATGACCGACGACTGCGTCCGGCGCC
Source organism: Mycobacteriales bacterium (assembly GCA_035695045.1). Taxonomy (GTDB): domain Bacteria; phylum Actinomycetota; class Actinomycetes; order JAFAQI01; family JAFAQI01; genus DASSKP01. Next base: position 22,052 of record DASSEX010000070.1, on the reverse strand, counting down.
TTGTCGACCACCTGGTCGCGACACCGGCATGCGGCGTGGCGGCGGCGAGCCTGCGCTATCCCGACGGCACCCCGCAGGCCTTCGCGCGACGGGAGACGACGCTGTCGAGTGCCTGGTGGTGTCTGACGGAGACCGGCTCACGGATCGACGTCAAGCTGCTGCACGGTCGGCATCGAGATCGCCGCTGGTACGCCGGACTGCTGCCCTCGCCAGAGGTGGTCACGGTCGAATCGGCAGCAGCCGCGTGCGTGCTGCTCCGTCGCTCCGACATCGGTGAGACGTTGTTCGACGAACGGTTTCCCCTGCTCTACAACGACTCCGATCTCTACCGCCGACTTCGTGAGCGTGGGTTACGCGCCGACGTCGTCCCGGACGCCTCCGCCAGCCACGCCTACGGATCCGGACTGCGTCGGGTCCCACCGGAGCGGATGCGAGCGGAGAGTGTTCGGTCACTCATCCGCTACGCCGGTCGCTGGTGGAGCCCCGCCGCACGAGCCGGCTTGCTGCTCGCGCTGCTCGTGGACTGCCTGGCGTGCGCCACGATGGTCGTCACCCGGCGCCGTCCGGAGCCGGCGCTCGTCGCGCTGCGCGGGACGTGGGGCGGTCTCGGGCTGCCGGGTGGTGCCAGGCCGTGGCTGTCTCGCGGCTAGACCGGTCGCACGGCCACGCTGACGGCGTCCCCCTCACCGACAGTGCCGACCGACAGCGACACGATGCCGCTGCGCGCAGCGACCGTCGTGGTCGTCACCGTCGGGGTGTCGACCCCGTCGACGATGTGCTGAACCGTGACCGTGTAGTTGCGGGCAACCGGTGACGGCACGCGAACACTGACGGTCACGCTTCGCGGTGCGGGCAGGTCGGCCGCCGAGCAGTCCGAGCCGGCGGGGAAGCAGCCGACGTGCCGGCCGAACAACAGGTTGACCGAGGTGCCCGCCACCGTCGCCAGACCGGTCACCCCGGGGTCGGTCGTCGCAACCGGCACCGCGCTGCCTGCCATCGAGGCGTAGAAGGCGGCGGCCAGGCCCCGGCTGGCCAGCGCGAGCCCGCCGTGCTGCAGGAGCCCGTCCATCGAACCGTCGCGGCACTCCGAGTACTTCGTCCCGGTCGAGTCCAGCGAGCTCCAGCAGGCGTGGTTCGCGGACGTCGCCCCACCCTGCTCGAGAGCGGCCGCGTAGCCGACGTCCCAGCCCGGGCTTCGTTGCGCGATGCCGCCGTACTCGTTGACGACGAGTGCGGGCGAGCCGGCCTCCGGGTGCTGGGCGAGCAGCGCCCGGACGCGGCGCAAGTGGTCGGCCACGACGTTCGGCGAGTCGACCGAGTTGATCTCGAGCGAGACGTCGGCGTCGTTCTCGTGCCAGGCCAGGGCGTCCCAGTGCTCGTTCTGCGCCTTGGCGAAGTCAAGGAACGTCGCCAGGTCGAGGTCGTGGCCGGAGTTGCGGTAGCCACCGGCGGGGTAGGGCGCGTCGGCGAACGCGGCGAGGCTCGGACCCATCACCTTCAGCGACGGGTCGACCGACTTGATCGCGTCATAGGCGAGCTGGAACTCCTGCAGCTGCTGGTCGACGGTGCCGCAGCAAGAGCCGCCCGGCTCGTTCTGCACCTCGAAGTAGTCGACGCGCATGCCCGAGGCGAGCACCTTCGCGACCTCGTTGCGGACATAGGTCTGGTAGCCGTCCGGATCGGACCACGGCGGCACCTGTCCGTTGGGGTCGAGGCTGCTCTGCCCGTAGGTCTGGTCATACCAGTGGTCCGACAGGACATAGGTCACGACCGCATTGCTCGCGCTCGCGACCGGCGCCTCGTCGAGCCCGGAGATCCGCCATGCCGTCGGGGCCAGCTGCGTCACCAGACTCGCGGCAGGGGCGGGATTGACCGCGCTGTGCAGAACGCCTTGCGCGACGTGCGTGACCGCGGCCCCGGGCTTCGAGCCATCCACTCCGATGCAGACCGGGCCGGCGGAGCACGGCGCGGCGACGGTGACGACGCCCGTCATCCGCAGCGGGGTCGCCGTTCCCGTGTCGAACAGCGAGAGAGAGCCGTCGGCCGGAGCGGCGATGCCCGCTCGATGACCCTTGACCGACCGTTGGGTCACCGTCGCGCCGACGACCCTGGCAACCTCGGAAAGCCCCGGCTCGGCAACCCAGATCGCCCCGTCCTGACCGGTGGTGATCTGCGCGGGGGCCGCCCCCGACGGAAGCCCCACCTCGGTGGCCGCACCCGTGGTCGGCACCTTCGCCAGCTTGTTCACGCCCGGCTCAGTGACCCACACCGACCCGTCCGCTCCCAGCGTCACGTCGTTGGGGGTGCCCGCCGCGCTCGGCAGCGGCGCGTCGACCACCACACCGGTGACGTAGTGCCCGATGCGACCCACCCCGGCCTCGGCGATCCAGGCGTTTCCGTCGGCGCCGGCAACGATCCCGCTGGGTGCCGCGTCAGCGGTGGTCAGTGCCTTCTCCGCGACGATGCCCTTGGAGGGGATGACGGCACCGATCTTGTTCGCGGCGCGTTCGGTGAAGAAGAGCAGCCCCGATGGCACCGCCGCGATCCCCCAGGGCTCCGCACCGACGGTCGGGACCGGGTACGACGTCACCACTCCGGCCATCGTGATGCGGGCGATGGCGTTGGCCCCCGGCTCGGTCACCCAGAGCGCACCGTCGGAGCCGAGGGCGATGTCGTTGGGGTGGCTGCCGGCCGGCAGCGACACCGTCTTGGTCACGACGCCGCTCGCTCCGAGGGCGATCACGCGGTCGCGGGACGGATCGGTCGACCAGACGGCTCCGTCAGGTGCCGCCACCGCGTGCGGTGCGGGCGCCGGAAGTGCTGCCGCTTGAGCAACGGACCGGTTCGGGGCAACGAGCACGACGGACAGGACGGCGATGCCGATGGCGACAGCGGCAACGTCGCGACGATGCATTCAGGGCTCCTCGTGTGGGGCTACACGAGTAGCAAAGGACATCGGAGGTCCGATATTGCCCGAATTGCGCGGAGATGACTCGAATATGGCCCGACGTGACTACCACTTCGCGCCGATGGGACGAGGCGGGCGCAGCCATAGGCTGCCGCGATGAAGCTCCTGGCCGCCGGCGCGCACCTCTCGCTGCGGCCCCGCGACGGCGAGCCGGTGACGGTCCGGTGCGACTCGGTCGCGCAGCGCGCGTGGTCGCGGACGGCGGCCGCACATGGGCCCGACGGCGAGCGCTGGTTCCTCAAACAGTTCGTGACGCGAAGCGGCCACCCGAGGGGCGATCTGTTCGAGGCGGAGCGTGTTGGCGCCGAGACCGGTCGGGCCGTGTTCCGGCGGCTTCGGGTACTCACGCCCGTCGCCGTCGCGAAGGACGACCTCCTCCTCGCCTACCCCTGGCATGACCTGACCCCGTTCGACGAGCTGCTGCGCGCCGACCCGCAGGGCTTCGCGGCGTCGTACCCGGCCGCCCTTCGTGCCGCCGCGCACGACCTGCTGGGCAGCCGCGACGCCGAGCTCCTGGCGGGTCTGCCGGAGAAGCGCGCCGACACCGCCGTGCTCGGTGTCGGTGTCGTGTTCAAGGGCCTCGAGATACGCAACCTCGCGGTCTGCCCGGGGTCGGACCAGCCGGTGGCCTTCGACCTCGGCCGGGCCCGGCGTGGACCGCTCGAGGAAGCAGGCGCGCGACTGTTCGTCTCGGCAGCGCTTCTCGACTGGGGCCGTCCGGTGACGCGCTTTGCCCGCGGGCCGCAAGAGGCACTGATGGCTCTGGCGTGGGAGCATCTGCAGGCCGTGGTGACCAAGGAGTCGTGTCTGCGCGAGCTGGATCACCAGTACCGCACTCGGTTGCGCGACGACGGCTGGACCTACGGCCGGGCGCGGCATGCCCGGCGGGCCGTCGTACGCGCCGTCGGCGGCCGCTACGCGCGTCAGGTACGACAGTTCGTGACGTCGCGATGAGTCGCGAACCCGACTACGCCAGCTACACCCGCGAGCACTACCGCGACCCGGCGGTTGCGGAGGCGTACGCACACCGGCTACGCCGGTCGCCGGTCGAATGGGGCATCGGCCGGCTCGAGCGAGCCGGTGTCGCAGCGGGGCTACGTGCACTCGGCGCCACGCGCATCGGCCTCGTCGTCGATGTTCCTGCCGGCACCGGCAAGCTGACGGAGTGGTTGTCCGGCCGTGCCGATGCGTATCTCGCTCTCGACGTGTCCACGGCGATGCTCGCCGAGCTGCCGGAGCCCTCCTGGCGTGCGCAAGCAGACGCGACTCAGCTGCCGCTCGCGGACAACTCCGTCGACTGCGTCGTCATGCTTCGCCTCTTGCACCGGGTGCCCGATGCGGTTGCTGACCGGATGGTGCATGACGCGCTGCGGGTCGCCCGCACCGGACTCGTCGTGTCGTACGCCGGTGCCCCAGCACTTGCCCCTCTTCACCGCGCGCTGCAGCGCGTGAGCGGGCGCGGCGGCACCCTGACGACACCACGGTCGCCCGCTGAGTTCGCGACGCTCGCAGCCCGCGCTGGCGGGCAACCGGTGTTCGACCGGTCGATCAGCGCCGGCATCACCGCAGAACGCATCTGCGCGATCCGCCCGCAGCCGCAGTGACCGACCCCTCGTCACCAGTCGTGTCCGTGCTGGTGTTGTCGTTCAACTCAGCAGCCGTGCTCGACGCGTGCCTGCGCGCCGCCACCAGCCAGACGCTCACCGGCGTCGAGGTGTTGTGTCTCGACAACGCTTCATCTGATGACAGCGTCGCGGTCGCCTCGGCCGTGCCGGGCGTGAGGGTGCTGCGCAGCGACACGAACCTCGGTTACGCGGCGGGCATGAACCGCCTCGTCTCGATGTCGGCCGGTCGGTACGTCGTCTTCCTCAATGCTGACTGTGTCCTCGCACGCGACTTCTGCCAACGTGCCGTCGAGCTGTTCACGACAGAGCCGGATGCCGCCGTCCTCGGAGCCGCAGTGGTGCGCGCGGACGGAAGTGACGACGGTGGCGTGCTGGCGGTGACCGACACCATGCGGGTCCGCATGCTCGGACGTCCACCTGCGGGCGCCCTGTGGCCCACCTTCAAGCCGAACGGCAGCTGCCCGGTCGTCCGCCGGTCCCTTCTCGATCGGCTGTCGGGGGAGTACGGCTGTCCGGCCTTCGACGAGCGGTTCGACACCTACGGTGAGGACGTCGATCTCGCCTTCCGGCTCGCAGCGGCAGGCGTCGAGACGCGGTGTGCTGCCGTGCTGGTGGCGACGCATGAGCGCTCCCACGCGTCATCGATATCCGTCGCGGACAAGCGCGGGCGGCTGCGGGTCAACGTCATCGCAGCCCGGCACATCAATGCGCGTCGCCACCTACCCGTCCTGCGACTCATCGGCGCGCTTCCCGTGCTCTACCTCCAGGACGTGGGGCTGGCTGTCCGTCAGCTCGTCCGCATGGACGCGTCGGCGTTCGGGGACGTCGCCGCCGCCTGGCGGCAGGCAGCAGACACGCGTCCTTGGCGATGGCGACGTACTCACCGCACCCACGTGCACTACAGCCGGCGGTCGACCCATCCGCCGCCGCCGCCGACGGTCACTGACGCCGGCCGATGACCCTCGCCGGCGATCCGACCGCTATCGCAAGATCCGGCACGTCGTCGACGACCACGGCGTTCGCACCGATCACCGCACCGGCGCCGACGCGGCATCCGACCAGCACGGCGTGAGCACCGATCCACGCCCCCTCGCCGACGACGACGTCGGCTTCCTCGAAGCCTGCGTCTCGGACCGGGCCCGTGCCCTGCGTGCCGTGGTTGCCCGCGACCATGACGACGCCCGGTGAGAGAAGAGCGTCCGCGCCAACTCTCGCCCACGCGGTGCTCCACCCACCCCAGATGCAGCAGAACGGGCCGACGGACGCCCGCGGCCCGATCTCCACGCGTTCGGCGAAGCGCATCGAGGCCAGCGACGACACGATCGCCTCGTCGGAGACTGTTGCGCTCTGCCGGGGACGCACGTTCTCCGTTGCGGCGGTCGAGGCCAGTTCCAGCAGCGCAATGCGTTCGTCCGGTGACAGCTGCGCCAGCTGTCGGAGGGCCACCCAGGCGCGGCGTGCCGTGTCCAAGCGCTTGCTCATTCCTCGCCTTCCTCGGCCAGGTCCCTGACCCGCTTCGCCGGCACGCCGGCATACAGGCCCTCGCCGGCGCAGTCGGAGGTCACGACCGACCCCGCCGCGATGACGCAGCCCTCGCCGATCGTCACGCCAGGAAGGATCACGACGCGGGCGCCGATCCATGTGCCGGCGCCGATGACGACGGGTCGCGGGTCAACAGGTCCCGACCGCCGCTTGCGGGGTCCGATGGCATGCGTCCCCGTGAGGATCATCGACTGGATGCCGATGGCGACCCCGTCGCCCACCTCGATCCGGCCGACGCCGTCGAAGAACACACCGACGTTCACGAAGACGTCGTCACCGAGACGCACGTCGGAGGAGCCGAAGTAGCAGCCGTGCCGGACTCTCGCTGCTGCGACATCGAGACCGGCCATGCGCAACAGGCGGGCCCGCATCGGCATCGACATCACGATCGAGCCGGCCAGACGGTTGACCAGCAGCTCGTGACGCCAGCGCGCAAGGGTCATCCTGCTGGGTGCACGGCTCACGATCCGACCCCCGTCGCGGTCGGCGGCAGGAGCGCGCAGGTCGCAGCGTCGACGCCTGCACCGCGGGCTTCTGCGGTTCTGCGCCGGCCGAGAAGTGATCGGGGCAACCGTGCGACCGCGCTGGCCCGGCCACGGACGTACGCGCCGGCGACGCCATTGCGTCGAGCGGCCCTGAGCTCACGTCGCGTGGTCGCGAGCAACTGGCGCGCATGCAACTCCGGTGTGTGCCGCACGTAGCAGTCGACCGCGTTGCGCGCGATGAAGTACGTCGCCCGACGTCGGGAGCTCGAGCCCGCAAGGTCGTGCTCGACGAACACGTCAGGCAGAACCCACGCCGTGTAGCCGGCGTAATGCGCCCGGAACGCCAGATCGATGTCTTCGTAGTAGAGGAACAGATCCTCGCGATATCCACCCAGCTCCAGGAAGGCGTCCCGGTCGACGACGACGGCCGCACCTGGCACCGCGAAGACCTCGTACGGCGCCGACGGAAGCTGCCCGCGGTCGGCGCCACGCAAGGCTTTGTACGAGTGACCGGCGTACGAGTAACAGTCGCCGGCGCTCTCGACGGCGCCGGCCGTGTCGAGAAGCACGCCGCCCCACGACCACGCGCCGTCCCGGTGGAACTGCTTCATCCGCTCGACCCAGCCTGCCGAGGGTCGTGCGTCGGAGTTGAGCACGGCGACTGCCTCTGCCGAGCAGGCCCGAACGCCCACGTTGGCCGCGGCACCGAAACCGCGGTTGTCCGAGAGGCTGATCAACGAGAGGCTCCGGCCGCGGGTAGCGGCCTGAGCACTGCCGTCGGTCGAGCCGTTGTCGACGACGATGACCTCGTCGGCCTGGGCGGTCTGTCCGTCGAGCGCGTCGAGACAACGATGCAGGACCGACGCCCCGTTGTAGTTGGGGATGACGATCGACAGAGTGCGTTCACGGGTCATCCGGTCGCGCGCCCCCGCCTATGCTGACCTGCGTGTCCGTGCCCGAGAGCCGGTTGGCTCAGCACTACGAGGAACGGTACGAGACCTACCGTTCGTTCGGGACCGGACTCGTGGAGACTCTCGCCGAAGAGCTCCTGCCGGCGGGTGGCAGCGTGCTGGACGTCGGATGCGCCTCGGGCGGACTGCTCGCCAGACTTCAGCCGAAGGCCGGCTACGCCGCGGGTCTCGAGCTGAGCGCGACAGCCGCAGAGGCAGCCCGTGCGCACGCCGACGAGGTGGTCTGTGGCGCGCTGGACGCGGATCCTGCTCCCCGCTTTGCCTACGCCTCGTTCGACCTGGTCATCTGCGCGGACGTGCTGGAGCACACGGTCGATCCGGTCGCGTCGCTGCAGCGAGCCGCGGGCTGGTGCGCCCCGGGGGGAAAGCTCCTGATCAGCGTTCCCAACATCGGATACTTCGCCGCCCGGGCGCGGGTTCTGCGGGGGCGGTTCGGCTACGACGACCAAGGTGGCATCTTCGACTCGGGCCACCTTCGCTTCTTCACCCAGTCGTTGCTCGTGAGCCTCGTCGCCGACGCCGGGCTGCAGCTCGTGTCGACGCACGCCGTCGTCCCCGCACTGCGCAACAGCTTTCCGCTGCTGTCCCGAACACCCGACCGCGTCTCGCGGGCGGTCGAGCGCCGGTGGCAGTCGTTCGGCCGCCGACGTCCGCAGCTGCTCGGCTACCAGCTGGTCGCGGTTGCGAGCCCAGCCGGGGGTGGCGGCTGATGTCGACGCGACGTCGTGCAGCACGAGTGGCCCGCCGACTGCTGGGGCGTAACCCGTCACCGCAGCCGGCTCCGTGGTTCCCTTCCCACATCCGGACGCGACCACCGGACGACGTCCTCACGATGGGCCGCGAGAGCTACTCGCGACCGCGCGTCGAGTGGCATGTCGGGGACAGCGGCCGCATAAGGATCGGCGCCTTCTGCTCCATCCACCACACCGTCATCATGTTCACCGGTGGCGAGCATCGACACGACTGGGTCACGACGTTCGCGCTTCGCGAGCGCCTCAAGCTGCCCGGCGCCTTCGAGTCCGGGCTTCCCCACGGCCGCGGTGACGTCGTCATCGGGAACGACGTGTACATCGGCTATGAGTCGCTCGTTCTCTCGGGCGTCACCATCGGCGACGGCGCGGTCGTGGCTGCCCGATCGGTCGTCACGCGCGACGTCCCGGCGTACACGATCGTGGCCGGCAGCCCGGCAAAGGTCGTGCGGCCGCGTTTCGACGAAGCCCAGCAAGCCGCCCTTGCGCGGGTGCGATGGTGGGACTGGCCCGAGGAGCGAATCGTCGAGAACGTCGATCTGCTGAGCGGACCGGTGGACGCGTTTCTTCGCGCGCACGACCCGGAGTACGCCGCGAGCCGCACGACCGCCTGACCCGCGGGCGGTCAACCCGACCGCCGCCAGTGAACCCCCGTCCAGTCGTCCTCGACGATCTCGTCGTCGATGCCGTGCGCCGCCCGGAAGTCCGTGATCGCCTCCCGGCACCCTGCCAGCGCATAGTCGTCGACGACGACGAAGCCGCCGGGACTCAGGCGGTCGTAGAGCGCGTCGAGCGCCTGGATCGTCGACTCGTACATGTCACCGTCCAGGCGGAGAACCGCCACCCGATCGATGGGCGCCTCGGGCAGCGTGTCCTTGAACCAGCCCTCGAGGAAGCGCACCCGGTCGTCGAGGAGCTGGTACCGCGCGAAGTTGTTCGACACCTGCTCGCGCGTGACCGCGAGTGCGGCGGAGGCTCCATGGTGGGTGTCTCCCGCATCAGCGGGATAGCGCTCGGGGTCGGGGGGCGGCAGACCCTGGAACGAGTCGCAGCACCAGACCTGCCGGGACTCGTCGCCGTACGCCGCCAGCACGCCCTTCATGAGGATCGACGCGCCCCCGCGCCACACGCCGGTCTCGACCAAGTCGCCGGGCACGTCATCCGCAAGGACGGTCTCGACACACGCCTGCAGTGCGTTCAGTCGCTTGATGCCGATCATCGTCTCCGCAGACGCGGGCCAGTCCAGGCCGACCTCCCGCTGCTCGCGGTCGTAGCCGCTGCGCGCCGAGTAGACGGGACCCGACGCGCGGCCGAACCGTCGCGAGCGTCCTGCCGGCTCGTCAGCTCGCGCGATGTGGCCGTCGTCGAACCACAGCCGCGTCAACGCGCCCTTGAGCAGCTCGAGATAGAGAGACGCGGCCGCCGGCCCGGGGGCCAGGCCGACGTCAGGCGGACGCCGCTCGCTGGAGGTCATGACGGGGATTGTCCCGTGCTCGCTGCCGAGACGACGCGCACAGTGGGATTGACGTCGACCATGCCCGGGCCCGCGCGGCCGCCCACCGCGAACCGGTACGCCGCTGGCAGATGCGCGTGCATCTCGCGAAAGTCCGGACTGGCGACGGCGATCTCGAGAAGGTAGGCCCCCGGGGTGACGTTCAGGTCCAACCCGACCTCGAGGGTCAGGGCTTCGCCGGACGACATCGCCGGGACGCTCGCGGCACCGGGCTCCTGGTGCCAGGCGGCGACGAGACCGGAGCCTTCGCGCGACAGCCGCAGACCGAGGATGGATCCGGCCACATCACGGACCGCCCGCAGCCGCAACGAGACCGAGGCGTGCTGGCGGGGCAGCCAGAGGGTGGGCTCGTCACCGGACTCCGCCGTGACGCTGACGACCTCGACGTCGTAGGCGTCAGCCGCGGCCATGCCGGCCTCGTCGAACCGCCCCGTGTCGGCCGCCAGGCTGGCGTGGTAGCGCCCGACGACTTCGCGTGGATCGCCTTCCGCCGTGGGGTTTCCGTGCTCGAGCAGGACCGCCCGATCGGCGAGCTCCAGCACCGCGCCGAGGTTGTGGCTCACGAAGAGCACGCCCACACCGCTGTCGCGCATCGCGCGAATCCGGTCGAGGCATCGCACCTGGAAAGGCATGTCGCCGACGGCGAGCACCTCGTCGACGACGAGCAGCTCGGGCTCGGTGTGCACGGCGACCGAGAAACCGAGCCGCATGAACATGCCGCTGGAGTACTCCTTGATGGGCTGGTCGATCGCGTGCGCGAGCTCCGAGAAGGCGACGATGTCGTCGAACTTGCGGCGGATCTCGCCTCGGGACATCCCGAGCAGGCGGCCGTTCACCTCGACGTTCTCGCGGCCGGTGAGCTCGGGGTGGAACCCTGCCCCCACCTCGATGAGCGGGGCGATCCGGCGCGGCCGCCGCAACGTACCCGTCGTCGGAACGGTGACTCCGGAAGCCAGCTTCAGCAGGGTCGACTTGCCTGCCCCGTTGCGGCCGACGATCGCCACGACCTCACCCGCGCACAGGTCGAGATCGAGATCGCGAAGCGCCCAGAGCTGTCGCGGCCTGCCTCGACGGCCGAGCGACATCAGCAGCGAACGCGCCGGCCGCAACGTGTAGCGCTTGCCGAGCCCGCGCGCCTGCAGCAGCACGCTCACACGAGGTCCGGGAACTCGTCGCGGCGGCGGCGGAAGACGATCGTCGCCAGACCCAGCACGATCAGGTCGACGGCAATGGTGCAGGCGATGGCCTTGCCGTGAACAGCGCGTCCCAGCACTGCGGCCCGGTAGGTCTCCATCACACCGGTCATCGGGTTCGCCAGGAGGGCGTGCGACAGGTTGGCGTGCAGCTTGGTGCGGTCGTAGAGGATCGGCGTCGCGTAGAGGCCGAGAAGCAGCGCCGACTCGACCAGGTAGCGAATGTCACGGAAGGCGGGATAGAGGCTGGAGAGCAGCACGGCAAAGCCGACGATCGTGAGCACCTCGAGCGCAACCGCGACCGGCAGCCAGAGCAGCGACCAGCCGATCGTGCCGGACAGCAGCCCGGCGACCAGCAGCACCGGCATGGCCGCCAGGAAGGCGAGGCCGGTGCCGCCGACCGCCGACAGGGGGAAGACCACCAACGGCATGGCGACCTTCTTGACCAGGGATCCGTTGTCGACGACCGAGACCGTCGATGACGTCATCGACCCGGTGAAGAACGCCCACGGCAGGATCCCGGAGAGCACGTAGATCGGGTAGTGAGCGACTTGGTGCACGTGGAAGACCCGCAGGAAGACATAGGAGAGGACAAGCGCCTGGAAGGCGGGCTGCAGCACCGCCCAGAAGATGCCGAGTGCCGCCCGCTTGTAGCGAATGCGGAAGTTCTTGCGCGACAGCACTCCGGTCAGCTCGAGCGTGCGACGTACGGCGACCATCGCGGCCTCGCGTGACGTCGCCGCTCTCACGGCCTGCGACACCGTTGCGGCTGCGGTCATGCGACCACTTCCAGGCTTTCCCGGCGCCGCCGTGCGACACCCACCGTCACGGCTGCCAGACCGAAGAACGTGAGGGAAGACGTGAAGTCGAGCCACACGTGCAGGAACAGCGCGCCCACGGCATAGCCCCAACCTGCGGCGTAGAGCGCACCAGCAACCCACGCCTGCGGGATCGCGCGCCGGGAGGCCCGCCGCAGCTCGCGCATCAAGGCCACGAACATCGCGATGAACAGCACGCCCCCGAGCACGCCGGTCTCATCGGCGACGCCGAGGTAGAAGTCCTCGCTGGTCACCTTGTTGGCGACGCCGAACCGGTCGCCGACACCCGGACCGGTGCCCAGACCCTGACCGAGTGGATGCCGGAAGAGCACCCGGGCGCCGTTCTGCAGGCTCTCGATGTGCTTCTGCGCGCTGACGTCCGAGCCCTGAACCGCCGCCGACGTTCGTTCACCGAAGGACGTCGAGCCCACGAACGGCGCCACCAGCAGCGCAGCTGCGAGCAACAGCAGACCTAGCCGGATGCCACCGCCGTAACGTTCGCCGACACCCACCCGGAGCACCACGAGCGCAGCCACGACGGCGCCGAGGATCGCGCTTCGCGTGACCGTGACGACGATGCCGGCGCCGATGACCGCAGAGAGCACGACCACGGATGGCCGAACCCGCTCACGGGAAAGCCGACCGAGGCACAGCGCCCACGCCACGAAGAGCGCGAAGCCGGCGACGAGCGAGTTGGCGAACACCGAGCCGGCGCGCACGAACGAATGTCCGCCGACGATGGTGTGGTTGATGACATTGCGGCGATCGACGTTCAGCCCGATGACGTCGTGCTTGTACGCCGGCACACCGAGGGTGTGCACCATGAAGGAGTTCCACGTGTCGGGCAGCAGCGCCTCGACGACACCGCAAATCGCGATGACGACACCGGCGCCGACAGCTATCCGGAGCAGCCGGCGAAGCACCAGGTCGGTGATGGGCAGTCGCCTCGCAGCGACCACCACCAGCGCCGCCCAGCCAAGGACGCGCCACTCGAGGAGGCGTTGCTGGAACGGCGTCGCGCCGAGCAGCCCGTGCGCGACGCCGGGCGCGACGAGGTAGACCGACAACACAGCGACGTAGCCGAGAGCGAGACGGTCGAGCGCGTCGAGCGGGGTGCGGTCGCGCTGGAGGACGGCACGCGCGACGACGGCGGCGACGAGAACGTCCTTCACGTTGCCCAGGGCATGCGCGGCGCTGCCGGGCAGGCCGAGGTGGTAGAGCCATGAGGACACCACGAGCTGCGAAGGCAGGATCAGCAGCAACGCGCCGAGCGCCAGGCCCGGGCGTGCGGTCGCGACCACGAAGACCGCCGCCGTGCCGATGACGACACCCGCGAGAACCGCGCGATGCGGCCCTCCTGCAGCAGCCACCGCGACGAGTGCTGCGGCTACCACGACGAGCAGAGCGCGCCACCAGCGTCCGCCCGACAGGGGTGACCGGAGCGGCACAGCGAATGCCGTCACGCGGCCACCTTCTCGAAGACGTAGCGGTGGGCCGCGACCGACGCCTGCCAGGTGAACCCGCCCGCACGTTCCAGACCCGAGGCCGACAGCTCGGCCCGCCGCCGATGGTCGGTCAGGACGTCGTACAGGCCCTGCGTCATCGCCGGAACGTCGGCGTCCGGCACGAGCACACCGGCCGCCGCGACGACTTCACTCGTCGCAGAGTTGTCGAACGCGACCACCGGCGATCCGCAGGCCATCGCCTCGAGCGCCGGAAATCCGAAACCCTCCGCCGAGCTGGTGACGAGCACTGCGTCCGCCTGCTGGTAGAGCGCGACCAGCTCCGCCTCCGGCACGTAGCCGCGGATCTCGATCCGGTCCGGTCGGCCGGCAGCAGCGACCAGGTGGTTCATCGTCGTCTCGAACCAGGGCGCGACCCGGCCCGCAACCACGAGCCGGTGTGGCAAGCCGCGTTCGGCGAGCGCCCCGATCACCGCGAAAGCGAGCTCGTGCCGCTTGCGAGGGTCGTACTCACCGACGAACAACACATATGGCGACGCGGTCCCGACCCGCGCAGCGGGACGGAAGACGTCCGAGACGCCGTGCGGCACGACATGGAGCACGTCGTCTCGCAGCCCCAGGAGCTCCATCGCGCTGTCCGCCACCCAGTGGCTCACCGCGATGACCGCAGCCGCCGAACCCAGCCGACGGGCGTGCTCGGCCCATCGCCGCGACGAAGCAGACAGGTCACCAGACATCAACGGGACCAGGTCGTGCAGGGTCTGGACCCACGGACCGGGTGTTCGCCTGGGAGGGTCCATCGCCGGACTGTGTACGACGTCCCCTGTGCAACGGCGCAGGTCGAACGGGAGCAACCAGTCGTGCTCCATCGCTGCGAAGCGGCCGGGGGCACGTCGGCGGACGATGCACACACCAGCACCGTCGGGAACGACCGACCGGTCGCTGACGAGGACGCGCACGTCCACATCGGGTTCCACGGCGAGCCCCGAGACGATCTGGCGCACATAGGTCCCGATCCCGCGGTACGCCGAGGCGTCGGTGAGGGCACGCCCGTCCACGACGATGCGCATGACTCGGCAGCCACCCCCTTGACCCAATTCGGGTCAGCGTAGGCGAACCCGGGCCAGGCATACCGCTTTCCCGGTCCGATGGCTCTAGCCTGTGGCGGTGGACCTCTGGGGCTGGGTGGCCATCTTGCGGCGGCACGTGACAGCGCCCCTCATCTGCATCTTCGCCGGCACCATCGGCGGCCTCTACTTCGCCTACGACACCCCGAAGACCTACGAGTCCACGGCGCGCGTCGTCGTCAACGTTCCCACTGCGACCGAGCTGAGCCAAGCACTCGCCGGAGCACAGCTGACCGCAACTTTCGTCGCGACCTACGCCAACGTCGCCACCAGCCGGCACGTGGCCGACGTGGCGGCGCAGAAGCTGGCCGATGGCACGACCGGCGCCGCGATCTCAGGCAAGCTGAGCGCCGCGGTCGAGACCGGGACCTACCTGATCGACCTGACGGCAACCGACAACCACCCTGCACGCGCGCAGGCCATCGCCAATGCGGCGGCCGACGCCCTGACGTCCGTCGTCCAGGAGCTGCAGCAGACCCGCGCCGGCGCTGACCGCATCAGCCTCGAGATCCTCGACCAGGCGACGCTTCCGCAGCGTCCCGTCTCACCGAAGCCCAAGCAGGACATCGCCATCGGCGTCGCCCTCGGAGTGGTCGCCGGCCTGGCACTCGCGGCACTGCTGGAAGCGCTGGACCGGACGGTGCGCACGACCGACCAGGCGCGCACCATCCTGCCGGTGCCGGTGCTGACCGTCGTGCCCCGGCATCGACGACGCAGCGGCATCTTCATCGCCCGCGAGCTGACGTCACCAGTGACCGAGTCGTTCCGAACGCTCCGGACATCGGTGCGCTATGCCGACCGCATCGAACCGGCGCGCACCCTGGTCGTCGCGGGCTGCGTACGGCACGACGGCGCGACGTCGGTCGCCGTCAACCTCGCCGTCGCGTTCGCGCTCAACGGCGAACGCGTCCTGCTCGTCGACAGCGATCTTCGCTCCGGTGACCTCGCGCGGTTGCTCGGCCTGTCGGCCACCGTCGGTCTGGCCGACGTGCTGCAGGGCCACTCCCCGCTGGCGGCCAGTGTCGTCGAGTGGGGCGATGTCCACGTCCTGCCCGCCGGCTCGCGTGCCGGCC
The DNA here is from genome assembly GCA_035695045.1 of Mycobacteriales bacterium. Lineage (GTDB taxonomy): Bacteria > Actinomycetota > Actinomycetes > JAFAQI01 > JAFAQI01 > DASSKP01. The sequence goes on along the minus strand of DASSEX010000070.1, from coordinate 6,525 downwards.
ACTCGGCCGAGATGCTCGGGTCCCAGGAGATGACACACCTGCTTCAGAGCACGGCGGGCACCTACGACGTGGTCATCCTCGACGCCCCGCCCGTTCTCCCGACCACGGACGCCAGTGTCCTCGCTGCGGCAGCCGACGGCGCGATCCTCGTCGTTCGGGCCGGCAGCACGCCGCAGCAAGCACTGGCCGAGGCCGCTCGCCGCCTTCGCTCCGTCGGTGCACGGTTGCTCGGGCAGGTCGTCAACGCCGCGCCCGCGCGCGAGGCGCTGCTCTACTCCGACCGCCGGGCCCCCGGCGGCGTGAGCATGGCTGACACCCCGAGCGTCGTCTCCTAGTCCTCAGCCGAGAGCGGAGTGCAGGAACTCCACCTGGAGCTTCAGCAGGTTCTCTGCGACGCTCTCCTGCGGCGTCATGTGCGTCACGCCCGTCAGCGGGAGCACAGTGTGCATCCGTCCCGCCTCGGTCAGCCGTTGCGAGAGCAGCAGCGTGTTGGCCGCGGCGACGTTGTCATCGGCGAGGCCGTGGATCAGGAGGAGCGGCCGCGACAGCGACCGCGCGTCGTCGAGCAGCGAGCACTGCTCGTACGCCGCCGGGTTCGACTCCGGCGTCCCGAGGTAGCGCTCGGTGTAGTGGGTGTCGTAGAGCCGCCAGTCGGTGACCGGGGCGCCGGCAACCGCAGCATGGAACACGTCCGGCCGCCGAAGCACCGCGAGCGCGGAGAGGAACCCGCCGAAGGACCAGCCACGGATGCCCACCCGTCCCAGGTCGAGATCGGGCTCGATCTCCTTGGCTGCACGCAGCGCGTCGACCTGGTCGTCGAGCACCTTCGTCGCGAGGTCCCGGCTCACCTCGCGTTCCCATCGCGGATCGCGTCCCGGCGTGCCGCGGCCGTCGACGACGAGCACGGCGAAGCCCTGGTCCGCGAGCCATTGCGGCTCGAGCCAGATCCGTCGCGCCGCGAGCACTCGCTGGGCGTGCGGGCCGCCGTAGGGATCCATCAGGACCGGCAGCGGCGTCCCGGGCGTGTGGTCGCGCGGCAGCACCAGGCCGGCGGAGAGCTTGCGTTCCCCGAGCCGTAGCAACCTGACCTGCGGCGTGAGGGAGGGCGTCTCGCTGACGGACCGCACCTCACGGTCGTCGCCACCGGTCGGACCCACGACGCGATGCCGCTGACCGTGATGGTCCATGCCCGACGACGACAGCACCGTCGTCCCCGCGCCGTACGACGCCCCGTGGACCCCGGCCGCCTGCGACAGCCGACGCACTCCGGAGCTGTCCCACCCGAAGACGTGCACCTGTGTCGGGTCGTCCTCACTGGCCGTGAAGACGACGCCGTCGTCATCCGCTCCGACGACGGCTCGAAGGTAGAGCTCTGGGGGCGTGACCGCCTCGGCGCCGACGAACAACCGGCGAGCACCGTCGGTGTCGGCGATGCGCACGATCCGGTCGCCGCACCAGGTCGGTACGCCGGGGAAGATCTCGACCCAGACGGAGTCGCTGTCCTCGTGACGGGTCGCCGTCGAGCCGGTGGCGACGTCGACCTCGAGGATCTGCACCGTCCGCTGGTCACGCGTCTGCACGGTGACCAGCGGTGGGTGACCATCGGCCCACGACACCGCTGCGACGTAAGGAAAGGTGTCGCGGTCCCAGCTGATCTCCGTCGCGCCCCCGTCGAGGCTGATGACGTGGAGTCGCACGTCGGCGTTCGCCCCACCTGCGACCGGGTAGCGCACAGCGGTCGGCGCATGGTCCGGGTGCGCGGGATCGGCGATCCACCACGTCGGGACGGGTGTCTCGTCGACCTGGGCGACGAGCAGGCTGCCGCCGTCCGGGGACCACCAGTACCCCCGCAGACGGTCCATCTCCTCGGCGGCGACGAACTCCGCGCGGCCCCAGCTGACCAGCTCGTCGTCGGAGTCCGCGACCGTCAGCGCGCCGGTGCCGTCGACGCCGATGACGCGCAGCGACCGCCCGTGGACGTAGGCCACGCGCTTGCCGGTCGGATCGGGGCGCGGGTCGAACGCGGGTGCGGCAGCCTCCAGACGCCGTGGCTCACCGGTCTCGACCTCGACGACCCAGACCTCGCCGGCGGCGGCGAACGCGACGACGTCACCTGCCGCGTCGGCGGAGTAGGCCACCACGCCGGACGCGGTCTCCCGCGCCCGCTCCCTGCGCGCCCGCTCCTCGGCCGGGATGTCGTCGGAGTCGCCGAGTCGTGCGGGATCGACGACGAGCCGCTCCTCGCCGGACGGCTCGAGGGCCCACAGGGCCGTCCGCGGATCGGTGCCCGACAGCGCGCGCAGGAACAGCACGCGGCCGCCGGACGAGCAGACCGTGAAGCTCCGCGGCTCGCCCAGCGTGAACCGACGGGTGCGCGCGCTCTGGCGAGGGAAGCTCTCGACGTCGCTCATCGAGGCCAGCCTAAGCGGGGTTTGACGGAGATCGCTTCGAGGAACATCTGGTCCGCCGCGGCACCCCTCGGCATCACGATTGAAATCCGGAGGCACCGTGACCGTCGCTCGGCGGCCCAACCCCTTGGCCCTCGTGCTGGACCTGACCCGTCGGCTGGCGGAGGAGTTCGACACCGTGCCGATCCCGATGGTGACCCGCACCGTTCGCGCGGCAACCGAGGCGGCCCGGCTCTTCGGCGAGGACATCGCCGAGTCTCTCGACACCATCGAGCGGATCGCTCGCGAGGACCTCCTCGCGATCCGCGACGCCGCCGACGAGCAGTCAGAGCTCGCCGCCACCGGCTGAGCTCAGCTCAGCTCACGTCGGCTCTGCTCAGCAGCGATCGGAGCTCGAGGTTGAGCAGGCCGACCACGGCCTCCGCGTCACTCGGCCGGCCGAGCAGGTAGCCCTGGAGAAGATCGCAGTCCGCCGCGACCAGACCGGCAAGCACGTCGGGCGTCTCGACACCTTCGGCGGTGACGGTGAAGCCCAGGCTGTGGCCGAGCTCGATCACCGAGCGAACGATCGCGGCGTTGCGCGCGTCGCCGGCCATGGCGAGCACGAAGGCCTTGTCGATCTTCAGCTCTGACACCGGCAGCTTCGCGAGGTAGCCGAGGCTGGTCTGCCCGGCGCCGAAGTCGTCGATCGAGATGCGGAAGCCGGCCTCACTCAGCGCGGTCAGCGTCGCCGCGGCACGCGGTGGGTCACTGAGCAGCGCCGTCTCGGTGACTTCGAGGATCACGCGCTCGGGCGAGACGCCGCTGTCCGCGACCACCTCGATGACCTCATCGGCGAACGTGGCTCGGGCGAGGCTGCGCGCCGAGATGTTGACGGCGACACCGAGCTCACCCGTCGGGTCGATCGCCGGCAGCGTCCGCACCGCGGTTCTCAGCACCCAACGGGTCAGCGGTTCGACCAGCTCGGTCTGCTCGGCCGCGGGAAGGAAGGCGCCGGGGTAGAGCAGACCGCGCACCGGGTGCTGCCACCGCACCAGAGCCTCGACCGCCTTCACCCGGCCGCTGCGGACATCCACCTTCGGCTGGAAATGCAGCACGAGCTGGTCGTCGCGGATCGCATGACCGAGCTCAGCGATGAGGGTCAACGTCGTGGCGTCGTACTGGTCGTGCTCGGGCTGGTAGTGGACCACGCCGTGGTGCTGCCGCTTGGCGACGTACATCGCCAGGTCCGCGCGGGTGAGCAGCGTGCCGATGTCCGCGCCATCCTGTGGTGCGAGCGCGAAGCCGACGCTCGCCTCCACCGTCAACGGCAGGTCGTCGATGACGAACGGGTCCGTCAGCGCCGCCCGGATGCGACTGAGCACCTCGACGGCCTCGCTCGGCCCGTGCACGCCGCTGAGCACGACACCGAACTCGTCGCCACCGAGACGAGCGAGCGTGTCCTCGTCGCGGACGCAGCCACTCAGCCGCTCCGCGAGCGCGACCAGCAGACGGTCTCCGTTGGCGTGACCCAACGTGTCGTTGATCTCCTTGAAGCGGTCGAGGTCGATGACGGCGATCGCGGCCGGTCGTGGTTGCGTCGCCGCGGCGACGGCGCGCTCCGCACACTCCGTGAACTGCGCGCGGTTCGGACGACCGGTCAGCGTGTCGTGCCGCGCGAGATAGGCGTTGGCGTCCGCCTGGCGACGCAACCGCCGCGACAGGGACGCGGACACGCCGAGCAGAGCGATCCACAAGACCAGGAGGCCCACCATCAATGCCACAGCGAGCATCTGTTGACCGCTGGCGATGTCGCGCTGGATCGGGGCGTACGGCAGGTAGACCTCGAGCACCCCGATCGGGCGCGATGACTGCGCCGACAGGATCGGCGTATAGGCCTCGACGACGCGCGGTCCGAGGGCGATGTGCGCTCCGGCGTCGACGGCGTCGAAGTTGAGCCAGGTCAGCCGGGTCACCGTGGAGCCGCGCGCGGCCGTGGCCGCGTCCTCGTCGAAGCTGCCGATCCCCAGGTGCTCCGGCGAGTAGACGACCTTGCCGGTGAGGTCCCGGACCCGGACCCGGAGCATCACGCCGTTGTGAGCCGCCTGCGCGACGGTCCGGTCGAGCGCCCGCTCCTCGCTCGGCAGGAGGTCGCGCGTGACCGGCTGGTCGCGAAGGTCAGGCGCCACGCTGGCGCGAGCGGCGAGGCGCGCCTCCGACGCGCCCTCGGCGAGCCCGCGCTGGGTCGCCTGCCTATGGGTGAGTGCCAGGAGAACGGTGCCGAGCAGCAGCACCGGCACCAGGCTGACGACGGCGTAGATCACGAAGAGCCGCCGGGTCGTGCTGGCTCCCGCGACCTGCCGGGAGGGCAGACCCATGAGCCGGGCATCGGCAACGCCCGTGGGGGCCTGCATGGCCCAAACGGGCCATCTCGCGTCAAGCCCGGCCTAGGGGTTGCCGATAGTTACCAGCGGGTAGCATCGTCGTTGTTACTCATGAGTAGAACCGGTCGGTAACCACCGCTGGCCGGCCAGCCGGACACCCGGGGTGAGTCATGGGCCACTACAAGGCCAACCTGCGCGACATCGAGTTCAACCTGTTCGAGGTCCTCGACCGCGAGTCGATCCTCGGCACCGGCCCGTACGCCGACCTCGACACCGACACCGCCCGGAGCCTGCTGGCGGAGATGCGCACGATGGCGGAGGGGCCGCTGGCCGAGTCGTTCAGCGACGCCGACCGCAACCCCCCCGTCTTCGACCCGGCGACGTCGACCGTCACCCTCCCGGAGTCGTTCAAGCGCTCCTACCGGACCTACATCGAGGCCGGCTGGGACCGGCTCCCGCTGTCGCCGGAGCTCGGTGGCCCCGGCCTCCCGCCCTCGTTCAACTGGGCCGCGAGCGAGATGGTGCTCGGCGCCAACCCCGCGATCCACATGTACGCCGCCGGTCCGGCCTTCGCCTCGATCCTGCACGAGCTCGGGACGGACGAGCAGAAGAAGTTCGCCGAGCTGATGATCGAGCGTCAGTGGGGCGCCACGATGGTCCTGACCGAGCCGGACGCCGGCTCCGACGTCGGCGCCGGCCGCAGCAAGGCGACGCAGCAGCCGGACGGAAGCTGGCACATCGAGGGCGTCAAGCGCTTCATCACGAGCGGCGAGTGGGACGTCCCGGAGAACATCGTCCACCTCGTGCTCGCGCGTCCGGAAGGCCACGGGCCGGGAACGAAGGGCCTGTCGCTCTTCGTCGTACCGAAGTTCCTGGTCGACATGAAGACGGGTGAGATCGGCGACCGCAACGGCGTCTACGTCACCAACGTCGAGAAGAAGATGGGCCTCAAGGTCTCGGCGACGTGCGAGGTGACGTTCGGCGAGAAGCACCCGGCGATCGGTTATCTCGTCGGCGAGGTGCACGACGGCATCGCTCAGATGTTCCGCGTCATCGAGATGGCCCGGATGATGGTCGGGACGAAGGCGATCGCCACGCTCTCGACCGGCTACCTCAACGCGCTCGACTACGCCAAGACTCGCGTGCAAGGCGCCGACCTCGCGCAGATGACCGACAAGGCCGCGCCGCGCGTGACGATCACGCACCACCCCGACGTGCGCCGCAGCCTCATGCTGCAGAAGGCCTACGCCGAAGGCCTGCGCGCCTTGATGCTGTTCGCCGCCAGCCAGCAGGACGCCGTCGCGCTCGCGCAGTTCCGCGGTGAGGACGACGAGCAGGCAGTGCGTCTCAACGACCTGCTGCTTCCGCTGGTCAAGGGCGTCGGGTCCGAGCGGTCCTACGAACTGCTGGGCTCGCAGTCGTTGCAGACGCTCGGTGGCTCCGGCTTCCTGCAGGACTACCCGATCGAGCAGTACATCCGCGACGCCAAGATCGACACTCTCTACGAAGGCACGACGGCCATCCAGGGCATGGACCTGTTCTTCCGCAAGATCGTGCGAGACCAGGGCCAGGCACTCAATGTCCTGCTCGAGCAGATCAAGGCGTTCGCGGAGTCCGAGGCGGGCAACGGCCAGCTGAAGAACGAGCGGCGGCTGCTCGCCATCGCTCTCGGCGACGTCGAGGCGATGGTGCAGGCGATGGTCGCGCAGCTGACGGCGGCCATGGAGGACGTGCGCAACATCTACAACGTCGGC
>DASSEX010000069.1:0-64946 GCA_035695045.1 Mycobacteriales bacterium | reverse complement strand
TGCGCAACCGCCGGTTGCGCACCCTGCTGTCGGGCAGCGATGACTGGGAGGAGTTCGAGACGAAGGTCGAGTCGCGACCGCTGCTCGACGGCCGCGGCAACATGGACACCTACAACGGTGTCGACCTCGACCTCTCCGCCGTCGCGTTGCGGCTGCTCGACCCGACCACCGACGAGTGGTGGATCTACTGGGCCAACGGGCGCAGCGGGCGCCTCGATCCCCCGGTCATCGGCCGCATGGACGGCACCGAGGGGACATTCTTCGGCGACGACGAGTACGCCGGCAACCCCATCCGGGTGCGTTTCGTCTGGTGCCGGGTCGGCGATGCAGCCGCCGACTGGGCGCAAGCCTTCTCCCGCGACGACGGAGCGACGTGGGAGACCAACTGGACGATGTCGTTCACGCGGGCCTGATCGCTAGGCCGACTGCGAGCGCCGGGTAGGTGAGAGTCGGTGCCTGATGCTTCCGTCTGACTTGGCCGCTGCGGCAGCGACCGACCGTGCTGCCGGTGAGGCGTGGCCGTGGCCCGCCCGCGTCGCCGCGCTGATGGGCCGCAGCAGAAGGACGTCGTCGGAGTCGCGCATCGTGGCGTTCGCGGCGTCACGATGCTGCTTCCACACCGGTCCGTAGTAGAACGCCTCGAGACTTCGGCGCCGTTGTTCCATCGAGCGGAAACCGCGCAGCCAGACGAACGTGCCCGGGTCGTCGAGGTCCCTGAACTGGCCGACGACGTGCATGCCGGCCGCCTCCTGCGGGTCGAGCAGCTCTCCGTCGAACAACTCGATGAGCGCATCACGTCGCCCCGGCCGGAGCGTGTAGCGCCGGAGCTCGACGACCGAGCAGCAGTCGTCAGGTCGCGCCACTACGCGACGTGCTCCTCGTCGCGCTTGCGGCTCGGCATGATCGGAGCGGAGCGACCGGTGCCACTCTCGGAGGGGTAGGCCGAGGACGACCCTTCTTCGTGGTACTCCTCCTCGACGTTGACCTGCCAGACGTCGTGCGGCACGCCGTCGGCGATCGACTCCACCGTCAGCATCGCGGTGAACATCGAGTGGTCCTGGTTGTTGTACTTGTGCATGCCGTTGCGGCCGACCGGATGCACGTTGGGTGCGTTGGCGTCGAGCCAGCCCCGCAGGACGTCGACGTTGTCGCGGTAGTCCTCGTCGTAGACGGGATACGCCTTGGGCACACGGACGACGTAGCCGGCGTCGACGACCTCGGTGTTCGCGATCCCGAGCGTCTGCAGCTCCCGCTTGCCAAGCTCGACGAGGTCGGCGTCCGCCATCGACCAGAGCTCGTCACCCTCGTTGACGAAGTACTCCAGGCCGAGGCAGGTGCGGCCGTCCTTGACCATGTACGGCGACCAGGACCCGAAGTTCTGGATCCGGCCGACCTTGACGTCCGGCGAGTGCACGTAGATCCAGTTGTCGGGGAACCCGGCGCTCTCCGGCACGACGAGGGCGATCGTCAGGAAGTCGCGGTAGCGCAGGTGGCGCGCCGCCGACAGGACGTTCTCGGGCACCGGCGGCTGCATGATCTGCAGCAGCTCCGCCATCGGCATCGACGAGATGACGTGGCCGCAGGGGATGCGCTCGTTCTTGCCCTCGACGCGGGCCGTCACCGCGACCGCCTTACCGTCCCGGTGATGAACCGCCAGGATCGGCGCGTCCATGACGACCTCTCCCCCGCCTTCGACGACGAGGTCGCGCACGCGCTCCCACATCATGCCGGGGCCGTACTTCGGGTATTGGAAGCGGTCGATGAGCGTCGTGATCTCGGTCTGTCCCTTCTTCGGGAACAGCGCGTTCCATACCGCTGACCACAGCGACAGGTTCTTGATCCGCTGCGCTGCCCAGTCAGCAGGCATGTCGGTCGCGGGCATCCCCCAGACCTTCTCCGTATAGCTCTTGAAGAAGTGCCGGTAGAGACGCCAGCCGAAGCGCGAGGCGACCCAGCCCTCGTAGTTGCTCTCGTCGGGCTTGCGGAAACGCACCCAGACGTACGACGCCACGCATCGGATCGCTTCGATCAGACCCAGACCACGCAGAGCGTTCATCGGCTTGATCGGATAGTCGAAGAGCTTGCCCCGGTAGAAGATGCGGCTCATCCGCGGCCGGCTCAGGAACTCGTCGTCGCCGAGGATCTGGTGCCACCACTCGTCGACCCGCTGCACCTTGGTGAAGAAGCGGTGGCCTCCGATGTCGAACCGCCACCCGTCGCGCTCGACGGTCTGGCTGATACCGCCGATCGCGTCGGTCGCCTCGAGGACGAGCGTCGGGTGGTCGCGGCGTACGAGCTCGAGGGCAGCGGTCAGCCCGGCGGGCCCGGCTCCGGCGATCACGACGTGGTCGACGGAACCCCGGGGGGCGTCAGTCATCAGCAATGCTCCGCATGGCAGGGACGGTCAGCAACTGGCGGCGACCGCTTTACGAGGCTTCCCGCGGACGCCGCACCTAACCTCGACGATACGTTAAGCCCCTCGCGAACCCGGTCAGCACCTGCCCGACAGAGAGCCGAGCCTGCGTCCGATGCCGCCCGCCGTGCGCCGCGCGCTGCTGGTCGCGATCCCTCCCTGGCTCGTCTCACGAGCCCTCGTGGCGGCCGGATTGTGGATCAGCTGGCTGCGCCACGGGCGCCGATTCCCGGTCAGCGGCCACGGCGCGCCGGGGGCGCGCGGGATCTGGGCCTGGGATGCCGCGTGGTACCGCTCCCTGGCCGAACACGGCTACGGAGCCCAGCTCCATCCCCACGGCGAGCGCTTCTTCCCCCTCTTCCCCCTCCTCGGCCGGTGGCTCGGCGCGGTGCTCGGCGGTCACTCCGGCCTGGCCCTGGTGCTCATCGCCAACCTCGCGGCCTTGGCCTTCGCGGCAGGCGTCGCCCTGTTCGCCGGACGCGAGCTCGGCGAGCGCACCGCCGTCGCCGCGACCTGGCTCATCCTGCTCGCGCCGGGCGCGGCCGTGCTGGCGATCGCCTACGCCGAGGCTCTCGCGGGGCTCTTGGCCGTCGGCTACCTGCTGGCCGTCCGGACGCGGGGTGCGGCGACCTGGTGGGCCGTCCCGGCGGGCTTCCTCGGCGGGCTCGCGCGCCCGACCGGCCTCCTCATCGCGGTCGTCGCCCTGGCCGAGCTCTGGTCGCGCCGGCGCGACGAGGCGCCCCGTTCACTGCCCGCGCTGCTGGCCGCCACGGCCGCACCCGTCGCCGGCACCGTGACCTTCTGCCTGTGGACGGCGGCAGTCGACGGCAACTTCCTGCTGCCCTTCAGCGCGCAGTCGGCGCCCGGCCTGCGCGGCGGCCTGCTCGCCAACCCGTTGCACGGCCTCTTCCTCGCACCCAACCGTGCCGGCCTGCCGGTCGCTCTGCGCCTCGTCGTCGTCCTGGTCGCGCTCGCGCTGCTGGGGCTCACGTGGCGGCTGCTGCCGCGCGGGGTCGCCTTGTGGGCGTCGTTCCTCCTGCTCGCCGCCGTGACATCGGCGCAGGCGACGTCGCTGCCGCGCTACCTCAGCGCCGACTTCCCGCTGCTCGTCGCTCTCGCCGCGGTGCTCCGTCGACGCGTTCAGCTCGCGTCGGCGTGCGCCGTGTCGGCGGTCGGCTTGGTCGTCGTCGCGGCGAGCGGCTTCGGCGCCGGGATGCTGTTCTAGCGCGGTGCGAAGTAAGCGACCCGTTCGCGCTCGTCGGTCCGGCGGTGGCTGTGCACCACGATCTGGGCCTGGCCGCGCGCCGCACCGAACGCGACGAGAAGCCGGCTGCAGTCGTCGCTGAACGTGGGATAGCCCTCGGCGTAGACGAACCAGATCGCACCGCTCCGGCCGGCTCTCGCCAGGACGCGCTGCGCGAAGCGCACCGGATCCGCGGCCTCGTTGCGCGCCTTGTAGTCGACCCAGTCGACCATCGCGGGGCTGCCCATCGTCGGGTAGACGACCTGCTGCCCGGCGTGCGGGGCGAGCCGATGCACGGCGGGACCGAGCTGGTCGGGGCAGAAGACGACGAGGTCCTGCGGCTTGACGGCGTGCAGGGCTGCCGCCACCTGGTCCGCCTGGCTGCGCGGCCTCGCCGGCAGCGCGGCACCCACGACCAGTCCCAGGACCGTCACGCCGCCCACGGCACGCAACCACCAGGACGCCGGCAGAGCTCTGAAGCCGGAGGCGACGACGAGCAGGAACGGCACGACGGCCACCGAGCTGTAGCGGCCCGCATATGCACTCCCCAGCACCAGGCTGACCGTGCAGCCCAACAGCAGCGCGCCCCCCGCCACGCCGAGCAGCCATGAGGGGGTGCGGCGCGGCCTCCGGCCGATGAGGACACCGGTCGCCGTCGCGGACCCGACCAGCGCCAGCAACGCCAGGGCGTAGTAGGCGAACGACAGGAGCGCGTCACTACCCACCGGCCCCGCACCCGCCCAGTCCTGCGGGGACAGGAAAGGCGTGGCGAACGACGGCGGCGAGCCCCACGGAGCGCCGGTGTGACGTAGCTGGAACAGGAACGACGGCAGCCACGGCACGAGACCGAGCGCTCCCAGCGCCAGCGACAGGAGAACCCGCAGCGCAGGAGCCCGTTGACGGCGTACGACGACCAGCGCACCGACGCCGACCGCGGCAGCGAAGAACAGCGACCAGTAGTGCGTCAGGTAGAGCGCAGCGCTCGTCACAGCCGCCGCCGCGATCCAGCGGGCGCCGCCCTCCAGCCAGACCCGGCGGAACGCGAGGAAGGCCAACAGCCACAGGAGCATGACGAGGCTGTACATCCGTGTCTCGGTCGCGTAGCGGATCGCGAACGGGTTGGTCGCCAGCAGCAACGTTGCGACCCACGCCTCGCGACGACGAGCGCCGAGGTGTCGGGCCACCCGCCACATCAAGGGCAGCGCCGCTACCGAGAACACGCCGGACAGCGACCGGACCGCGAGCGAGCTCGTGCCGAAGACCTTCATCCACGCGTGCAGCAGGAGGTAGTAGAGCGGCGGGCTCCCGTCATGCCGCAACGCGGACAGCAGGCCGGACACCGAGCGATGCGCGATCTCGACCGTCTGCGCCTCGTCCAGCCACAGCGGCGACAAGGCGAGGAACCGCAGCACAACGGCGCACACGAGCACGAAGATCACGGCCCGCTTCACCCACTGCGGCAGCACCGGCTCGAAGGGATCAGCCGTGCGATCCGCGGACAGCGGCGCCTCCGTCGTGTCGCTCGTCATGCGCCCTCGTCCAGGACGACGAGGTCCCGCAACGTCCCGGCGGATGGCCCCAGGACGCGAACGGCGTCGGCCGCGATCGGTGTCGTCAACCTTGCGTGCAACAAGCGCGGTCCTCTCGCAGGCGGCGTCAGGACTGCCGGCACCGTGACCCACCCGGACCCCGCTGTGTGCAGCTGGAGCACCGCGGTGCGGACGGCGGCCGGGATGACGACGGACATCTCAGCCACGTGGTCTGCCGAGCGCCCCGGCAGGTCGACCCGGGAGCCGGTGGGTGTCGGCTGGTCGAGAGCCACGTGGAGCGACGCCCGCGGCGTGTTGGGCCCGATCAGCACGTAGACCGTCGAGTGGTCGGTGCCGTGGTAGACGGGCACCGCCCACGGCGCCGCCTGCATCGCCGCGAGGACGCAGGCGTTGTCGAAGTTGTAGGGCCACTTCACCCAAGCTTCGAGGACCGTGGCGACATGGTTCTGCGCGTACATGGACCTGATCTGCGCCGGATCTCCGGATGCTCCAGGTGGGCACGTGATCGTCATGTGCGCGACGTTGCTCGCGGTCCGGCCGGTCAGGTCGGAGATCGTCCACTGGTAACCCGCTCCGATGCTCCAACCCGGCGGCGTCATCTCGCGGAGGGCAGCGACGTAGCCGGAGCCGCGTGCCGACGGCGTCGACTCGCCGCGTTGCAGGAGGTAGTCGCGGGGCAGCTGCCAGACCAGCACCGGAACGATCAGCGCCACAGGGACGACCGGGGCATGTCGCAGCCATCTTCGAGGTGCTCGGGAGTCCGACCACCGGCGACACAGACCGACGACGGCGGCCCAGCCGAGCGCGTACCAGCTGACGACCAGAGGAAGCAGCAACACGACCCGGCGCTGGTTGATGAACGCGAACGGGATCGTCTCCGCGAGATAGAGCGGAACGATCAGCACAGTGGCGTCCAGGCGACGACGGAGCCAGCTGAACCAGCCGACCGCGACGAGAAACGTTGCTGACCAACGCAGCAGCCACAGCAGCGCGTCGAACACCAGGTTGTGACCGTGGAGTCCGGCGCCCGTCGTCGGAACGAGCGTGTCCGGGATCGCGTCGGTGACGTAGATCCTGATGCCGTTCCAGACGGCCCGCGGCAGCGGACCCGCCAGTGCGTACTCGCTCTTGTAGCGGGTCGCGACGACCGGTCCCGACGCCATGCGCACGAGGAGCAGGGGCGCGAGCATGACGACGGACGTGCCGACCGTGAATGCGAGGTGCCGCCATCGCCGGCGCAGGAGCAGCCAACCCAGGACGCCGGCAAGCATCGGCAGGCCGGCGGCCTTCAGCAGCAGGAGGTACGGCGCCCCGAGCGCCACGACCGCACCGCGCCAGCTGAGCAACCGGCTCTGGACCTCCCACTGCGGCAACGCGAGGAGCACAGCCAGCAGGACGAGGAGGAAGACCGCCTCCGGCATGACCTCACTGCCGAAGGTGGCCGCGGTCGGGCTCAACGCCAGAAGGCCGAGCGACGCGAGTCGAAGCCACGTCGAGAGCCCGTGCCGGCGGAGCAGCCGGTCAAGGAGCGGAAAGCAGCCGAGAAAGGCGACGGAGGACAGGATCCGCAGTGGCCAGAGGGAGGTCCCCGCGATCCATACCAGGGGGACGAGCAGCGTCGGGTAGCCCGGCGGGTAGAGCGTCTCCACGGGAGACCCGGGGATCGAGGTGTCGACGTAGCCCTTGCCGTGGAGGAACGCCTTCGCCAGGGCGAGGTAGTGCCCGTCGTCGTCGAACGACCCGACGACGTAGTGCCCGGCCACGAGCGCGACGTGAACAGCGGCGAGGACGACGATGGCGAGGAGTGCGAAGCGCGCCCAGCCGGGCGACTGCTCGGCCCGCACCGGCAGACGCCCTCGCTGCCGGTCCGCGAGCACGGTCACGCGACCATTGTCCCTGGCGGTCAGCGAGCGCGCTGCAGCTGCACGGCGAAGCCGCCCGGACGGTCCTCGGTCGGCGGCTCGTAGGCGACCGATCCGCCCATGGCCCCGACCAGCCCGGCGACGATGCTGAGACCGAGACCGGTGCCGGTCGCCTTCCGGGTGCTCCCCGAGCTGGCCTGGGCGAACTTCTCGAACAGACGCGGCCGGAAGTCCTCCGTCACCCCGGGCCCGGAGTCGCGGACCGCGATGGTGACGCTGTCCTTCGCCTGCGAGACGTCGATGATCACGGGCTCGGCGCCGTACTTGATGGCGTTGTCGAGCAGGTTGATGAGCACCCGGTGCAGATGGTCGGGGTCGGCGAGCACGGGGTCGTCGAGATCCCCGGTCAGCTCGAGCTGGCGGATCCGGCCGGCGTAGTCGCGGACGAGCTCGTCGAGGACGGAGCGCAAGGACAGCGGTTGCAGTCTGGTCTCGAGGTGACCGGACTCGATCCGCGACATCTCCAGAAGGTCGTTCACGAGGCCCGACAGCCGGCGGCTCTGACGCTCGATGATGTCGATGAACTCGCGCTTGCGGTCGTCGTCGACCCGGTCCCAGTGCCGCATCATCGTCGAGCAGTAGCCGAGGATCGAGGTCAGTGGCGACCTCAGCTCGTGGGAGACCATCGCGACGAAGTCGCTCTTCAGCTCGTCGAGACGCCGCAGCTCACTGTTGGCCCGCTCCAGCTCGTCGAGCGTCGACCGCAATGCGCTGTTGGCGACCGACAGCTCGGCGGTGCGCTCCTCCACCCGTCGCTCCAGCGACTGTGACAGTGCCTGCACCTCGGCGAAGCCCTCGGCGTTCTCGAGAGCAGCGCCGGCCAGCGCCGAGATGAACTCCGCGAGCCGCGTCTCGTCCGCACCGAAGAGCCCGCTGACCTGTCGGTGTACGACGTGCCAGCAGGCGACCGGGCGGCCGCGGACGAAGATCGGCGCTGCCAGGGCGGAGCGCGCCTGGCGCAGCACCATGCTGACCGAAGGGTCGGCGGACGCGTCCTCGGCGTAGATGCGCACGGCGCGCTCCCGCAAGGCCTCGCGCACGAGTCGTTCGCTGATACCGAGCCCGGACGACGCGTCGAGCGGCACCAGCCGCTCCTCGAACCCGCCGCCGGACTGGATGACTGCGACGAGGCACTCCTCGCTGCGCAGCAGCTCCTGCGCTGCGACGCGCACCGCGTCGTAGACGCCGGCCGGGGTGAGAGCCGAGGCGATCGCGCGACCGGCCCTGAGCAGTGCGTCGAAGCGGTCGACGAGGGACAACGTCGGGCGATCCTCGGTGATCGGCTCGGCATCGCCGGTGTCGACCGTCGCAAGGGCGCCGCTCGGGCGACGGCCGGTTCGGAACGCGTCCTCCGCGGCCGTCAGCAGCTCGATCTCCTGCAGCATGCCGTACTGCTCCGCGACTCGCAGGCCCTTGGCGAGCAGACGCCGCGCGCTGCGTTCGCGGCCGCTCAGCTTTCGGATGAGCGCGAGCTCGCGCAGCACGTGCGGCATGTTGTTCCGGTAGGAGCGAGCCGTTCGCCGCGCCTGGCGTCCGACTCGCATACCGCGCTGCAGCAGGGCTCGCCGGGCAGCCAGCCGGTAGGGCCCGGCCTGCTCCGCCAGCATCCGCAGAGCAGTGAGCTGCCACGCCTGGATCGGGGCGACGTACTCGTTGCGTACACCGGCGGCGCGCACCTGACGGTGAGCGTTTTCGAGCACCTCGACGGCCTTGGCCGTATCGCCGTGAGCGAGCAGTCGTACGGCCTCTCCGGTCAGCAGCTCACCCGACGTGTGCACGTCTCCGGCGGAATGCGCGAGCTCGCGCTCCACGTCACCGGCCGAGATGAGGCCGCCGGTGGCCTTGGACAGCCCGGACAGGCCGATCGCGGCGGCCTGATGGTCGCCGATCTCCAAACCGCTCGCGTAGCAGCGGGTGAAGGTCTGCACCGCATCGTCGAGCCGGCCGAGCCGGTATTGCGAGAAGCCGATGTGCCAGAGGGCGGTGTTGATCTCCCACTGGTCGCCGGTGCGGTCGAGCAGGCGGATTGCCTCGGTGAGCTTCTCGATCGCCTCGGGAAATCGCGAGGCGGCGTAGAGGACGACGCCGTAGAAGTGCAGCGACTGCCCTTGTCCCCAGACGTCGCCGAACTCACGGCGGATCTCCAGTGAGCGCTGCGCGTACGCGATGCCACGCGCGTACCACGGCAGAGTGCTCATGACCGGCGCGTGCTCGGAGTACGCCTGGGCGAGCTCGAGCGTCGGCGGATAGCGCTCCAGGATGTTCATCTCCCGGAAGTGCGCCCACGCTGTCGGGTTGCGGCCGCGGCTGAACCAGTAGGAGTAGGCGAGCCGGCTGCAGATCCGCGCGGTGAGGATGTCGATGACAGCGTCGTCGTCGAGGCGGCGACGCTGCACCCATCGTCGCGGCAGCAGGCAGTGCATGGCCTGCACGAGCCCTTCCCACACAGCCCACAACAGGAAGGTGATCGGACGCTGCGGATGGCGGCGGCCGAGCGATCGCAGCGCGCCTTCGAGATGGTCGACCGACTCCGGCACCTCGCCACGCTTGAACGCAAGCTCGCCCAGGCGCAGCGCGATGGCTGCGCGCTCGAGCGGACCGGCCGCGATCTTCAGCGCGGTGGTGAAGCAGACCGCGGCGTCGTCGTACCGGCCCTGCAGCATGAGTACGTCGCCGAGTCCGGTCTGCACATCGCGTGCTGTCACATCGTCGCCGTCGGGCACTCCGGCGGCCGCGATGCGGTACTGCTGTTCGGCCGCGCCGAGCGCATGGCGACCGCGAGCCTCGGCCGCGGCGGAGAGCGCGTACGGCAAGGCCGCGCGGTCGTCGCCTGCTGCGTGGAAGTGAAACGCGAGGTCGTAGGCAGAGGCACCGTCGGGTTGCTCCGCAAGGATCGCCGCCGCACGTGCGTGCAGCTCGCGGCGCTGTTCCGGCGTCAGCCGATTGAGCAGAGCCTCGCGCAGCTTGTCGTGGACGAAGGTCGCGATGAGCTCGTCCGCGTCGAGCCACAGCAGATGCCGACTGCGCAGGCCTTGCAGCGCGAGCACGGAGGCGCCCGGGTCAGCGCCGACGAGGCCGGCGGCGAGCTCGATGTCGAACTGCTTGCCGAGCACCGCGCCCGCCCCGACAAGTCGCAGAACGTCGGGCTCGAGGCGCTCCAGCCGGCTGGTGAGGAATGCCGCCGCCTCGAGCGACGACTGCGCTCCCGCCATGAGCTCCGCGTCCGCGCGCCACTGCTGCCCGTCGTGGAACAACGCCCCCGACTCGACCAGCCCCCGGACCACTGCGCTCGCCATGAACGGGCTGCCTGCCGAGAGCCGCAGCACGACCGCCAGCGCCTCGTCCGGGATCCGCCCGGCCATCGACTCCACGAGGGCACGCACGTCCGGCGCACCGAACGGACTCAGGACGAGTCGCTGCCGGCTCACCGCACGAAGCGGGTCGCCCGGTCGCACCTCTTCGGTGCGGAACGCTGCGACAACGAGGACGTGGGCAGGCCGATCGCTGATCTCACGCTGCCACCGCGAGAGCAGGCGGATCGTCGCTTCGTCCGCCCACTGACAGTCGTCGAGGAGGACGACCGCGTGCCGTTCGGCGTCTCCGAGGGCGTCGACAAGGTGCACCAGCGCGGTCAGCGCTCTCGCCTCGCCGAACTCCTCCGGCCCGAGCAGCTCGTCGGCAGCTGCCGGCCCGAGAACATCGGCGAGCGCGGGGAGCACGCTCACGAGCACGTCACGTTCGCTGCCGAGGACGGTGCGCAACCGCTCCGCCAGGGCGTCGTCCGTCGCGACCGCGCCGACGAGGTCGTCGACCACCCCCTCGAGCAGCTGGAAGGGCCGCCGGGCGGCCTGGTCGACGCCCTGACCGCGCAACAGCAGCGCATCGCCGTCCGTGCAGCGCCCGGCGAGCTCGTCCAGCATCCGTGACTTGCCGCCGCCCGACTCGGCCTCGACGAGCAGCACTTCCCCTTGACCGGTAGCGGCGGCGCGCACGACGGAGAGCAGGTCGGTCAGCTCCTGCCGGCGACCGACGAAGGCAGGCTCGGTGAGCGTCGCACGATGGTCGGACAGACCGAGGGCGATGACCGGGTCCGCGTCGCCGTCGGCGAGCATGCGGGCGATCTGCTCGATGTCGGCCAGGACACCGGCGGCGGACTGGTAGCGGTCGCGCGGGTCCTTGCGGAGCAGGCGCTGGAGCAGCTGTGCAAGAGCTGTCGGCACCTGGGCGCCGTACGAACGGACATCGGGAGCGGGCGCCGACAGGTGCTGGCGGAGCACCTCGCCGACCGTCTGGCCCGTGAACGGCGGCCGGCCGGCGACGCACTCGAACAGCAGGACGCCCGCGGAGTAGAGGTCCGAGCGCTCGTCGACATCGCGATGCACGAGGCCCGCCTGCTCCGGCGACATGTAGCGCGCGGTGCCGACCGGTTCGTCGCGGAGCGACTCGTGCAGGCTGTCGCTCCGCGCGAGCCCGAAGTCGATGAGCGTCGCGGATTCGACCCGGCCGAAGCTGACCATCACGTTGCTCGGCTTGATGTCGCGGTGCAGGACGTCGCGTGCATGCACAGCGGCGAGCGCGGCGAACAGGTGCCGCGCGAGCGCCAGCATCTCGGCGATGTCGAGGCGGCCCTCGGCCAGCCGCTCCGACAACGTCCGTCCCGCGATGCGCGGCATCGCCAGGTAGAACAGCCCGTCGTCCTCGCCCGCGGCGATGAGCGGCACCAGCCCTGGACCGGACAGCGTCCGCAGGACCTCCGCCTCGTGCAGGAGCCGAAGGCGCGTGCCGCGGGCCAGGACGCTGGTACGCGCGGTCTTCAGGACGACGTCGGCATCGGCCACGTCGTCGTGTGCGGCGATCGTCGCCGTACCGCTGCCTCGCTGCAGGACCCGCTGGACGCGAAAGCGACCGGCGACAACGTCGGGCACCGGCCCGGGGCCTTCGGCCGGCGCTCTCGGGTGGGGTACGTTGCCGACTGTTGTGGCCACCGGCTCCTCGGTCTGGGTCGAGCCGTCGCCGACCGTAACGCTCCGATCACGCTAACACCGGCGAGCAGCGTGATCATGCGTTTCGTCATATGCCGATACGCCGGTCAAGTGGCGCTTTCGGCATTCGTATTTCACGCTTCTTGTGATGCATTGATGGCGTGCGCCCGAGTTGCTCCGCGTCAGGCCACGACGGCGTCGATGCGCAGCTTGGTGACCTGTTCCGCGTCGAAGCCGAGCTCGTGCAGGACGCGATCGGTGTGCTCGCCCAGCGCGGGCACGGGGCCCATCGGCGACTCCCCCACCGGCTCGATGGCAGAGCGCAGCGCGCGTACGACGCCGACCGGCGTGCTGGTCTCCCGCCAACGGTCCCGCGCGGCGAGCTGCGGATGGTCGAGCACCTCGCTGACCGCGTTGAGCCGCGCACTCGCGATCCGCGCGTCGTCGAGCGCGCCGATCGCGTCCTCGATGGACAGCTTCGCGATCGCTTCGGCGACCGCGGCGTCGACCGCTTCCCGGTTGCGCACCCGCGCGACGTTGGTCGCGTAGTCCGGATGTGTGGCGAGCTCCGGGCGACCCAGCACCTCGCCGGCAAGGCGCACCCACTCTCGGTCGTTCTGGATGCCGATGACCACCTCGTGGCCGTCGGCCGTCGGGTAGGCGTCGTACGGCGCGATCACCGGATGGGACAGCCCGGCGCGAGGCGGGTCCTCACCGGTGTGCTCGGCGACGTGCAGCGGATGTCCCATCCACTCCACCAGCGCATCGAGCATCGTCACCTCGAAGGCGGCCCCCTCGCCGAAACGCTCGCGATGCAGGAGCGCCGCAAGGATGTTGCTGAACGCGTACATGCCGGACGCGATGTCGGCCACGGGAATGCCGGCCTTTGCCGGATGCTCCGGCGTTCCGGTCACGGCGACCAGCCCGGCCTCGCTCTGCACGAGCAGGTCATAGGCGCGCTTGTCACGGAAGGGACCCGTCGAGCCATAGCCGGACATCGTGCAGACGACCAGTCGCGGGTGCCGCCGTCGCAGCTCCTCGGCGCCGAAGCCCAGGCGCTCGACCGCGCCCGGGCCGAGGTTGTGCAGGAAGACGTCGGCGCGTTCGAGCAGGCGCCGCAGGATCTCGCGGCCGTCGTCGGTCTTGAGGTCGAGGGCGACGGACTCCTTCCCGCGGTTGAGCCACACGAAGTGGCTGGCGAGACCGCGGACGGCGTGGTCGTAGCTGCGCGCGAAGTCGCCGCCGTCCGTGCGCTCGAGCTTGACCACCCGGGCGCCGAGGTCGGCCAGATGTCGGGACGCCAGCGGCGCGGCGACAGCCTGCTCGAGTGCGACGACGAGGATGCCGTCGAGAGGACGCGGGCTCACGCGGCTGCCGGGGGGTCATCGGGAAAGACGAGCGGCTTCACCCGGCGCGGGAGCAAGAGCTGGGTGAGCAGGCCGATGACCGCCGCGACCGCAAGAGCCCAGAAGATGCGGTGCGTCGCGACGTAGAGCGAGTCGCGAATGTAGGAGTGAACCGCGGGGTCGGCGCGGCGTCCGGAGAACACGATCGAGGCGCTGTCGACCGAGTGGGGCAGACGGTGCGCGAGTGCCGCCGGCGGGTGCCGCATCCGGTCGGCGAGCGTCGTGTTGGCGATGCTGCCGAACACGGCGACACCGACGGCGCTGCCGAGAGAGCGCATGAACATGTTGGCACCGGTGACGACGCCGCGACGGCTCCAGCCGACGACGGACTGGACGCACACGAGCACCGACGTCGAGGCGAACCCGAGGCCGACACCGACGACGAAGCTCGAGAACGCCACCCGGCCGAGGTTGCTGTTCTCGTGCACGAAGGTGGCGAACAGCAGGCAGCCGGCGATGGTGAAGACGCTGCCGATGAGCGCCGTGTCGCGGAAGTCGATCCGCAGGTAGAGCTTCGCCGCCTGGCTGGAGGCCAACGGCCACCCGACGCTCATCGCGGCCATCGCGAAACCGGCCAGGACGGCGCCGACCCCGACGACGCCCTGCGCATAGGTCGGCACGTACGACGTCAACCCGATCAGGACGCCACCGATGGCGATCGACGCGACGTTGGCCGAGGCGAGCACGCGGCGGCTGAACACCCACGGCGGCAGCATCGGCTCCTGCGCCCGTCGCTCGAGGAAAGCGAAGACGACGAGCATCACAGCGGCGACAGCGAACAGGACGAGGCTCTGCGCGGAGGTCCAGGCCCAGCCGACGCCACCCTCGAGCAGCGCGAGGATCGCGAGGGACAGACCGATGCTGAGCACGGTCGCACCCTCGTAGTCGATGCGGTGCCGGCGTCGTACGACGTTCTCTCGGAGGTTGCGTTGGAGCATGACCACGGCGGCGACGCCGATGGGAATGTTCAGGTAGAAGATCCACCGCCACGACGCGTACTGCGCGAAGAGACCGCCGAGCGCTGGTCCGACGACCGACGCCATCCCCCAGACGCTGGAGATGTAGCCCTGGATCTTCCCGCGCTCCTCGAGCGTGTAGATGTCTCCGACGATGGTCGTCGTCATCGGGATGATGGCGCCGGCGCCGATGCCCTGCACCCCGCGGAACACGATCAGGCTGAGCATGCTCCAGGCCGCGCCGCACAGGATCGAGCCGAGCAGGAAGACGCCGATGCCGAAGAACAGCACCGGCTTCCGACCGAACAGGTCGGACAGGCGTCCGTAGATCGGCACCGCGACGGCCTGCGTGAGCAGGTAGATCGAGAAGACCCACGGGAAGAGCGAGAACCCGCCGAGGTTGCTGACGATCTGTGGGATCGCGGTCGCGACGATCGTCGCGTCCAGCGCGGCGAGGCCCATCGACAACATCAGCGCGACCAGGACGGGACCGCGCTGCGGCTTCGCGGCCGCTGTCGCCTCCGTCGGTCGAACCGTCGTCACGACCTCATCCTGGCAAACGACCCGTGCGTAGGGTGCGGGGCATGACTTCAATCGCTACCGCCGGCGGCACGATCGACAGTGCCGAGCTCGGCCGGACCCTTATGCACGAGCACGTCTTCGTCCTCACCCCGGACGTCCAGCAGAACCATGACGAGTGGGACGAGGACGTGCGAGTCACCGACGCGATCGACAAGCTCAAGGCGGTCAAAGCCGCCGGCTACGACACGATCGTCGACCCCACCGTCATCGGCCTCGGTCGGTACGTCCCCCGGATCGAGAAGATCGCACAGCAGGCGGACATCAACATCGTCTGCGCGACGGGCGTCTACACCTACGACACCGTGCCGTTCTACTTCCATCACAAGGGGCCGGCGCTCGGGCCGGACTTCCCCGAGCCGATGGTCGACATGTTCGTGCGCGACATCACGGTCGGCATTCCCGGTACGTCGACCCGGGCCGCCTTCCTCAAGTGCGCGATCGACCACCCAGGGCTGACACCCGACGTCGAGCGGATCATGCGAGCGGTCGCGAAAGCGCATCGGCAGACGGGAGTGCCCATCACGGTGCACACACACCCCGAGAGCCGGACCGGGCTGGAGGCGCACCGGGTGCTCTCCGAGGAGGGCGTCGACCCGGCGCGCGTCGTGCTGGGTCACAGCGGGGACAGCACCGACGCCGACCATCTCGCGGAGCTGGCCGACCTCGGCTACGTCCTCGGGATGGACCGCTTCGGCATCGACGTGTCCAGCCCGTTCGAGGCCCGCGTGGGCATCGTCGCGGAGATGGTTCGGCGCGGCTATGCCGACCGGATGGTCCTGTCACAGGACGCCGCCTGCCATATCGACTGGGTCGACCAGCAGCTCAAACCGGTGGTGCTGCCGAACTGGCACTACCTCCACATCGAGAACGACGTGCTGCCTGCCCTTCGCGAGCGCGGCGTCACCGAGGACCAGATCGACCAGATGCTGGTGGCCAACCCGCGCCGCTACTTCGAGAACGTGGGTTCCTACTGATGACGGAGCTCATTCGCCCGTTCGACGAGAGCGGGATCAGTCGCGACGCCGACGGCGTCAAGCACTTCGACGACCTGCCGGCGTCCCTCGTGGAGATGCTGCGGACGTCGGTCGACGCCTCGCCGAACGCCGAGGCGGTCGTCGAGCTGGACGGACCACGGCTCACCTATCAGGAGCTGTGGGACCGCGCGGCCCGGGTCGCAGGTGGGCTGCGCGAGGCCGGACTGGGCCGCGGCGACCGGGTCGCCGTGCGCCACGGCAACAAGCTGGAGTGGGTGCTCGCGTTCTTCGGCACGCAGCTGGCCGGCGGTGTCGTGGTTCCGGTCAACACCCGGTTCGCCGAGCCGGAGGTCGACTACGTCGTCAGCGACTCCGGGGCCAAGGTCGTGCTCTCCCCCGACGACGCTCTTCCCGACGGGTCACCCTTCGTCGCCGACGACCTCGGTCTCGACGACCTGGCCGCGATCTTCTACACCTCCGGCACAACCGGCTTTCCCAAAGGTGCGATGACGACGCATGAGAACTTCGTCA
Source organism: Mycobacteriales bacterium (assembly GCA_035695045.1). GTDB lineage: Bacteria > Actinomycetota > Actinomycetes > JAFAQI01 > JAFAQI01 > DASSKP01. Next base: position 48,387 of record DASSEX010000069.1, on the reverse strand, counting down.
CGAACATCGAGAACGTCATCCGCATCCGCAAGCCGCGTGACGGCGACCCGATGCGCAACCTCGTGTCGGTGCCGCTGTTCCACGTGACGGGCTGCAACTCGCAGCTGCTGCCTACGCTCTCCGACGGCGGCACGACGATCGTGATGCCGACGTTCGACGTCCAGCGCTTCCTGAAGGCGATCACCGAGGAGCGAGTGACGGTCGTGACGACCGTGCCCGCGATCTTCTGGTACGCCCTCACCCAGCCGAACGTCGGCGACTTCGATCTGTCGAAGGTCGAGCTGGCGACGTACGGCGGTGCGCCGATCGCGCCCTCGCTCGTGGGCCGGATCAAGACGGCGTTCGGCAACGCGCGCGTCGGCAACGGCTTCGGTCTGACCGAGACCTCATCGGTGTCGACGTTCCTTCCGCACGAGTACGCCGACACTCACGCGGACTCGGTGGGGTTCGCGGTGCCCACCGTCGACCTCGACGTCGCCGACCCGGACCCGCAGACCGGCGTGGGCGAGCTGCTCATCCGTGGCGCGAACGTCGTCGCCGGCTACTGGAACAAGCCCGACGCGACGACTGCGACGTTCGAGAAGGGCTGGTTGCACACCGGCGACATGGCGCGGGTCTCACCTGAGGGGTTCACCTACATCGTCGACCGGGCGAAGGACATGATCAACCGCGGCGGCGAGAACGTGTACTGCGTCGAGGTCGAGAACGCGCTGGCCGCCGCGCCGGGCGTGTTCGAGGTCGCCGTCATCGGTGTCCCCGACGACATGATGGGCGAGAAGGTCGGCGCGATCCTCGTGCCCACGCCGGGCTCGTCGCTGGACGTCGGCGCCGTGATGGACTTCGCGCGGTCGCGGTTGGCCGACTTCAAGGTCCCGCAGTTCGTCTCGGTTCGCAGTGAGCCGCTCCCCCGCAACCCCGGCGGCAAGGTGCTCAAGCCCACCCTTCGCGAAGGCGCCGACTGGAGCCCCGCCCCCCAACGTTGAGTGCGACGTAATCCCCCTATCCGACGGCCGAGTTAGGGGGATTTCGTCGCACTCAACCGGTTGAGCCGAACAGGTGAAGATCGCGGAAGGAGTCAAGAGCGCTGCTCCCGATGGACGATTCACGTGTCAGCCGCGTGGCGCAACGAGTGGGGAGGCGACGATGCGGGACACGCTCATCGGGATCGAGCAGTACGGCTTCGGTGTCGTCTCCGAGATCATCCGCCCAGCCGCCATCGTGCCCGAGGAGGCGGCCCGGCAGATCCTCGCGACACTCCAGGCCCAGGCCCTGGACAAGGGTGGCTGCTGGGTTGCGACGCCGCGGCAGTGGTTGCGCTACGACACGTCCGGCGTCGACAGCCTCGGTCGGCCGATCGGGGAGCTGATCGGCTGCATCGAGGCGATCTACGGCGCCACGACTCGCTACGAGGTCACGCTCTACCGCGTGACGGTGACTCCGTTCGGCACGGAGGCCGGCTGGACGGTCGAGTCGCTGTGCGACGAGCCGCTCGGCTACGGCGGGCTCACCCTGGCGACCTGCCCGCGGGCGCAGATGCAGCCGCCCCCGAAGCCCTTCCGCGCGCTGCGCAGCGTCTCCGACCTCTAGGCCGACACGGCACCCGCGGGCACTCGAAGCGCAACTAGTGCGATGTCGTCGCGGGCCGTTCCCTGCTGAAAAGCGAGGACGTCGTCGAGCACCGCCCCCGCGAGCTCGTCGGCATCCGACTGCAGCATGCCCACGAGGGCGAGCAGCCGCTCGATGCCGTAGAACCGGTCGTCGTCGCGACCTTCGGGCACGCCGTCGGTGTAGAGGAGCAGCGACTCTCCCGGCGCCAGCCCGAGTCGAAGGTCTGTCACCTCCGGCTCGGGCAGGACACCGAGAAGAGACCCTGGTTCGCCGACCAGAGCAGCAGTCCCGCCGCTGGCGAGCACGGGCCGTGGATGGCCACCGAGAGCGAGAGTGCCCTGCCATCCGCCGCTCTCCCGGTGGAGCCGGAGGCAGGCCACCGTGCAGAAGCGATCCGTGCCGCTTGCGAGCAGGGCGGCGTTGAGCACCGTCAGCGCAGCAGCCGGCGAGGAGTGCTGCATCGCAGCCGCGCGCAGCGTGTAGCGCGCGAGTGCCGTCACCACCGCCGCGTCGACGCCCTTGCCGCAGACGTCGCCGACCGCCACGACCCACTCTTCATCGGCGACCTGGAACACGTCGTAGAAGTCGCCACCGACAACACCGCCGTCACCCGCCGGGCGGTACCGAGCGGCGATGTCGAGCTGCGGGATCACGGGCGGCGTCGGGGGGATCAGCGTCTGCTGCAGTGTGTGCGCCAACCGCGTAGCATTCGCCTCGGACTCCTCCGCCCGCTGCTTCGCACGCAGAAGCTCGCGCTCGTACTCGCGTCGCTGCGACGCGTCGAAGACCGCTGTGCGGATGACGATGGCGTGACCCTGAGCATCTCGCTCGAGCACGGAGTTGACGAGCACGGGAAGACGTTCGCCGTCCGCGCGTACGACGTCGAAGGCAATCTCGCGCGCGGTGCCTTGCATGCGCAGCAGCGGTGCGTAGTGCGTCTCGTGGTAGATCTGGCCGCCCGGAGACAGCAGCTCGGCGAACCTGACCCGTCCGACCAGCTCACCGCGCCGGTACCCCGTCAGCGCGAAGAACGTCTCGTTGGCCTTGATGATCGTGCCGTCAGGGGTCGTCGACAGATATCCGCAAGGAGCGCGCTCGTACAGCTGCCCCGCGTTGTCATCGAGAAGCGCATCGATGAAGCCTTCGAGGGCATCGCCCTGACCGATGGTCACGTCTGTGCGGGGATGCGGTGCAGGAACGCCTCGATCGCTGCCGTGGTCTCGTCAGGCGCCGACAGGTTGGGGCAGTGCCCCGTCGCCTCGAGCTGCACCAGCGTCGCCCGCGGCATCTGCTGGCTGACGAACTCACCGACGCTCACCGGCGCGATCACATCGTCGGAGCACTGCAGGACGAGCGTCGGGATGTCCACTCGCGCAAGATCCGCCCGGTTGTCGGAGGTGAAGGTCACCCGGGCAAAGTGGCGTGCGACGTCCGGGTCGGTGCGGCAGAAGCTGTCGGTCAGCTCCTGACCCAGCTCCGGCTGATCAGGGCGGCCCATGATGGCCGGAGCCATGGCGGCGGACCAGCCGAGGTAGTTGCTCTCGAGCGACCGGAGCAGGTCGTCGATGTCGGCGGCCTCGAAACCACCGACGTACCCCTCGTCGTTGATGTAGCGCGGTGACGGACCGACGAGCACCAGCGAGGCGAAGCGGTCGGGCTCCCGGGCGGCGGCGAGCACACCGATCATCGCCGAGACGGAGTGTCCGACGAAGACGACGTCGTCCAGGTCGAGTGCGGCGCAGATCTGCAGGACGTCGTCCGCGTAACCCTGCAAGGTGGAGTAGCGGTGCCGGTCGTACGCCGACAGATCCGAGCGTCCCGCTCCGACGTGGTCGAACAAGATGACGCGATAGTCGGCCTCGAACCTCGGCGCCACGAAGCGCCACATGTTCTGGTCACAGCCGAAGCCGTGGGCGAAGAGGATCGGCTGGCCATCGCTGCGGCCCGACTGGTTGACGTTGTGCCGCCTCACAACATCCACAATTCGTCACGATACGCCGCAGCCGCGACGGTCCGTCGCTGCGGCAGGGCCGGGACGAGGCACGTCGAACTCCTCCCAGGTGAGCGGCGACGCCGGAACCAGCGGACCGAACCCGGATCTGGTCCTGCTCGCGCTCCTCGCTCTGCTCGTCGCTGCAGGCACGTGGGAGTTCGTGCGCCTGCGGGCCACAGACCGTCGATGGATCCTGACCGGCGCCCTGCCCGGCTGGAGGGCGCTGCGGAGCGAACTGTTCCGCGTCCTGCTGTGGTTCCTGTCCTGGCCGCACGTCGTCGACCGCATCATCGGCACGCACCGTGCGCCCGTCGCCGCCACGGCAAGTCGTGAGGTCATGCGGTGGCCGGGCGGACGACTGCTGCACTACGGAGCCCCCGGAGGACCCAGTGCACTGCCGCCGGTCCTCATCGTGCACTCGCTGGTCACCCGGCCCTGGATTCTCGACCTGGCGCCCGGCTGCAGCCTCGTCGAAGCGTTGACGACGGCCGGACGCGAGGTCTTCCTGCTGGACTGGGACGAACCTGACCGAGCCACCGCGGCGCACACGGTCTTGGACAAGAGCGCACTCGTCCGGTCCGCACTCGAGGTCGCCGGCGGCCGCGCGCGGCGTCCGGTCCATGTCGTCGGTTATTGCAGCGGCGCACCGGTCGCACTGCTGGCGACCGCGGTGGACGCCGGCGGAGTCGCCTCCCTGTCGCTGATCGCGCCGATGGTCGACGCGGCCGCGCGTGGCGGGATGCAAGCCGTCATGACGGCGCGTTGGCTGCTTCCGCCGCTCCTGCTGGACGGCCACGGATGTGTGCCCGCTGCTGCGATCCGTGAGTCGTTCCATCTGTTGCGCCCGATGGCGGTCCGCGCCGCGCGCCAGCGTTGGCGGCTGCGACGTGACCCGGCCGCCAGCCGCATCGCCGGCGCGCTGACCCGCTGGACGTGGGAGCAGCGGCCGCTCTCGGGTGGCGTCTTCTTCGACCTGGTGGACATGTTCCGGACCAACCCGCTGATGGGCGACGGATGGCCCGCCGGCGGCACCGCGCTCGACATCCGCCGGATCACGACGCCGACGCTCGTCGTCGTGAGCGAACGCGATCACATCGTCCCGCCGCCGTCATCTCTCGCGCTCACGCGCCTGCTGAGCGGCCCGGTGCAGGTGACCCGCAGCCCCGGCGGGCACGTCTCGATGGTCGCCGGGGTGGACGCTCCGACAACGCTCTATCCGGCGGTGCTCGAGTGGCTCGACCAGCAGGACGCAGCGGCCTCCTCCCCCACGGCGCGCATCACCGGAGCCGTCGCGCCCGTCTGACCGTGCGCCGGGCCCGCGGTCAGACCGGCGCGCGCTCGAGTCGCGAGACGACCACACCAAGCGCAACGAGTGTGACCGCCACCAGACCGGCGCCGAGGAAGACGTTCATCGGTCCACCGGGGGCCATGAAGCCGTTCCTGCCGAAGATCGTGAGCGTCTCCACCAGCTGCTCGGCGGCGGCGACGGCAGCGAGGTAGCCGAGCCAGCGCGGCAGCATCTGTTCGGGACCGAGGGCGGCGAACAGGACAGGCAGCAGCATCATCACCGTGGTGCTCGTGAGCACCGGGCCCCAGTAGTCCGCGACGTCCAGCAACGTGCGCGCAGTGCCCGGGCTGATCGATCGACCGTGAACGGCAAGCGCGAGCCAGATCCAGCTCTGCAGAGCGGTCTCGGCGATGAACGCGACCGCTCCGATCAGCCAGAGGTCGCGAAGGCCCACCGGCAGGCGCTGTCGCACGAAGGCGGCGTAGAGCGCGAACAAGGGCGACGACAGCGTGAGCAACCAGGCCCAGGTGCGGACGTGGCCACCGTTCTGCGAGAACCAGTGCGCGACGACAGCCCCGCTGTCGTCGATCTTCGGTGGCGTGCCCAGGGCGATCGTCGCGCCGAGGTAGAGCAACGCGAAACCGACGGTCGCCCCCAGCACGGCAGTCGATCGCTTCATCATCAACCTCCAGGCGCGATCAGGCGGATCGCTTCAGCGGCGGGGACTCCGACGGGCAGGATCGCCGGGATCGGCGTCGTCACGCCTGCCTCGACGTAGGCCTGGATCCGCTCCTTGCAGGCCTCCGGCGCGCCGTGCACGACAAGGTCGTCGGCCACCGAGTCGGGGATCGCCGCAACCGCGGCCTTGCGATCGCCGGCCGCCCATGCGTCCCACATCGGTTGGAGCATCTCGGTGCGACCCATCCACTCGTGGAACGCGCGGTAGACCGGCACGGTCATGTACGCCGCGATCGCGAACTTGGCGACTCCTCGTGCCATGTCCGCGTCGGTCGTGGGTGCGACGAAGATCCGGGCGGCGATCTCCTTGCCGGGGCCGCCCTCGTGCACGTACGGCGCCACCGTGCGCACGTCGTCGGGAGAGAGCCAGTTGATGATCGCGCCGTCGGCCTCGCGGCCGGCGAGCTTGAGCATCCCGCTGCGCAGCGCCGCGACGAGGATCGGCGGCTGCTCCGGCGGCGTGAAGCCGAGCCGGAAGCCATTGACCTCGAAGGTCTCGTACTTCTCTGTCACCTTCTCGCCGGTCATAGCGGCGCGCACGAACCGGACCGTGTCGCGAACGCGCTGGTAGGGCCGGTCGAACTCGATCGCGTTCCATCGCTCGACGATGACGTTCGACGACGACCCCACACCGAGGACGAAGCGGCCGGGAGCGGCGGCGGCCATCGTCGCGGCAGACATCGCCAGCGTCGCCGGTCCACGGGTGTAGACCGGCACGATCGACGTGCCGAGCCGCAGCGACGGAGCCCACACGGACGCGAGCGCCAGCGGTGTGAACGCGTCGTTGCCGTTGGACTCCGCGGACCAGACGTCGGTGTAACCGAGGTCGGGCAGCGACTCGAAGAGCGATCGTTGCTCGAGCAGCGGGACGCCCTCGAAGGGCACGGTGATTCCGAAACGGGCAGCCACGCGGTCACCTTAGTGACGCCCGCGCAGCATCGATCGCCGCCTCATCGCGTTCTATCGCGACCAGCCGGCGATTGACTACTTGTGGGGGTGGCGGTGCCTGCCACGGTTGCCGTGACCCTGTCCCGGCTCGCCGGGCGGTGGGGGCACCGCCGCTGCGCTCGCGTCAGGACGCCACCCACCGCTGCGGTCGCGCGCATAGTCGAGCCACACGGTCCCGGCACCGGCCGCAGCGACCTCGGCATTGCGCAGTCCGTTCGGCGGCACGGCAAAGCGGCTACCGGCGAACTCGGCCGGGCACGCGGCGAAGCCGTCACTCCAGCTGCCCACCTCGCCGGTGACGCGGAAGCTGCCGTCCGGCAAGGCGCAGGCGAAGTGCCGCTGGACGTCGCACGACGACGCATGGAAGCGCGAATCGCTGCCCTGGAACGCACACGGGCCCGACGACGCCGTCGGCTCGCCCGACGCCCATGACCAGACGAACGCCTGCAACCGACCGTCGAACGGCTGCAACTGGTCGAAGCCGACGAGGTTGACCCCGCAGCGGACCATGCGCGCGGTCGTGTCCGCAGTCAGCACCTGCGTCGCGTCGGTCATCGCCTCCAGCCAGGGGCTCTCCTCGTACCATCGGCGGAAGACGGAGTGGGTGCGCATCCCGTTCGAGTCGACGGAGCAGTTGTGGACTGTGTAGTCGGTCGGGTTGCCGCTCTCGTCCCACGCCGGGCCGCGCGTGAACACCCACTGGTTCCAGGCGCCGGGTCCGCAGTTGCCGACGAGCAGGAGCTGCTTGCCCGCCGCGAGGATGTCGGCGCTGCTGGCGTCGTACGGCATCGGCGCACACGAGCCCGACGGCAGGCCGGCCGGCGGCTGGTAGACGAAGCGGCCGAGCTGCTGGCGGATGAGTCGGGCGGCGACGTCGTGCGCGAGTCGCTGGCTCGCCAGCGGACCGGCGTCGTACAGCTGGTTCTCGAGGTAGAGGAGCACGACCTCGTGCGGATGCTTCGCGAGCCAGCGGGCGACCTCGGCGAGACCGTCCTGCAACGGCCGGTCGTCGGTGCAACCGACGTGGACGTAGACACCCCGACCCGCGGGGGCCTCGCCGTCGCCGTGACACATCGTCACCCAGTAACCATGGGTCGCCGTTGAGCCGTAGGCGCTCGGCACCCAGTGCAGGTCGATCTCGAGCGCGCGCACGTCCATGCGCAGCTGGTCGGTCATCGAGTAGACCTGGTTGGGGTCCTGGTTGGTCAGCGTCGGGTAGTAGCTCGGCAGGGAACCGTCGGTCGGCACCGCATAGCTCGACGCGTTGAACGAGTTGTGCGTGTGGACGAACTGCTCCTCCCACAGCGGAGCGGTCTGCCCCAGGGCGCGCTGCAGCGTCAGCGCGCGGTGGACCCACGAGCTCTCGTACGCCTCGACCTTCGCCTCGCTGACCTCGCGCCCGTCGAACACGCCGCAGTAGTCCGGCGCGGAGGTGTCCGGCGCGTCACGAAGTGGCGTCCGGCATGCGGCCGCAGCGGCGGCGACGACCGCCTGCATGCTCCGGCAGAACTTGTAGCCGTTGTCGTCGACCTGCTTCGAGGCCTGCGCGTAGCAGGCCTGGACGACGTTGCCGCCGTCGTACGGCGACACCGGGTTGTCGGCGAGCGCGATCGGCGCAGAGATGCCCGCCGCCAGCAACAAGCCGGCGACCGCGCCGCGAACACCCCGGGCACCCATGCCGGAGAAGTTCGCCGGCCGGCGCCCCGATCCCTGCCAACCCCCCGTTGAGTGCGACGAAATCCCCCTTACCGAGGGGTCCGGAAGGGGGATTTCGTCGCACTCAACACCGCTAGGCGCGGGTCCAGGGCACGGTGGCCTGGAGGACGGCCTCCTCCAGCGCCTCGGTCCGGTAGTGCGTCACCTTCTGGTAATCCGGGTCGGCGACCATCCGGGAGAACGCCTCACGAGAGGGATATCTGACGACAAGTACGGCGTCCCAGGCCTGCCCGTCCTCCGCGACCAGTGCCGTCGAGCCGTCACCGGCGTACAGCAGCTCGCCGCCCACCCGGGCGAGGTGTCCCTCGTCGACGAGGGCCTGGCTGTACCTGGCGTAAGACTCACGGCCGCCGTCCGGCTTGAACCTCAACAGGTTGAGCATCACGACGGGCCCGCCGGGGTCTTCGGCGAGGAAGGTCTTGAGGTCCTGACCGGTGGGGTCGACAGCCATCGCCGCACTGTAGCCAGCACAACCTCGCTTTCCCGTTCCGGCCCGGCTAGGACAGAATGCGATTCGGTATCCGGGCGCCGACTCTCCCGGACGGTGAAAGCGAGGCTGCGGTCGTGGACCTGACATTCAGCGAGGCGGACGAGCAGTTCCGTGCCGAGTTCCGCAGCTGGCTGGACGCCAACCTGCCTGCGGAGTGGCGCGAGCGCGGGTTCTGGCGGCGGCAGGATCCGGACCGCGCCTTCGAGATGCGGCGGGCCTGGGAGGCGGACAAGGCCAAGGCCGGGTTCGCCGGCATCCAGTGGCCCAAGGAGTACGGCGGCCGAGGCGGCACCCCGTCGATGCGAGCGATCTACGACGAGGAGATGGTGCGCTACCGCGCCCCACTGACGGTCAACTCGCTCGGCCTCACCTTCCTCGCACCGACGGTCATGGTGATCGGCACCGACGAGCAGAAGCGCGACATCATCAAGCCGCTCCTGCACAACGAGGTCATCTGGTGCCAGGGCTTCTCGGAGCCCAACGCCGGCAGCGACCTCGCCGCGCTCCAGCTGCGCGCCGAGAGCGACGGCGATCACTACGTCCTCAACGGCCAGAAGATCTGGACCTCCAACGCACTGCACGCCGACAAGATGTTCGGCCTCGTGCGGACGTCGCAGGAGCCGAAGAAGCACCGCGGCATCACGATGCTGCTCATCGACCTCAAGAACCCCGACGGCTCCTACGTCGAGGGCGTCGAGGTGCGGCCGCTCAAGCAGATGAGCGGTGCGCTCGACTTCGGCGAGGTGTTCTTCACCGACGTCCGGGTGCCGAAGGCGAACATCATCGGCGAAGAGGGCGGCGGCTGGGACGTCGCGATGCTGCTGCTGTCGTTCGAGCGCGGCTCCTCGGCACTGCCGCAGTACGCCGCCTTCCGGCGCGAGGTGGACGACATCATCGAGCTCGCCGACTCGCTGGGCCGCAAGGGCGACCCCAACCTGCGGCAGAAGATCGCCAAGAACATCGTCGAGCTCGAGTGCCTGCGCTACCACTCGCTTCACCTGCTCACGCAGGTCGAGCAGGGCAAGGAGCTCGGCGCGGCGTCCAGCATGACGAAGCTGCAGTGGAGCGAGACGCACCAGGACATCGGAGAGCTGTTCGCCGACGTCGCCGGCCTCTACCACCAGGTGCCCGACGACGGTGTCGACGTGAGCGACCTGCAGGCGTCGTTCCTGTGGTCGCGCTCCGAGACCATCTGGGGCGGTTCTTCTCAGGTGCAGCGCAACATCGTCGCCGACCTCGTTCTCGGCCTCCCCCGATAAGGACCCCAGATGTTCTTCTCTCTTACGGATGAGCAGCGGGCGCTGCAGGCCACGGTGCGGGAGTTCCTCGCCGACCGGTTCCCGCTCACGTCGGTGCGTTCGCTTTACGACGACCCGGACAACGACGGCGACCCCTCCGATCTCTGGAAGGCGGTCGGCGAGCAGGGGTGGCTCGCGGTCACCATCGACGAGGAGTACGACGGCCTCGGGCTCGGTCTGCTCGACGCTGCCGTCCTCGCCCGTTGCTGGGGCGAGGGGTGCGCTCCTGGCCCGTTCCTGCCGACGCTCGTCGCCGCGGAAGCGATCCGGCTGGGCGGTTCACCCGACCAGAAGAAGGAGTGGCTCCCGCGCATCGCTGCGGGAGAGGTGAAGCTGACACTGGCCGCGACCGGCCGGGTCAACGCGAGCAACGACACCTTGTCCGGCACCGCCCACTTCGTCGAGTACGCCCATGTCGCCGACCGCATCGTCGTCGCGGCTGACGGCGGCACGCTGTGGCTGGTCGACCCGTCGGCGGCCGGTGTCACGGTGACCCGGCAGGACGCGCTCGACCGCAGCACCCGCCTCGCGACGGTGAGCTTCGACAAGGCCGCGGGCGAGCGGCTGTCCGGCCAGGTGCTGCCGGACGTCGTCGACCGGGCGGCCGTGCTGACCGCCAACGACCTCGCCGGCATCGCCCGGGTCGCGCTGACTCGCACCGTCGACTACGACAAGACCCGCGAGCAGTTCGGCAAGCCGATCGGCTCGTTCCAGGCGCTCAAGCACGCCCTCGCCGACCTGCACGTCGCGACGACGATGGCCGAGCACGCCGGTTGGTACGCCGCCCACGCGCTCGACGCGCATCTGCCGGATGCGGCTCTGTCGGTCTCGGTCGCCAAGGCGAAGTGCAGCGACACCGCACGCGACGTCACCGCCGCGATGATCCAGTTCCACGGCGGCATCGGCTACACCTGGGAGCACGACGCGCACCTGTTCTTCAAACGGGCCAAGCGCGAGGAGTACCAGTACGGCGACGGCACCTTCCATCGCGAGCGCATCGCCCGGCTCGCCGTCGACGCCGCGCGCTCCTGATGTCGGCGAGCTGGCCGCCCGGCCTCCCGCGGTCGCTCGACTACCCGGACGTCCCGGTGGGCGCCATCCTGCGCGGCAGCGCGCGACGGTGGCCTGACCAGGTCGCATTCCGGCTCGGCGACGACGAGCTCACGTTCGCGCAGGTGCTGGAGGGCGCGTCGCAGTTCGCGCATGCGCTTATCGACCGCGGCGTCGCCGTCGGTGACGTCGTCGCGCTGCACATGCCCAACTGCCTCGAGTACCCGCTGGCCTACTACGGGGTGCTCCTCGCCGGTGCGACCTTCTCCCCCGCCAACCCACTTCTGCCGCCCGACGACCTGGCGTTCCAGCTGACCGACTGCAAGGCACGGGTCGTGGTCACGTGGGGCATCGCCGCACCGGCGATCGGCGCCGTACGGGACCGCATTCCGGCGGAGCTCGTCGTCGGCGTGGCGACCGAGCCGGGCGCTGTGGACGTCGGCTTCGCGGAATTCATCGCAGGCCGGCCGACCGAGCCGCCCGACGTCGCGTTCGATCCCGCGCTGACCCTGGCGCACCTCGCCTACACCGGCGGCACCACGGGCCGGTCGAAGGGCGTCGAGCTTCCGCACCGCAACGTCGTCACCAACGCTCTGCAGTACGCCTGCTGGGGCAACGGCGCTCTCCCGAAGCTCGACGAGCACGGCGGGCTCGTGCTGGACCAGGTCGGCTCGGAGGACGAGTGGCCGGTCCGGCTCGGCGAAGGTCGCATCGTCAACCTCACCCCGTGGTTCCACGCGATGGGCACGGTCGGCTACCTGAACAACCCGGTTCTCGCCGGCACCGAGATGACGATCCACCAGCGCTTCGACCCGGGCGCCTACCTGACCGATGCGGCGCGCTACCGCGTGACCGGCATCGGCGGTGCGCCGCCGATCTTCGTGGCGCTCCTGCGGCATCCGCTGATCGACGAGGTCGACCTGTCCAGCGTCCGCGGCATCTCCTCCGGCGCGGCGCCGTTGCCGGTCGAGGTCATCGAGGAGCTCAACAAACGCTTCCCCGACGCGATCATCGGCGAGGGGTACGGCCTGACCGAGGTGACGATGGGCGCGACGGCCAACCCGTCATGGCGCTCGGGAGAGCGCAAGGTCGGAACCGTCGGTGTGCCCGTCTTCGACACCGAGGTGACCCTCGTCGACGGCGAGGTCTGCATCCGCGGCCCGCAGGTCATGCGCGCCTACCACGGTCGACCGGACGCAACCGCCGAGGTGCTCGTCGACGGGTGGCTTCACTCCGGTGACATCGGAGCGATAGACGAAGACGGCTACCTGACGATCGTCGACCGCAAGAAGGACATGCTCATCTACAAGGGCTACAACGTGTATCCCCGCGAGCTCGAGGAGCTGCTGTTCCAGCACCCGGCGGTCGCGAACGCCGCGGTCGTCGGCAAGTACGACGTCGCGGTCGGTGACCTCCCCGTTGCGTTCGTCGTCCTCGCCGAGCCGGCCGGCGACGCGGACGCGGTCATGGCGTGGGTGAACGAACGCGTGACGCCGTACAAGAAGCTGCGGGAGATCCACGTCGTCGACCAGATTCCGGTGTCCGCCGCCGGAAAGGTGCTGCGCCGCGAGCTGCGCGAGCAGCTCAAGGTCTAGAGGGGACCCCCATGCCGAGCAGTCGTGAGTGGCATCTCATCCGACGGCCGCACGGTTGGCCGGTGCCGGAGGACTTCCGGCTGGTCGAGACGGAGGTGCCGGAGCCGGCCGAGGGTCAGGCGCTCGTCCGCAACGTCGTCATGTCGGTCGATCCGTACATGCGCGGCCGGATGAACGACGCGCCGTCGTACGCCGCGCCGTACCAGCTCGACCAGCCGATGTACGGCGGCGTGGTCGGCGTTGTCGAGAAGTCGAGGGTCAAGGGCATCGCCGAGGGCACGACCGTCCGGCACGGCCTCGGCTGGCGTGAGTGGGCTCTCGTGCCGGCCCGGCAGCTCGAGCCGATGAATCCGGCCGCTGACGGCGTCCCGGTGTCGGCGTACCTCGGCGTGCTCGGCATGCCCGGCCTGACAGCGTGGGTCGGCGTCCACGACATCGCGGAGGTCCGCCCGGGCGAGACCTTCTTCGTGTCCGCCGCTTCGGGAGCGGTCGGCAGCATCGCGGGGCAGCTCGCCAAGCTCGCCGGCCTGCGGGTCGTGGGCAGCGCCGGCAGCGCGGAGAAGGTCGCCTGGCTGCGTGACGAGCTCGGCTTCGACGCGGCGTTCGACTACCACGACGGCGACGTGACGCAGCTGCTCCAGCAAGCGGCGCCGGAAGGCATCGATGCGTACTTCGAGAACGTCGGCGGCGACCACCTTCGCGCCGCTCTCGCGGTCATGAACCCGTTCGGCCGGATCGCGGCCTGCGGGATGATCTCCGCCTACAACGAGTCGCGTCCGGGCCCGGACAACATGTTCCTGGTCGTCGGGAAGAAGCTGACGATGCGCGGATTCATCGTCAGCGACCACGCCCACCGGGAGCCCGTCTTCCGGCGGCACGTGTCCGGTCTGCTGCGCGACGGCCGGCTGGTCTTCCGGGAGACGCACCGCACCGGCATCGACAATGCGCTCGACGCGCTGCTCGACGTGCTACGCGGCGGGCAGCACGTCGGAAAGATGGTCGTCGACCTGCAGTAGTCCTTCTGTGCTGAGCGCGGCGACAGCCGGCTAGCGGCGCGCGGCGGCGTCGGCCCACTTGCGGGCGAAGGCGCGGTGCAGTGGGTCGATCGCCAGGCCCTGCTCCGCCAGCCGATGCCGCAGCACCCTTCTCGTGCGCAGCACCATCACGAGGCCGAACATCCAGAACGCGTACTGCACCGACAGGGCCACTCGGAAGGCTCCCAGGGAGTACGACGCCGGACCGCCACTCGTCGTCAGGTCGAGCACCACGCCCACGGACAGGATCGTCAACAGCGACGCGACGAAGCCGCCGACGTTGACGATGCCGCTCGCGCTGCCGAGTCGCTCGGCCGGGTTCGACGTGCGGGCATAGTCGAAGCCGAGCATCGATCCCGGCCCGTTCGTCGCGAGCACGATCACGAGGACCAGCAGCAGACCGGTCGGCGCCGTACCCGGCCAGGCGAGGACGAGGGTCCACACCAGTGCCGAGCTGCCGACGATGGTGAGGGTCAGGGCCGAGCGCCGCTTCGGCCAGCGGCCCGCGAGCGCGCCCAGAAGCGGCCCCACGCCCATGGCGATGAACACCATCAACGACAGGAGTGCGCCGGCGGTCGTCGGCGCGACGTGCTCACCCCGCACCAGGAACGGATAGCCCCAGAGCAGCGCGAAGACCGTTCCGGAGAACTGCGTCACGAAGTGGGTCCACAAGCCGATCCGCGTGCCCGGCTCGCGCCACGCAGCCCGCAGGTTGGCGCGCACCTGCTCGACGCGGATGGGCGCCGTCGACGACGCGGAGACGCCGGGAGGGGCGTCGCGCAACGTCGCGAGGACGGCGACGCCGACGGTCGCGCCCAGCGCTGCGGCGCCGACGAACGACGACGTCCAGCCGACGTGATGCAGGAGCGTGACGAGTGGATAGGCCGCGGCGACCTGACCCAGCTGGCCGACGATGCCCGTGAGCTGCGTGATCACCGGAGCCTGTTTCGGTGCGAACCAGAAGCCGACGAGACGCAGGACGCTGATGAACGTCATCGCGTCGCCCATGCCGACAAGAACCCGTGCCGCGATCGCGACCGGGACCGTGTGCGACACACCCAGGAGCAGCTGGCCGGCGGCCATCACGAGCGCGCCGACCGCGACCAGGCGACGGGTGCCGAAGCGGTCGAGAACGACCCCCACCGGAATCTGCATCGCGGCGTAGACCGCCAGCTGGAGCACTGCGAACAGCGACAGCACGGCCGCGGTCGCGTGAAAGCGCTCCTGGGCCTGCAGCGAGGCGACGCCCAGCGAGGACCGATGGAAGACCGCGACGGCGTAGGCAGCGATGCCGAGCGCCCACATCAGCCACGCCCGGCCGGTCGTCCTCGTCACAACCCCGCTCGCGGCCACGAAGGGGTCAACCGACAAAGGGCGTCAATACTTCCGTCTCGGCCCATCGGGGCGCACAATGACCGCATGAGTCGCCTTCCCCGGGCTGCGGCACTGCACGTCGGCGAGTTCGCCGTAGGTGTCGTGGTCGCTTACGCCGCTGTCGGCGGGGCTTTCGCGCTGACGCAGGCAGTCTGGCCGGTGGTGGCGGTCGCTCTCGCGATGATCGCCGTCGCCGTCGCCGTCGAGCTGCGCTGGGGACCGCACGCGACCGGCCTCGTCGCCGGCCTCGTCGTGACCTCGCTCGTGTCCGCAGGCCTCTTCGCGATCTTCTCGCTGCTCGTCTACCGCCTCGACTGACGCTGTCGAGCGCGTGCCGTAGGTCAGACGAGGTGGCGGCGGGTGGCGCGGTAGCCGAAACGCGCCGCGAGCCAGCCGAGCACGACGATCAGCACCACGAGCACGACCGGGCCGATGATCCCGACGATGGCCTCGACACCGCGCACGAACCTCGACACCGACAGCTTCACCGCCTTGACGAAGCCGTTGTCGGAATGCGGGCGCTTCGGCGGGATCACGCCCAGGTTCTGGTCGACCGTGACCGTCAGCGTGCTCATCGACGTCGTCGAGTTCAGGACGCGCAGCTGACCCTGAAGCTGCTCGATCTGCGTCTGTACGTCGGTCACGCGCTGCTGTACTGCGAGCGTTTCGCCGATCGTCGTCGCCTTCGAGAGAATCGTGAGGAACGTTGCTCGCGTCGCTTCCAGTGAGTGGATGCGCGCCTGCAGGTCGACGTACTTGCTGGTCACGTCGACACCGGATGTCTGCAGCGACAGGACCTTCGTCCCGACGATGCTTCGCGCGTCGTGCACCGTCTGCTCGAAGCGGTCGACGGGGACGCGGAGGGTGACCTCACCGCTGGGTGAGGTGCCGGACTCCTGGGTGCTGCTGTCGGACACATAGCCCTGTTCGAGCCGCGCGATGTCGCCGAGCCGGCTGAGTGTCGCGCTGACCTGGCCTTTGCGCACCTGCAAGTCGAGCTGTCCCGTCTTCTCGACCCGACTGGCCATGACGGGCACCGGGTCGATCGCCTGTCGCTCAGACGTCCCGGACGTGCCGGTGACGCCGGCGGAGAACGCGGCCGATCCGCCGGCGGCGGACGGGGCGCCCACCTCGGCCTGCTGTGGCGTCGGCGCGCCGAGGGCCGGGAGGTGTACTGACTTCTGGCTGTCCATGACACCCGTTGCCGTGCCGCCGCCCGCGACCGCAGCGGAGCCGGCAGCTTCGCTGCCACCTCCGGCCGTGCCGT
Organism: Mycobacteriales bacterium; assembly: GCA_035695045.1. Taxonomy (GTDB): domain Bacteria; phylum Actinomycetota; class Actinomycetes; order JAFAQI01; family JAFAQI01; genus DASSKP01. Next base: position 31,988 of record DASSEX010000069.1, on the reverse strand, counting down.
TCCGGCCGGAACCGGCACCGCCGCCGATGGCGATCGGCACTGCGATGAGCACGACGATCATCGCCGCGGCGATGCCCAGCCACGCGTTTCCGCTCGGTCGCCAGCCGCGCAACGACCGACGGCGTACGACGTCCTGCTTCGGCAGCGAGGGCGCGAGCTGCTCACGCAGCCGGTCGATGCCGTTCGCCGGCACGTCGTAGTCAGCAGCGGCGCCCGCCAGGCCGCGTTCGAGCACATCGTCGAGGCTCATCGGGCCACCTCCATCTCGACCCAGGCGGCGAGGGCGGGGTCCTCGGCGAGGAGGCGGCGCGCCTCACTCAGCCGCGACTTGACCGTCCCCGGCCGGCGCTGGATCGCCGTCGCGATCTCCCGTTCGGGCAGGCCGGTGAAGTAGCGGAGCACCACGGGCACGCGCAGGTGCTCCGGCAGCCGGTCGACCGCGCTCGCGACGCAGCTCGAGAGCACCGCGTCCTCGACGTCGTGCTGAGGGTCGGCCTGCGCCGGCAGGTTGACGAGGGCGTCATCGCCTGTGCGCTGGCGCCAGACCCGCTCGCTGCGCACCCGGCTCAGACACGCGTTCACGACGACGCGGTAGAGCCACGGCCGGCGGCCGTCACTCGGCGGAATCGCGTCGCGGAACCGCCAGACGCGAAGAAAGGCCTCCTGGACGGCGTCTTCGGCATCCGCCGGCGAGCGCAGCACGAGACATGCCGTGCGGAACGCTGTCGGGTAGGACTCCGCCAGCCAGCTGTCGAGCTCGTCGAGATCGTCCACGGCAATGAGACTCGCGCGGCGCCGATTCGGTTCGCCCGACTTTCAACGCCTCACCCAACCGCAACGCCAACCGAGAGAGCCCGCAGGCGTGAGACGGGCGGCGGTGCAGGTGGCCGTGCGCGTTGCCGGAAACTGAGCGAGCAGGGCGAGCGAATTTCCGCAGCGCACGGGCACCTGCGGCGACGGCTGCGACAGGTCTGCCTATCGAGGCGCCATGCGGATCGACCCGTCGAGCCGGATGACCTCGCCGTTGAGGTAGCCGTTCTCGACGATGTGCCGGGCGAGGGCGGCGTACTCCGTCGGAGACCCGAGCCGCGCCGGGTGCGGCACCTGCTTGCCGAGCGACTCGCGCGCCGGCTCCGGGAGGCCGGCGAGCATCGGGGTGTCCATGATGCCGGGAGCGATGGTGCACACGCGGATGAGCTTGTCGGCGAGGTCGCGAGCGATGGGCAATGTCATCCCGACCACGCCGCCCTTCGACGCGCTGTACGCCGCCTGGCCGATCTGGCCGTCGAACGCAGCGACCGACGCAGTGTTGACGACGACTCCGCGCTCACCGTCGACAGGTTCCGACTCGACCATCGCGGCGACGGCCAGGCGGATGACGTTGAAGGTGCCGATCAGGTTGACCCGGACGACCTTCTCGAACGCCTCGAGCGGGAGGACCCCCTGCTTTCCGAGCACCCGGCCCGGCGTCCCGATGCCGGCGCAGTTGACGAGGACGCGCAGCGGCGCCTGACCGACCGCCGTCTGCACCGCCTGCTGGACGCCCGCCTCGTCCGTCACGTCGAGTCCGGCGAAGCTGCCGCCGATGTCCTTCGCCCGCTCCTCCCCCGGCGAGGACGGCAGGTCCGCGATGACGACGTGGGCACCGGCCTTCGCGAGCTCCGTCGCCGTGGCGAGACCCAGCCCGCTGGCTCCGCCCGTGACGATCGCCGAGCAGCCGTCAATCCGCATCTGCGCCCTCTTCCTCTGCCATGACGACGAGCACCGCGCCCGCCTCGACCTGCTGCCCTGCCTGCACGCGTACCTCCGCGACACCGCCTGCCGCGGGTGCCGCGACGGTGTGCTCCATCTTCATCGCCTCGAGAACGACGAGCGGCTGGCCCGCTTCGACGGCGGCGCCCGCTTCGACGAGAACCCGCACGACCGAACCGGGCATCGGAGCGACGAGAGAGCCCGCGCTGTGTGCCGCATCGAGGTCCGGAAACCTCGGCTCCAGCCGGAACTCGGACGAGCCGCTGACGGAGTCGACGTCGATCTGGTCGCCGTGCCGCGAGACCGCGCATCGACGTCGTACGCCGTCCACGGTCAGATCCACCAACGACGGGCTCGCGTCGTGCACGACGAGCTCGACCTCGCCGTCGTCGACGTGCGCCGCGACCGAACCGTCACGACCCATCAGATAGCTGACCTCGACGGATCCGGTCGCGTCGGTCAGAGCGATGCGCTGCGACTGCGACGGGTTGTTGCGCCAGCCACTCGGCAGCGCCGCCAGCACGCGCGCCGTCGCCCGGTTGTGTGCCTGCACCGCCATCGCGGCGGCGAGTGCGTGCACGCGGCGACCGGCATCGTCGAGCAGCGGTGCGCCGAGCTCGGCCGGTTCGTGCCGTTCCAGATAAGCGGTGTCGGTCCCGCCGGCGAGGAACTCCTCCTCACCCAGGATTCGGACGAGCAGGTCGCGGTTGGTCGTGACGCCGTGGATCCGGGCGCGTGCCAGCGCGCCGGCGAGCGCCGTCGCCGCCTCGGTGCGGCTCGGGGCGTAGGCGATGACCTTCGCGAGCATCGGGTCGTAGTGCGGCGAGACGACACTGCCGGTTTCGAAACCCGAGTCGACGCGAACGTGCGCCTCGTCGATGTCGAATGCCCGCAACGTGCCGGTCGCCGGCAGGAAGCCGCGCGTCGCGTCCTCGGCGTAGAGCCGCACCTCGATCGCCGCACCGGTCATCGTCGGCGACAGCGCCTCCTGCGGCAGCGGATGTCCGTCGGCCACGAGCAGCTGGAGTCGCACGAGGTCGAGTCCGGTCACGAGCTCGGTCACGGGGTGCTCGACCTGTAGCCGGGTGTTCATCTCGAGGAAGGCGAACTCGTTCTTCTCGTCGAGAACGAACTCGACCGTGCCCGCTCCGACGTAGCCGACCGCGCGCGCAGCCGCGACCGCCGCCTCTCCCATCCGGGCACGCAGCGCCTCATCGACAGCAGGTGACGGCGACTCCTCCACGATCTTCTGATGCCGCCGCTGGATCGAGCACTCGCGCTCGAACAGCGACACGACGTTGCCGTGGGTGTCGGCGAAGACCTGGATCTCGACATGGCGCGGCGCTTCGACGTAGCGCTCGAGGAAGACGGTCGCGTCACCGAATGCGCTGCCGGCCTCTCGTTGCGCACCCTCGACCGCGTCCTCGAGCTCGGCAGCACTGCGCACGATGCGCATTCCGCGTCCGCCGCCGCCGGCCGATGCCTTCACCAGCAGCGGAAACCCGACCTCGGCGGCGCCGGCGACCTCGGTCGCCCACGGCAGCGTCGGCACGCCCGCGGCGCGCATCATCTCCTTCGCGCCGAGCTTCGAGCCCATCGCCTCGATCGCGCCCGGCGGTGGCCCGACCCAGACCAGGCCGGCGTCGAGGACCGACTGCGCGAACGTCGCGTTCTCCGACAGGAACCCGTAGCCCGGATGTACGGCATCGGCGCCGGCAGCCTTCGCCGCGGCGATGACGAGGTCCGCGCGCAGGTAGGTGTCGGCCGGTGCCGCCCCGGGCAGCCGCACTGCCTCGTCGGCGTCACGTACGAAGGGCGCGTCGGCGTCGGCGTCGCTGTAGACGGCGACGGTCGCGATGCCCATCGCGCGCGCAGTGCGGAAGACCCGGCGGGCGATCTCTCCCCGGTTCGCGACCAGCAGCTTCGTGATCACCGGTTCACATCCGGAAGACGCCGTAGCCGCGGCGTCCCTCGATCGGCTGGTTGTGAATGACCGACAACGACATGCCGAGCACCGTGCGAGTGTCGCGCGGGTCGATGATGCCGTCGTCGTAGAGCCGCGCCGTCAGGAACAGCGCCTTGGACTCCGCCTCGATCTGGTTCTCGACCAGCTCGCGCATCGCCTTGTCCTGCTCCTCGTCGTACTCCTTGCCACGCGCCTGCGCCGACTGCCGCGCCACGATCGAGAGCACACCTGCGAGCTGCGCCGGCCCCATCACCGCGGACTTCGCGTTCGGCCACGTGAAGAGGAACCTCGGGTCGTAGGCCCGCCCGCACATGCCGTAGTTGCCGGCGCCGTACGACGCCCCGAGGACCACCGTCAGGTGCGGCACAGCGCTGTTGGAGACCGCGTTGATCATCTGGGCGCCGGCCTTGATGATGCCGCGCTGCTCGTACTCCTTGCCGACCATGTAGCCGGTCGTGTTCTGCAGGAACAACAGCGGCGTGTCGCTCTGGTTGGCCAGCTGGATGAACTGTGCGGCCTTCTCCGACTCCTCGGCGAACAGCACGCCGCGCGCGTTGGCGAGAACGCCGATCGGGTAGCCGTGGATGCTGCCCCACCCGGTCACGAGCGACGAGCCGTAGAGCGGCTTGAACTCGTCGAACTCGCTGCCGTCGAGGACTCGCGCGAGCACGTCCCGCGGGTCGAAGGGCTCGCGCAGGTCCGTCGGGATCATGCCGAGGAGATCCTCGGCGTCGTACAACGGCTCGCTGTACGACGGCGCCGGTGGCGGGCCGAGCTTGCGACGGTTGAGCCGGCGGACGATCTGGCGACCGAGCCGGATCGCGTCGGCCTCGTCCATCGCCAGGTAGTCGGCGAGACCGCTCACCCGCGCGTGCATCTCTGCGCCGCCGAGCTCCTCGTCATCGCTCTCCTCGCCGGTCGCCATCTTCACCAGCGGCGGGCCCCCGAGGAAGACCTTGGCTCTCTCCTTGACCATCACGACGTAGTCGCACATGCCCGGGACGTAGGCGCCGCCGGCGGTCGAGTTGCCGAAGACGAGCGCGATCGTCGGGATCGCGGCCGCCGACTTCTGCGTCAGGTCGCGGAAGCCGGCGCCACCCGGGATGAAGATCTCGCTCTGGGTCGGCAGGTCGGCTCCGCCGGACTCGACGAGGTTGACCACCGGTAACCGGTTCTCGGAGGCGATCTGCGAGGCGCGGCCCTGCTTCTTGGCGCCGTACGGGTTGACGGCACCGCCGCGCACTGTCGGGTCGTGCGCCTGGACCAGGACCTCGGTCCCCTCGACCACACCGATGCCGGTGACGACGCTGCCGCCGACGGTGTAGTTGGTGCCCCACGCGGCGAGGGGCGACAGCTCGAGGAACGGGGAGTCCGGGTCGAGCAACAGCTCGACGCGCTCCCGGGCGAGCAGCTTCCCGCGCTTGCGGTGCCGCTCGACGTACTTCTCGCCGCCGCCACCACGCGCCAACGCGAGCTGAGCCTCTATCTCCGCGAGAAGGTCGAGCAGCGCAGCACGACGCGACGCGTACTCAGGCGCGTCGCGATCGACCCGATCGGGCAGCACGGGCATGCGCAGATCTAATCAGGGCGGGTGAACCCGGTACTTCCTGCGGGCTGGTGAAGTCGGTACGCCCTGCGGGCGGACCAGCACCGGCACGAGCCGGTGATTCGGGCAGGTCATGTCGCGCCGTCACTTCTGACCAGTTCGGCCGGCCACGGTTCAGGCGTCTGGTTCAGGCGCCGATCCGGCACGACGACGGGGGATCGCAGGAGGACGCGTGCTCAGCCAGGATGCACGAGATCCGGCCAGGAGATGGCGCCGCCATCCACTGGCCGGCTTTGCCGTACGCGCCGCGATCGTCGTCGTACCGTTCCTCGTCGCGATCGCGACCATCGTCGCCGTCGGGCGATCGCTGCCACGGCCGCACGGCACCGCCCTCATCGGCTGGTACGCCGTGGTCTGCGGCTCCAGCTGGGCCGTGCTGTGGGTCTTCCAACGATGGCTCGCCCGGCTGCTCCCCCTCGCCGTCCTGCTCGAGATGGCTCTCGTCTTCCCGGACCGGGCGCCCTCGCGCGCCAACCTCGCGCGCCGAGCGGGCAGCAACCGTGAACTCCGGATGCTCATCGAGGGCCACCCGCGAGGCGACCATCCCCACGACGAGACCGTCCAGCAGGCGGCTGAACGGGTGCTCGCGCTCGTCGGCGCACTCGCCCGGCACGATCGCAAGACGCGCGGCCACGCAGAGCGCGTGCGTGCCCTCACCGACCTCATCGCCGAGCGGATGTCGCTCCCCGTGGCGCATCGTGACCGGCTGCGCTGGGCGGCGTTGCTGCACGACATCGGCAAGCTGCACATTCCCCACGAGCTGCTCAACAAAGCCGGCGCGCCGACCCGCGACGAGTGGGAGCTGCTCAAGACCCATCCCGAGCACGGTGAGCGCATCATCCAGCCACTGATGGACTGGCTCGACGGTTGGGGCGACGTCGTCGTGCAGCATCACGAGCGCTGGGACGGCACCGGCTACCCCCGCGGGCTGAGCGGCACGGAGATCACGCTCGGCGCCCGGATCGTCGCCGTCGCGGACGCGTACGACGTCATGACCTCGAACCGCGCCTACAAGAAGCCCATCGGCCGCGCAGCCGCGCTGCGCGAGCTCACCGACTGCAGCGGCTCTCAGTTCGACCCGACCGTCGTCCGCGCGATGCTCGAGGTGCCGGGGCGGCGGCTGCTGGTGGCTCTCGGCCCGTTGTCCTGGGTCTCCGGCCTGCCGCTGGTGGGTCAGACCGGAGCCGTCGCGTCGGGTGTCGCCTCGCAGGCCGGCGCAGCACTCGGCATGGCTGCCGTGACGGGAACCGCCGCGCTCACACCGGTGATGCCGCTCGGTCACGACCAGAACCCCACACCGCGGCCCACGCCGAGCGTGTCCGCAACGCCGACGACGACGACGAGCTCTTACAGCGGGGCGCAGACGACGTACGCGCCGGCACCCGCGCCACCCGCGACCGCGGCGAAGAAGACAACCGGGACGCACCACCACCACGCCGCTACGGCGACCGCGTCCGCCAAGCCCACGCCGACGAGCACCCGGACCGCGTCGGCGAAGTCGGCGCCGGCGACCGGGTCCACGCCGCCGCACCCCGGGCCGGGCGGCGGCGCGAAGCCCTAGGGCGCGTCGTCCGGACGCCGGCCGAACGTCCAGAACGCGATCGCAGCGGCCGCCGCGACGTTCAGCGAGTCGACCCCGGCTGCCATCGGGATCCGCACCAGCAGGTCAGCGCGCGACATCGCCGCCTCGCTCAGACCCGGACCCTCGGTGCCGAGCAGCATCGCCACCCGGTCCTCGTCAGGGATCTGCACCCGGTCGAGACGCACGGCCTCGGCCGCCGGCGTCAGCGCCGCCACGTGCCATCCGCCCGACCGCAGGTCGTCGACGGCGCCCGGCCAGGACTCCGCACGCGCGTAGGGAACGGCGAAGACCTCTCCCATCGAGACCCGGATCGAGCGACGGTAGAGCGGGTCGGCACAGGAAGGTGACAGCACGATCGCGTCCATGCCGAGCGCCGCCGCGCTCCGGAACACCGCGCCGAGGTTGGTGTGGCTGACCATGTCCTCGAGCACCACGATGCGATGCGCGTTCGCGACGACGTCGTCCACCGACGGCAAAGGCTTGCGGTCGAACGACGCGAGAGCACCGCGATGCACGTGGAAGCCGGTGAGCTCGCGCAGGACGTCGTACGGCGCGGAGTAGACCGGCGCCTCGACGTCGGCGATGAGCGCGGCCATACGTTCCAGCCACTCCGGCGCCATCACCATCGAGCGGGGGCGGTAGCCCGCCGCAAGAGCACGCCGGATGACGAGCTCGCTCTCGGCGATGAAGACGCCGTGCGGCGGCTCCCACGTGGTGCGCAGCCGGACGTCGGTGAGGCCGCGGTAGTCGGCCAGCCGCGGGTCGTCCGGGCTCGTGACCTCTATCAGTCGAGGAGGTCGGGCTGCTCGCGGGTGATCTTCGCCCACAGCGGCTGGAAGGACAGCCAGCCCACGAACTCGGTGCCGACCTGCTCGTGCGTCTTGGCCGCCTGGTCGGCATCGATGTGCACGACCTCGCCGGCCGCCTTCGCCAGCAGCTGCACCTGGCAGGAGCGCTCCATCGTGATGAACCAGAACACCGCGGAGTCGACGCTCTGACCGACGGTCAGCAGCCCGTGGTTGCGCAGGATGACGGCCTTGTTCTCGCCGAGGGCGTGCGCGATGCGCTTGGCCTCCTCGACGTCGTTGACGACGCCGGTGTAGTCGTCGAACAGCGCATGGTCGCCGTAGAAGGCGCAGACGTCCTGGGTGATCGGCTCGAGCGACTGACCGAGCGTCGACAGCGCGCGGCCGTGCGTCGAGTGCGAGTGTGCGGCGCCGACGACGTCCGGGCGCGCGGCGTGCACCTGCGAGTGGATCGCGAACGCCGCCTCGTTGACGTGGTAGTCGCCCTCGACGACCTCGCCGGAGTGGTTGACCCGGATCAGGTCGCTCTGCTTGATGTGCGCGAACGGCACGACGAAGGGGTTGACCCAGAAGGTGTCCGGCTCGATCGGGTCACGGGCGGTGATGTGGCCCGCGACGCCCTCCTCGAAGCCGAACTTCGCGAACAGCCGGAACCCCGCCGCGAGGCGCTGCTTGCGATGCAGCCGCTCGTCCTCGAGGTTGTCGAACGTCGGGGGGAACGGGAACCACTTCTCAGCCATGCCGGAAGAGTACGCCGCGGACCGCCCCCGGTCCTCCCCCGTGATCATGGCGTTGTGGCCGGTGATCATGAAGAGCGGTCACTCGCCGGAGGCGGCTCGCTCGTTCCACTCGCGCATGCGGCCTTCCGGCCCGAGGTCATAGAGGCGCTGGCACTCCGGGCACACGGGGAACTTCTTCGGATCGCGCGACGGCACCCAGACCTTGCCGCACAGGGCGACGACCGGCGTTCCGGTGACCATCGCCTCCATGATCTTGTCCTTGTCGGCGTAGTGGCTGAAGCGCTCGTGGTCACCGTCGTCGAGGCGGTAGTCGGTGCGCCCGCCGACATCGGTGTCCGTGTCGGTCAGCGTCGTGGTGCCGGCATCGGTCGAGATCGACGTCACATCGCCAGACTAGGCCGGTGCGCATGGTGGACCGCCCGTCCGGGAACGGGTCCGGTCGTGACCTTGATCGACAACAGCGCCGATCCGGCCAGGAGCGGGAAGCCGGCCCGATCTCAGGAGCCGGCCCACCAGCATCGTGACGTCAGCGGCGGATGGCTGCGGCCGACCGTCTTCGGCGCGATGGACGGACTCGTCACCAATGTCAGCCTCATCGCCGGAGTCGGCGGCGGCGGACTCGATCGGCAACGCATCATCCTCACCGGCCTCGCCGGACTGGTCGCCGGCGCGTTCTCGATGGCGACCGGCGAGTACACGAGCGTCGCCTCGCAGAACGAGCTCGTCCGTGCCGAGGTCGAGCTCGAGCGCCGCGAGCTGCATCGCAACCCTGAGCGCGAGCAACGCGAGCTCGCCGAGGCGTTCGTCGACAAGGGCGTCGACCCCGAGCTCGCCCACCAGGTGGCGCGACAGGTCTCCGAGGATCCGGACGAAGCGCTGCTGCTGCACGCGCGCGAGGAGCTCGGCGTCGACCCCACGGAGCTTCCCTCGCCCTGGGTCGCGGCGGTGTCGTCGTTCTTCTCGTTCTCGATCGGCGCCGTGGTGCCGCTGCTCCCGTTCTTCGCCGGAGTCAGCGTGCTCTGGCCCGCGCTCGCGATCTCAGCGGTCACGCTGTTCGGCGCCGGCGCGGTCGTCGCGCGGCTGACCAACAAGCCGATCTGGTTCGGCGGGCTGCGCCAGCTGGCGCTCGCGGTCCTGGCCGCAGGCGTGACCTACGGCGTCGGTCGCGGAATCGGGGCTTCCGTCGGCTGACGCGTGTCGCTCAGCGCTGCAACATCTCCGGCGGTGACGTCGGGCCGGGCACCGGCTCGGTCGGCGTGACGGGCACTGCGCCCTCGACATCGACGTGTGGGAGCACGCGGTCGAGCCAGCGCGGCAACCACCAGTTCAGCTCGCCGAGCAGCGACATCGTCGCCGGCACCAACGCGAGGCGGATCACCGTCGCGTCGAGGAAGACGGCCACCGCGAGTCCGAGCCCGACCATCTTGACGATCACGTCGTGCGACAGCGTGAACGCCAGGAAGACCGAGACCATGATGGCCGCGGCGGCGCTGATGACCCGCGCCGTCGACGTCAGCCCGCGCACCACACTGCCGCGGGCGTCGCCTTCGGCGACCCACTCCTCGCGTACCCGCGACAGCAGGAAGACCTCGTAGTCCATCGAGAGCCCGAACACGATCGCGAACATGATCATCGGTACGACGTCCACGACGGGCACCGTCTCGGACACGCCGACCAGCTGGCGCAACCAACCCCAGGTGAACACGGCGACCACGACGCCGAGCGCAGCGGCGATCGACAACACGTTCAGCAGCACGGCTTTCAGCGGCACGAGAACCGACCGGAACACCAGCATCAGCAGCAGGAAGGACAACGCCAGCACCGCACCCACGAAGATCGGCAGCCGGGCGAGGACCCGCTGCCCCACGTCGTAGCGGCCGGCGGGCAGCCCCGTCACGAGCACGCGCGCTCCGGTCGACCGCTCGATCGGGGGGAGCACGTGTGCCCGCAGCCGTGGAACCAGCTCTGCCGTCGCGTTGGACTGCGGCCCGGACTTGGGCGTCACCGTCATCACCGCGGTGGTCCCGTCACTGCTGCTGACCAGCGGTCCGATCGACGCGACGTCGCGGTCCGCGGACACCGCTCGCGCGAGCGCGCTGCCGAGTCCGGCTCCTCCTCCCGGAGGCAGCTCCACGACGAGCTGCAACGGCGCATCGACGCCTGGACCGAACGCGTTGCTGATCAGCGTGAACGCCCGCTTCGCGTTGCTGCCGGCCGGGGCACTGCTCGAGTCCGGCATGCCGAGCCGCATACCGGACACCGGCAGCGCGAGCAGCACCAGCAGAACGGTGCACCCAAGCACGTAACGCACCGGACGCCGCTCGATCGTCCGCGCCCAGCGTCCCCAGGACCACTGCGACTCGGCGGCCGGCCCACCCTGGAGACCGCCCACCCGCTCGTGCCGCAGATGCGGAAGTGGGATGTGCAAGGCGTCGATGTGCTGGTCGGTCAACGACAGCAGGGCGGGCAGCATCGTCAGCGACGACAACACCGACGTCGCGACCACGACTGCACTGGCGAGACCGAGGCTCGTGACGACGGGGATACCCCCGAAAGCGAGCCCGCAGATCGCAGCGACCACGGTGACTCCGGCCCACACAACGCTGGTGCCGGCGCTGGACATCGCAGCCGCTGCGGCCTGCGCCGGCGCGAGGCCCGCCCGCATGCCCTCGCGGTGCCGGGTCACGATGAACAGCGCGTAGTCGATGCCGGCGCCGAGACCGAGCATGGTCGCCAGCGCCGGAGCGGAGTCATTGACGGCGTACCAGTTGGCGAGCAGATGCACCAACGCCAGCCCGGTGACGATCCCGAGCGCAGCCGTGGCGACCGGCATCAGCGCCGCGATGACCGACCCGAACGCCATGAGCAGCACGACCACTGCCAGCCCGATACCGACCTTCTCGGCGAGGCTGTTGCTGGGGACGTTGAGCTGGTAGAAGAGGTCGCCGCTGACGAGGCCTTCCACCCGCGGCGCGGATCGGGCCACCGCTTCCAGCCGACGCAGGTCGGCCGGATGCAGAGTGAACCGCGCGGCGCCGTAGCGGACGGCGAGCAATACGGTCCGGCCGTCGGCGGAGACAGCGGACCGGCGCACCGAGGACGGGATGACGCGCGGCAGCCGCCGGATACCGGCGCTGACCTCGCGCGCTGCAGCCGCGACCGTTCCGCGGTCGGCACCGTGCAGTACGACGACCGCCGTCGTGTCCGCCGCGGATGGGAAGTGCGCCGCCAGCCGGGCATCGGCCGCGTCGACCTCGGTCCCGGGGATCGTCTGACCGCCCTGGGAGAGCCGTCCGCCGACTGTCGCGGCGAGGGTGACCACGGTCGTGACGACCACCAACCACGCGGCCACGACGACGAGCGGATGCGCGGCGCACAAGGAGCCGAGGCGGTGCAGCAGCCGCGTCATCGAGGTAAGGCTAAGACTGTCTCAACTCGCAGGGGCGGGAACCCGATTCCAGGGGTATGTCCTTGGTGATGCCGGCAGACAGGACATCGCCCGAGACACCACCGGCAACCGGCCGGTGGCGCGTGGTGCGCCGCGTCGGTGCCGTCGTCCTGCGGGTCGCGCCGGTGCTGGGCATCGTCATCGCCGTCGGCACCTGGTCGCACCTTCCGCACATGCACCTGCAGCCCGCGCTGGTCGGCCTCGCCTGCTGGACCGTCGGCAACTACCTCTTCTGCCCGCTGCGCTGGCGGTCGGTGTCGACGCGCGGGAAGAAGTGGACGTGGTACGCCCGGGTCTATGCCGAGGGCGAGCTGCTCGGCATGTTGACGCCGCAGCACGCCGGTGCTGATCTCTGGCGGGTGCGGCAGCTGCTGCACGAGGGCGCGGAGAAGAGCTCGGCCGTCGTCGAGGTCGCGAGTGACAGGCTGTCCGGCGGCCTGGTGGTCGCCGTCCTCGCCGTCCTCGCCGGCATGACGATCCCGCCGGCGCTGCTGCCGTTCGCCGGCGCCGCGATCGGCGCGATCGCGCTGACGGCGTACCTGGTCCGGCGGCTGTGGCTTCCGCGGGTGCGCACCGTCGCGCGACCCAAAGGCTGGGCGTTCGTCCGGGCCGCCTTGATCTCCGGGCTCTACCAGGCCGGATACCTCGGGTTCACGATCGGGCTCGTCGCCGCGGTCGGCCACCACGTCGACCCGCTCGGCGTGGCGAGCGTCCTCGGGCTCAGCCAGATGGCTGGGCTGCTTCCCGGCATCCACGGCGCGGGGCCGCGAGAAGGAACGATGACGGGCGGCCTGGTGGCCCTCGGACTGCCGCTGTCCGCGGCCGTCGCCGCGGTCGCGCTCGGCGCGGCGCTCACCTGGCTGCCGGCGCTGGTCGTCGGCGGCTCCGGGCTCGCCGCCCGCGGATGGCGCGGCGTCCGGTTCACCCGATAGGCGCAGTCAACACTCTGCGTGATCTTGCCGAGGCATTACGTAACGCTTGGTGATCGAACAACGCCTCGGAGTCTGACAAATGCGACGTCCTGCCCGCCTGCTGGCCACCACGGTGGCCGCCGCGGCCCCGCTCCTCGGGGTGCTCGCGCCGGCGGCGCTCACGACCGCGTCGGCCTCCGCCGGCGTCCAGACCGTCGACTCCGTACGGCTGAACGGCTACGAGGCATCGCTCGCCGCCAAGATCAACGACGTACGCCGCTCCGCCGGTCTCCGCTCGCTGGTCGTCGTACCGGGGGCCACCGACGTGGCGCGCCGCTGGGCCTGGCACCTCGCCGGGGCGCAGGCGCTGTCTCACAACCCCAACCTGGTCAGCGCACTGGAGCACGCCGGATCGTCCGCGTGGACGGAGATCGCCGAGAACGTCGGCGAGGCTTCCGCGACGGACCCGGGCAGCCTATTCAGCGCGTACATGGCGAGCCCGCCGCACAAGGCGAACATCCTCGACCCGCAGGCGCGTTACCTCGGGGTCGGCGTCGTGGAGCGGGCCGGGCTGGCGTGGAACACGCTGGACTTCACCAACGCCTACTCGACGAGCTACGGCCGCACTCGCGTGCCCGCGCCGGGGCTCACGATGGACCGCCAGACCATCACGACGAGCACCGACGTCGCGAGCCTGGAGCGTCCCGACCAGCGCTTCGGCACCGCCAGCAGCGGCCGGGTTTCCACGAGTCTGGTCCAGTACACCGGGCCGACCGCCGGAAACGACAGCGCGTACGCGAGGCTGGTCCGACACGGCCGCGGCGGGCATGCCGACCTGCTGATGAGCGACGCCCTCGACCTGTCCTACGCGCGCACACTGCAGCTGCAGTTGGCGGCGCCCAACCCCACGGGTCGCCCTCTCTACGTGAAGGTCTGGCTCAGTCAGGCGTTCGGCTCGTCGGTCCAGGCTGCCGTTCTGAAGGTCGTGTCAGGGCGGCACTGGTACACCGTGACGCTGCCGAGCGCTGCCCAGACCTACCGGACCTCGGTCGTTCTGCGCGTCACCAGCAGGGCGCTCGCCGCGGTGGGCGGCAAGGCCCGCCTCGTCCTGCTCGATCTGCGCGCCGGCGTCTGACTGCCGGGCCGCCGAGCCGCCGGGGCTGCCGTCACGCGTGCGGCCACCCTCGGTTGTGCCGTCACCCTCCGTGATTGATACTTCCCTCTACGAAGCGGGCATAGCCCCTCGAAAGACGGAAGTCCGGCAAGCCGGGTGCGTCACTTTCGATCGCTCGGCTCGTTGACTCTTCGGGGGACGGCGGAAGGACGAGAGATGACCCAGACCTCGACGAGCCGACGCGTGGCCACGGTGTCCGGCGGCGCATTGCTGCTGTGCCTGTCGTTCGGCGGCACCGCGCTCGCCGCGACGGGCCCGACGTACGGCTCCGACCTCGGCCCGGTGTCGACGGTCACCGACCCGCTGCCGCTGCCTTCACCGTCGGCGACAACCGACCCCGTCCAGCTGGTCACGACGACCGTTCAGCAGGTCACGCAGACGGCCGGCGTCCCGCTCCCCTCGGCGACCCCGACGACCACGCCGGCTCCGGCACCGACCGGCGGCAAGACGACGACCGGCCAGCAGACCCAGCAGGCGCCGACGACGTCCGTGAAGATCCCGGGCACCGCGCGCCAGGGGCAGGTCCTCGGGACGGTGCACACCCGCCCGGCTCTCGCCTCGACGACGCTCGCGCAGCTGCAGCTCGGCGGTCTTCGCGGTACGACGTCGGTGCCGCCGGTGACCAACCCGGTCATCGCTCCTCAGCAGCAGACCGCTTTGCTGGCGGCCGGCCAGACGCCTGCCCTCGCCCCGAAGGTCGGCGGCCTCCTCGGCGGGGGCACCGGCAACGGCGACCAGGCGCCCCGTGGACTTTTCATCGCGCTCGCGACGATGGTCATCGGTGGTCTCGCCGCAGGCCATGTGAAGGTCATCCAGGACCGTCTTCGCGGCATCACGACCGGCTGAGACGCGGCCTCTGCTTCAGGTCTGGGCCATTCGGCGTAACGATGTCGGGTCCGCCGGACCCAGCCTGTCCAGCCCAACCGAGGGCCCGACAAAGGGTCCGCACGGCGCTTCCACCTGCGGTGACGGATTCCGATCTCTGGTAGTGACACACCACACCGCCGGAGGACACCAATGACCACCGCGACGCTCGAAGCCACTGGCCACGTCGACTGCGTGCACCTCGCCGACGGCCGACTCGTGCGCCTCGGTGGGACGCTGACGACCTCCGAGCTGCCAGAACTGCGCAACGCGCTGCTGTCGCCACTCGACGAGGGGTGCCGCGACGTCGTCGTCGACGCCGGTGAGGTCACCGCCCTCAACGACGAGGTGCTCGCGGTCCTGCTCGCGGCCCGGGTCTGGGCCGAGGACCACGGCGCCCGGATGCTGCTGTCACGCACGGCGCCCGCACTCGAGTCGACCCTCGAAGAGCTCGCGATCACGGGGGCCCTCCCCCGGCTCGCGGCCGTCCGCGAGCAGCGGATGCCGGCCCCGCGCGGCCCGATCGACTGAGTTTCCGGCGCCTCGGCACTTGTCGCGCCGCCACACCCCTGCGCGTCTGCACCCCGCGCGGCGATCACATTAGTGTTCGGCCGTGCGCGCCATCCAGATCAGTGAGTTCGGCGGTCCTGAGGTGCTCGAGCTCGTCGAGCTGCCGGATCCGACGCCGGCCGAGGGCTTCGACGTCGTCGAGGTCACGACGGCAGGGGTCAACTACGCCGACACCCACCAGACCGACAACAGCTACCTCTCGCAGACGACCCTGCCGGTCGTGCCCGGCAGCGAGATCGCGGGCCGCACTGCGGACGGGCGCCGCGTGGCGTCTCTCGTCGGCACGGGCGGGTACGCCGAAAAGGCACTCGCTCCTCGCGGTCTGTCCTTCGACATCCCCGAAGGCGTCAGCGACGGCCAGGCAGTCGCCCTGCTGGTGCAGGGCCTGACGGCCTGGCAGCTGCTGCGCACCAGCACGCACATGCAGCCCGGCGAGTCCGTCGTCGTGCATGCGGCGGCGGGTGGCGTGGGCTCGCTCGCGGTGCAACTGGCGAAGGCGTTCGGCGCCGGCCGCGTCATCGGCACCGCCTCGTCCCCGGACAAGCGCAAGCTCGTCGAGTCCCTCGGCGCGGACGCGACCGTCGACTCGCAGGCACCTGACATGAACGCCGCTCTCCGGGAGGCGAACGGCGGCCAGAAGGTCGACGTCGTCCTCGAGATGGTGGGTGGGCCGACCTTCGACGGCAGCCTGCGCGCACTCGCGCCGTTCGGCCGCCTCGCGGTCTTCGGCATGGCCTCGCGGACGCCACCGACACCGATTGCTCCTGGCAGCCTGATGGTCGGCAGCAAAGCCGTCGTCGGCTTCTGGCTCGTCGACTGCATGCGCGATCTCTCGATGCTCAACGGACCGATGGCCGAGCTCTTCGACATGACCGCTGCCGGCACGCTGCAGCCGATCGTCGGACCTGCCTACCCGCTCGCCGAAGCCCGGCGTGCCCACGAGGACATGCGCGCCCGTGCCACGACGGGCAAGGTCGTTCTCGACCCGACAGCAGACCGCAACGCATGAGCCGTTCCGTCGACACGGAGTTCACCGACCTGCCGCTCCGCCGGCTCGCCGACGCCGCTCTGTCCCGGGCACGTGAGCTGGGCGTGCAGCATGCCGACCTGCGGGTCGAACGGGTCCGGACCGGCACGCTCGGCCTGCACGACGCACAGCTGGAGACCAGCCACGACGACGACGAGCGAGGCATGTGCGTCCGCGTCGTCCACGAGGGCACCTGGGGCTTCGCCGGCGGGGTGGCGCTCACCACCGACGAGGCAGCCCGGCTCGCCGAAGAAGCCGTCGAGCTCGCTCGCACGTCGCGCGCTGTCAGCACCGAGCGGGTCGAGCTGGCGGACGAGCCCGCTCACGGCGAAGTCAGCTGGGTGTCGTCGTACGACGTCGATCCGTTCGACGTGCCCGCACCGGAACGCGTCGAGCTCCTCGCCGACTGGTCCCGGCGTCTGCTGGCATCGGATGCGATCGCGCACGCCGACGCATCGTTGCGACATGTCCGCGAGAACAAGTACTACGCCGACCTCGGCGGCAGCTCGATCACGCAGCAACGGGTTCGTCTCCAGTGCCAGCTCACCGGCATCTGGATCGACGAGAAGACCGGCCGCTTCGAGTCGATGCGGACGATCGCACCGCCAGTGGGCCGGGGGTGGGAATGGCTGGTCGGCGACAGCTACGACTGGGCCGCGGAGCTCGCGGAGATGCCTGAGCTGCTGGCGCAGAAGGCCGCAGCGCCCTCCGTCGAAGCCGGTCGCTACGACCTGGTCATCGATCCGTCGAACCTGTGGTTGACCATCCACGAGTCGATCGGCCATGCGACCGAGCTCGACCGCGCACTGGGCTACGAGGCCAACTACGCAGGGACCTCGTTCGCGACTCCCGACAAGCTCGGCAAGCTGCGCTACGGCTCGCCGATCATGCACGTCACCGGTGACCGTCAGGCCGAGCACGGTCTCGCGACCATCGGCTGGGACGACGACGGCGTCGCCGCGCAGACGTGGGACCTGGTGCGCGACGGGACTCTCGTCGGCTACCAGCTCGACCGGCGGATCGCAGCGGCAGTCGGCGAGAGCAGGTCCAACGGGTGCGCCTTCGCGGACTCGCCTCTGCACGTGCCGATCCAGCGCATGGCCAACGTGTCGCTGCAGCCGGCTGCGGGTGGCCCGTCGACCGACGAGCTCATCGCCGGCGTCGACAACGGCATCTACATCGTCGGCGACAAGTCGTGGTCGATCGACATGCAGCGCTACAACTTCCAGTTCACCGGACAGCGCTTCTACCGCATCACCAACGGCCGGCTCGAGGGTCAGCTGCGAGACGTCGCCTACCAGGCCACGACGACCGACTTCTGGGGTGCGATGGAAGCCGTCGGCGGTCCGCAGACCTACGTGCTCGGCGGTGCCATCAACTGCGGCAAGGGTCAACCGGGACAGAGCGCTCCGGTGAGCCACGGTTGCCCCAGCGCGCTGTTCCGCGGGATCCGCATCCTCAACACGGTCGAAGAGGGCGGTGAGTGATGCTCACGCCCCAGGACGCAGTCGAACGCGCATTGGCGCTGTCCACGACCGACGACTGCATCGCCATCGCCGGCGTCAGCCACTCCGCCAACGTGCGCTGGGCCAACAACACCCTGACGACCAACGGCGTCGTACACAGTGCCGATCTCACGATCATCAGCATCGTCCGCGACGGTGACGCCGTCCGGACGGCGTCGCTCTCACGCACCGGCGTCACCGAGGACGAGATCGCCAACCTCGTGGCCGCGAGCGCAGCCGCCGCGGCCGAGAGCCCACCGGCGGCCGACGCCAACGCGCTCGTGCAACGGCCGGCGGCGACCGACTGGGACGCGCCGCCGGGGGCGACGTCCGTCCCGGAGCTCGGACGGGTCGCGGAGCAGCTCTCGGCAGCGTTCGACCAGGCACGGAGCCGCGGCGAGGGCCGGTACGGCTACGCCGAACACTCGGTCGCGACGACGTACGTCGGTTCGACGGCGGGGCTCAGGCTGCGCGACGAGCAGGGCGACGGCCGGCTCGAGCTGACCGGCCGATCGGCGGACGGCAGCCGCTCGGCCTGGGCGGGTCTCGGTTCCGCAGCCATCGGCGGCCTCGACGTCGGGCGGCTGGAGCGCGAGGTGCAGCAGCGCCTCGACTGGAGTCGTCGGCGGGTCGACCTCGACGCCGGCCGGTACGACACGATCCTGCCCCCGTCCGCGGTCGCCGACCTGATGATCGACGCCTACTGGTCGATGAGCGCACTCGACGCACACGAGGGCAGCACGGTCTACTCCAAGGCGGGTGGCGGCACGCGGGTCGGCGAGTCCCTGACCGACCTTCCGCTGACACTCTCGAGTGACCCGGCGATGCCGGGCCATGCCTGCACTCCGTTCGTCGCCGCCGCGGCGTCGAGCCGGTTGTCGTCGGTGTTCGACAACGGTCTCGAGCTGTCGCCGACCTCGTGGATCGCCGACGGCCGCCTCAACGCCCTGCTTCAAACGCGCTACTCCGCCGGCGTGACCGGACTGGCGGTGACCCCGTTCATCGACAACCTTGCCCTCGATGCTCCCCCGACGCACGACGACATCGAGGCGATCGTCGCGCAGACCGAACGCGGTCTGCTGCTGACCTGCATGTGGTACATCCGCGAGGTTGACCCGCAGAGCCTGCTGCTGACCGGCCTGACCCGGGACGGGGTGTTCCTCGTCGAGAACGGCGAGGTCGTCGGTGCCGCGAACAACTTCCGGTTCAACGAGAGCCCTGTCGGGATGCTCAAGCGCATCAACGCCGTCAGCCCCGGTCAGGACACCTTTGCGCGCGAGTTCGGCGACTACTTCACGCGCACCAGAATGCCGGCGCTGCGCGTCGCCGACTTCAACATGTCCTCGGTCTCGCAGGCGTCCTGAGCGTTGAGTGCGACGTAATCCCCCTTCGACGGGGCCTGGCAAGGGGGATTACGTCGCACTCAACCTTGTCAGGAGCCGCTGGTGCCTTCGATGCGGAAGCCAACCTTCATCTGGACCTGGAAGTGAGCGACGTCGCCGTCACTGATCTGGCCGCGAATCGACGAGACCTCGAACCAGTCGAGGTTGCGCACGGTCTGCGACGCGCGCGAGACGCCGTTGCGGATCGCCTGCTGCAGGCTGTCAGGACTGGTGCCGACGATCTCGGTGATGCCGTAAGTGTGGTCAGCCATCAGGTGTCCTCTCGTTTGGGTCAGTCCGGGAGCAATCTCACTCGCCGTCGGGTGCGGTGTAACCGTTGGCCAACGCGGCGACCTTCTCCGCCGCAACCCGTACGTCGTCCGCGCTGCCGCCCGCCTTGCCCGCGGCAAGCCCGACGAGAAATGCGGCGATCGGTGCCGCCGGACGCGCGACGTTGTGCGCGACGTCCTTGGTCAGGTCGAGGACGAGGTCACGGTCAAGTGCGGACTCGTCCAGACCGAGCGCCCTGCTCACCGTGCGAGTGAACTCGTCCAGCACGTTCACGATTTCTCCCTTGCTCGCTCCAGGTCTTCCGGAGTGTCGCAGTCGACCCAATTCGGCGTCGCGCCGGACTCGCCGTCGACGGCGAGTCGATGGAAAGGCAATCCGCCCAGACACCCGCGCAAGGAAGACCCACGCGACCAGTCGACCGAGCGAAGGAGGGCGGAGGGCCATGCACTGCACAGCCACTGCGGGAAGTCCTCGTCGTCCACGGGTACGGCGCCGCGGTCGTCCGTCGTCGACGCGACCAGGCGTTCCACGAACTCGGCCGTGAGGAGCGGGAGGTCGCCTGCGAGCAGCACCACCTGATCGCGGGCAACCCGCGGAAGAGCCGCGGCGACAGCTGCTGCCGGACCGCTGTGGATCGGTTGCTCACAGGTCCACTGCACCGGTCGCACGGTCGGTCGCTCGTCACCGACGACGACAACGTCGGCGTCCGGCGACAGTGCGAGCAGCACGCGGTCGAGCAGCGCCACCCCCGCAACCTCCAGCCGCGTCTTGTCGACACCGCCCATGCGTCGCGCACGTCCGCCGGCCAGGACGACGGCGTCGTACGACGTCGGCGTCACCCGCCGATCGCGGACATCGGGCGGTCGGGCTGCAGGAAGGTCGGGTCGTCGATGCCGTGACCCGCGCGCTTGCCGGTGATCGATGCGCGGAACCTGGTCGCGATCTCGGTGTCGCTCGCGCCGGAGCGCAGCGGCGCCCGGAGGTCGGACTCCTCCCGCGCGAACAGGCAGTTGCGCAACTGACCGTCTGCGGTGAGCCGGACCCGATCGCACGCGGCGCAGAACGGCTTGGTCACGCTGCCGATCACACCAACCGTCGCGGGACCGCCGTCGACGAGGAACCGCTCGGCCGGCGCACTGCCGCGCCCAGGGACCGGCGTGAGTGTGTGCGCCGCTGCGAGCGCCTCGAGGATCTCCTCGGCGGTGACCATCTCGTCACGGCTCCAGCCGTGTTGCGCGTCGAGCGGCATCTGCTCGATGAAGCGCATCTCGTAGCCGTGCTCGAGCGCGAACTGCAGCAGGTCGAGCGCCTCGTCGTCGTTGATGCCGCGCATGAGCACGGCGTTGACCTTGACCGGCAGCAGCCCGGCCTCAGTTGCCGCGGAGAGGCCGGCGATCACGTCGTCGAGCCGGTCGCGACGTGTCAGCTCGCGGAAGCGCTCGTGGCGCAGTGTGTCGAGGCTGACATTGACCCGGTCGAGCCCGGCCCGGGCCAGATCGCCGGCGAGGCGAGCGAGACCGATGCCGTTGGTCGTCAGCGCAAGCTTCGGCTTCGGCTCGAGGGCCGCGAGCCGACCGATGATGTCGACGAGCCCGCGGCGCAGCAGCGGCTCTCCCCCGGTGAGCCGCACCGAGGTGATGCCCAGCTGCGTGACCGCGACGGTCACGAGCCGCACGACCTCGTCATCGGTGAGCAGGTCAGGCGACGGCAGCCACTCGAGGCCCTCGGCCGGCATGCAGTAGGTGCAACGAAGGTTGCACTTGTCGGTGAGCGAGACCCGAAGGTCGGTGTGCACGCGGCCGAACCGATCGACGAGTGCACCCATATGTCGAGGTTAACCCCGTGCGACGACAATACGCGTGCCGTCGGGTAGCCGTCTGGTGCGACGCCGCGCGTCGAGATGCTCCAGCAGCGGCACCGCAACCCGACGGGAGACCCCGAGCGCTTGCCGGGCGTCACTGACCGAGAACGGCGAGGGAAGCTCGCGCAGCCGGCTCACCGCGAGCTCGAGGGCGCCCGGTCCGACGTACACCGCTCCGGCCAGGTGCAGCACCCGCCCCCGACGTGCGGCGTCGCGCAGGGCGCCACGGTCGAGGGAGGCGAGCTCGTCGGCGTCCGGAGCTGCCAGCGGGTCGGCGTCGAGCCGGTCGACCAGCGCCACGATCTCCGGAGGCTCCGGACGTGAGTCGTCCGCCCGGCGGGCCAGGCCGCCCTCGATCCGTACGCCGTCCACGTGCGACAGCAGCTCGCGGAGGACGCCCGCCGTCGGGACGCCGAGGGCACGTCGCAGCGACTCCAGCTCGACCGGACCGGCTGCGAGGGCCTCGGCGGCTCGCTCGAGCCACTCTTGCCGGCGCGTGTCCGGGACCCACCAGCCGTCGACCTCCCGCGCCGACGTGGGCGCGTCGGTCAGCCCGCTGCGCAACAGCTCCGCGACGGCCACCTCGCCGCGGGCCTCGAGGAGGTCGTCGGCCGTCCGCGGAACGTGCAACCGCTGCGCAAGAGCGGCTGCCTGCCCGCGCCGATGCAACGGCTGCGGACTCAGGTCGGCGACGTCGGCCGCGACGACGGAACGACTCGCCGGGTCACGGATGAGCAGCCGGTCGCCCAGGTGCAGCGGCAACGACGCGCTCAGGTGTAGCCGGACGGCGCGGCCACCGAGGCGACGGCACCGTGCAGGCACCGCGGCTGCGCCGATGTGGACGACGACGTCCCGCGGCAGGTCTGTCGCGCCGACGCACGCCGCGTCGATGACGTCGGTCGACGTCCAGCGGCCCGGTGTCGTCAGTGCCATGCCCCGGGCGACCTCGTCGCGGTCCACACCGCGCAGGTTCAGCGCAACCCGCGCGACTCCGCCGATGGTGTCGATGCGGTGCTTCATCGACTCGAGCCCGCGGACCACGATCTGTCGCCCTCCCGGCTCCAGGCACAGCTCGTCGCCCACCCGCACGACACCGGCGGGCAGCGTGCCCGTGACGACGGTCCCCGCGCCGCGGATGGTGAACGCCCGATCGACCCACAGCCGCACCGGCGCGTCCGGCGCCGGCGCCGGCAGTAACGCCACCATCGCGTCGAGAGCGCCGCGGAGCTCGTCGAGGCCGTCGCCGGTCGCGGCCGACACCGGGACGACCGGCGCACCCTGCATCGACGTCGTACCGAATCTCGACACGACGTCCGCCGCCACCGTTTGCGCATCGCCGCGGTCGGCCTTGGTCACGGCGACGACGGCGTGCCGGACCTGGAGGGCGTCGGCGATGCGCAGATGCTCCTCGGACTGCGCCTGCCATCCCTCGTCGGCGGCGACGATGAACATCACGGCCGGCACCGGTCCGACTCCGGCGAGCATGTTCGTGAGGAAGCGCTCGTGACCCGGTACGTCGACGAACGCGACATCGACGCCCGACGGCAGCATCGACCAGGCGAAGCCGAGGTCGATCGTCATACCTCGGCGCTTCTCCTCGGCCCAGCGGTCGGGCTCCATGCCGGTCAGCGCGCGCACCAACGTCGACTTGCCATGGTCGACGTGTCCGGCGGTGGCGAGGACGTGCATCAGACGGCGAGCACTGCCTTCACCACGTCACCATCACGGTCTGCCGGAACGCATCGCAGATCGAGAAGGCAACGGTCGCGTTCGACCCGCCCGACGATGCACGGCTCGCCGCGCCGCAGGTCGCCGGCGTACGACGCCGGCAGGCTGACGGCCCATCCCGGCAGCTCCACGCCCGGCGCTCCCCCGCCGCCGACGAGACCGACACTGCCCGCGAGTACGACGTCGACGCCGGCAGCAGCCAGCTCGTCGACGATCCGCTCCGCGCGGCCGCGCAGGTCGTCCGCGTCCGCATGCAACGCAGCAGACACGGGTGAGTCCGGTCCTCGAAGCGTCGCCTCGAGTGCGGCGAGTGTGAGCTTGTCGACCCGGAGTGCACGTGCGAGCGGATGCCGGCGGAGTCGCTCGACGATGCCGCGCTGGCCGAGCAGCAGACCGGCTTGCGGACCACCGAGGAGCTTGTCACCGCTTGCGGTGACCAGAGCAGCGCCGGCGCGCAAGGCGCTCGTGGCGTCGGGCTCGTCCGGCAGCATCGACTCCGGCCTGAGCAGACCGGATCCGATGTCCGCCACGACGGGAGCGGCAAGTGTCGACAGCTCCGCGACGCCGACGCCGGAGGTGAAGCCGCGTACGACGAAGTTCGACGGGTGCACCTTGAGGACGAAGCCGGTCTGCGGACCGATGGCGTCCGCGTAGTCGCGCAACGTGGTGCGGTTGGTCGTGCCGACCTCACGCAGCCGGGCGCCCGTCGAGACGAGCAGATCGGGCAACCGGAAGCCGTCGCCGATCTCGACCAGCTCGCCGCGGCTCACGACGATCTCGCGCGCGGCCGCGAGGGCTGTCGCGGCCAGGACCAGCGCCGCCGCACCGTTGTTGACGACGTGCACGGCTTCGGCATCAGGAACCGCTGCTGCGAGCGCCCCGAGAGCAGAACGTCCGCGCTGCGACCGCTCGCCGCTGTCGACGTCGTACTCGACGTCGACGTAGCCGGCCGCGACCTGCAGCGCCTCGACGGCCGCCGGTGACAACGGCGCCCGGCCGAGGTTGGTGTGGACCACCACCCCCGTCGCGTTGAGGACGGGACGCAGCGCGGTCAGCCGCGGCGGAAGCGCCGAGACCGCCAGGTCGGCAACGGCGTCGGGGGCGACATCTCCGCGCCGGACGGCGTCCTGCGCCGAGAGGACGGCGGCTTTCACGATGTCGCGGCCGAGCCGGTCGACCGCGGCGGCGAGACGAGGATCGGCGAGGACCGCATCGGTGCGGGGAACCTGCCGCCGCGGATCGCTCACGGCTTCAGCCTAGGCTCGGCCGAGGAGGTGGTTGCGATGGCGGGACGTCCGCTCGCGGTCGTCACGGGAGCCTCGGCCGGCATCGGCCGCGAGCTCGCCGACATCCTGGCCCGCGAAGGCCACGACCTGGTGCTGGTCGCCCGGCGCGAGGCCGAGCTGAAGACCCTCGCGGACGAGCTGCAGCAGCGGCATGGCGCCGAGAGCATCGTCGCCGCCGTCGACCTCTCACAGCCCGATGCCGCCGACCAGGTGATGGCCGCGATCGGCCCCGACCGTCCTGTCGACGTGCTCGTGAACAACGCCGGCTTCGGCGGCCACGGCGCGTTCGCCGAACGGCCGCGCGAGGACGAGCTGCGCATGCTGGCCGTCAACGTCACTGCACTCACCGACCTGACCCGGGTGGTGCTTCCCGGGATGGTCGCGCGCGGTCGCGGGCGCATCCTCAACGTCGGTTCGACGGCTGCCTTCCAGCCCGGGCCGTTCATGGCCGTCTACTACGCGACCAAGGCCTACGTGCTGTCGTTCTCGCAGGCGCTCGCCGAGGAGACGCGCGGCACCGGTGTGACGGTGACCTGTCTCTGTCCGGGCGTGACCACGACGGAGTTCCAGCAGGTCGCGGGGGTCGAGGACGTGCCGCTGACCAAGGGGCCGCTGTCGATGTCGGCGCGGACGGTCGCGGAGGCTGCCTTCGCCGGCATGCAACGCGGACGCCTCATCGTGATCCCGGGCGTGCACAACAAGATCGGCGCTCAGTCGACGCGACTGGCCCCTCGCGGGCTGATGCTCAAGGTCGTCCGCCGGCTGCATCCGGTAGATCACTGACGACGTCGCCGACGACGACCACCGCCGGGGGTACGACGTCCGACCGGGCGGCGACGTCGGCGATGTCGGCGAGCGTCCCGCGCACCACCCGCTGGTGCGGCATCGAGGCGTTCTCCACGACGGCGACCGGTGTGTGGCCGGCCCGGCCGCCTGCGACGAGCGACGCCGCGATGGGGCCGAGGTTGGCGACCGCCATCAACAGCAGGAGGGTGCCGGTGTCGCGCGCCAGCAGGTCCCAGTCGACGGTCGACCGCTCGTCGTCCGGCGGCACATGACCGCTGGCCACGGTGAAGTGTTGCGCCGTCCCTCGGCGTGTCAGCGGGATGCCCGCGAGCGTCGCTGCCGACGTCACACTGCTCACGCCCGGGATCACGTCCACCTTCACGCCGGCGTCCAGGCAGGCGGCGACCTCCTCGGCGCCCCGCCCGAGGACGAACGGGTCGCCGCCCTTGAGGCGCACGACGTGGTCTCCGGCCAGCGCGCGTTGCACCAACAACGCGTTGATGTCGTCCTGCGAGGCCGCGTGACCGCGCGGGTCCTTGCCGACATCGACGACCTCGACGTCGCCGGGCAGCGACATCGCGAGGTCCGTCGGCCCGAGCCGGTCAGCGACGACGACATCCGCGTCCAGCAGCGCGCGGTACCCCGCCAGGGTCAGCAGCCCGGGGTCTCCCGGCCCACCGCCGACGAGTGTGACCCTTCCGTCGCCCCGTCGGGCCCGTCGGGAGGTGAGGTCGCCGGACTGGAGGCCTCGACGAATTCCGTCCCGCACCGCCGTTGCGCGTCGCGGGTCGCCCGAGGCGCTGACCGCGACGTGCACACCGTCGACCTCGGCCCGTGCCGCCGTCCAGGCAGCGGACGCATCCGCATCGTCGGCGCGGACACACCAGATGCCGCGGTCGGCCGCAGCCGCCGCAACGGCGGCATTGACCGACGAGTCGCCGGTGCAGGCGAAGGCGAGCGCACATCCGTCGAGGTCGTCGGCGACGAAAGGACGTCGTACGACGTCGGCATCGCCGAGATCCTCGGACGGATCCGGATCGACGACAACGACCTCTGCGCCCGCCTCCAGCAGCGCCGCGGCCCGGCGGCCGCCGACGGCGCCACCGCCGACCACGACGACGCGGCGGCCGCGCAGATCGAGGAAGAGTGGATAGCGCACACCGCAATGCTCGCAGGCCGGCCGTCGAGCTGCGGGTAGCGTCGATCGCTCGTGGGGACATCCACGCCTCTTCGACGGCACGCCGTGGTGCTGCCGGGATCCATCGGCATGGGTCACGAAGCCCTGGCCGGGGCCGTGTCGGAGGACCTGTCCGCGCGCGGGTGGACGACGGAGAGCGCGGACGTGATGGCGCTCCTCGGCGGCGTCGGCCACCGCCTTGGCGAGCGGGTGTTCCGGGGGCTGCTGTCGACGCCCGGCGCCTTCGACGCACTGCACTTCGCCGCCCTTCGACAGGGCACGTCGGTGGCGAGCTGGCTCGACGCGCGCGCGGTGGGCCAGATCGTCCCGCGGCTGCGACCGGTGTTGCGAACGGCGCAGCCTGCACTGGCCGTCAGCGTCTTCGCGACGGCGGCATCCGCGATGAGCCGGCTGCGCCAGGAGCTGGCTGACGTGCGGACGCTGACCGTGTGCAGCGACGTCGACCCGCACCGGCTGTGGGTCCATCCCGGGACCGACTGCTACCTCGTGAAGTCGGCGGCGTCCGCGGCATTCGTCCGGCGGTTCGACCCGTCGGCGACCGTCGTCGTCGCGCCGCCGCCGGTGCGGTCGGCCTTCTACGACGCACCGTCCCGAGCCGAGGCGCGGGCATCGTTGCAGCTTCCCGCCGAAGCACCGTGCGTGCTCCTCATGGCGGGCGGCTGGGGGCTCGGTCCGCTCGCCGAGACGGCGCGCGTGTTGGCCTCGGCCGGCGTGCACACCCTGGCCGTCGCCGGCCGCAACCGGCGCGCCGAGAACGAGCTGCGGGCGCTCGCCGACGGCGACGGCCGGGTGCGGGCCTTCGGCTTCACCGACCGGGTCGTCGAGCTGATGGCGGCAGCGAACATCGTCGTCACGACTGCGGGTGACACGTGCGCAGAAGCGCGCGTCGTCGGCCGTCGGCTCGTGCTGCTCGACGTGATCGCCGGCCACGGTCGCGAGAACCTGCAGCACGAGCTCGAGTGCGGTGAGGCGGTGGTCGCCTCGACAGAGCCGTCGCTCCTGGTCGGCGTCGTACTGAACCAGCTCGAGGAAAACCGTGATCCGCCACCGGACACAAAGCGCCGCGATGCCTGGCAAAACGGGATGGACGAGGCACTCCGGACGATGGAACTGGGCTGACTTCGGCGCGTCGGTGGATATCGATGTCGAACCTTGATCTGCTGTCCTGCGAACAACTGGGGGCGCGTACGGTTGTCGCCCACCGACTCTCAAGACACGGGGGCTTGGTATGGCGGAGCAGGCGGGGCGGTCGATCAGGCTGCCACCGACAGCGCGATCGACGACGCAGGCACGCCGCTTCGTGCTGTCCGCGCTCTCCGACTGGGGACTCGACGCACTCCGGGACACGGCAGCCCTGCTCACGAGCGAGGTCGTGACCAACTCCGTGCTGCACGCCCGGACCGATGTCGAGGTCAGCATCGCCCGGCACGACGAGGGCGTCGTTGTCGAGGTGAGCGACGGATCCCGTCGGGCCCCGGTGCGCCGCCTGCAGCTCGACGAAGCGACAACCGGACGCGGCGTCGAGCTCCTCGAGCAGCTCGCGGCGTCGTGGGACGTCACCTTGCACAGCGACGGCAAGACCGTGCGCTTCTCGTTGTCGGAGGCTGTCGATCCCTGGGCGGCGTACACCGGCAGCGAGTGGGCGAAGGGGCTCCACCCGTGACCGGCGCGCAGCCGTCCCCGCTCGGCCGGTACGACGACTCCACGGGCGACGAGCCCATGCACGAGGTACGGCTCATCAACATGCCGGTGCGCCTGCTCGCGTCCGGCCGGCAGCACCACGACGAGCTGATGCACGAGTTCGCCGTGCTCGCCGTGTCGCTCGAGAACCGCGAGTCCGTGCCGGCGCGGATGCTCGAGATGATCGACACCCTCGGCACACGTTATGGTCGCGCCTCCGATCGGCCGGACGCGCTGGTCGACGAGGCGATCGCCCGTGGCGACGACACCATCGACCTGACCTACCAGGTGCCGGCACACGTCGTCGACGCGGCAGACGCGCTCGAACGGATGATGGCCGAGGCGGACGAGTTCTGCCGCAGCGAGCAGATGCTCACACTGAGCCGCAGCGACGTGCAGAAGCGGTTCGCGAAGTGGTATCTGGAGGAGTTCCGCCGCCAGGTCGCCGGGCAGCCGCCGCAACCGTGGGACGGCCCGATCGACGAGCCGCAACGCTGAGAGCTCAGACGTCGATCAGGAGCCGCACGTGCGCCGTGTCACCGAGCTCGAGGCGCTCGGCCTTGCGCACGGCTGCCTTGACCGGGACGAGGTAACGCCCGTCCTTCGGGATCAGCGACGTCGTCCAGTCGGTGTCGCCGATGCGCGCCTTCACGGGGATGCAGCCCCATCCGTAGCTCGCCACGTCTGACACGTCGTCGATCGCACCGGAGTCGTCCTCCGGGACGGTGATGAAGTGCCAGGGCGACGGGCCCTTCCACCACCACAGCTCTCCGCTGAACTCCAGTCGCATGGCTGCTCGGTCGCGACTCAGGCGCGGCCCTGCCGCTCCTCGCGCGCAGCCTCACGCGATTGCCGGGCAGCCTCGCGGTCCTGCTCCGCCGCGAGCCGGTCGACGGCCGATTCGAAGCGGTCGTCGGAGGACTCGCCGCGTCCGACGGCGCCGGCACCGGTGCGGTCGACGAAGACGGCACGGTCCGACGCCGAAGCGTCGCGGTCCCGGCCGGCGTGCAGCCGGTCGATGGCCGACTGCACGTGGCTCGTGTCCGGGTCGCGTTGCTCCGCCACGCGGTCGCGCTGCTCGGCCAGCAGGTCGCGCTTGTCGGCTGCGTCGACCAGGTGCCGGATCTGCGCGTCCTGGGCAGATGCCGCCTGGTCGCGCTCGTCCGCAAGGCGGTCCCTTTCGTCCGCAATGCGATCACGCTGGTCAGCGATGCGGTCACGTTCGTCCGCGATCCGGTCGCGCTCGTCCGCCATCGAAGCCCTTTGCTCGTCGGATGGCGTCGTTCCGGCCATCGCTGCACCCCGCACGGTTCTGTTCAGGCGCAATATCCCAGTCGCGCCGCCCGACCATCAATCGGATCCTGTGTACCCGCTAACGGCGCCCGGCACGCACGAGTTTTCCGGCCAGGCCGGTGAGTCCGGTTCGCACCGGATGTGGGCATTCGGCAGCGAGGCGGTCGAGCGTCGCCTGCATCATCGTGACGATCTGCTCGTAACACGCCTCGACGACGTCTGCGTCATCCGCGGACCCCGCGGGATAGCGGCTCCAGTCGAGAGCTGGCAGGAACTCGACCGTGATCCTCGTCGGTAGTGGCGGCGGCGGGACGACCGGGATCACGCCGAGCGGTCCGAGAAGCAGCGGGAACACGTTCACCCGGACCCCGTCGAGATGAAGAGCACGCGCAAACGGCTCACCTCGAGCAAGAACGACCATCCCGTGATGCGCGCCGTGCGCGACGACCGGCACAACCGGAACCCGGGACTCGAGAGCGAGGCGCACGAACCCGCGGTGCGTGCCGAACGCGATGCGGTCCCGCTCCGACCATGGGCGGCACGCGTCATGGTCGCCGCCGGGAAACACGAGCACCGCTGCGCCGCCGGCGAGAGCCTGCCGCGCCGTCCCTCCGTCCGCGGGGAGCAGACCGAGACGACGGATCAGCGGGCCCATCAACGGGACGGTGAACAGGAGGTCGTAGGCGAGTCCGTAGTTGGGTGTCGCGACTCCACGCCGCTGCAGCACCGCCTCCGCCACGACCGCGGCGTCCGGCATGTAGACCATGCACGAGTGGTTGCTCACCACGAGCACGGACCCGTTCTTCGGCAGGTTGTCGACGTGCCGGACGTCCGGAGTGAACAGAGCTGTCACCCGGTGAAGCACGGACAGGTACGCCGCTACGAGCGTCGGGTCACGCGGGATCGACGGCGCGGAATGCTCGTCCATGATCCGTCGCGCGAGGGGGCTGAGGAGCCGCGGCGCGCGGTGCGCGTTGGCGCTCACGACTTCTTTGTCCGCCTGTGCGATGTCGAGGGAAAGGGTCTTTCGGCCCGTGTCAGCGGGACGCGGGTCCAGAACGATGGCAGGGATGCACGACCTGGAGCTGCGGACGGCTGAGCCGACGGTCCTTCGCCACCGGCGGCGACGCTCGTTGCCGTGGCTGATCGCGACCGCCACACTCCTCGTCCTCGCCGGCGGCGGAGTTGCCTGGTGGCTGCACCGGCCGCCCGCGCCTGTGTCGGTGAACCAGGTCATCGACAAGTTCCGCAAGTCTTCACCCGGTGCCGGCCGGACGTCGTCCGGCCCGCCAACGGGTGTCTACGTGTACGCCACCACTGGTGGCGAACGCATCAGCGCCGGAGTGAAGCATCACTACCCGGCGCGAACGACGCTGACGGTGACGACCAACGACTGCGGCCTGGACGTTCGGTGGGATGCACTTGCCGGGCGTTGGGCCGACTGGCAGATCTGTCACGACGGCCTCGGCTGGCGACTCGTTCACTACACCGACGTGCACAAGTTCCTCTACCTGCAGGACGTCAAGGACTACAGCTGCACCGGATATCCCGTCGTCAGCTGCCGCACTCGTGACGGCCTACTGACCTCGACCGTGCAAGCAGTCGGGCGCGAGTCGTTGACGCTGGACGGCGCAACGGTGCGGGTGACGCACTTACGGATCAACCAAGAGGCAACCGGCAAGTCCGTCAGCAGCGGGACTGTCGACGTCTGGGTGCTGCCCTCTGGTCTTCCCGCCCGCCTCACGATCCGTGACCACGGCTACTCGGTCGTGCTTGGTTCGCACATCGACTACTTCGAGTCTGCGACTTTCCGACTGACGTCCGCGAGCCCGCGCCGCTGACCGCACAGTCTGGTCAGCGGAGTCTGTCGGCTGGGTCAGGCGTGGCTCGTGACAGCTGCGGGATAACTCTCACGGGAGGACCGCATATACCGCCAAGACAACGGCACCTCTTCACCGAGTGAACGTGATCAACTTCTCCGGCTCCCGAGCATGCACCGCTCCGCAAGAAGCGCTAAACGATCACGTTCGCTCACACAACGGGGTGATGGAGACCGCCGCGCTGCCCCGCGCTGGCGGAGGCGGATGGGAATCGAACCCACCAGCGACAGTGACTGCCGCTCAACGGTTTTGAAGACCGCGCCGCCCACCAGGACAGATACGCCTCCAGGAGCCGTCCACGCTGGGCAGACGCCGTCCTCTCGCAACCCTAACGAGACCGGCTCGCCTCGCCGCTCTCCGATGCCGACCGCGGCAGTACGGTCAGTCGCATGGGTGGCGACTTCTGCATCTGCCAGGTCTGCCGGGAGCGTGTCGACGTATCCGACCCTGAGGTTGTCCGAGCACGTCATCGGATCGTGGCGCAGAGCTCGGGCAGCACCGAGATCGTCGACGGTCCGGGTGTGCATTTCCACGGCCGCTGCTACAGCGAACTGGGCTCGCTCGGCCGGAGCCGATACCGACTTGTCGAGGACGCGGAGTGAGTCAGGACTGAAGCAGGTTCATCGCGCCGGCGGCCTGAAGAAGTCGTACG
>DASSEX010000068.1:0-20614 GCA_035695045.1 Mycobacteriales bacterium | reverse complement strand
CGCTTGCTGTAGCCGAGCTCGCTGCTGAGCGCAACCGGACGTTACGCCCGGAAGGCTCATATGTCACTTCACGACAGGAAGTGCCGGCGGTGATCGCGCGCTGACGCCCGCTCAACCGTGTGTCGTCGCCTCGGGAAAGCGAGCACGCTCGCTTTCCACTCGGCTCCTCCCGCGGTGGAGGTGGGATTTGAACCCACGGAGGAGTTGCCCCCTCACACGCTTTCGAGGCGTGCTCCTTCGGCCACTCGGACACTCCACCGCGGGAGAGACTACCGGAGCCCTGCCTCGCCCCGACGCTCGCCGAAGAAGCGCAGCAACAGCTCGGCCGACTCCTCCGCGAGGACGCCGGAGACCACCTCGGGCCGGTGGTTGAGCCGGCGGTCCCGGACGACGTCCCATAGCGAGCCGACGGCGCCCGCCTTGGGATCCGGAGCGCCGTAGACGACCCGGGCGACGCGCGCGAGCACCGCGGCACCTGCGCACATCGTGCACGGTTCGAGCGTCACGACGAGCGTGCAGCCGTCCAGCCGCCAGCCGTCGCCGTGCACAGCCGCAGCCGCCTTCAGCGCGCGGATCTCCGCATGCGCGGTCGGATCGGCGTCGGCCTCGCGCGCGTTCCGCCCGGAGGCGAGTACCTCGCCGTCCGGCGCCAGTACGACGGCGCCGATCGGCACGTCACCGGTCTCGACGGCCTGACGTGCCTCGTCGAGTGCGAGCCGCATCGGCTCGTCGTACGGCGTCACGCGCCGCGCAGCTCCTCGAGCGCATCCAGACATCCGGCGCTCTCGCACAGGGAGCTGATGATGTCGGCGGGCAACTGGCCCTCCTCCGCGCACAACGCGAGCAAGCGCTTGGACGGCGTACCGAGGTCGGCGAGCAGCTCCGGGTCGCCGATCGGGTCGCCGGCGATGCGGATCGTCTCCTCCTCTTCCTCGTCCTCGTCGTCCTCGTCTTCTTCTTCGTCGTCGTCCGTCTCGGTGACGGTCGCGGCTTCGGCGATCTGCGCGGCGATCGCGCTGGTCTCCATGACCCTGCCGTCGGAGAGAAATGCCCGCGGATCCGAGTCCTCGTCGACGCGGACGATCCCGAACCACTCGTCGTCCTCCTCGACGAACAGCACGACGACGTCGGCGTCCTCGGCACCGCGACGCATCTCGTCGATCAGACCGTCGAGGTCCTCGACCTCGCCGAGATCGAGCTCTGTCCCGATCCACTTGTCGCCGGTCCGGGCCAGAGCGGACGCGAAGTAGGCCACCGGTCTCCTCACCCCCTCAGCGCGCGGCGGTCTCGACGGCCTTGTCGTACGCGTCGGCGAACCCGATGCGCTCGGCCACGGCTAGCAGCATCTCGTCTGCGTAGGCATCCAGGTCGGACAACACGGCACCCAACTCCATCTCGTCGAGCCCTAGATCGGAGAAGATGGACATGTCGCCCGCCGGCCAAACGTCTTCGAGGTCGTCATCTCCCGGAGTGGCGAGGCCGAGCCGGTCCACGACCTGCCGAGCGAGGTCCCAGGCGACGGCCGCCGTCACGTCCGAGAGCAGCAGCCGAACGTCGTCACCCCGCACCCTTGCGGCGACGAAGAACTCGTCCGCAACGTTGACGACCCCGATGGCGCCGTTCTCACCGGGCTGCTGACGAAGGACGGCGATCAGCCCGTCGAGGTCGTCGCTGACCCGCTCCGGGAGCACGCCGGAGTGCCAGAGCCCGTCCTCGCGAAAGACGACGACGGCCAGACTGTCCTCGGTGTCGCGGCCCACGCGGGCGATCGTGGCAGATGCGGCCGCTCCGCAAAAGTCCTTGATCAGCCAGCGTGGTCTCACGGCCGCGCGTCGTCGACCTCGCCCGGCGCGTCCGGCGCGGGCTCGGGCGATCGCGGCGACCCCGACTCGCCGTGCAGGGACAACGCGGCGTTGATGCCGGCGATGGTGCCCTTCGCGGCCGCGACCTGCACGAGCTGCATGCCGGGCGTGAGGTCGCCGGCGGCGTAGACCCCGCGCACGCTGGTCTCCGCGTTGGCGTCCACCGCGACGTACCCCTCGTCGTCGATCCGGCAACCGAGCCCGCGAGCGAGGTCCGTCTGCGGCTCGTGCGCGACGGAGAAGAAGAGGAGCGAGCC
This sequence comes from Mycobacteriales bacterium, assembly GCA_035695045.1. Classification (GTDB taxonomy): domain Bacteria; phylum Actinomycetota; class Actinomycetes; order JAFAQI01; family JAFAQI01; genus DASSKP01. The sequence goes on along the minus strand of DASSEX010000068.1, from coordinate 18,495 downwards.
GGGCACGACCCGGCCGTCCGCGAGCTCGACGCCTTCCATCGCGCCACGGCGACCGACCAGCCTGACCGCCGTCGTCTCGACCACTTCGATGTCGTGCCGCCCGAGCACGTCGAGGCAGGCCTCGTCGCCGGTGAACCGCTGACCGCCGGTCAGCACCGTGACGCTCCTCGCCCAGTCCAGCAAGGAGGCCGAGAACCCCACGAGGTGCTCGTCCCAGCCATAAGCGATGACGTCCCGGTCGGCCGAGTCGAAGCCGTCACAGGACGGACAGTGAAAGGCGGACGCACCGTAGTGCTCGTCGAAGTTCTCCAGCTCCGGGCAGGCGTCGACGACGCCCGTCGCGAGGACGACGCGGCAGCACCGCAACGTCTCGCCGTCGTCGAGAGCGAGCTCGAACTGCTCTCCGTCCGCTCGTGCGGACGCGACCCGCCCTCGGTGGATGCGCACGGTCGGGTACGCCGTCAGCTGCTCGCGAGCGGTTTCGAGCAGCTCGAGCGGCTGCTGCGGATCGCGCGCGAGATATCCGTGCGAGCTCTCGACCGACGCGGCTCGATACTCACCCGAGTCGACCACGACCGTGTCGCGGCGGTACCGACCGAGCCACGTGGCGGCCGCGAGTCCAGCAGCGCCGCCGCCGACGACCACGGCGTCGTGCAAGACCCCGGTCGAACCCCTTCGCCCTGCCGACGCGGTCATGCCGCGACCACCGCGTCGAGCCGAATGGTCTTGTAGCCGACCGTCTCGAAGAGCACGGTCACCCGATCCGTCTCGCACCGCATCACGACGCCGTCGCCCCACGAGTCGTGCCGCACCCGGTCGTTGGGGCACCAGGCGAAGTCGTCGGTCTCGACGTCCGCGACGGCGCCGGACGCGCAGCGGTCGCAGGCGTCGCACGGCGGGTCGTAGGACTCGCCGAAGTAGCCGATCAGGAACTGCCTCCGGCAACCGGTCGTCTCGGCGTAGCCGCGCACCAGCTCGACCCTCGATCGGTCGACGGACTCCCGTTCCTCTGCCCGCTGCATCGCCGCGTCCGCGGCGTCCGCCGGTGAAGGCGCGTCGTCGGTGAGCGCGATCCGACCTGTCTCGTCGACGGTCAGCGCGCCGGCGTCCTCCAGCAGGTTGACCGCGGTCGTGAGCCGCGTCGCCGAGAGTCTCGATGCCTCGCGGAGCACCGGCGGTTCGATCGGCCCGTCGTGCATCTCGACGAGCTTCGCCACGCGCTGCAGGACGACCGGATCGGCGCTGGAGCTCGTGAAGAACTTGCGCAGACCGAGGTCCTCCTGCCGGTAGAACAGCACGGTCGCGGAAGGTTCGCCGTCGCGACCGGCTCGGCCGATCTCCTGGTAGTAGGCGTCCAGCGACTCGGGGACGTCGGCATGGATGACGAACCTGACGTTCGGCTTGTCGATGCCCATCCCGAACGCCGTCGTCGCCACCACGACATCGAGCTCGTCGTCGAGAAACCGCTGGTGCACGTCGTCGCGGGCCCGGGCGCGCATTCCTGCGTGGTACGACGCCGCCCGTAGGCCGAGGTCGGAGAGCGCAGCGGCGTACGTCTCTGCGTCCTTGCGCGTCGCCGTGTAGACGATGCCGGGTTTGACCTCGGCGGCGGCCCGGAGCACGACGGCGTCGCGCTTGGCCTCGTCGGAGCGAGGTTGGACGACCTCGAGGAAGAGGTTCGGGCGGTCGAAGCCGCGGACCACCTCGACCGGGTCGCGCAGGCCGAGCCGGCGCACGATCTCCTCGCGCACCGGCGGTGCTGCCGTCGCCGTCAGCGCCATGACGACCGGATGGCCGAGCTGCTCGATGACGTCACCCAGACGGAGGTAGTCGGGCCGGAAGTCGTGGCCCCACGCAGCGACGCAGTGCGCCTCGTCGACGACGAAAAGGCTGGGCGAGACCTCCGTCAGCCGGTCGCGGACCTCTCTCTTCGCCAGCTGCTCCGGCGACAGGAAGATGAACTCGACGTCTCCGGCCGCGACGTCTTCCCAACCCTCGTCAATCGTCGACGCGCGTTGCGCGGAGTTGGCGGCAAAAGCGCCGTGGTCGAGCAGATCGACGACCTGGTCGCGCTGCAGCGCAATGAGGGGTGAGACGACCACGGTCGGTCCGTCGATGAGCAGGGCCGGGACCTGGTAACAGGCCGACTTGCCGGACCCGGTCGGCATCACGACGAGGGTGTCGCGCCCGGACAGAGCCGCCTGCATTGCATCCAGCTGCCCGTCCCGGAGCTTCGACCAGCCGAAGTGGCTCTTCGCCGTCTTCTTGATGTCGGCGACGCTGGGCTTGTTGACGGCAGCAACGCCGGGCTGGGGCACGCCGCCTGACTACCCCCGGATCGCGGCCGGGATACCAGCGGCCGGGATACGAGCGAGAAGTCAGCAGTGGCGGTACGTCAGCATCCGGTGCAGCTGGTTCGCCTTCGCCCGGCGAGACCGGCGCGGCGTCACCCGCTCGCGCAGCGCCTTGGCCTCCGCGATCTCGCGGAGGTACGCCGCCCGGCGGCGCAGGCGGTCTCGGTCGATGTCGTACTCCGACATGTAGAGGTCAGTACCCAGCCGGACCTAGCCGCAATGGGACAACAGACTTCCCCCGGCGAATCAGCTCTCCGGGTCGGCGTACTGCTCGGGAGTGCCGCTGCCGAGCAGCTTCAACGTCCAGGCACGACGGCACGACTGACACCACCAGGTGCCATGCGTCTCGCCGGCCGGTTGCAGGTCCTCGTCGCCGCAGTAGGGGCAGTAGAAGGGAACAGCCCGGGCAGTGGTCATCACTGCAGGAGCGACTCGTCCGCGCGCCGAACCCACGCCGCGAACGACTCGCCGTCCGTCCGGTCGTCGGTGTAGTTGCGCAGGACGCGTTCGACGTAGTCGGTCAGCCCGGCCGAGGTCACCTTGAGGCCGCGCAGCTTGCGACCGAAGGCCTGGTCCTCGCCGAGCGAGCCGCCGAGATGCACCTGGAAGCCCTCCTGCCCGTCGACGATCGAGCCCTTGAGGCCGATGTCGGCGAGCTGGAAGCGCGCGCAGGAGTTGGGGCAGCCGTTGAGGTTGATCGTCACCGGAGTGTCGAACTCCGGCAGCCTGCGCGCGAGCTCCTCGTAGAGATCGACGGCGCGCACCTTGGTCTCGACGATCGCGAGCTTGCAGAACTCGATGCCGGTGCAGGCCATCATCCCGCGACGGAAGACGTCCGGCCGGACCCGGAGGTCGCGGCTCTCGAGCTCCGCGACGAGCGCGTCGACGTTGTCGTCCGCGACGTCACGGATGACGACCTTCTGCTCGATCGTCATGGCGACGGCACCGCTGCCGTAACGGTCGGCCAGGTCGGCGATCTCGATCAGCTGTGAGCCACTCGTGCGTCCGGTCTTCAACGCGAAGCCGACGTAGTTGCGGCCGTCCTTCTGGCGACGTACGCCGACATGGTCGCGCTCGCCCCGCGGGGGCGCCGGTGCAGGACCGTCGGGAAGGGCCCGGCCGAGGAACTCCTTCTCGAGGACCTCGCGGAACTTCTCGACACCCCAGTCGGCGACGAGGAACTTCATCCGCGCGCGGTTGCGCGACTTGCGGTAGCCGTAGTCGCGGAACACCTTCGTCACCGCGGCCCAGACCTCGGCGACCTCGTCCGGCTCGACGAAGACACCGAGTCGCTGCGCGAACATCGGGTTGGTCGACAGTCCACCGCCGACCCACAGGTCGAAGCCGACGCGACCGTCGTCGTCCTTGACCCCGACGAACGAGATGTCGTTGATCTCGTGTGACGTGCAGTGAACGGCGCATCCGCTGACGGCCGTCTTGTACTTGCGGGGCAGGTTCGAGAACTCCTTGTTGCCCTCGGCGAGCTCGTTGACCTGGCGCAGGATGTCGTGCGCGTCGACGATCTCCTCGGCGTCGACACCCGCGAGCGGGCAGCCGAGCATGTTGCGAGGCGTGTCGCCGCATGCCTCCGTCGTCGACAGACCGACCCGCTCGAGCCGTCGCCAGATGTCGGGGACGTCCTCGATGCGGATCCAGTGCAGCTGGATGTTCTGCCGGTCCGTGACGTCGGCGACGTCGCGGCCGTACTCCCACGCGATTCCGGCGATGACCCGGAGCTGGGCGCTGGTGAGTGCTCCGCCCGGGATGCGCACGCGGAGCATGAAGTACTCGTCGTCGAGCTCTTCCGGCTCGAGGATCGCGGTCTTGCCGCCGTCGATGCCCTGCCGACGCTGGGTGTACAGGCCCCACCAGCGGAACCGGCCCCGAAGGTCGGCGGCGTCGATGCTCGAGAACCCGCGGACGGAGTAGATCGACTCGATGCGCTGGCGGACGTTCAGCCCGTCGTCGTCCTTCTTGGTCCGCTCGTTGGGGTTGAGCGGCTCGAGATGCCCGAGTGCCCATTGCCCTTGACCCGCGGTGCGGCGTGCCGGACGGGGCCTGGTTTCGGCCATAGCGAAGACAAACCCTTCACAGTTGCTGACTGGACGGCTGACGGTGCGAGAGGCGGAAAAGACAGCGCTGTCTCAGCCAGCGAGACAGACCGCGCTGGCGACACGGACGAGGTCCACGTGCCGCCGAGCGACCAGGAGCGGTCTGTTGCTCACGCAAGGAGTGTGACACACTTCCCGCCATGTCCTCGACCGTGCTTCTCGTGGGGCGGCTGCACATCGACCTGCAGCGCGTCCAGAGCGCGGTGTGTCGCGTCGGCTGATCCTGTGCCGACCCGCGACCCTTCTCTGTTCAACGAGGACCCCTCCATGACCTCCGCGCTCGAGCTGTCGTATCTCCATCACGACACGACGCAGCTGCACGACCTGTACGACGACTCGGACGGGCTGCACCATCTCGCTCTGCATGCCGGCGCGGCGCTCGAGGGCGCGTCGCCGCAAGAGGTGCTCCAGTGGGCCTACGACAAGTTCGGTGACCGGTTCGTCGTCGCGACGTCGATGGCCGAGTGCGTGCTCCCGCACATGGCCGGCCAGATCAACCCCGGAGCCCGGGTCATCTTCCTCGACACCGGCTATCACTTCGCCGAGACGCTCGGCACCGCCGACGCCGTCGAGAGCGCACTGCCGATCTCACTGATGCGCGTGCGTCCGCGACAGACCGTCGAGGAGCAGGACGCGGAGTTCGGCAAGGACCTGTGGTCGCGCGACCCCGACCTGTGCTGCAAGATGCGCAAGGTCCAGCCGCTGCGGCGGGCGCTCAAGCCCTACCTTGCCTGGGCATCGGGCATCCTGCGCGCCGAAACCGAGGCCCGTCGCGGCGTCGGTCTCGTCGAGTGGGACTCGACCAACAGCCTCGTGAAGGTCAACCCGCTCGCGCAGTGGACGCAGGACGACGTCGACCGTTACGTCCGCGACAACGGTCTGCTCTCCAACCCGCTGCTGCAGGAGGGCTACGGCTCGATCGGCTGCGCTCCCTGCACCAAGCCCGGCGAGGGCCGCTCCGGCCGCTGGACCGGCACCGGCAAGGTGGAGTGCGGCATCCACGCGTGACCGGTGCGCCCCTGGTCCTGATCGCGCACGGCAGCACCGACCCTCGCTTCGACGACGTCGTGCAGGCGGTCGCCGCGCGCGTCCGTGAGCTCCGGCCACAGCTCGAGGTGCGGGTCGGCTACCTCGAGCACGGCCCGCCGAACGTCGCCGACGTCGCGGGCGGCGGCGTGCTGGTGCCACTGCTCCTGGCGAGTGGGTTCCACGTCTTGAAGGACCTGCCGGAGCAGGCCCCCGGTGCTCTCGCGTCGCCGGCGGTCGGACCGGACGAGCGGGTGGCCGTCGCACTCCGCGACCGGTTGGCCGAAGCGGGGTACGACGGGACGTCGCCGGTCGTGCTGGCCGCAGCGGGGTCGAGCGACGAGCGCGCGCTCGACGACGTGCGCACCGCGGCGCGCCAGCTCGCGGAGCTGCTTGCGGTCGAGGTGACGCCGGCCTTCATCTCGGCCGGCTCGCCACGCGTCGTCGACGCCATCGCCGCGACGCCGGGCGCCGCCGTGGCGTCGTACCTCGTGGCCCCGGGCGCCTTCCACGACGCGGTGATCGCGACAGGTGCAGCCGTCGTGAGCGCCCCGATCGGTGACCACCCGGCCGTGGCCGACGTGGTGCTCAGCCGCTACGACGAGTGCGGATCAGGTCAGCCTCCGGGGCGCACCGCGCCGACGTAGTTGGCCTGGTAGTAGCCGGCCAGCGAGTCGATCTCGACGTTGGCGCCGGTGTGCGGCGCGGCGATGAACCGGCCGCCGCCGATGTAGATGCCGACGTGGTCGTGCCCGGAGTAGAAGAAGACCAGGTCGCCGGGCTGAAGGGCGGACTCCGGGACGTGTGGCGCCTCGTTCCACTGCGAGCCGGTGTAGTGGTCGAGGTAGACGCCGGCCTTCGCCCAGACGTACTGCGTCAGGCCGGAGCAGTCGAAGGAGTCCGGTCCGGCCGCGCCCCAGACGTAGGGCTTGCCGAGCTCGCGATAGGCCCACTGGACGGCGACCCGAGCGCCGCCGGAGCCGGTCACCGGCGCGTAGCTCACCGGCTGGCTCATCAGCGCCTGCGCGGCAGCGGCGGCAGCCGCCTGCCGGGCAGCGAGCGCAGCCGCGGCGCGCTCGGCGGCGATGCGGGCGGCACGCGCCCGCGCCGCCTGTACGAGGGTCTCCTCGCGGGCCCTCAGGTGGCTGATGACCTGCTGCTCCTGGTGCGCTGCGTCGAGCACCTTCTGGCGGTCGGCCTCCATCTGCGCGGTCTGCGCCTTCTGGACCTTCAGCGCGGCCGTGGCGAGGGCCGACGCCGCCTCGTGCTCCCGTTGCGCAGCCGCGACCTGGGCGAGCGCCTGCCGCTGGCTGTTGGAGACGGCTTCGAGGGTCGACAGCTTGTCGAGGTAGTCCTGCGGCGTCGTTGCGGTGACGTCGATCGTCGTCGGCATCGCGCCACCCTGGTACGCCGCCACGGCGAACGCCGTGATCGTCCCGCGCAATGCGTGCAGGGCGTGCTGCGCCCGGTCGAGGCGCGCCTGGGCGAGCGACGCGGCGTGCTGGTCCGCAGCGAGCTTGACCCGCGCGGCGTTGTAGCGCTCGGATGCCGCCTCGGCCTGGGAGTCGAGGGCGTCGAGCTGCCGCTGGGCAGCGGCGATGTCGGCGCGCACGCTGGACAGCGAGTCCGCCGAGGCGGGCTCGGCGGCGACGGTCAGACCACCGAGGGCCGCGAGACACGCGGCGGCGGCGAGGGTGCGGGGCAGGGGAAGGCGCGAGATTCGAGGACGGCACGCCACGGGGTGGCCGGTCTCCTTCTTCCGTTGGGCCGCCTACCGGGTTAGCTGTCGGGTTCGGGCGCGGAAGAGGCTTCGCCCTACGGCGCCTGGGTGCGGCGCCGATTCACCCCAAGGGGAACGGTGGGTCCCCGGCTCCAGTGCTGGACTCGGCGGTCCGCTCCGCCGCAGCACCCCGGGTGGTCCGCAGGTCACGGAACGGTGCCCGGACGGTAACCGCGCCTGGTCGTGCTGGAAAGGACCGCGGGCGCGACGCGCCGCAAATGTCCGAAAGTTTCACTCGGACGCCGTACGCCGTCGGACAGCAGCCTGGCCATGGTGCGGATTCCTGGGATGCCCCGGTGGCATCGCGATGCCCTCTCGGCATCCCAGAAGTCGGACACCAGGCGAGTGGTGGAACCGGCGGGCCGGCGCGGCATGCGAAGGGCCGGGACGCCGTGCGCCCCGGCCCTTCGTCGTGCCTTGTGCGTGTTGCCTCAGAGGGCGAGCATCCCGCGGGTCCGGCGCGCGAAGGCGAGCATCGCCGAGCCGAGCGCGGCGAAGGCCAGGCCGAGCGCGGCCAGCCGACCGGCGTCGCTGCCGGTGAACGGCAGGCTGCCGACAGCCGGGCCGGAGGTGTGCGGGAGTCGGCTGCCGTTGGTGACATGACCGGCCGCAGTCGAACCGCCGTTGTTCTGCTGCCCGGCGGCCGGCGTCTGCGCGAGGCCAGCCTTGGTGGAGGAGTTGCTGATCGTGCCGTTGAGCTGGCCGCCGCCGATCGAGACGGTGACGACGGTGCCGTCGGACGTCGTGACGCCGGTCGAGCTGGTGCCACCGTCGGCGGTCAGGCACAGCAGGTGGATCAGCGGGTCAGCCGGGATCTCGCACATGCCGTTGGCCTGGTCGCTGGAACCGATCTCGTTGCCGTTGATGACGAGCAGGTCGGACTTGCCCTTCGCGCCGCTGTGCGCCTCGCTGTGCAGGACCTTCACGTCGAGCGCACCGAGTGCGCTGACCTCGGCGCCGTCACTCGAGGAGTCACCCGTGGACTTGTCCCCCGTCCACGTGGCGGTCGACTGCGAGTGCAGAAGCCAGAGCTCGACGGCGTTGGCGAGGTTGACGTGCGCGAGCGCGGCTTCCGCCTTCGCGGTCGAGCTGTCACTGCCCTGCTGCACCTGGGCCGACCACGGCGCGAGCTCGGCGTCGCCGAGGGGGGTGGGGCCGGTGCCGATCAAGTTGCCGCTGCTGGAGCCGGTCGTGGTCTGGTCACCACCGCTGACGCGCTGCCCGAGGAGGTCGAGAGCGTCGGCGTGCGCGCCGCTGCCCGACGATGCGGCCGTGGCGCTCGTGCCGGCAACCGTGATGACCCCGTCGACCTGGGCCGCGACCGCCGAGGCGTCGCCCGGAGGAGCCGGAGTCGTCGTGGTCGTGACGGTGCTCGTGCTGCCCGCGGTGGTGGCGAAGGCCGCGACTCCCATGGGGACGGACACGAGCGGGGTGAGGGCGAGGACCACGGTTGCTCGCCGGACTGACTTACGCACTTCTGGCTCCTTGCTTCCTGCGACGCTGGGTTTCCTGCAACGCTTACCCCCGGTAACCGCCCCCAAACACACCGTAAGGGTCGAATTGCGAGTAATCCAGGGAGGTTGCCGCCAAACGGCCTAATCGGACGGGTGAATGTCCGACTCCTGATGTTCGCCGCGGCTTCACCGGCTGCTTGCGAGGGGACAAGGCCTGCGGGAACGAAGCCTCCCGCCGACCGACCCTGCCTCTGGAGGCACCTGACGTGAGACGGCTCCTCGCCGCCGCGGCCGCCCTGACCGCCCTGACCTGCGCCGGGGGATCGACGGCGTACGCCGGCCCTGTCCCGGCCGGCCACCACGTCGGTCACGTGTTCGTGATCGTGCTGGAGAACCGGAACTTCCAGGACGCGTACGTCGACAACCCCAACCACTACCTCGGCCGCGACCTGCAGCGGAAGGGCACGCTGCTCACGCGGTACTACGGCACGGGGCATCTGTCGAACGACAACTACATCGCGATGCTCTCCGGGCAGGCGCCCAACCCGGCGAACCAGTCGGACTGTCAGGACTACGTCGACTTCCAGCCCTCGCCGGCGGTGTTCGGTCCCAACGGCCAGGCGATCGGCACGGGGTGCGTGTATCCGGCCAACGTCCTCACCCTCGCCGACCAGCTCGACGCGAAGCACCTGAGGTGGCGCGGCTACATGGAGGACATGGGCAAGGACCCGGACCGCGAGCCGGACCGATGCGGTGCTCCTGCCTCGTCGTTCGGCACCGGGATGCAGGACGGCACGCAGTCGGCGACTGCCAAGGACCAGTACGCCGCCCGGCACAATCCGTTCGTCTACTTCCACAGCGTGATCGACGACAACTCCTGCACGCGCAACGTCCTGCCGCTGCCGCACCTCGCCGACGACCTCAAGCAGCTGTCGACGACACCTGCCTTCAGCTTCATCACGCCGGACCTGTGCAGCGACGGGCACGACACGCCGTGCGCTGACGGACGACCTGGTGGTCTGAAGTCGGTCGACGCCTTCTTGCGCGCGTGGGTGCCGCGGATCATGTCGTCGCCCGCGTTCGCGAAGGACGGACTGCTCGTCATCACCTCAGACGAGTCGGAGTCGAAGACGTCAGAGAGCTGCTGCGGAGAGCAGCCGGGACCGAACTCGCCGGACCCGGGGATCTATCCCAGCGGCGGCGGGATGGGCGGCGGCCGCGTAGGCGCGCTCGTCATCGGCTCCTGCGTGCGCGCCGGCGTGAAGGATGCGACTCCTTACAACCACTACTCGCTGCTGCGGTCGCTCGAGGACGTCTTCGGCATCTCGTCGGGCGGCGCTGATGGCAAGGGCCATCTCGGCTTCGCCGGTGCAACCGGTCTGAAGTCGTTCGGTCGCGACGTGTTCGGTGGATGCACGTCCGCCCCGTCGACGGGACGTCGTACGGCGTCCGGCGATCGCGTGGCGTTCTCGGGCGGCGGGTCACTCGCGGCCACCGGCGGTTCCTCTGCAGCTCCGCCGCTTGCGTTGTTGCTCGTGCTGTTGGCGATCGGCCTTGTTCGCGTCGTACTGACCAGGAAGGTGTGACGTGTCGCCACTCACCCGACGGCAGCTGCTCGCCGCATCCGCAGCGGGCGCGGTCGGCGCAGCAGCGGGGAAGGCGGCCGCCGTGCTGCCGTCGCCGACATCGGTCGCGTTGCCGAAGCCGAACGCGAGCGGCATCGACCACATCGTCTTCGTCTGCATGGAGAACCGGTCGTTCGACCACTACCTCGGTTGGCTACCGGGTGCCGACGGCAAGCAGGCCGGGCTCAGCTATCCCGACGACAAGGGCGTCCTGCACCCGACACACCATCTGACCGAGTGGCAGGGCTGCGGGTTCAACGACCCGGACCATTCCTACGAGGGCGGCCATCTGCAGCTCGACGGCGGCAGGTGCGACGGCTTCCGCAAAGGCGCGAATGACGACTACGCCTTGGGCTACTACACGAAGGATGACCTGCCGCTCTACAGCAAGCTGGTAGGGCAGGCGACGGTCTTCGACCACTGGTTCGCGTCGATCCTGTCGTCGACCTATCCCAACCGCTTCTACACGCACGCGGCGCAGACCGACCGGATCGACAACACGATGCGCACCTCGGCGCTGCCGACGATCTGGGACCGGCTGACGGCGGCGGGGGTGAGCGCCAACTACTACTTCAACGACCTCCCGTTCCTCGCGCTGTGGGGCGAGAAGTACGTCTCACTCGCCCACCCCTACGAGACGTTTCTCGCGCAGGCGGTCAGCGGGACGCTGCCGTCCTTCTCCTACATCGACCCGTTCTTCCTCGGCGAGGACCAGGGCGGGTCCAACGACGACCATCCGCACGCGGACATCCGGCGCGGCCAGGCGTTCGTCTCCGAGATCCTTGCGGCCGTTGTCAACGGGCCGGCCTGGCCGAACACCGCGGTCGTCATCACCTACGACGAGTGGGGCGGCTTCTTCGACCATGTGCGGCCGCCGAAACTCGCGGACGACCACCGGTGGCGGCCCGGCGAGTACGACCACTCACAAGCCGGTTTCCGCGTGCCGGGCTTCGTCCTGTCGCCGTACGCGCGTCGCGGTCACATCGACAGCGGAACGATGGACCACACGTCAGTGCTTAAGTTCGTCGAGTGGCGATTCGGTCTCAAGCCGCTGACCGCTCGTGATCGCAACGCCCGCAACATCGCGACGGCGTTGGACTTCAGCAAGAAGGACACGTCGGTGCCACCGCTGCCGGTGGTGCCCGATCCCGGTCCGCATCTGTGCGGATCACCCGGCGTGGGCATGGCAGCCGAGGAGCCGTTCTGGGTCGAGCTGCGCGACTTCGCGCGCAGCTTGCCGGGGTGGCGCCAGCTGATGTGAGTCAGCGCCGCTTCGTCGATCCGCTCCGCGATCGTGCGCGGAACGCCGCGACGTTCATGCGGTTGCCGCATGCGTTGCTGCAGTATCGACGGGAGTGGTTCTTCGACAGGTCGACGAGGACGTCCTCACAGTCGTCCGCATCGCAGACGCGAAGCCGGTCGAGCTCGCCCTGCCGTACGACGTCGACGAAGGCCATCGCGGCCTCCACGGCCATGCGATCCGCCAGCGGTGCGTGCGGCGGCGTCGCGTGCAGGTGGTAGCCCCAGTCGTCGTGCTGCATCAGCTGCGGCAGCGCGTGCGCATCCCTCAGGAGCTCGTTGACGAGCTCCGCGACGCCGTCCTCGTCCAGCTCCCACAGCGTGCGCAGCCGCGGACGCAAGGCGCGCACCTGCTCGAGCTCGGCCCGGTCGCGCCGGCGTGACCCGGTCCAGCCCCACTCGCGGACGAAGTCGTCCAGCTCGCGCAGGTCCGTCAGTCGGTCCCCGTCCAGGCCTTGCGTGTTCACGAGAGCGGCGGCAGCGTTCAGAGCGATCTCGGTGTCATGGGCAAAAAGCACCTTGACCCCTTTCACGGCGCTGGTTAGCCTGTCATCACTGTACGGGTTGTTAGGCCATTACGCGGTCTTGGGGAGGCGAGTCATGCGGGCGAGGACGGATGCGGGGCTCGCGCTGGCGTTGCTGTCAGCGGCGACGTTCGGCACCTCCGGCGCTCTCGCGACGTCGCTCATCCACGCAGGCTGGACGCCGGGCGCCGCCGTGCTGGTCCGGGTGTCCATCGCCGCCGTCGTCCTGAGCATCCCGGCCATGCGGCAGCTGCGGCGGGCGCACGTCAGGTCGATGCGCTCGCTGCGCACGGTCGGCACCTATGGCCTCGTCGCCGTCGCGGGCGCGCAGCTCTGTTACTTCAACGCGGTGCAGCATCTGTCGGTCGCGGTCGCGCTGCTGCTGGAGTACTCCGGCATCCTGCTCGTCGTCGGATGGATGTGGCTCCGTCATGGCCACCGGCCACGCCGGCTGACTGCGGCCGGAGCAGTCGCAGCACTCGCCGGTCTCTGCCTCGTGCTCGATCTGTTCGGCAACCTGCACGTCGACGGCATCGGGGTGCTCTGGGCACTCGGTGCAGCCGTCGGTCTGGCGGCGTACTTCGTCATCTCCGCCGAGGTGCGTGACCCGCTGCCGCCGCTCGTCATCGCCTGGGGCGGCCTTGCGGTGGGCGCCGTCGCACTGGCGTTCGCGGCGGTCATCGGCGTGCTGCCGGTCGAGGCGTCGCGCACCTCGGTCGTCTTCCGGGGTGCGCACGTCAGCTGGCTGGTGCCGGTGCTCGGGTTGTCGTTGGTTGCTGCAGTGGTGGCGTACGTCGCCGGGATCAGCGCTGCGCGGTTGCTCGGCGCAAAGGTGGCGTCGTTCGTCGGGCTGACCGAGGTGCTGTTCGCGGTGCTGTTCGCATGGCTCCTGCTCGGCCAACGACTCGGCGTCGTACAGATCGTGGGCGCGGTGCTCGTCGTCGGCGGGATCGCGTTGGTGCGGATCGACGAGCTGACGTCTTCGCGGCCCCTGCAGCCCGAGCCACTGCCCGGTGATCTTCGCGCTCACAACCAGTTGCCGGCGCGACACGCCGTGGACGCGGTCGGGAGGGCGAAGATCAGCGCGGAGTAAGCCAACCGCCAAGGGATCGAACCCGGGCGACCCGACGGCGCGCCACCCGGCATGTCGCCGCCTTACCCGTGGCGAGAAGGGCGACACTGGGCAATGTCCTGCGCTCGCCGCAGGTCGTCGTGGTGCTTCGGCATGGCTTCGAGGGGTGACCGGCTACGCGCGGGAAAGGCTTGTTTCGCCACAGCATTGGCGACACGGCTGCCGATCCGCCCGTCGAGACGAATACGGACGACGCCGCGAACGAGTCTCCTCACGGGCAAGGCGTAAGCCGCCGAATGCGTCCGGCTGTCAAGTGGGCCCTTGCAGTCGCAGCGATTCCGCTTGGTTGGCCTGTTCCGACCATCGCCGCTGGATACGGACTCGACGCTTCCTGGTCTGCAGCCTTGTCTCTGACGTTGCAGCACGGGCTGCGGTGGGGGCACGAGGTTGACTACACGTACGGGCCCCTGGGGTTCATGAGCCCACCGACCCTGTGGTGGCGGCCGACCGCGATCGTGGGCGTCCTGATGGTTGCCGCCGTCACCTGCCTGCTTGCCCGGCTCGTGCTGGAGGCAGCCGACGACTCGCTTCCCGTGGTGGCGACCCTGCTGGTGACATACGTCGTCATGCGGGTGGCCGCAATCGCGGAGCCGGCCGAGACACTCGGGCTCGTAATCAGCATGGCCGCCTTGATGACAATCCAGCGAGACATCGCGGCTTCGCGAAAGATCACCGTGTCCGTATTCGGGTCGGCGTGCGCAGTGGCTCTGCTCGTCAAGTTCGATGCAGGTGTGGAGGCGGCGCTCGCCGCAATGGCAGCGTCGTGGTGGATCGGCTGGCGCAGATGGCGTTCGCTCGGTCAGTTCGTCGCGACGCTAGGGCTATCGCTGATCGTGATCTGGCTGTGCATCGGCCAGAACGTGAACGACGTACCCGTGTGGTTGGTGCGGAGCTGGGAGGCTGCCGCGGGCTACACCGTTGCAATGGCGGCGTACCTTCCGACGCACGAGACGGAGGTCGCGGTAGCCCTGTTCTTCATTCCCACCATCGCGCTCGCCGCGAAGTGGTCGTCGCGCCGTCGACTACTTGGTGCTGCGGCCGTCGCGGCAGTCGTCGTGTATTTCCAGGTCAAGCACGGAACCGTTCGCTATCAGGTCGGAGGCACATACCTCGCCGGGGTGGTGCTCCCCGTCGTGATTGCGTGGCAGTGGCGTGCGCGAGCCGTTGCTTTCGTACTACCAGCTGCCCTTCTCACCTACCTGTTCACCCTCGCACCGCCGGCGCACCTGTCCAGGTTGACGATGTCGCCCACCGCGACGGCCCAGGAGTTCTTCACACAGGCATCCGATCTTGCGAGCCATTCGCGATCCAGGCGGCTTGAGTCGACAACCCGCGTCGCGCTCGCGCAATACCTCGACGTGTCGCCCAAGATCCTGTCCGCGGTCCGCGGTCATCGAGTCTTCGTCGACCCATACGAGGTATCAGCCGCGTGGGCCTACCAGTTCCGCTGGCAACCGGTCCCGGTCTTCCAACGCTTCTCGGCGTATCTGCCAAGCCTGGATGCGGCCAACACTGCTTTCCTGTTGTCGCCCGAAGGACCGGACGTCATACTCCGCCAGCGCAAACGCGGCGCGATCGACGGCCGAAACCTACTCTGGGACTCGCCGGCAATGACGCTGGCCATGTCATGCAACTTTGCGATTACCGTTCAGGACAGACACTGGCAGGTCTGGTCGAGAGTGGCGCAACGTTGCGGCCCCCCCGAACTGATCGATCGGGTCACCGCACAACCAGATCACGCCGTAACCGTTCCGGCACCTACGCAGGCCGACACCCTGGTGTTCGCCCGGGTCGCGATCCCGTCATCTCTCGGCTCGCGCTTGGTAGCGACGCTATACAAGCCGGTCTGCCCCGCCATTCTCGCGACCGATGACCGCCGCTACAGGCTGGTACCTGCGACCGCGGACGATGGTCTGATCCTCGGCGAACCGCCGACCGCCCCGTTCGGTTCGGTGCAGCTACCGCACACCCTGACGTTCCACTGCATGCCCGGAAGCCCGGTCCGGATTGACTTCTACGCGATGCGCTACGAGGCGAGGGCGCTACCCAAGACACGTTCACGTGGTGAACGAGCGGCCGCTCGGCGTCACGGTGCGAATCTCCTGAATTCTCCGCCGAACTGACGACTGAGAAGGTCGTCGAAGACGACGTGGACCAGCCTTCTCGCGTTACCCTGGGAGATGGAAGACGACAGCCCACATCTGTGTCGCGAGGAGCCGTGGCTTTGCAGTGAGCGACGACGCCTTTCCAAATGACGTAGCGATCTTGGGCGGATGCGGGCACGTCGGACTCCCGCTTGGAATCGCGTTCGCCGACCGCGGAGCTCGTGTCGTCCTGTACGACATCGACGAGAATGCGGTGAAGCTCGTCAACGACGCCACGATGCCGTTCCGCGAGGACGGTGCTGACGAGAAGCTCGTGGCAGTCGTCAACTCGGGCCTACTCCGGGCCACTACCGACGAGGCCGCTGTCAGCACCGCGGAAAATGTCGTGATCGTCGTGGGCACTCCGGTGGACGAGTACCTCAACCCCGACCCTCACGCGATACCACGCGCCATCAGGGAAACGGCAGGTTCGTTGGTCGACGGTCAACTCCTCGTTCTCCGGAGCACCGTCTACCCCGGCGCCACGGCGCTGGTCGAGCGGTTGGTCGCTGAGCTCGCAGTGAAGCTCGATGTCGCATTCTGCCCAGAGCGGATCGCTGAAGGGCACGCGCTGAAGGAGCTCGTCACACTGCCACAGGTCGTCGCCGCTCGCAGCGAGCGCGGACGCAATCGAGCCGCGGCGCTGTTCAGCCGGCTCACCGAACAGATCGTTTTCCTCGAACCCGAGGAAGCAGAGCTCGCAAAACTGTTCACCAACACGTGGCGCTACATCAAGTTCGCGACCGCCAACCAGTTCTTCATGATCGCGAACGACTCCGGGCTTGACTTCGAGAAGATCCGCTCCGCTCTCGGCCACGACTACCCGCGCGCCGCCGACCTCCCCGGCGCGGGATTCGCCGCAGGGCCATGTCTCTTCAAGGACACGATGCAGCTGGCGGCGTACACGAACAACAACTTCGCACTGGGACACGCCGCGATGCTGGTCAACGAGGGACTTCCGGCGTACATCGTGTCCCGCATAGAGCAGCGCTATGCACTGCAACACATGACCGTCGCGATCCTCGGAATGGCATTCAAGGCGGAGAGCGATGACATCCGGTCAAGCCTCAGCTACAAGCTGAGGCGGTTGCTAACGGTCAGGGCGCGCCGCGTGCTTTGCAGTGATCCGTACGTCCGCAATGATCCGAGGCTGGTCCCGCTCGATGATGCGGTCGCGGCGGCCGACCTCATCATCGTCGCGACGCCGCACAAGCAGTACGCCGGGCTGAAGCCGACCGTGCCGGTCGTGGATGTCTGGAATGTTCTGGACCACGGCGTCCGCGTATGAGCGCTCAACGGTCGCCCGTCGACGCGCTCGCCGTGTCGGTCGTCATCCCCGCCTACAACGAGGGGGAGGCGATTCTGCCGGTGCTGCGACGAATCACTGCAGCAGTGCACCTGCCTGCGGAGGTTCTCGTCGTGCACGACTTCGCAGAGGACACAACAGTGCCGGTTGTGAGTGCCTACGAGCAAATCGACTCACGCGTCCGCGCCCTTGTGAGCACCTACGGTCGAGGCCCCGCGAACGCCATCCGATTCGGCATCGACCACGCTCGGTCGCCGGTCGCGGTCGTCACCATGGCGGACGGCAGCGACGACCCACGTCAGATCGACGAGCTCGCCCGCTTAGTCGAGCGTGGCGTCGTTGTCGCGGCGGCGTCTCGGTACATGGCCGGCGGCCAGCAGGTCGGCGGACCAGCGCTCAAGCGACGCCTGTCCCGGCTGGCTGGCCGCACGCTCTACACGTTCGCCCGTGTGGGGACTCGGGACGCAACGAACAGCTTCAAGGCCTACTCCACCGACTTCGTCCGGGCCGTGGGGATAGACAGCACAACCGGTTTCGAAATCGGGCTCGAGCTCACAGCAAAGGCCCGCCGGTTGCGCCTCCCCGTCGCCGAGATCCCGACCATCTGGCTCGATCGCGAACTCGGTGAGTCGAATTTCCAGCTCATGCAGTGGATTCCGCGGTATCTCCACTGGTACCGCTTCGCCTTCGGCGCCAAAATGACCGCCGACGAAATCCGCGCCGTCACCGGCATGCGCCCCTGACCACCGCCAACTCCAATCCGAAAGTTGACCATCGTGTCCAAAGTCCTCGTCACCGGCTCTGCCGGCTTCATCGGCGGCTACGTCGTCGAGGAACTCCTGCAGCGCGGCTATGAGGTCGTCGGCATCGACAACTTCTCGAAGTACGGAAGAGTGACGAAGTCGTACGACGAGCACCCGCAGTATCGACTCGTTGAGGGGGACGCCCGAGACGTCGATCTGCTAACGACGCATCTGGACGGCTGCGAGCACCTCATCGCAGGAGCTGCACTGATCGGTGGCATCTCCTACTTCCATGCATATGCGTACGACCTGCTCGCGACCAACGAACGGATCATCGCCGCGACGTGTGACGCGGCCATCAAAGCGCGCGAGCAGGGGGTCCTGCAGAAGGTCACGTACTTGAGCTCGTCGATGGTCTTCGAGTCGACCACGACGTGGCCCTCCGTCGAAGGGGACGAGCGCAGAGTGCCTCCGCCTTTGTCGTCGTATGGATTCCAGAAGCTCGCCGTCGAGTACTTCGCCAGGGCGGCATGGGACCAGTACGAGCTGCCCTACACCATCGTGCGGCCGTTCAACTGCGTCGGCATCGGCGAGACGAGGGCGTTAGGCGATGTCGAAGTGCTTTCCGGCAACGTCCAGTTGGCGATGAGCCACGTCGTACCAGATCTTGTGCAGAAGGTGCTCAAGGGCCAGGACCCGCTGCACATCCTTGGTGACGGGCAACAGGTGCGGCACTACACGTACGGCGGCGATCTCGCAGCGGGAATCGTCACCGCGATGGAGCACCCCCGCGCGCGCAACGATGACTTCAACCTCTCCACCGCGGAGTCAACGACTGTCCTCCAGCTGGCCGAGCTCATCTGGCACAAGATCAAAGGCCCGGACACGCCCTTCACCTACATAAGCGACGATCCGTTCGAACATGACGTGCAGAGGAGAGTCCCTGACGTACGGAAGGCCAAGGACGTGCTGGGATTCGAGGCAACGACGAGCCTCG
>DASSEX010000067.1:0-18793 GCA_035695045.1 Mycobacteriales bacterium | reverse complement strand
AGGGTGATGAACTGGAACTTGTAGCCCATCGCGCCGAGCTCGCGCTGGAACTTCGCGATCGTGTCGTCGTCGAGCGCGGCCTTCCAGTTGAACGACGGCGAGCAGTTGTAGGCGAGCAGCTGGTCCGGGAACTCCTTCTTGACCGCCTCGGCGAACTGCCGCGCAATCTCGAGGTCGGGCTTGCTCGTCTCCATCCAGATGAGGTCGGCGTACGGCGCATAGGCGAGAGCGCGGGTGATGCACGGGTCCACGCCGTTGGTCACGCGGTAGAAGCCCTCGGCCGTGCGCTCGCCGGTGACGTACTGCTGGTCACGCTCGTCGACGTCGCTCGTGATGAGGGTCGCCGCCTGCGCATCGGTGCGGGCGACGACGACCGTCGGGACACCCTCGACGTCCGCGGCGAGCCGGGCCGCGTTGAGCGTCTTGACGTGCTGGTTGGTCGGGATCAGCACCTTGCCACCGAGGTGGCCGCACTTCTTTGCGGAGGACAGCTGGTCCTCCCAGTGCACGCCCGCCGCACCGGCGTCGATCATGTTCTTCATCAGCTCGTAGGCGTTGAGCGGGCCACCGAAGCCGGCCTCGGCGTCGGCGACGATCGGCGCGAACCAGTCGACGTCGCCTGTGCCCTCGGACCACGTGATCTGGTCAGCGCGCTTGAGTGCGTTGTTGATGCGTCGTACGACGGCCGGCACGGAGTTGGCGGGGTAGAGGCTCTGGTCCGGATAGGTCTGCGCGGCGAGGTTGGCGTCGCCGGCGACCTGCCAGCCGGACAGGTAGATGGCCTTGAGGCCGGCCCGCACCTGCTGCACTGCCTGGTTACCGGTCAGCGCGCCGAGCGCGTGCACGTAGTCCTCGGAGTTGACGAGGTCCCACAGCTTCTCGGCGCCGCGGCGCGCGAGCGTGTGCTCCTCCTGAACGGAGCCGCGCAGCCGGACGACGTCCGTGGCGGTGTAGTCGCGCTTGAGGCCCTTCCATCGTGGGTCGGTGTCCCACTGCTTCTGGAGCTCGTCGGCCTGGCGCTGGATCTCAGCTGGGCTGGACATAGGGCGGGATCGCTCCTCTTCGTCGAGTGAACTTCCGGTGGTGTACACACTATCCGCCGCCCGTAAGCCGCATTCCTAGCGGGCGCGCCGAGAAAATCGCTGGATATTCTTGTATCGTGAAGATCGTGACGGAGATTACCGGGTCCGAGGGTTCGACCCGGCTCGACGTGGTGACCCTCGGCCGCCGGCTGCGGCACGCGCGCCGGTCCCGCGGGCTCACGCTCGCCGAGCTGGCCGGCCGGGTCGGGACGGCCGCCTCCGCACTGAGCCTGATCGAGAACGGCCGGCGCGAGCCGCGCCTGACCTTGCTGCAGTCACTCGCCGATGCGCTCGACACCCCGCTCGAGGACCTGCTCCGCTCCGAGCCGCCGAGCCGGCGGGCGTCCCTGGAGATCGCTCTCGAGCGGGTTCAGCGCGACGGCTCCTTCGCCGCGCTCGACCTGCCGCCGTTGCGGCCCAGCCCACGTGTGCCCACCGACGTCCTGGAGCACGTGGTCGCCCTGCACGAGGAGCTGCGGCGTCGCGACGAGCGGTTCGCGGCGACGCCGGAGGCCGCGCGGCGCGCCAACGTCGAGCTGCGCCGGCAGATGCGCGCGGAGGACAACTACTTCCCCCACGTCGAACGCGCGGCCGGAGAGGCCCTTCGGGCCGTCGGACACTCCACCGGCGCGCTGCCACAGCGGGCGATCTCCGACCTCGCGACGCACTACGGGTTCACGCTGCACAACGTCAGCGACCTGCCCGAGTCGACCCGGTCGGTGACCGACCTCGTGCACCGTCGCATCTACCTGCCGCAGCGGCCGGCCGGCCACGACCCGAGGTACGTCGTCCTGCAGACGCTCGGCCATTTCGCGCTCGGCCACACCGACCCCCGTGACTTCGCCGAGTTCCTTCGCCAGCGTGTCGAGGCCAACTACTTCGCGGCGGCGCTGCTCGTCCCCGAAGCGGCAGCATCGAAGTTCCTGCAGGCCGCCAAGCGCGACAGGGTCCTCTCGATGGAAGACCTGCGCGACGTGTTCGCGGTCTCGCATGAGACGGCCGCGCACCGCTTCACCAACCTGGCGACCCATCACCTCGACATCCCGGTGCACTTCAGCCGCACCGATGCGAGCGGCACCATCTACAAGGCCTACGAGAACGACGGGCTGCCCTTCCCCACCGACGCGATCGGCGCGATCGAGGGGCAGCTCGCGTGCCGGCAGTACACCTCGCGTCGGGTCTTCGGCTCCGCGGACCGCTACGGCACCTACACGCAGTACACGGACACACCGGGCGGGACCTTCTTCTGCACCGCCCACGTCGAGCCGGCGGGTGGCGGCGAGTTCGCCGTCACGGTCGGCGTTCCCTTCCAGCACGCGAAGTGGTTCCGCGGCGCCGACACGCAGCGGCGCAGACGGTCGGGCTGCCCTGCGCCGTCGTGCTGCAAGCGCCCGCCGTCGGAGATGGCCGCGAAGTGGGAAGGCAAAGCCTGGCCGTCCGCACGCGCGCACAGCCACCTGCTCGCGGCGCTGCCGCCGGGAACCTTCCCCGGCGTCGACACGACGGACGTCTACGCGTTCCTCGAGCGGCACGCGCCCGAGAGCTAAGGCGAGGCCGTCGTGGCCGGCGGAAGCGGCTCGGGCCGCAAGGGCGTCCACACGCGCATGGCGCCGTACATGCGGGGAGAGCCGAAGGCACGCCGGACGACTCTGACGACGACATGGCCTCGCCAACCAGAGTCCTGCACGACGATCGCGCGCACGTGGTACCGCTGGCAGAACGCCTGCAGCAGCCGGGCCTTGTTCTCGACCGCCGTATGTCCTGGAATCTGGTCCGGGCTCGGCCAGATGAAGAGTCGGAGCAGCGGGGGCGGCAGGGGCCAGAGTGGCCGAGTGGTGGTCCGACCACCGGCTCGAACGTCGGGTACCCAGACTTCACCGCCGAAGATCTTGAAGCGGAAGCCCGACTCCATCTGCCAGAGCATCGGATTGTTCATCGGCGCACGATCGAAGGGGTAGGTCATGACGACGGCGCCACTCGGGATGACGTTCACCTGATCCGTAGTGAAGAACCGCGGCACGGGCGTGGCGTGCTCGAACAGCGGGAGCTTCGGCACGACCGGGAGCATCGCGACGATCGCAACTGCGGCGACCACGACCTGGGGTTGTCGCCAGCGGGCTCCCTCCTGTCCCTCGGGCGACGTGACTCGCTCCGCCCGAGCTGCCCGCAGGCGATCCAGGCCGACGGCGAGAAGTATCGCCGCAGCGGTCTGGATCACGAACGACAACCGCGCTGCCGCGATGTTCTGCAGAACGGGAATGTGTGGCACGACGGCGAAGGGCATCGGTATGCCCGTGTCGTGTCCGCCGATGTTGAGGCTGGTTCCGAGCGAGAGGACGAACGCAGCGACGGAGACGACCACACACACCCTGACCAACAGCAGTGCCCGGAAGCGCCACGCAAGAAAGGCGAGCAGCAGCAACAGCGGAAGGCCGAGGTAGAAACCGTTCTCGATGATCTGATGGTTGACGAGCGCGTTACCCCTGTTCGCCAACGCGGACGGAGCGAGCCACTGCCCTCGGGTCGGAATGACGGCACTGAGCAAGTCGCCGCGATAGTTGTTCAGGTTGTTCGTCAGCGGATGCAGTGGGCCG
Source organism: Mycobacteriales bacterium (assembly GCA_035695045.1). Classification (GTDB taxonomy): domain Bacteria; phylum Actinomycetota; class Actinomycetes; order JAFAQI01; family JAFAQI01; genus DASSKP01. The sequence goes on along the minus strand of DASSEX010000067.1, from coordinate 15,117 downwards.
ATCGGTCGCTGTGGGCCGCGAAGAAGCATCCACGTGGGATAGCCGGCGACGAGCACGAAGGAGATGGCCGCGAAGCCCAGGCCCTGCATCATCGGCCGGATTCGGGATCGTGCCTCCGCACGTCGCATGAGCGCCAAGGTGACGACGCCGACAGCGATGAACAACGCGGTCAGCGCGAGGATCTCCGCCGAGATCAAGAACTGGAGTGCGGCAACCAACCCGACGAGCAGCCCCGACCTCGTCGCTGACCGTCTCGGTCGGACCAACCAGTCGTCGACGAGAGCAATGAGCACCGGAACCAACGGGATGAACACCAGAAACATGTGGAAGCGCGCGTGACCCATCATGTACGGCGAGAATCCGAAGAGCAGACCTCCGGCGAACGCCGCCGGCCACCATGGGCTGTAGCGGCGCAGCACCAGGTACATCGCCAGGGCGGACAACGCCAGACCCAAGCGCAGCAGCAGGTTGAAGCTTGCCACGCCATTGAACGCAGCGGTCACCGGCCAGGCGAGAACCGCGAGGAGCGGGCTCGACGTGTTGACGGCGAGGTTCGCGCCACGCGGCACGTTGAGGTAGCTGGTGAACAGAGGGTTGTGACCATGTGCCAGAGCGAAGGGTGGCCAACTGAGAAACCACGATCCCTGTATCGGGTCCGTGCAGGCGCAGGTCGGAAGGTGCGTGGAGTCGAAGGGGCTGTGCGGCCAGTACGTCAGGCAGGCGATCAGCAGGTAGAGGAGAAAGACGGCCAGTGTTCGGGCTGCGCCCAGAGACATGCGCCCTCTTGCGGCTGCTGCGCCGACACGGTCGACCGCCACCGCCACGCGCCCTCCCGGGTGTCGTCGTACTGGCCGCGGCATGCTGACGCTGCCATGGTCCGGGGAGGCTCCACGACGGCACTGGGCCGCGAGCTCGGCTGAGTCGAGGTCAGCACCCACCCTAGCGGCGAGGGGCGGTCAGACCGCCGTCGACGTGCCGAGGCCGACACCGGTCGCCTGGGACTTCGCCCGATGGGCGGTGACGACCGCGATCGCGAAGATGGCCAACGCGTTGGCGCCGTGCAGCAGCCCGAGCAGCGGCACGTTGCCCTGGGTGACGCCGAGGACGACCTGGACGACGATCAGGCCGAGGACGTAGAGCGCCCACCTCGTGCCGCCGACGACGCCCGCGAAGAAGGAGACGACGAGCAGCGCGAGCGCGAGCAGCGGGATGAGCATCTCGCCGTTGATCGCGTGCACCGGGAATCCGAACGATCCGTTGAACGACGGATGCGAGTCGATGACCTTCTTGTCGACGGTCGCACCGTCGTGAATCCAGTGGTCTAGTCCGGCCACTGCGGTCGCCATCATCATCGCCTGCACGACGACCTCGACCGCGATCAGGTACGCGAGAACGTGATACGCCCGGCGCATGTGGCCTCCCCCTGTTGCGACGCATGAAAGCGGCGCGCCGCGAGGCCGTCAAGGAGCCGCGCCGCTACATGGCGACCGTCGCGGAGCCTTCTGCCGACTCCGGCGCATCCGGCGCATCCGGCGCGTCCGGCGCATCCGGCGAGAGCCAACGCAGGTTGAGCCGCGGATCGAGCCGCTCGAACCGAGCGACGACGACGGCTGCCATGTCGGCAAGGTCACGGGCGCGTTCCGCGTCCTCGACGAGAGCATCGGCCGCCGCGCGGGTGCCCGCGGCGGCCGCCCCCCGCATCAGAACCTGCGCGTGGGTGTCCTCGGCGACGACGAGGGCCTTGGCGACGCGCACCAGCCGAGCGCGTAGGGCTTCGCAGTCGGCGGCCAGCCGATTCAGCGAGTCGGCTCTCTCGGACCTGCTCATGGTGCCTCCGCAGCGAACCGCCGGGTCGCTGCTGACCTGGCCGCCTCCGCCGGCGACCACGTTATGACCTTCCGGCGCCGCGTCTCCATCGTCCGTCCGGCCTAGCCTCGACGCGAAACGGACAGCATGACTCGCGGCGCGATGCTCCGAGGTCAGCGGCCCACGAACTGCGCCTTGCCGGGCCCGTTCTCGATGAACGACTGCATGCCGATGGTGCGGTCCTCGGTGGCGAACAGCGAAGCGAACTTCTGTGCCTCGATGGCGAGACCGGTGTCGAGGTCGACCGACAAGCCCTGGTCGACGGCCTCCTTCACCGCACGCAATGCATAGGTCGGACCGTTGGCGAACTGCTCGGCCCAGCGACGCGCAGTGTCGTAGACGTCTTCCGCCGGCACGACATCGTCGACGAGACCGATCTGCAGCGCCTCCTCCGCCGAGACGAAGCGCCCGGTGAAGCAGAGGTCCTTGGCCTTGGCCGGCCCGACGAGCCGAGCCAGACGCTGCGTGCCGCCGGCGCCCGGGATGACGCCGAGGAGGATCTCCGGCTGACCGAGCTTGGCGTTCGTGGCGGCGACACGACGGTCCGCGCACAGCGACAGCTCGCACCCTCCGCCGAGGGCGTAACCGGTCACCGCCGCGACGACCGGCTTCGGGATCTTCGCGACCGAGGTGAACGCCGAGGACAGACCGGCCGAGCGGTCGGCCATGTCGGCGTAGGTCATGGTCGCCATCTCCTTGATGTCCGCGCCCGCCGCGAACACCTTCGGCCCGCCGTAGATGACGACGGCCCGGACCTCACGACGCTGCGACGCCTCGAGCGCCGCCGCGCGCAGCTCTTCCTGCACCTGTGCGTTGAGGGCGTTCATCGGCGGCCGGTCGAGCCGGATCGTCCCGATCGCGCCGTCGACCTCGAGGTTCACAAAGTCAGCCATGGCCGGAGCCTAACGAGCGGATAAATGTGTTCCCGACCGTCGTTGCCAGACGGGACGATGCACACATGCCGACGACCCGACTCACCCCGGAAGCCCGAAGGGTTCTCGTCGGCACCTGCCTCAACGCCGTCGGCAACGGCTTCGTGCTGCCGTTCCTCGTCATCTACCTGCACGAGGTGCGGCACATCAGCCTTCCGGTGACGGGAGCGATCGTCGCCGTCCAGGGGGCCGTCGGGCTGGTGGCCGTTCCGATCTACGGCATGCTCATCGACCGGCTGGGCGCCCGGCTGATCCAGCTCGGCGCGCTGTCCATGTCGTTCGCCGGCTCGATCGTCCTCGCGTACGCCGTCAACCCGGCGCTGGCCGCTCTCGGTGTCGCTCTGCTCGGACTCGGCGGTGCCGGGCTCTGGCCCGCGGGCACCGCGCTGGTCGCGGAGCTCGTCGACAGTGACGCCCGCCCGCGGTACTTCGGCTTGAGCTTCGCGCTGCTCAACCTCGGCATCGGTCTCGGCGGCATCGCCGGAGCGCTCGTCGTCCGTCCCGGTCACCCGGGCACCTACCAGGCGCTGTTCCTCGCCGACGCGGTCACCTTCCTCGCGTTCTTCTTCCTGCTCGCCGGGCTGCGGGCCGTCGGTGGCCCGCAACCGCGCGCCGCCGGCGTCGACGTCGACGAGAGCCCCGCGTCCTACCTGCGGCTGGCGCGTGAACCAGCGTTTCGCCGAGCCATCGCGCTGCAGCTGGTGGTCGTCCTCGCCGCCTACTCCCAGCTGGACGCGGCGTTCCCGGCCTTTGCCCGCCAGCTGCACGTCTCCACGCGGGTCGTCGGCTTCGCGTTCGCCGTGAACACCGCCGTCATCGTGGCCGGCCAGATGTGGGTGCAGCGTCGCGCGTCGGCGCTGCGGCGAACCCGCGCCTACTGGCTGACGATGGCCTGGTGGGCCGCCTCGTGGGTCGTGCTGGCGGTCGCTGACCACCTGCCTGCCGGCTCGTGGGTGGCCGCGGCGATGTTCCTCTACATGGCGGTGTTCGCCGTCGGCGAGATGATCCAGTCGCCGTTGATGCCGGCGATCGTCAACGACCTGGCGGAGCCGCACCTGCGCGGGCGTTACAACGCCGCCGTGTCCTGGGCCTGGGCCGTCGGCAACGTCATCGGCCCGGTCGTCGGCGGCGCGGTGCTGGGCGCGCGGGCGCATGCACTGTGGATCGGGCTCGGCATCGTCGGCTGCGTCGCGGGCGCGGTGGTCGCGCGGCGGCTCGAGGAGGTGCTGCCGGCGGCCGCGAACAGGCCGGTCGCCCGCGCCGACCTCGAGGCGTCGGAGGTGGCAACCGAGCTGAAGGTGGACATCTCGGCCACGACGTGAGCGAGACTGGTCCGCGATGATCGAGGACGCCGTCAGCTGGCCCGGGCGTCCCACGCCGCTCGGAGCGACGTGGGACGGCGAGGGCACCAACTTCGCCCTGTTCGCACCGCAGGCCGAGAGCGTCGACGTCTGCCTGTTCGACGAGGCCGGCGTGGAGCACCGGGTGCGGCTCGAGGAGTCGACGTACCACGTCTGGCACGGCTACGTCCCTCGCGTCGGCCCGCGCCAGCGTTACGGGTTCCGGGTCGACGGACCGTTCGACCCTGATCGAGGCCTCCGGTGGAACCCGAGCAAGCTGCTCGCGGATCCCTACGCCCTGGCGTTCGACGGCGAGTTCGTCGCCGACGACGCGATCTTCGGCTACCCGCCCGGGCGCGACGACACCCACCAGGACCACCGCGACTCGGCGCCGTACGTGCCCAAGTCGGTCGTCGTGCACGACGCGTTCCCCTGGGGCGACGACCACCGTCGGCCGCGCACCGCCTGGGCCGACTCGGTCATCTACGAGTTGCACGTCCGGGGCTTCACGATGCGGCACCCGGATGTGCCTCCCGAGCTGCGCGGCACGTACGCCGGCCTCGGTCACCAGGCAGTGGTCGACCACCTGCTTCGTCTCGGCGTCACCGCCGTGGAGCTGATGCCGGTGCATCAGTTCGTGAGTGAGCCGCCACTGTTACGACGCGGGCTCGGCAACTACTGGGGTTACAACACGCTCGGGTACTTCGCGCCGCACGCGGCGTACTGCTCCAGCGGCACCCGCGGCGAGCAGGTCCGTGAGTTCAAGGCGATGGTCCGGACGCTTCATGCGGCCGGCATCGAGGTGATCCTCGACGTCGTCTACAACCACACGGCCGAGGGCAACGAGACCGGTCCGACGCTGTCGTTCCGCGGCATCGACAACCCGACCTACTACCGCCTGCGCGACGACGAGCCGCGCTACTACCTCGACTACACGGGCACCGGCAACACCCTCAACGCGCGGCAGCCCCACGTGCTGCAGCTGATCATGGACTCGCTGCGCTACTGGGTCACGGAGATGCACGTCGACGGTTTCCGCTTCGACCTGGCGGCTGCGCTTGCGCGGTCGTTCCACGACGTCGACAAGCTGTCCGCGTTCTTCGACATCATCCAGCAGGATCCGGTGCTGTCGCGGGTCAAGCTCATCGCGGAGCCCTGGGACCTCGGACCGGGCGGCTACCTCGTCGGCGAGTTCCCGCCGCTGTGGACCGAGTGGAACGGCAAGTACCGCGACAGCGTGCGCGACTTCTGGCGCGGCGCGGACACCGGCGTCGCGGAGCTCGGCTTCCGGCTGACCGGTTCCAGCGACCTTTACCAGGACGACGGCCGCCGCCCCTACGCCAGCATCAACTTCGTCACCTGCCACGACGGCTTCACGCTGCGCGACCTCGTCTCCTACAACGCGCAGCACAACGAGGACACCGGCGAGGACAACCGCGACGGCAACGACGACAACCGCTCGTGGAACTTCGGCGTAGAGGGCGAGACCGAAGATCCCGAGGTCCTGGCGGAGCGGGCACGGCAGATGCGCAACTTCCTCGCGACGCTGCTGCTGTCACAGGGTGTGCCGATGCTGCGCATGGGAGACGAGCTCGCACACACGCAACAGGGCAACAACAACGCCTACTGCCAGGACAACGAGATCTCGTGGCTCGACTGGTCGTCCGCGCCGTACGTCGACCTCGTCACCCGGCTGTTGTCGCTCCGGCGAAGCCATCCCGTCTTCCGCCAGCGCGCGTTCTTCCAGGGCCGCCCCCTCGGAAGTGACGGGACGAAGGATCTCGCCTGGTTCACCCCGGCGGGGGTGGAGATGAACGACGCCGACTGGTCGTCGCCGAGCGCACGGACGCTCGGCATGTTCCTCAACGGTCACGGCATCCGCACCCGCGGACCGCGCGGCGAGCGCATCGCCGACGACTCGTTCCTCCTGCTGTTGCACTCGGGCGAGGAGGCGTGCAAGTTCCAGCTTCCGGGAGAGCCCTGGGCGAGCGGCTACCTCGTCGAGATCGACACGGCGAGCGGCTGCGTCGAGCCCGGCATCGATCTCGACGCGGGCGCGACGGTCGAGCTGGCGCCTCGGTCGTTGATGGTCATGCGCGTCCGTTCCGCTGGTTAACGCTCGCGCAGCAGGTCATCTTCGGGACCGATCAGAGCCAGGGTCCCGCAGGAGTCGCAGAGAACGGTTCCGATGCCGTCCGGCCACATCAATATCTTCGCGCGATCGATCGCGCCGCCGCAGGCATGACAGGGCGGCGGGACGTCCCCGATCGTCAGGTCCGTCATGCCGGAATCCGGCTCGGCACGTGCAACCGCAGACGATGCCTGGTCATCGCCTGCGCTGCGACGGCAAGGCCTGCGTCCACACCTGCCACCTGAAGCTCGGTGACCGACCGGGCGAACCAGCGGACGATGCTGCCCGCCGGGACGTCACCGCCGAGTTCCAGCAGCAGCTCGTCGAGTGCGTCGTACAGATCGGGTTCTGCCTGCATGAGGACAGCGTGCGATATCCCGAGGGTCCGTCGCCACGCCGAAACTGGGGGGCATGTCCGCGACCACCACAAGTGGGCTGGACTAGTGCAGTCGGACCAGCCCCGATCGCAGCGCCACGACAACAGCCTGCAGCTGTGTTCTGGCATCGAGCTTCTGCATGACCTGCTTCACGTGGCCGCGAACCGTGTGAACAGTGATGCCGAGGCGCTGGGAGATCACGCGGACGTCGTCCCCTTGCGCCAGCAGCTGCAGCACCTCGTGCTCGCGGCTGGTCAGCTCGCACTGAGCCGCGGCCGCGATGGTTCTCGTCCTGAGCGCTTCCGGCCCCTCCGTTGCAGCGAGGTCCTCGAGGAAGATGGCCACTCTCGCGGGAGACATCTGTCCCGGGTCGAACAACGGGACCGTTCGGGCGAACAACCACACCGAGCTGCCGTCGTTGCGGCGGTACTGCACCGCCTCGTTCTGAGCCACCCCGGTGCGGAAGGCACGAGTGCTCGGCATCCGCTCGGGAGGCATGGGAGCTCCGTCCTCATCGACGACGGTGACGTGCGCGCGGGCCAGATGACCGAGCAGCTCGCGCCGGGCGACTCCGAGGAACGTCGCCGCCGCTTCGTTGACCGCGAGGACGAGCCCGTCCGTGTCGATGACCACGACTCCTTCGCGAAGCTCGTTGAAGACATCGTCAGCCGCGGCGACCTGTCGCAGCAGTGTCTGCTCGTGGCTGACTCTTCCCTGCACGTCGCGGGCGAGCAGCAGCACAGGTGCGCCGGTCGATCGGAACCACTGCACCATCGACTCGACCCATCGGTAGCTGCCCGACGTGTCGCGAAGACGGTGCAGCAGCTGCTGCGGCTCACCCTCCGCTGCGGCGTGTATCGCCGCAGCGACGCGTGCGGCCTCGTCCGGATGGACGAGAACGGTGAACCGCCGGCCGACGAGCTCGCCCGACCGATAGCCGTAGGTAGCGGCGAGAGCGTCCGAGACGACGTCGATGCGACCGAGCGAGTCCAGACCAGCGGCGATCTCCGCTGTCGCCGCGACGAGAGCAGCGACCGGCACACGCGTCGCGCTGCTTCGGCGCTCGACCGGTTCCGTCACCACCATCACCCGCCCATGCCAACCTGCGGGACGTCCGCCCGGTCGCTCCAGAGGCGAAAGTCCCCGTCGTGCCGGGGGTGAGTTCACTCGTCCAGGTGCCCGTCCCGGCGCACGACGGCGCACCGGACATCTGGCGATATTCACCGAGACGATCAACGAGTTTGATAACGATCTCCGGCTTCGGATCGGCATCGGCCGGTCGATGAACGACGCTGGAGAAATCCGGAGGCAGTCCGGTGACCCTCTCCCATCGCTGAATCCTGCCGGGACGGTCCCTACGAACAACAAGGCAGGAGCGGGAGCACCGGCAGTGCGGCGCATATGCGCCTTGGGGTGAAGCCGTAGAGCAGGGCAACCTCAGCCCTAACCCGACAGGTTCTCTTCCGCAGGCGTGGAGGGGACCCAACGCATGCCCAGCACGACTCGACTTCGTCGTACCTTCATCGCGGCCGTCGCCCTGGTCGTCGTCGCCGCAGCACCCGCCCTCGCCGCACTGCGCGGTCCCGACGTGTCGTCGTGGGACCACGCCGCGGCGATCAAGTGGTGGGCGGTCAGGAACTCGGGCTCGTCGTTCGTCTTCATCAAGGCGACCGAGGGGACCCGGTACACCAACCCGTACTTCACCGGCGACTGGCGCGGCAGCGGAGCTGCCGGGCTGATTCGCGGCGCCTACCACTTCGCGCGCCCGTCGTCGCGGGCCGGCTCCGCGGTCGCGCAGGCGCATCACTTCCTGCGCGTGGTCGGCGCCCGGCTGCACACACAATCGCTGCCGCCGGTGCTCGATCTCGAGCTCAGTGGTGGCCTCTCGCCGCGCCGGCTGATCGCCTGGACACGCACCTGGTTGACAACGGTCCAGCAGGCGACCGGCCGCACTCCCGTGATCTACAGCTACCCGGCGTTCTGGTGGCAGCAGATGCGGCACACGACGGCCTTCCGGGCGTACCCGCTGTGGGGTGCCTGCTACTGCTCGCGACCGACGAGATTCGCCGGCGCCTGGACGCACTGGACGTTCTGGCAGTACAGCGAGACCAGCCGGGTGAAGGGCATCAGGGGCGAGGCCGACATGAACCGCTTCAACGGCACGCGGGCGCAGCTGCTGGCACTCGCCGACCAAGGTCTGCCGGTGGCGCCGTCACCATCACCGACCTCGGTGTCGCCGTCACCGACACCGTCACCCACCTCGGCGACTCCGACTCCGACACCGACGTCGACAGCGGCAGTGGCTGCGGCGGCGACGCCACTCGACTGAGGTCGCGTCAGATCGCCGTGTAGGCGGTGCTCTCGTGCGGGAACGCGACCAGGTCGAGATCGGCCGGCGCGGACACTGACATGTGTCGCGGCAGGACGCGCACCGTGTAGCCGAACGCGCCACGCCGCTCCAGCGGCACGGAGCACTCGTAGCGCCAGGACCCGTCGACGGGCTCCGACTGACGCATGTCGGCGTAGACGGCGTCGCGGATGTCGTCGTACTCGTCGACGCGCCCGTAGACGACCTGCACCTGCACGTCGTCCGGTTCGAGCTCGCCCAGCTCGACGACCGCACGGACCTCGACTTCCTGCCCGAGCTCCGGCGCGTCGCCGACACCGCTGGACTCGACATGGCTCACCCGCACCGCGGGCCACGCAGCGCGCACCCGCTGCGTCCAGCTCGCCACGTCGCGCGCACCGGCGAACCCGTCCGCGCCCATGCTGCGCGAGGACAGTGCCGCCGGCGCGTAGAGCTCGACGACGTAGTCGCGCACCATGCGGCTGGCCAGCACCTGCGGACCCAAGGACTGCAACGTGTGGCGGACCATCTCGATCCACCGCCGCGGCAACCGCTCGCGGTCCACGTCGTAGAAACGGGAGCGGACCTGGTTCTCGATCAGGTCGTAGAGCGCGCCGGCTTCCTGCTCGTCGCGGATTTCGGGGTCGATGCCGTCCGGCGCTGTCGGGATGGCCCACCCGTTGGCGCCGTCGTACATCTCGTCCCACCAGCCATCGCGGATCGAGAGGTTGAGACCGCCGTTGAGCGCGGACTTCATGCCGCTCGTGCCGCACGCCTCGAGCGGGCGCAACGGGTTGTTCAGCCAGACGTCACAGCCGTGGTAGAGGTGCCGCGCCATACCGATGTCGTAGTCGGGCAGGAACGCGATGCGGTGACGGACCAGCGGATCGTCGCTGAACTTCACCATCTGCTGGACGAGCGCCTTGCCTCCGTCGTCCGCAGGGTGCGACTTCCCGGCGATGACCATCTGCACCGGACGTTCCTGATCCAGCAGGATGCGGGTCAGCCGCTCGGTGTCGCGCAGCATCAGCGTCAGCCGCTTGTACGACGGCACGCGGCGAGCGAAACCGATCGTCAGCACGTCAGGGTCGAAGGCGGTGTCGATCCAGCCGAGGCCCGCTTCGCTCACGCCACGCTGCAGCCACGACTCGCGCAGCCGGCGTCGTACCTCCTGGACGAGCTGCGCGCGCAGCGCTCGCCGGGTCGCCCAGACGGCCTCGTCCGGCACCTTGGCGACCTGCTCCCAGCCCTGCGCCTCCTCGACGAGCGACGGGCCGACCTCGCGTGCCGCGAGATCCATGACCTCGCGAGCGACCCAGGTCGGTGCGTGCACGCCGTTGGTGACGCTGGTGATCGGGATCTCGCTCGCGTCGAACCCCGGCCAGAGGCTGCCGAACATGTCGCGGCTGACGACGCCGTGCAGCTTGCTGACGCCGTTGGCGCGCTGCGCGAGGCGCAGCCCCATGTGCGCCATGTTGAACATGTCGGGGTCTTCCTCGGCGCCGAGGCCGAGGATGCGGTCGACCGGCACGCCCTTGCACGCGTTGTTGCCACCGAAGTGGTGCTCGATCAGCTCCAGCGGGAAGCGGTCGATGCCGGCCGGCACCGGCGTGTGGGTCGTGAAGACCGTGCCCGCGCGCACCGCGACCAGCGCCTCGTCGAAGTCGAGACCGTGGTCCTCCGTGAGCTCACGAATGCGCTCCAGTCCGAGGAAGCCGGCGTGACCCTCGTTGGTGTGGAACACCTCCGGCTCCGGGTGTCCGGTCAGCGCGCAGAACTCGCGCACCGCCCTGACGCCACCGATGCCGAGCAGCATCTCCTGCAGCAGGCGATGGTCGGTGCCGCCGCCGTACAGCCGGTCGGTGACCTCGCGTTCCTGCGGTGCGTTGTCCTCGACGTCGGAGTCGAGCATCAGCAGCGGAACCCGGCCGACCTGCGCGCGCCAGATCTGCGCCCGCAGGGGCTTGTCGTCCGGAAGCCCCACGCTGACCTTGACCGGCTGACCGTCGTCGTCGCGCAGCAGGGTCAGCGGCAGGCCGTTGGGGTCCAGCGGCGGGTAGCGCTCCTGCTGCCAGCCGTCCGGGCTGAGGCTCTGCTTGAAGTAGCCGCGGCGATAGAGAAGCCCCACGCCGATGATCGGGACGCCGAGATCACTCGCGGCCTTGAGGTGGTCGCCGGCCAGGATGCCCAGGCCGCCGGAGTACTGCGGCAGCACCTCGGTGATGCCGAACTCCGGCGAGAAGTAGGCGATCGCCTGCGGGACGTCGCGCAGACCTTGGTACCAACGCGGCTGCTCGAGATAGTCGTGCAGGTCGTCGGCGGCATCGGAGAGCCGGCGAAGGAACCGCCTGTCCTTCGCCAGAGCCGCCATCCGGTCGGCGCCGACCTCGCCGAGCAGCCGCACCGGATCGTGCCCGACCGCCTCCCATGTCTCCGGGTCGACGGCCTCGAACAGGTCCAGTGAGTCGGGGTTCCACGACCAGCGCAGGTTCATCACCAGCTCGCCCAGCGGCGCGAGCGGCTCCGGAAGGGCGGCGCGGACGGTGAAGCGACGAAGTGCTCTCACGAGGGCCGACCCTACCCACGCTCGATGGGGGGCTGAACGTGGCGTTCCTCGGCGTCAGCGTCCATGATCACCAAAAGCGAGGCGGTGAGCGTGCGGCAGCAGAACCGGGGCGTTCGGCGCGAAATGACCTGGGTAGGTTCGCCTTCGATGATCGGTCGAATTCCCATCTCTCAGGTCGGCCCCGTCGTGGAGTGCGGGCGGTGGCCGGCCAAGGCAGCCGTCGGTGAGCGCGTCACGATCGCCGCCACCGTCTTCCGCGAGGGTCATGACGCCGTGGCGGCCAACGCCGTGCTCGTCGCCCCCGACGGCAAGGAGCGCGCGTTCAACCGCATGCACCCGGTGGGCAGCGGCACCGACAGGTGGCAGACCGAGGCACTCCTCGACGCCGAGGGTGACTGGACGTTCCGGGTCGAGGCGTGGAGCGACCCGGTCGCGACCTGGCGGCACGACGCCGAGATCAAGATCCCGCTCGACCAGGACGTGGACCTCGTCTGCGAGGAGGGCGCGCGGCTGCACGAGCGGGCGGTGAAGGAAGCTCCGAAAGCCGCCCGGCAGGCGATCACCAAGGCCGTGACCGCGCTGCGCGACACGGACCGCTCGCCGGTCGACCGGATCGCGGCCGCGCTCGAGCCCGACCTCGTGGCCGTCATCGACGCGCACCCCGTGCGCGACCTCGTCACCGCGAGCGACACCTTCCGGATCCGCGTCGAGCGCGAGCGTGCGCGGTTCAGCGCGTGGTACGAGTTCTTCCCGCGGTCAGAAGGCGCGCATCAGCGCCCGGACGGCAGCTGGGTGTCCGGCACGCTGCGCACCGCCGCCGAGCGGCTGCCGGCCGTCGCCGGGATGGGCTTCGACGTCGTCTATCTCCCGCCGATCCACCCGATCGGGACGGCGTACCGGAAGGGACCCAACAGCCCCGAGTTCCCCGGCGGCAAGCCCCAGGACATCGGACCGCACGACCCGGGCAGCCCGTGGGCGATCGGCGCCGAGACCGGCGGTCACGACGCGATCCATCCCGACCTCGGCACCTTCGACGACTTCGACGCGTTCGTCGCGACGGCGAAGCAGCACAACCTCGAGGTCGCGCTCGACCTCGCCCTGCAGTGCTCGCCCGATCACCCCTGGGTCAAGGAGCACCCGGAGTGGTTCACGGTGCGCGCCGACGGCACGATCGCGTACGCCGAGAACCCGCCGAAGAAGTACCAGGACATCTACCCGCTCAACTTCGACAACGACCCGGAGGGGCTGTCGCAGGCCGTCCTCGGCGTGGTCAACACGTGGATCGACCACGGCGTCACGATCTTCCGCGTCGACAACCCGCACACGAAGCCGGTCGCGTTCTGGGAGTGGCTGATCGGGGAGGTCCGCCGGACTCACCCCGAGGTCATCTGGCTGTCCGAGGCCTTCACCAAGCCGGCGATGATGCACATGCTCGGCAAGATCGGCTTCACGCAGTCCTACACCTACTTCACCTGGCGCAACGAGCGGTGGGAGCTCGAGGAGTACCTCACCGAGCTCAGCCAGGAGACCGTCGACTTCCTGCGACCCAACTTCTTCGTGAACACGCCGGACATCCTGCACGCGTTCCTGCAGTACGGCGGCCCGCCTGCCTTCCACATCCGGGCGATCCTCGCCGCGCTGCTGTCCCCGAGCTGGGGGGTCTACTCCGGGTTCGAGCTCTACGAGCACGTCGCGGTCAAGCCGGGCAGCGAGGAGTACCAGAACAGCGAGAAGTACTCCTACCGTCCGCGCGACTGGGCGGCGGCCGAGCGCGACGGCCGCAGCCTCGCCCCACTGCTGACCGAGCTCAACCGGATCCGGCACGCCCATCCGGCACTGCGCCATCTCCGCAACCTGCGCTGGCACCAGGCCGACAACGACCAGATCCTCGCGTGGTCGAAGAAGGACGGGGACGACTGCGTCCTCGTCGTCGTCAACCTCGACCCGCACGCAGTTCGTGAGGCGACGCTGCACATCGACATGGCCGCCCTCGGGTTCGAGCCGTGGGAGTCCTTCGAGGTGCACGACGAGCTGTCCGGCAACACCTGGACCTGGGGCGAGAACAACTACGTCCGGCTCGACCCGTTCGTCGCGCCCGCGCACGTGTTCGTCGTACGGAGGGGGACGCAGTGATGACGACCGGAGCTGCCGAGTGACTGCCGAGGTCGTCGACGGCATCGAAGAACCGCGTGACCCGACCTGGTACAAGCGCGCGGTCTTCTACGAGGTCCTCATCCGTGGCTTCCACGACTCCAACGGCGACGGCACCGGCGACATCCGCGGACTGACGCAGAAGCTCGACTACCTGCACTGGCTCGGCGTCGACTGCATCTGGCTGCTGCCGATCTACGAGTCGCCGCTGCGCGACGGCGGCTACGACATCAGCGACTTCCTGCGCGTGCTTCCGGAGTTCGGCGACCTCGGCGACTTCGTCGAGCTGATCGACGGTGCGCACAAGCGCGGCATGCGGATCATCGCCGACCTGGTCATGAACCACACGAGCGACGCGCACCCATGGTTCCAGGCGTCGCGCTCGGACCCGGACGGTCCCTACGGCGACTTCTACGTGTGGAGCGACACCAAGCTCAAGTACGAGGACGCCCGGATCATCTTCGTCGACACGGAGTCGTCCAACTGGACCTGGGACACGGAGCGCCAGCAGTACTACTGGCACCGGTTCTTCTCGCACCAGCCGGACCTCAACTACGAGAACCCGGCCGTCCAGGAGGCGATGCTCGAGGTCCTGCGCTTCTGGCTCGACCTCGGCATCGACGGCTTCCGGCTCGACGCGATCCCCTACCTCTTCGAGGAGGAGGGCACCAACTGCGAGAACCTGCCGAGGACGCACGAGTTCCTGAAGCGGGTGCGCAAGGAGGTCGACAGCCTCTACCCGGACAAGGTGCTGCTGGCCGAGGCCAACCAGTGGCCGGAGGACGTCGTCGAGTACTTCGGCAGCGGCGACGAGTGCCACATGGCCTTCCACTTCCCGGTGATGCCGCGCATCTTCATGGCCGTACGCCGCGAGCAGCGCTACCCGATCTCCGAGATCATGTCGCAGACGCCGGCCATCCCGGACAACTGCCAGTGGGGCATCTTCCTGCGCAACCACGACGAGCTCACGCTCGAGATGGTCACCGACGAAGAGCGCGACTACATGTGGTCGGAGTACGCGAGCGACCCGCGGATGAAGGCCAACATCGGCATCCGCCGGCGGCTCGCACCGCTCCTCGAGAACAGCCGCGGCATCACCGGGAAGTGGAAGGCCATGTGGCACTCGTCGCCACCGGTCTCCGGGTCCCCGAAGTACTGCACGACGTCGCCCGGCCACTGGTTGGCCTCGCAGAGCAGCACCCGGTCCGGGTAGAGCCGGTCGACCTCCGCGCGCACCTCCTTGAGGAACGCGTGCGTGGCCGGGAGGTTCTCGCAGTTGGTGCCCTCCTCCTCGAAGAGGTAGGGCACGGCGTCGAGCCGGAAGCCGTCGATGCCGAGGTCGAGCCAGAAGCGCAGCACCTCGAGCATCGCCTCCTGCACCTCCGGGTTCTCGTAGTTGAGGTCCGG
>DASSEX010000066.1:0-71777 GCA_035695045.1 Mycobacteriales bacterium | reverse complement strand
CAAGAAGGAGTTCCCGGACCAGCTGCTCGCCTACAACTGCTCGCCGTCGTTCAACTGGAAGGCCGCGCTCGACGACGACACGATCGCGAAGTTCCAGCGCGAGCTCGGCGCGATGGGCTACAAGTTCCAGTTCATCACCCTGGCCGGCTTCCACGCCCTCAACTACTCGATGTTCGAGCTGGCGAAGGGCTACGCCGCCAACGACATGTCCGCCTACGTCGAGCTCCAGGAGAAGGAGTTCGCGGCGGAGGCCGAGGGCTACACCGCGACCAAGCACCAGCGCGAGGTCGGCGCCGGCTACTTCGACCTCGTCGCCACCGCGATCGACCCCAACGCCGAGACGCTCGCACTCAAGGGCAGCACCGAGGAAGAGCAGTTCCACTAAGCCCACCGGCAGCAGGACCGCACCACCTGACAACGACGTCAGTCAGCAAGGCACACCCGATCCGAAAAGCCACCCACGGGGGACGAGCGGCGAAGCCGCAAGGAGGAACGGACATGCGCCACTGTGACGGACGACTGTTCGACGGCAGTGCATGCAACAACGACCTGTTCGACTGCGCGGAGTGCGGAAGCACCGGTTGCTACGGCGACGGCTGCGACAACCAGCGCTTCACGTCGTCGACGTGCGAGTGCGGCACATCACTGACGAGCGCAACGCTCGCCACTGCCGCAGCCTGATTCCCGAAGACGTGTGGCGGTGGCCCAGCTGGGCGGGCCGCCGCCACACCTTCGCGTCTCGACGCCCTGTCGTCCCTACCTCGGCGCGACGACGATGACCCGTGCCGTCGGGTCGGGTGTCTCGCCGCCCAGGACGTAAGCCGTCGAGCCGATGACCGCGACGCCCGCGTCCGCGACGGCATAGGGCAGCCGGCCCGCAGCCACTGCTCGACGCCGCGTCGGGTCCCATCGCCAGATCGCCGACTGCAGCTGGTCGTGGCTGCGACCGCCGAGCAGCCACACCGAGTCGCCGAGGACTGCTGCGCCCTCATGGGCCAGCGGATGCGGCAGGTGGCCGATGATGCGCGCCCGGCCGGTCTTCAGGTCCACCTGCTGGACGTCGTCGATGGCCACGCCGTCGTGCTCGCCGCCGAAGACGAGCAGATCGTCGCCGCCGGCAGCGGCGACGGCGGCAACCGCGGCGTAACGAACGGTGACCGGGAGCTGCGCGACGGTGCTGAAGCGCCGACCGTCCGCCGTGCGCAGCACAGCCGCCAACGAGGCGGTGCCGTCGAAGCCGCCGAGCGCGTAGCCCGCACCTTCGACCGAAGCGGCCGACAGGTCGGACCTCGGTTGCGGAAGGTGACCGACGACCTGCGCCGAACCCTCCGTCGCGATCTCCTGCACGTCGTCGACGGTCGACGTGTTGCCGCCACCGACGACGAAGGCTGTGCGGCCCACGACGAACCCGGCGGCGTCGTGCACCGCGGTTGCCAGCGAGCCGGTATGAGCCGCCCGTCCGTTCGCCGCTGACAGCGACCACACCGTCGACGTGCTGACCTTCGCGGACGACAGACCACCCGCGACGACGAGACCGCCTGCGGTCGCCAGGGCGACTTCGCGACTGCGCGCCGCAGGCAGCTGCCACGGTGCGACGTGGGCGACCAGCCGGGCCGGCGGCGACGGTGTGGACGTCGGCGTCGCCGGCGCCGGCGACGCGGTCGAGGCTGTCGCTGCCGGCCTCGTCGCAGGCGGGGAGGATGCACCGGGCTGCGACCCGTGACCACCGCAGCTGATGAGCAGGACGCCGCTCGCGGCGAGGGCAACGAGGCGAGGGGTCTTGGACGGGGACATCGGGACATCCTCGCCTAGTGCCACCATGCGGTGGTGTTGCGCACCTGGCTCACCGACCGCTTCGACCTGACCGTCCCCGTCGTCTCCGCGCCGATGGCCGGTGTCTCCGGTGGCGCGCTCGCCGCTGCTGTATCCACTGCCGGCGCACTCGGAATGATCGGCATCGGTTACGAAACGGCTGCCGTCGTCAGGACCGAGGCCGACGTGGCTCGGGCGAGCGGACGGCCGTTCGGCATCGGCCTCATCGCCTGGTACGCCGACGAGAACCCCGAGCTCGTCGAAGCAGCGATCGAGGCGGCGCCCGCGCTGCTGTCGCTGTCGTTCGGCCCGTACGCCGACCACGTCGCGGCTGCGCAGCAGAAGGGAATCGTCGTCGCCACGCAGGCAGGCACCGTCGACGAGGCGCTGCGTGCGGTCGACGCCGGGGTCGACCTGGTCATCGCCCGCGGCGGCGAAGGCGGGGGCCACGGTCGCGGCGAGGTCGCGACCTTGCCGCTCCTCGAGGCCGTTCTGGACGCGGTCGACGTACCGGTGCTCGCTGCGGGCGGCATCGCCGGCGCCCGGTCGCTCGCGGCGGTTCTCGCGGCCGGCGCGGCAGGTGCGCTCGTCGGGACGGCATTCCTTGCGTGCGTCGAGGGGCAGAACTCTGCTGCTGCACGCGCCGCGGTCGTGGACGCAGGGGAGACCGACACCATCTACACCACCGTGCTCGACATCGGCCGCGGCATCCCGTGGCCGTCCGAGTTCGGTGGTCGCGCGGTGCGCAACGCGTTCGCGGACCGTTGGCACGGCCGCGAGGCCGAGTTGCTCGCGGAGGGCACGCGGTCGGAAGAGCCGGTGGTCTGGGCCGGCCAGGCGGTCGGCCTGGTGCGTGCAGAGCGTCCCGCGGCCGACGTGGTTGCGGACTTCGAGGGTGCCGAAGCCCTGCTCCGCCGTTTCGACACGCAACCGTGACCGTCTCGTGAGCACGGTCACGATGTGGCAACGCCGCGCGGGCAACCGCGGTCGTATGCGCTAAGGATGGCACCGTGACCGGTGCTGTGACGCTCCTGCGCGGACTGTGGCACCGGGCCGGCACGTCCGTCGTCATCTTCGTCGTCGCGCTGTGCGCGACTGCGGCGGCGGCCATCGGGCCGACCTACTACGCAGCGGCCCGCGACTCGATCCTCCAGGATGCGCTGACCGGGCCCGCCGCCTTCGGCCGCGGTTTCCAGACCACCGCGAGCGGTGTGCTCGCAGGCAGCTCCGACAACCTGGCCGGTCTGGTCGACGACGACCTCGACGGGACTCTCGGTCGCGCCCGCACCCAGCGGCTGTTCCAGCCGCCGATCGAGGCGCTCGAGACGAACGACTTCTTCCCGAAGCTGCTCGAGAACGTCGCTCTCGTCTGGCGCACCGACGTGTGCGCCCACCTGACGTTCCGCACCGGCAGCTGTCCGGCGCAGACCAACGAGGTGGTGGTCAGCACCTCTCTCGCCGCCGACAACCACTGGCAGGTGGGTCAGGTCGTCAAAGGCAACGCGCCCGCACCGCTGAAGATCGTCGGCATCTACCGCGTGCCCAACACGCGCCTCGACTACTGGTACGCGCGCGGAGCCGTCTACTTCCCGGCCGAGATCGCCACAGCGCTGCCCACCCCGCCGTACGACGCCATGTTCACTGCTCGCTCGACGATCGAGCGGATGCCGGGCCACCCCCAGGGGACCGCTGTCTACGTCCGCGTGCTCAACGTCCCGCGCATCACACCGGGAGACCTCGACCCCGTCGTGACCGCGACCAACCACCTCTCCGCCAGCCGCACGCTGATCGCCAACCAAGTGGCTGTGACGACCGGTGTTCCTGCGACGGGGGACGACGTGCACGCGAGCTGGTCGTCACTCGCGGTCCCCGTGGTGGTCGTGACTGCCGAGCTGCTCGTGCTGACGTGGCTGTTGCTGTTCCTCGTCGTCACCGACGCAGTTGACGCGCGCGGCACCGAGATCGCTCTCGCGAAGCTGCGCGGGTACGGCGCCGGACGCGCGATGCTGTTCGGGTTGGGCGAGCCTGCGGTGCTGCTGCTGCTCGCTCTGCCGGTCGGCGCGATCGTCGGCTGGCTGCTGTCGATCGTGCTGACCCATGTGCTGCTGCGACAAGGGACGCCCGTGCCGCTGCCCGCACTCGGCTGGGTCGCCGCCGTCATCGCGGTTGCCGGCGGTGCGGCGGCGATCGTGGTCGGTGGTCGGCGCACCGTCGTCCGGCCGGTGGTGGAGCAGTGGCGTCGTACCGGCCGGCGGGTCAACGACCGCGGCTGGGTCTTCGACGCAGTCGTGCTGACGGCCGCAGTCGCAGGGCTGGCGCAGCTGTTCCTCTCCGGGACGCTGAGCTCGGCGTCGCACAGCGCGCTGGCGCTTCTCGTCCCCGGGCTGCTGGGGCTCGCGATCGCGGTCGTGGCGTCGCGGTTGTTGCCACTGGTCTGCCGCTCGCTGTTCTCCCGGACGCGCAGCAAGGGCGACCTCGGTGCGTTTCTGGCCGTCCGCCACATCGCGCGACGGCCGGGCGGCACCCGCACGACGATGATCCTCGCGACGGCCATCGCACTGGCGACGTTCAGCATGGGGTCCTGGATCGTCGGCGACGCGAACCGCGCGCGCATCGCGCAGATCGGTGTCGGCGCGCCGACGGTGCTCACCGTCTCCCTACCGCTCGGAGTCGACCTGGCGAACGTCGTCGACCGCATTGACCCGGCCGGCCGTACAGCGACCGCGGTCATGTCCTTCAACAACGGGACGGTCACGCTGCTCGGGGTCGAGCCGCGGCGGTTCGCGAGGATCGCTCACTGGTCGGCCGGCCGGGTGGGCGATCCCGCGGCTTTGCTGAGCGGTCTCGATCCTCCTGCGCCGGATCCCATCGTCGTCGACGGCGAGCGGCTGCGGCTGCGGCTGTCCTCCGTGACGATCCGCCCCGAGCCGGTGGCGGTCGTCGTCGACGTGGCTGCGCGCGGTTCGTCCGCGCCGACGCCGGTCGAGATGGGTGTGCTGCGAGCCGGCGCGACGGCCACGTTGAGTGGCGACCTCGCAGGCTGCCCCTGCATCGTCAACGACGTGCAGATCACTCCGCCCGGCGGCCGGCCGGGTGCTCTCGACGGGCACGTCACGATCACCGGCCTCGAGGTGCAGTCCGGCGGGCGCTGGCGTTCCGTCAGCGGGTTCGCCGGCCCGGGTCACTGGCGCGGACTCGACGACGGCCGCAACTTCGTGCGAGCGGCGCAGAACACGGTCGACTGGCGCTTCGTCTCCACGTCCGCCGCGCCCGCGACGCTGGGTGTGGTTGACCGGCCGCCGCAGATGCCTGCGGTGGTGTCCGAGGCTCTCGACCGACCCAACACGGCGATCCCCGTCTCCGGGTTGGATGCGCAGGGCATCGACGTCGCCCCGCTCGACACCGCTCCGGGCATCCCGGGAGCTGCGGCCAACGGTGTCGTCGTCTCGTTGCGCTACGCCATGCGCGCGGCGACCAACGACACCGCGCCGGCCACCGCGCAGGTGTGGGTTCGCGGTGACGCGGACCGTATCCGTCACGCGCTCGCCAGGGCGGGCCTGCCGGTGATCTCGACGAGCACGAGCAGCGACGTGGCGGCCGAGCTCGGCCGTCAGGGTCCTGGCCTCGCGAGCGTGCTGTTCCTCGCGGATGCCGCAGCGGCCGCCGTCCTCGCCGCCCTCGCGGCAGTGCTGAGCCTTTCCGCCGCTGCTCGTCGCCGCCGCTACGAGTACGCCGCGCTCGCGGCGGCCGGCGCGTCGCGCCGCACGCTCTACTCCGCACTGGCGATCGAGCAGGTCGCCGTCATCGGGTTCGGTGCGCTCGCCGGCATCGGCGCCGGGTTGCTCGCTGCCGCCATCGCCGGTCGTAACGTTCCCGAGTTCGTGCACGCGCCCGGATCAACCTTGCTCGGCTACCTGCCGTCGCCGCTGTTCATGGCCGTCGTACTGGGTGTGGGTCTCGTCTTCCTCGTGGCCGTCGCGGCCGCGGCAGCGGGCGCATTGCTGCGCACCGTCACGCCGGAGCAGCTCCGGGAGGCGCCGCTGTGACCACGTCAGAGGTCGCCGTCCGCTGCGACAACCTCGTCCATGTCTACGGCACCGCCGGCGCGGAGGTCGCCGCGCTTCGCGGTGTCGACTTCGTCGTCCGCGAGGGCGAGACGGTCGCGCTACTCGGGCCCTCCGGCGCGGGCAAGACGACGTTGCTCTGGCACCTGGCGGGACTCCTGCGACCGACCGCCGGCTCCGTCGAGGTCATCGGTCACTCGCTGTCGAAGCTCACGAACGCGCAGCTCGCCGACATCCGGCTGCGCGAGATCGGTGTCGTCCTGCAGAACCCCGGACGCAACCTGCTGCCCTACGACACGGCGTTGGGAAACGTGCTCTTCGCGCAACGCCCGGCGCGCCGGTCCGGCGCAGCAAAGCGCCGACGGGCGCTGCGGCTGCTCGAGGCCGTCGGGCTCGCCAGCGCAAGCCATCGGGTCGCCGGACGCCTGTCCGGAGGGGAGCAGCAGCGGCTTGCTGTTGCCGTGGCGGTGGCGAACGGTCCCGGGCTGTTGCTGGCCGACGAGCCCACCAGCCAGCTCGATCCGGCGTCCGCCGAAGCCGTCATGGACCTGATCCGCGGCACCAACGCCGAGGAGGGCACAACCGTCGTCGCGGTGACGCACGACGCCGCGGTGGGCGCGGTGCTCGGCCGCACCGTCACCATCCGCGACGGCCGCGTGGGGTCGGAGGGCCGGGCCGGCGAGGACTACGTCGTCGTCGGACGGGACGGCACCGTGCAGCTGCCGCCCGAGCTGCTCGACGCCCTGCCGCCCGGTTCGCTGGCCCGCGCCGTCCGGCACGAGCAGGGCGTCGACCTGCGCCGCATCTACGACTCCGGGAGCGAGCGACCGTGACGATCCTCGAAGCGCAGGGGTTGCGCTACGAGCGTGAAGGCCGCGTGATCCTCGAGGACGTCGGCTTCGTCGTGGGGCCGGGCGAGAGCGTCGCGATCATGGGCCCGTCCGGCAGCGGCAAGACGAGCCTGCTCGCGCTGCTGTCTGGCCTGGCCGAGCCCGCCGCCGGACTGGTCACCATCGACGGCCGCCGGGTCGACCCCCGCTCGCACGCCGACGAGGTCGCCGTCGTGTTGCAGGGCTACGGCCTCGTCGCGCTCCTGACCGCTGTCGAGAACGTGGAGGCTGCTCTCCGCGCCGCGGGGCGCCCGCTCGACCAGGTGGGCGAGGCGGCCGCCCAGGCCCTGGCCGACGTCGGCCTCGACGGCCACGAGGACCAGCTCATCGAGGAGCTCTCGGGGGGCCAGCAGCAGCGGGTCGCCGTCGCCCGGGCCCTTGCCTTGCGCCCGCAGATCCTCATCGCCGACGAACCGACCGCGGAGCAGGACAAGGCGTCGCGAGAGCTGGTGCTCGAGCGACTGTTCGAGGTGCCGCACCGCGACGGGTCTCTGGTGCTGGCGACACACGACCCTGAGGTCGCGGAGCGCTGCGACCTGGTGGTCACCTTGCACCCGCACGAATAGCGCGAACCTACTGCCCCGTAACATCGGTGCCGATCCAATCCAGGGAGGTCGGCCGCCGGCCATGAACATCGTCGTCTGCGTGAAGCAGGTTCCCGACACGTGGGCTGAGAAGAAGCTCAGCTCCGACGACAAGACCGTCGACCGCGAAAGCGTCGACGGGGTCATGAACGAGCTCGACGAGTACGCCGTCGAAGAAGCGCTCAAGATCAAGGAAGCGCAGGGCGGCGAGGTCACCGTGCTCAGCATGGGCCCCGAGAAGGCGGTCGAGACCATTCGCAAGGCGCTGTCGATGGGCGCGGACAAGGCCGTCCACATCGTGGACCCCGGTCTGCACGGCTCCGACGCCCTGGCGACGTCGTACGCACTGGCGAAGGCGCTGGGCACCATCGAGCACGACCTGGTGATCCTCGGCGTCGAGTCGACCGACGCGCGGATGAGCGTCGTGCCCGCGATGCTGGCCGAGCGGCTGGGCGCCGCACAGCTGACGTTCGCGCGCAAGGTCGAGGTGAGCGACGGCACGGTCAAGATCGAGCGCCTGACCGACAGCGGCTACGACGTTGTCGAGGCGCCGACGCCCGCCGTCGTGAGCGTCGTCGAGAAGATCAACGAACCGAGGTACCCCTCCTTCAAGGGCATCATGGCGGCGAAGAAGAAGCCGCTCACGACGTTGACGCTGGCCGACGCGGGCATCGAGGCCGACAAGGTCGGCCTCGCCGGCTCCGCGACCGAGGTCGCCGAGTTCGCTCCGCGGCCGCCGAAGCAGGCCGGTCAGATCGTCAAGGACGAGGGCGACGGCGGCACGAAGCTCGCCGAGTTCCTCGCGTCGCAGAAGTTCATCTGAGTAGAAGCACGTCTGAGGAGACTTTTCTGTGGCTGAGGTTCTCGTTCTCGTCGAGCACGTCGACGGCACCCCGAAGAAGGTCACCTACGAGCTGCTGACCCTGGCGCGCTCGCTGGGCGAGCCGGCAGCGGTGTTCGTGGGCAACGGCTACGACAACGCCAAGGACAAGCTGGCGGAGTACGGCGCCACCAAGGTCTACGTCGCCGGCAACAGTGAGCTCGACGGTTACCTCGTCGCGCCGAAGGCCGAGGTGCTCGCGCAGGTCGTCCAGCAGTCGTCGCCTGCGGCCGTGCTCATCCCGAGCTCGCCGGAGGGCAAAGAGGTCGCCGGTCGGCTCGCGGTGAAGACGGAGTCGGGTGTCCTCACGGACGCGGTCGGCATCGAGGACGGCTTCGTCGCGAAGCAGAGCATCTTCGGTGGCGCGTTCAACGTGCAGTCGAAGGTGAGCAAGGGCACGCCGATCATCACCGTCCGCCCCAACAGCACCGCGCCCGAGCCGGCTCCGGCACAGCCGACCGAGGAGCAGGTCTCGGTCACGCTGTCCGACGCCGCGAAGAAGGCCAAGGTGCTCGACCGGGTGACGGAGAAGAAGGGCGGGCGTCCCGAGCTGACCGAGGCGGCGATTGTCGTCTCCGGCGGGCGTGGGCTCGGCGAAGGCTCCAACTTCGAGCTGATCGAGAAGCTCGCCGACTCACTCGGGGCAGCCGTCGGCGCCTCGCGTGCCGCGACGGATGCCGGTTGGTATCCCCACACCAACCAGGTCGGCCAGACCGGCAAGACCGTTTCGCCTCAGCTCTACATGGCGATCGGCATCTCCGGCGCGATCCAGCACCGGGCAGGCATGCAGACCTCGAAGACCATCGTCGCCATCAACAAGGACCCGGAGGCGCCGATCTTCGAGCTCGTCGACTTCGGCATCGTCGGTGACCTCTTCAACGTCGTTCCGCAGCTGACCGAGGAGATCGAGAAGCGCAAGTAGGCGCTCGCTAATCTCTGCGGGTGGCTTGGGACAGGATGTCGGCGCGCGGGCTGGTCGCTCTTCAGGACCGGCTCGTGCGCGATCAGGTGCGGCACGCGGTCGCACCGTTCTCGCCGTACTGGAGGGGTCGGTTCGGCGAGCTCGGAACTGCGCCCGGCTCGATCGACACCGTCGCGAAGCTCGCCACGGTGCCTGCGGTCGGTGAGCGCGACATCAGCCCGACCGGTGACCCCGCCGCGATGGCAGCCCTCGTCCTGCAGGCGGGGGAAGGTGGCTTCGCGCTGCACGCCGCAGGACCGACGTTGCGACGTGCGCTGCGCCTGCGGCTGACGCACCGCGACGCCTACCGGCGAATCGTCGAGACCGACACCAAACCGACGTCGTACGTGTGGTCCGGTCTCGCCTTCCGCTATCCGCTGGCGTCGACCCGTGGCGACCTGGACGTGTTGGCTCGTGCAGGCGCGCGGCTGTGGAAGGTTCTCGGACTCGGCGCCGGCGACGCCCTGTTGTCGGCGGTGCCGGTCGAGCAGACGACGCAGCATGTCGCGCTGCAGTACGCCGCGCTCGCGTCCGGCGCGCCGGCGATGTTCCCCGGCCCGGACCCGGCAGATGTCATCGCAGTGGCGAAGGTGGCGCCGCCGACGGTCCTCGCCGCGCGGTCGGAGGAAGCAGCCGACATTGTCAGCGCGCTGAGGGACGCCAACGCCACCTCTCGGTTGCGCACAGTGCTGCTGGTCCGGATGCCGACCGACGACGAACGCGACGCGGTGATGCAGGCCCTGGGTGACCAGGCGGTTGGTGTGACGGTGCTTGCGGTGCACGCCCCCGCGGGCGCGCGCGTCCTGTGGGCCGAGTGCCGCGAAGCCGGTGCGGCAGGAGGGTTGCACACCTACCCCGACCTCGACGTCGTGCAGCTCGTCGATCCGGAGACCGGCGACCCGGCCGCCGACTCCGGAGAGATCGTGCTGACGCAGCTGCAGCTGCACGGCAGCGCCCTGCTCCGCTGGCGGTCGGGCGACGTCACCAGCTCCCGCATCGACACCACCCCGTGCGGTGGCTGCGGCCGGACGGTTCCACGACTTCAGGACGTCCGGCCGTCGGCCCTCGTTCTCACCAGTGACCAGGGACGAGCGCTCGATCTTCGTGCGCTGGCCGGAGCCCTCGCCGGTCGCGCGGACATCGGCGAATGGCGTGTGGTGTTGCAGCGACGGTCGCGCGACGGTCGCGCGCAGGTGGTCGTCCACGTCGCGACCTCCGCCGACCCGGGGCAGGTCGCCGCCGGCGCAGCGGGTGACGTCCGCAGCCTGACCGGGATGCTGCCGTCACAGATGGTGGTGGGTGGGTGGCTCCCGCCCGACGTGAACGGGGAGCCCATCACGCCGCGAATCCTCGTGCGCGGCTGACCGGATGTCGGTCTTCGACGACGTCGCCGAGTTCGTCGGTCTGCCCCGGGTCAACGAGCTGCGCCTTTCTCCGGACGGGACTCGCCTGGTGGCGACGATCGCGGGCCTTTCGCGCAGCGGGAAGAAGTACGTCTCCGCACTGTGGGAGATCGATCCCGCCGGGCAGGCCCCCGCGCGGCGTTTGACGTTCTCCGCGGCAGGAGAGTCGTCGCCGCGCTTCCTGCGCGACGGCAGCCTGCTGTTCCTGTCGAAACGGGGAGACCAGCAGGACGGCGACGAACCCACCGACAAGGACACCGTCGGACTGTGGATGCTCCCGGCCGCCGGCGGCGAAGCGCGCCGGGTCGCGGCCCGCCCCGGCGGCTTCGCGCGCGTCGCCGTCGCGGCCGATGCCGCGGCCGTCGTCCTCACGACAGCGACGCTGCCGGGCGCTGCCTCCGTGGAGGACGACGAGCGGCTGCGCAAGGAGCGGGAGGACCGGGACGTCGGAGCGATCCTCCACGAGAGCTCGCCCGTGAGGTACTGGGACGCCGATCTGGGACCTGCACAGCTTCGGCTGGTCGCCACGGACGTCACCGGCCCCGGCGACCCGGGCGGCGGCGCCGCCGAGCTGCGCGACCTGACCCCGCAACCCGGGCGCGCGCTCGACGAGCAGCTGTTCGCCGTCGCACCGGACGGCAGCTTCGCGGTCACCGGGTGGGCAGAGGCCGACGAGCCCGGTCTGCCGCGAGCACATCTGCTGCGCATCGACCTGGCCACAGGGGATCAGCGCGTCATCGCCCGCGAGAAGGGCGTCAGCTTCGGCGAGCCCTCGATCAGCCCGGACGGCCGGCGCGTGGTGTGCATCCGAGCGGTCGACGGCGACTACGACAGCCCGCCCCAGCACACGGTGTGGCTGGTCGACATCGAGAGCGGAGAGGGCCGCCCGCTCGCGGCGGACGCCGATCTCTGGCCGATCCGTCCGCTGTTCAGCGCCGACGGTGCCGCCGTCTTCTTCACCTCCGACGAGTTGGGTCGACATCCCGTCTTCCGCGTCGACCTCGACACCGGCGACGTCGTCCGTGTCACCTCGGACGGCCACTACAGCGAGCTCAGCATCGCCCGTGACGGCAGCGCCCTCTTCGCCTTGTACGACCGGGTCGACCGGCCCCCCGTGCCGGTCCGCCTCGACCCCGGTGGAGTCGACCAGGAGCCTCGGCTGCTGCGGGCGCCCGGTCACGTCGATGTTCCCGGCCGGCTCGAGGAGGTGGCGGCGACAGCCGCTGACGGCACGACCATCCGAGGGTGGCTCGCGCTGCCCGACACGGCGACGCCCGACTCACCCGCCCCGTTGCTGCTGTGGATCCACGGTGGTCCGCTCGGATCGTCGAACAGCTGGTCCTGGCGCTGGAACCCGTGGCTGATGACGGCGAAGGGGTATGCCGTCGTGCTGCCCGACCCCGCTCTTTCCACCGGCTACGGCCGGCACATGTTGCAGCGCGGATGGGGGCAGTGGGGCGGCGCGCCGTACGACGACCTGATGGCCATCACCGACGCAGTGGTCGCCCGACCGGACATCGACGCCGACCGGACCGCGGCGATGGGCGGTTCCTACGGCGGCTACATGGCCAACTGGGTCGCGGGTCACACCGACCGTTTCCGGTGCATCGTGACGCACGCGAGCCTGTGGTCGCTGGAGTCTTTCGTCGGGGCGACCGACCTCCCGGCCTACTGGGTGCGCGAATGGGGGGCGCCCGACCGCGACCCCTCGCGCTACGAGAAGTGGTCGCCGGACCGTTTCGCCGACGCGATCGTCACGCCGATGCTCGTCATCCACGGCGACAAGGACTATCGAGTCCCGATCGGTGAGGGACTCTCCCTGTGGTGGGCGCTGCAGCAGCGCGGGGTCGAGTCGAAGTTCCTCTACTTCCCGGACGAGAACCACTGGATCCTCAAACCGGGCAGCGCCAAGGTCTGGTACGACACCGTCCACGCCTGGCTGGCCACGCATGTCCTCGGCCGGCAATGGGAGCGCCCGGGGCTCGTCTGACCCCCTGGGACCGCGCCGGCGGACGGTTACGCTGGTCCCGATGCCGTACCTCGACCACGCGGCGAGCACGCCGATCCACCCGCGGGCCGCCGAAGCGTTGGCGGCCCACCTCGGCGTGCCCGGCAACGCGTCGTCCTTGCACGCTGCTGGGCGGCGGGCCCGGCGGGTGGTCGAGGAGTCGCGCGAGACCGTCGCTGCCGCCTTCGGCGCGCGTCCCTCCGAGGTCGTGTTCACGAGTGGCGGCACGGAGAGCGACAACCTTGCCGTGAAGGGCATCTTCTGGGCCCGCCGGGCGGCTGACCCGCGACGGGTGCGGCTGCTCGCCAGTGCGGTCGAGCACCACGCGGTCATGGACTCCGCCGAGTGGCTCGCCGCCGAGGAGGGGGCTCAGGTCACCTGGCTGCCGGTCGACGAGACCGGAAGGGTGGATCCCGCGACGCTGCGCGAGCACCTCAGCGCGCACGGCGACGAGGTCGCGCTCGTCAGCATCATGTGGGCCAACAACGAGGTCGGGACCATCCAGCCGATTGCCGAGCTCGCTGAGATCGCGCACGAGTACGGCGTCCCGATGCACACGGATGCGGTCCAGGCGGTCGGGCAGCTTCCCGTCGACTTCGCCGTGACCGGCGTCGATGCGATGACGCTGACCGGGCACAAGTTCGGCGGCCCGATCGGCGCAGGAGTGCTGCTGCTCGGGCGCGACGTGGACTGCGTGCCCGTCCTGCACGGTGGCGGTCAGGAACGCGACGTGCGCTCGGGCACGTTGGACGTGCCGGCGGTGGCCGCACTCGCGGTGGCCGCTGAGGTAGCCGTCAAGGAGCAGCCGGCGCGCGCGGAGCGGTTGCGCGTGCTGCGCGACGACCTCGTGGCGCGGGTCCGCGGGGCGGTGCCGTCCGCTCTGTTGAACGGCGACGAGTCGCTCGACCCGTCCCGACGGCTCCCGGGCAACGCGCACTTCTCCTTCTCCGGGTGTGAAGGGGACGCGCTGCTGATGCTCCTCGACGCGCGCGGTATCGAGTGTTCGACGGGGTCTGCGTGCTCTGCGGGTGTCGCACGGCCGAGTCACGTTCTTCTCGCCATGGGCCAGGACGAGGCGCGCGCCCGGGCGTCACTGCGGTTCACCCTCGGGCACACGTCGGAGATGAGCGACGTCGACGCGCTCGTCGAGGCGATCGCGCCCGTCGTCGATCGCGCGCGTGCGGCAGCCGGCGGCGAGGCCACGGCGTCGTGAAGGTACTCGCCGCTATGTCCGGCGGCGTCGACTCCGCGGTCGCTGCAGCGCGCGCCGTCGACGCTGGTCACGACGTCACCGGTGTCCATCTCGCGCTGTCCGCGACGCCGGCTTCGCACCGCGACGGAGCCCGCGGATGCTGCTCGCTGGAGGACGCGAGGGATGCGCGACGCGCGGCCGACGTGCTCGGCATTCCCTTCTACGTGTGGGACGTCGCCGAACGCTTCGGTCGTGACGTCGTCGACGACTTCGTCGCTGAGTACGCCGCCGGCCGAACGCCGAACCCGTGCGTGCGGTGCAACGAGCGGATCAAGTTCGCCGCGGTGCTCGACCGCGCGCTCGCGCTCGGCTTCGACGCCGTCTGCACCGGCCACTATGCGCGCATCTTCGGCGGTGCGCTGCACCGCGCGGTCGATCCGGGCAAGGACCAGTCCTACGTCCTCGCCGTCCTCAGCCCGGAGCAGATCGCGCATGCGCTGTTCCCGCTCGGTGACTCGCTGAAGGACGACGTACGCGCCGAGGCGGCGAGCTGCGGGCTCGCCGTCGCCGACAAGCCGGACAGCCATGACATCTGCTTCATCGCCGATGGCGACACCCGCGGCTGGTTGCACCAGCGGCTCGGCGAGCAGCCGGGGCAGTTCGTCGACGCGGTCAGCGGCGACGTCGTCGGCGGACACGACGGCGCGTTCTCCTTCACCGTCGGGCAGCGCCGGGGACTGCGACTGGGGCGACCCGCGCCCGACGGCAAGCCTCGCTACGTGCTGGACGTGGAGCCCGTCACCGGCACGGTCACCGTCGGCCCGGAAGAGATGCTGACGGTCTCCGCACTCACCACCGAGCAGCCGACGTGGGCGGGGCCGGCGCCGCATCTCCCGACCGGCCTGTCCGCGCAGCTGCGCGCGCACGGCGAGACGTTCCCGGCGACCGTCGAGCCGGCCGTCGGCGGCCTCACGGTCTCGTTCGGCGGCCCGACACCTCGGGGGATCGCGCCCGGGCAGACGGCGGCTTTCTACGACGGAACGCGCGTCGTCGGCTCCGCGACCATCGCCGCGACGCACCGCTGATCAATCCCAGCGCAGGCAGGCCGATCGCGACCAGGCCGTGCTGCTGGAAGGTCTTGGGCACGCTCAGCACACCCCAGCGGTTCGGAGGCCAGACCCGCACGAAGGCTCGGCCGATCACGTCGTTCAGCGGGATCGTGCCGAGGTGGTCGTCCTGGTGGGCGCGCGAGTCCGCGGAGTCGTTGCGGTGGTCGCCCATCACCCACAGTCGCCCCTTCGGGACCACGACGTCGAACGGCTGGTCCGACGGATGTGCGCCGGGGTAGATGTACGGCTCGTTGAGCGGATGGCCGTTGACGGTGATGCGGCCGCGGCTGTCGCAGCAGACGACGTGGTCGCCACCGATGCCGATGACCCGCTTGATGAAGTCCTTGTTGCTCGGGGCGGCGACGCCGAGCGCAGCGCTGACCTCGTGCAGGAACCGCGACACGGCGTTGCCGGGCTTGCTCTGCACGAACTCCGGCTGCCACGACGGCGGACCTTTGAAGACGATGATCTCGCCGCGATGTGGGTCACGGATCCGGTAGACGAGCTTGTTGACGAGCACCCGGTCGCCGCGGCAGCCGGTGCAACCGTGCAGGGTGCGCTCCATCGACCCGGACGGGATGAAGAACGCCTGGACGAGAAACGTCTTGATGAGGAGCGCCAGCACGAGCGCGATCAGCACGAGAAAGGGCAGCTCCCGGCGCAGCCCCGATGGTCGCGTGGTCGCCCGGTCCCCGCCCTCAGTGGCGCGAGGGGAGTCATCACGCTGGCTGGCGGCGTCGTCTGCGGTCAACGGCACCGCTGCATCGTGCCACTACGCTGCAGTCATGGCTGCCTCTGACGACGACCGTGTCGAGCTGACCGAGCTCGATGTGATCACGCGCTACAGCCTCGCCGTCCGCTCCGCCACGGCGCCACGCGACGAGCTGATCGAGGCGCTGCGTGACGACCTCGCCTGGCTGGAGGGCGGGCGCACCCGCCGGCGGGCCGCGAAGAAGACCACGGCGTCGCGGACGCGCACGGCACGCAGCTGACGCCGTCCGTCACGACGGCAGGGGCTGCACCCTGTCGCCGACGCGGACCCGACCCGGCTGCACGACCCGGGCGATGACGCCGAGGCACGTCTCGTTCATCCGGCCGACCGCGAGCAAGTTGCCGTGCTGCTCGGGCAGGTCGGCCGTCGCCATGTCGATCATCACGCAGCGAGTGGAACGCATCGTGACCTCGAACACGGCCGTCCCGATCGCTACCCGCTGACCGACGAGGTCGTCCTCGGCCAGTGCTGGTGTGCCTTCGACCAGGACGTTCGCGCGGAACCGTGAGGGGTCGATGTCGGCGCCGACCTCGGCGGACAGCGCGGCGACGGACGCGAGCCCGAGCATCGACACCGGCCCGTCGTCGAAGTGACTGACGTCCGACTCCCGGGCCAGTGTCAGCGGCTCGCCACTGTGCGCGCTGAGCCACTGCGCGGCAACGTCGTCATCGACGTCACAGCAGCGTCCGTCGGGGAAAGCGAGCTCGACGCCACCGCTCCTGACCCGGGCACGGACGAGCAGCAGCCCGTCGACGGCGGCGAAGCGCCGGGTGTTCTTGCCGCTGCCGATCTTGCCTGCGTCGGTGCGCACCGACCACAGCCGGTCGCCGACGAACCCGCGCTCGTCACAGTCGAGCTGCTCGACCTGCTCGCCGGCCAGCGACTTCACCGGGTAGCGGTGCAGCGCTGCGACGTGACCCCCCGCGCCCGACATGTTCGTCACCTTGTCATGTCAGCGCCGCGCCGGTGTGGTCAGTCAGACGACATGCCGCCAGGCCGGATGGGCGCGGACGTAGTCGCGGAGCTCCACCCAGAAGGGGTCCTCGGCCGCCATCCCGGTGTCGGGGGAGCCGCAGATGTGCGGGCCGGGATCGACGACGACCGGGAGGCTCGGCACGGAGAAGTCCGGGTTGGCGAAGTCGAGGACGTCCGCGATGTTCGCCGCGGCATCGACGCGTGGGGAGAGCGGGTCGAGGTTCCATCGCCACTGCGCGAACTTCAGCATCGACGTGTGGTCGAAGGCGCCGGTGGCAGGTGCGCCCTGGATCGCTCCGCGACGCGCATAGGGCGACAGCACGAACGCAGGCACCCGGAAGCCTGCCTGGGAGTGGTCGAAGTCGCCGCTGCCCGGCGCCGGCACGTCGTCCGGGAGCTGTGGCGGTGCCACGTGGTCGAAGAAGCCGCCCCACTCGTCGTAGGTCACGATCAGCGCGGTCTTGGACCACAGCGGCGAGTTGACGATCGCCTGCGCGACCAGGGACACGAAAGCCTGGCCGCGCCAGATGTCCGCGTGCGGGTGGTCGTCGTTCGAGCCACCCTGGTCCTCACCGAGGAAGAACGGGTCCAGATAGCTGAACTGCGGAAGCGTTCCGGACGCGGCCTGGGCGAAGAACGTGTCGACCGGTCGGCAGATGTCGACGTACTTCTCACCCCACAGCGCGAGGAAGGGCAGGTCGCTGAAGTAGTAGTTGGCGGTGACGTTGGCGGACGCGAGGCGGTCCCAGACCGTCGGCATGCCGGTCGTCACCATCGCGTTGTCCTTGCGCTCGGTGCGACCGGCGTGCGTGTAGTAGCGGTTGGGGTATGTCGACGACATGATCGAGCAGAACCACTTGTCGAAGGTGGTCGCCTGCTTGGTCAGTGGCGCGTAGAACGGCAGGTCGTCGGCCGTGTAGTAGCCGAGCGCGAAGTCGTCGTTGCCGCCCTTGCGGAACCCGTCGCACGCGCCGCCGTCGTACTGGACGCGGCCGCCTTCGTAGGAGTGGTCCGGGTCGTTGAAGCCGCAGCCCTGGCGCTCGGTCAGGTGGTGCGTCTGGTGCGGGGCGCCGCTGTCGTCGAGGTAGGTCAGCCCGGCCTGTACGCCGTCCGCGCCCGGCAACCACCCGAGGTAGTGGTCGAACGAGCGGTTCTCCATGACGACGACCACGATGTGGTCGATGCCGCTGTCCGCCGGGCTGGGCATCCGGGTCGACGTGATCAGGCGCTTCGCCGGGGTGGCGAGCGACGTGCCGACGGCCGCGCCGGCCGCGGTCGCGGCAGTGCCCAGAAGGAGCTGACGTCTGGTCAGCGGTGACATCCGCGTCAACCCTTCAGAGCGACGGCCGTCGGAGCCGCGTCAGGGCACGCCGAGAAGACGTCGGGCCCGAAGGAGGAGACACCGTCGCCCGCGGCGTACCCGAGATGTCCCTTGCCGTCGGCACCGCCGGTGGTGACGCCGAACAGGTCCTCGAGGCTGCGGAGCAACGAGTAGTGGTTGTAGGGAGTCGCGTCGGTCTGGCCGGCCGCGACGCACCGGCCGACGAGGAGCGCTCCGGTCAGGCCGCCGCCGGGGCCGGTGATGCCCGGCATCGGTGAGTCGGGACCGACCTGCTCGCCACAGCACGCGGTGGAGTCCTGCTGCGACTGGTTCCACTCGGACTCGTCGGTCGTGATGACGATGAGGCCGTCCTGCTGGTAGGCCGGCGAGGCCTGGATCCGCGGGATCCACGTCGACAGGAAGTCGTCGATGGACGCGAGACCACCGGGGCGACCGTCGGCGCACGGGGAGTCGTGACCGTCACTGCACAGGTCGGGCGTGATGAACGAGAAGTTCGGTGTCGTGTCCGCGCTGGCGAGGTCGGTGGTCAGGTTGCTCAGCGGCACCACGTTGGCGTGACAGCTGCCGGAGTCGATGAGCGAGTGGAAGTAGACGAACGGGTTGTGCCGGGCGGCGTACTGGTCGGTGGCCTTCGCGGTCTGGGTGCCGTCCTGCATGCCGGTGCCGGCGGAGGACGCCGGCTCACCGCAGTGGGCCGGCTCACGCGTCGTGTCGTTGCCCATGTCCTCCATGTAGCCGTGCCAGGTGAGGCCCTTGGCCGCGAGCTGGTCGGGCAGTGTCAGCACGTTGGAGGGGTAGACACAGCCCTGCCCGACGGCCTGGCCGTTGCCGCGCGGGTCCATGACGGCGGGGGAAGGCTCGAAGTCGACGTAGTCCTGGCAGTCGGACTGGTTGAGCGGGTTGGGGCCCTGCCCCGACATCATCGCGATGTAGTTCGGGTTGGAGAGGTGCGCGACGCCGTAGTACTGCGTGAGCAGCGTGCCCTGCTGGGCGAGCGTCGAACTGAGGTAGCGCCCGGTCGAGGCGTCGTACGCCTCCTTGAAGGACTTGTTCTCGAGCACGATGACGAAGACGTGCTTGATGCCGAGCGCCGGTCCGGCCGGCGCCGCGAACGCCGGATGACCGGAGCGATGCGCGGAGGCGGGAACCGCGATCGCAGATGCCATTGCGACCGCCGTCGCGGCGATCTTCATCGTTCGGCGCAAGGAGGTCTCCTGTCAGGGCGGGGGACACAGGACTGTTCGCCGCCGCGGGGATGAATTCCTGTCTGCGCGGGCCTCGAGGCGACCTCGACCCGGGGCAAAGCGGTCAGACGTGGCGCCACGCGCTGCCGGTCATCGTGGTCTTCAGCTCCTCCGCCCAGGACTCGTCCAGGGCCATCCCGACACCGGGCGCGCCGCATTCGTGCGGGCCGGGGTCGGGAACGACCGGCAACAAGGGCACAGACGGGTCGGGCAGTCGGAAGTCCAGCGCACGTGCGAGGTTGCGCGTGTAGCGGTCGCGGGTCGCGAGCGACTTCAGCCCGAAGCGCCAGGTGATGAGCTTCACGATCGAGGCGTGGTCGTAGACCCCGTGGTCGACCCTCCCGCGGCGTGCGAACGGCGACAGGATGATGGTCGGGACGCGGAAGCCTGCCTGGTGACGGTCCCTGCCTGCAAGCGGCGGTTCGTCGGGCAGCCGCGGCGGGGGGACGTGGTCGAAGAACCCGCCCCACTCGTCATAGGTGATGACGAGTGCCGTCTTGGGCCACAGTGGTGAGTTGACCAGCGCCTGCGCGACCACGGACAGGAAAGCCTGGCCGCGATGAATGTCGCAGTGCGGATGGTCGTCCGCGGCGCCGAAGGGGGCGCGACCGTCGAACGGTGGTTCGACGTAGCTGACCTGCGGCAGCGTGCCGCTTGCCGCTTGCAGGAGGAACTGGTCGAACCGCTGCGACATGCTCGCGTAGCGATTACCCCAGAGGCTGAGGTAGGGGACGTCGAAGTAGTAATACGTTGCGGGGACTCCGCCGTCCGCCAGCCGGTCCCAGATCGTCGGCATTCTCGAGATGAAGAAGTGGTTGTCCATCCGGTCAGTACGACCGGCATGGACGTAGTTGCGATTCGGCAGCGTTGACGTCAGCACGGACGCGAACGACCGGTCGCAGACGGTGGCGACGGACGCGAGCGGACCGTAGAACGGTAGGTCGTCACGGCTGTAGTAGCCGAGCGCGAAGGAGTCGTTTCGACCGCGGGCGAACCCGTCGCAGCGGCCGTTGTTGAGCTGCGTGCGTCCAGCCCAGTAGGTGTGTGCCGGATCGTTGAAGCCACATCCCTGTCGCGTCGACAGGTGATGCGTGTGGTGCGGACGGCCGTGGTCGTCCAGGTAGACGAGACCGGCTTGCCTGCCGTCCGCGCCCGGGACCCAGCCGAGGAAATGGTTGAACGAACGGTTCTCCATCATCACGACGACGATGTGATCGAGACCGGACTGTCGCGGCGGCGGCAGCTGACCGGTGGGAGCCGCCGAGGAGCTCGCGGCGGCCCCGCCCAGGGCGGCGCCCGCCGCGCTGCCGGCAGTGGCGAGCAGCAGCCGGCGTCGGGTCAGCGACACAGCAGGACATCCCGTCGATGAGCGAACACGTCATGTGGTGAACGAGCGACTGCCCCGCGGGTGATGGCCAGGTCATTAGGCTCGGCGGCATGACAGCCGGCGGCGCCCCCACCGGAGTCGGCACCGGCATCGGCTCGCTGCCCGGGGATGACATCGACGCGGCGCTGGCGCTCGTCGCCGAGGCGCTTCCCGGCCTGCCGCATCTTCCGGAGCTCCCCGGGCGTGGCGCCGGCAGCGACATGGTCGGACGTACCGCGAGCCGTCTCGTCGACCTGCACGTCGACCTGCAGCCGTCGGGCTGGCGGTTGGTGGCGCGCCCCGGGCATGACGAGGCGCGTGCCCAGGACCGTCTCGAACGCGACCTCGACGCTCTCGTTCCGGCGCTGCCGGGCTACGACGGCGACTTCAAGGTCCAGCTGGCGGGACCGTGGACGCTGGCGGCGACCCTCGAGCTGCCGCGTGGCGGCAAGGCGGTCGCCGATCCGGGTGCCTGCCGTGACCTCGCCGAGTCGCTGGCGGACAGCGCCGCGGCACACCTGGCCGACGTCCGCCGCCGACTGCCGGCCGCCCGGTTGGTCCTGCAGCTGGACGAGCCGGCGCTCCCGGCCGTGCTGGCCGGAAGCGTGCCGACCGAGAGCGGCTACGGCCGCGTCGCGGCGGTCGACGCGTCGGTCGCCCGCGAGCGGCTCGCCGCCGTCGTCGCCGCTGTCGACGTACCGGTCGTGGTGCACTGCTGCGCGAGCGCGCCGCCGCTGTCGCTGCTCGCCTCGACCGGGGCGGCCGGTGTGTCGGTCGACCTGGCGTCCGGCCGGGATCTCGACGAGATCGGCGCCCTCGTCGAGCGCCAGGTCGCGCTCTGGCTCGGCGTCGTACCGTCCCTCGGTCCCGGCGTCCCGCCCACCGTCCGACAGATCCTGGAGCCGGTTCGCGAGATGTGGCGGCGTCTGACGTTCGACGCGTCCCGGCTGCCGTCCGCGGTCGTGCTCACGCCGTCGTGCGGACTCGCGGGTGCGTCAGAGGGCTGGGCCCGGACCGCCCTCCGTCTCGTCACCCAGTCGGCGGCAGCCCTCGCCGAGGCTGCGGCCGAGGACGTGCTCACATGAGCGTGAGGAGCGCCGGCGTGCCGGACGACGCGAGAAAGCGTCACGCCGACCTCGCGCAGGAGGTCGAGGAGCTCGCCTACCGCTACTACGTGCTCGCCCAGCCGACCGCCTCCGACGCCGAGTACGACGAGAAGATGCGCGAGCTGTCCTCGCTCGAGGACGAGTGGCCGGATCT
This sequence comes from Mycobacteriales bacterium, assembly GCA_035695045.1. GTDB lineage: Bacteria > Actinomycetota > Actinomycetes > JAFAQI01 > JAFAQI01 > DASSKP01. The sequence goes on along the minus strand of DASSEX010000066.1, from coordinate 49,915 downwards.
GCGCACCCCGGACTCGCCGACGCAGAAGGTCATGGAGTCGCTGTCGACCGACTTCGCACCCGCGACGCATCTGGAGCGGATGCTGAGCCTCGACAACGTCTTCAGCGACGAGGAGTTCTTCGCCTGGGCCCATCGCGCGACCCGCGAGGTGCCGGTCCCGGGATGGCTGTGCGAGCTGAAGATCGACGGGCTCGCCGTCGCGCTCGTCTACGAGGACGGCCGGCTGGTGCGCGCGGCCACCCGGGGGGACGGGGTGACCGGTGAGGACGTGACGCTGAACGTCCGCACCATCGACGGAGTGCCGAGCCGCCTGACCGGTGCCGGCGTACCGCCTCTGCTCGAGGTCCGCGGTGAGGTCTACCTCCCGACCGAGGCGTTCGCTGCTCTCAACGAGCGGCTCGTCGACGACGGCCGGGCGCCGTTCGCCAACCCGCGCAACGCCGCGGCCGGCTCGCTGCGGCAGAAGGATCCGCGGGTCACTGCCACCCGGCCACTGGCGATGACGGTGCACGGTGTCGGAGCGCGCCGCGGATTCGACCCGCCCGCCCAGTCGACGGCGTACGAGCTCCTGCAGGAGCTGGGGCTCCCGGTCTCGTCCCGTTACCGCGTGGTGGACGACGCGACGGGGGTGCAGGAGTACGTCGCCCACTGGGGCGAGCACCGTCACGACGTGGAGCACGAGATCGACGGTGTGGTCATCAAGGTCGACTCGCTCGCTCTGCAAGGCCGTCTCGGCGCGACCTCGAAGTCACCGCGCTGGGCGGTCGCGTGGAAGTACCCACCGGAAGAGGTCAACACCAAGCTCCGCAACATCTTCGTCAACGTCGGGCGGACGGGGCGGGTGACGCCGTTCGCGTCGTTGGAGCCGGTGCACGTCGGCGGTGTCACGGTGAGTACGGCGACCTTGCACAACGAGGACGAGGTCAAGCGCAAGGGCGTCCTTGTCGGCGACACGGTGGTCGTGCGCCGGGCAGGTGACGTCATTCCCGAGGTCGTCGGGCCTGTCGTGGCCCTGCGCGACGGCAGTGAGAAACCGTTCCGGATGCCGAGGAAGTGCCCGGAGTGCGGCACGCCGCTCGTGCGTCCTGAGGGCGAGGCCGACACGCGCTGCCCCAACAGCGTGTCCTGCCCTGCGCAGCTTCGGGAGTCCGTCTTCCACTTCGCCGGCCGAGGGGCGCTCGACATCGACGGGCTGGGCTACGAGACCGCCATCGCGCTGCTCGACAACGACCGCTTGCATGACGTAGGCGACGTGTTTCACCTGACGGAGGCGTCGTTCGCGGACCTTCGCGGCTTCGGGCCGAAGAAGGTCGCGCAGATCCTCAACGGCATCGAGGCGGCGCGCGACCGGCCGCTCTGGCGGCTGCTGGTCGGTCTGTCGATCCGCCACGTCGGGCCGACCGCGGCGCAGTCCCTGGCACGCGAGCTCCGGTCCATCGACGCCATCGCTGCCGCCGACGTCGACACGTTGTCGTCGGTGGAGGGAGTCGGCCCGACGATCGCGCAGGCGATCGTCGAGTGGTTCGCGGACGCCCGGCACCGCGAGATCCTCGAGCGCATCCGCTCCGGTGGCGCCCGGACGGAGGAGGCGGGCCAGGCCGCCGGCCCCGGACCGCTCGACGGCGTCAGCGTGGTCGTGACCGGGACGCTCGCAGGGTTCAGCCGCGACGCGGCGACGGCCGCCGTTCAGGACCTCGGCGGCAAGGTCAGCGGATCGGTGAGCAAGAAGACGTCGTTCGTCGTCGTCGGTGACTCACCCGGGAGCAAGTACGACAAAGCGGTGCAGCTCGGCGTCCCGGTGCTCGACGAGGACGGGTTCCGGGTCCTGCTGGAGAAGGGACCGGACGCAGCGCGCACCGCGGCACAGTCGGCCACGTGACGGCGTACTAGTCACTCTGCGCCACTCCGTCCTCAAGAAGTCGTCACCTCGGTCGATACAGCCCAAGGGGCAGGACCCTGCCGTCCCTGTGCCCGGGAGGTGACATGCCCAGCGACGACGAGGCGCGCAACCTCGCGCCCCGCAACGGCGCCTTCTGGGCATACCTCGGAGCGGCGACAGTGACCGGCTTGGCCATCACGGCGAGCCTGCTGCTGCGGTTGAGCAGCTCCGACTTCCATCTCATGGGCGGCGCGTTCTTCGTCGCCGCCGGCCTGTTGGTCCTGCTCGAGCTGCGCCCACTCGTCACCGCGGGGTCGCCCGACGCCAACGGCGTCAGCACGTCCACGGCGTTCGTCTTCGCGCTGCTGTTGCACTGGGGTCTGGCGCCGGCGCTGCTGATGATGACGATCGCGACCATCCTCGCGGACGTCGTACGGCGCAAGGCGCCGTGGCGAACGGCATTCAACGTCGCACAGTTCGCGGTCTCCTACGCCTGCGCATGGAAGACGCTCACCGTCTTCGGACTGCACCCGTCCCCGCACTCGCCGGTCACGGTGACGGCGGGACAGCTGCCGGCCATCCTGGGCGCGGGCGTCGTCTACTTCTTCGTCAACAACGGCCTGGTGTCCCAGGCGCTCGCGCTGCGCAACCGGTCGTCGTTCCGGTCCGAGTTCTACGACAACTTCGGCTACCAGATCGCCTCCACCGGCGCCCTGATCGGGCTCGCGCCCGTCGTCGTCATCGTCATGGAGCGAAGCGCCGCACTGGTGCCCTTGCTCCTGCTTCCCATGGGAGCCGTCTACGCGACGGCGGCACTGTCACTGGAGCGAGAGCGACAGGCACTGCACGACAGTCTGACCGGGCTGGCGAACCGCAAGCTGCTGGTGCAGCGCGCTCGGGAAGCCTTCGGCGAGGCAAAGGCCAGCGACACCCGGGTTGCGTTGTTCCTTCTCGACCTCGACCGGTTCAAGGAGATCAACGACACGCTCGGACATCACGTCGGCGACGCGCTCCTCAAGCTCGTGGGCCGCCGGCTGTCGAAGGTGGTCGGTGACGGCGCGACGGTGGCCCGCCTGGGTGGGGACGAGTTCGCGGTCCTCGTCAGCGATTTCACGGACGAGCAGGAACCGCTCGACCTCGCGCAGGAGATTCGCGGCGCGCTCGGCCAGCCGTTCCGGACCGAGGGCATGTCCTTCGAGATCGACGGCTCGCTCGGCATCGCCCTGCATCCGCAACATGGTCGCGACGTCGAGACGCTGCTGCAGCGGGCCGATGTCGCGATGTACGTCGCCAAGGACCGCAACACCGGCGTGGAGGTCTACGAGCCGGAGTCCGACCGGCACTCGACGATGCGGCTGGGCCTGCTGGCGGAGCTTCGCGGAGCCCTCAGCGAGCGACAGCTCGAGCTGCACTACCAGCCGAAGGCCGATCTGCGGACCGGCGACGTCATCGGCGTGGAGGCGTTGATCCGGTGGCGTCATCCGGAGCGGGGCATGGTGCCGCCCGACGACTTCATCCCTCTCGCCGAACAGACGGCGCTGATGCGGCACATCACGCGGTTCGTCGTCGAGGAGGCCCTTGCACAGCTGTCGAGCTGGTGGCAGCAGGGCCTGCGCGTGCAGGTTGCCGTCAACGTCTGCGCGCGCGACCTCTATGACCGCGATTTCTCCGACTTCCTGCGCGAACGGCTCGACCACTACGGCGTCCCCCCGCGCGCACTGATGGTGGAGGTCACCGAGAGCGTGCTGATGGCCGACCCTGCGCGCGCAGCATCGACGCTGCTCTCTCTCGCTGCGGTCGGCGTCGGCGTCTCGCTCGACGACTTCGGGACGGGCTACTCCTCGCTGGTGCACCTCAAGCGCCTGCCGGTCAGCGAGGTGAAGATCGACCGGTCGTTCATCATGCGAATGGACGTCAACGAGGACGACGCGGCGATCGTGCGCTCGATCATCGACCTCGCTTCGGTGCTCGGGCTTCGCGTCGTTGCCGAAGGTGTCGAGACTCGCGAGGCATGGGATCGGCTCGCGGTGTTCGGTTGCGACGCGGCGCAGGGCTGGTTCCTCTCGAAGGCGAAGCCCGGCGAGGAGATCACGCAGTGGTTGCGCGGCTACCGGGGCGTGCCCGTCGCGCCACCGCCGGGATCGGTTCCGACCCAGGACGGCCCGCAGGAGCACGAGCGGCGTAGCGCTCTCGCGTGATCCGCGCCGCGGCTGCGCCATCCCTAGGATGGCCGCATGTCCGCGATTACCCGTGACGACGTCGCCCACCTCGCCCGGTTGGCACGCATCGCGATGACCGACGAGGAGCTCGATCGGCTCGCCGGTGAGCTCGACGTGATCCTCGGTGCAGTGGCGCGGGTGCAGCAAGTCGCGGCTGCCGACATCCCACCGACCTCACACGCGGTCCTGCTCACGAACGTGTTGCGGCCCGATGAGCTGGTTCCCTCGCTGGGCAGCGCCGCTGCCCTGTCCGGGGCTCCGGAAGCAGAGGACGAGCGTTTCCGCGTCCCGCAGATCCTCGGCGACCCGGAGTGAGCCGGCGAAGCCGGCGCCGCTCCTGGGTCGTGGGTGGGGAGGTGGACGAGTGAGCGAGGACGTCATCCGGCTGTCGGCCGTCGAGATCGCGGGGCGCATCTCCGCGCGTGAGCTGTCGGCGGTCGAGGTCACGCAAGCGCACCTCGACCGGATCGATGCCGTCGATGCGCGCGTGCACGCGTTTCTGCACATCGACGCCGAGGGCGCGCTCGCGCAGGCGCGTCGCGTCGATGCCGGCGAGATCAGTGGGCCACTGGCCGGGGTGCCGCTCGCGCTCAAGGACGTGATCGTCACTCGCGGCGTGCCGACCACGGCGGGCTCGCGCATCCTCGAAGGCTGGAAGCCGCCCTACGACGCCACGATCGTCGAGCGCATGCGTGCGGCCGGCATCGTCGTCCTCGGCAAGACCAACATGGACGAGTTCGCGATGGGCTCGTCGACGGAACACTCGGCGTACGGGCCGTCACGCAATCCGTGGGACCTCGACCGCACTCCCGGCGGTTCCGGCGGCGGGTCGTCGGCTGCGGTGGCGTCGTACGAGGCGCCGCTCGGCGTCGGCACCGACACCGGTGGGTCGATCCGGCAGCCCGCCGCCGTCACCGGGACGGTGGGCGCCAAGCCGACCTACGGGGGAGTCAGCCGCTACGGGCTGATCGCCTTCTCGTCGTCGCTTGACCAGGCCGGTCCTTGTGCGCGCACCGTGCTCGACGCCGCGCTTCTGCACTCCGTCATCGCGGGTCACGACCCCCGAGACTCCACCTCGATCGACGCGCCGGTGCCCGACGTCGTGACCGCCGCGAAGTCGGCGGAGATCGCCGGGCTGCGTATCGGCGTCGTCACCCAGTTCTCCGGCGAGGGCTACCAGCCCGGTGTGCTGACGAGGTTCGACGAGGCGGTCGGGACGCTGGAGAAGCTCGGCGCGCAGGTCGTCGAGGTCTCGTGCCCGCACTTCGACTTCGCCCTGCCTGCCTACTACCTCATCGCGCCGTCCGAGGCGTCGAGCAACCTCGCCCGCTACGACGCGATGCGCTACGGCCTGCGGGTGGGGGACGACGGCACGGCGTCGGCCGAGGACGTCATGGCCTCGACGCGCGAGGCGGGTTTCGGCAACGAGGTCAAGCGACGGGTCATCCTCGGCACCTATGCGTTGTCGGCGGGCTACTACGACGCCTACTACGGCCAGGCGCAGAAGGTGCGCACGTTGATCGCGCGCGACTTCGCCTCCGCGTTCGAGCAGGTCGACGTGCTGGTGTCCCCGACGACACCTACGACCGCGTTCACGTTGGGCGAGCGCGTGGACGACCCGATGGCGATGTACCTGGCCGACCTCTGCACGATCCCGTCGAACCTCTACGGCGGGCCTGCGATCTCGCTGCCCTGCGGCTTGTCGCCGGACGACGGGCTTCCCGTCGGGTTCCAGATCATGGCGCCGGTCCAGGCGGACGAGCGGATGTACCGCGTCGCGGCCGCTCTGGAGGCGGCGCTGGGCACCGATCGGTTGTTGGACCAGGCACCGGAGCTGGCATGACCACGACGTACGACGAGGCGCTGGAGCGCTACGACCCTGCCCTCGGCCTGGAGACGCACGTCGAGCTGGGCACTGCGACGAAGCTGTTCTGCGGCTGCTCGACCGAGTTCGGTGCGCCGCCCAACAGCCAGGTGTGCCCGGTCTGCCTGGGCCTGCCCGGAAGCCTGCCCGTGACGAACGAGCGGGCGATCGAGTTCACGGTGAAGATCGGCCTTGCCCTGCACTGCACGATCGCGTCGTGGTGCCGCTTCGCGCGCAAGAACTACTTCTATCCGGACATGCCGAAGAACTACCAGGTCTCGCAGTACGACGAGCCGCTGTGTGTCGACGGTTACCTCGACGTCGAAGTCGCGGGCAAGACGCACCGGGTCGGGATCGAGCGCGTCCATCTCGAGGAGGACACCGGCAAGACGCTGCACGTCGGCGGCGCCACCGGTCGCATCCACGGTGCGACGCACTCGCTCGTCGACTACAACCGGGCAGGCATCCCGCTGGTCGAGATCGTGACCAAGCCGGTGACGGGCACGGGAGCCGATGCGGCCGCGGTCGCGAGGGCCTACGTCACCGAGCTGCGCGAGCTGTTGCGCGGGCTGGGCGTTTCGGACGTTCGGATGGAGCAGGGCAGCCTGCGCTGCGACGTCAACGTCTCGCTGGCCCCGAGCGGCGCGGCCGAGCTCGGCACCCGGACGGAGACGAAGAACGTCAACTCGCTGCGGTCGGTCGAGCGAGCGGTCCGCCACGAGGTCGAGCGGCAGGCAGAGCTTCTCGACGGAGGTGCCCGGATCGTGCAGGAGACCCGGCACTTCCACGAGGACTCGGGCACGACGAGCCCGGGCCGCAGCAAGGAAGAGGCACAGGACTACCGCTACTTCCCGGAGCCGGACCTGGTCCCGCTTGCGCCCGCCGCGGACTGGGTCGACCAGCTGCGGACCACCTTGCCGGAGCCGCCGGGGATCGCCCGGCGCCGGTTCGCCGAGGCCAACGGCTTCACGCCTCTCGACCTCGAGCAGATGACCAATGCCGGCGTTCTCGACCTCGTGGCCGCGACGATCGAAGCCGGCGCCGCGCCCGGCAAGGCGCGCGGCTGGTGGCTCGGCTACCTCGTCGGTCGTGCGAACGAAGCCGGGGTGGAGGCGTCCGCGCTCGCGATCACGCCTGCGGCGGTGGCCCGCATCAGCGCCCTCGAGGACGAAGGCGCGCTGACCAACAAGCTGGCCCGGCAGGTGGCCGACGCGGTGCTCGCCGGCGAAGGTGAGCCGGACGCGGTCATCGACGCCCACGGCTGGAAGGTCGCCGGCGAGGACGAGCTGATCAACGCCGTCGACGCGGCGATCGCGGCCAACGCCGAGGCAGCGGAGAAGGTCCGTGGCGGCAACCAGGGCGCGCTCGGACCGATGGTCGGTGCGGTGATGAAGGCGACCGGTGGGTCGGCAGATGCCCGGCGCGCCCGCGAGCTCCTTCTCGAGCGCCTGTCCAGCTGAGCGCCGCTGCGGCGGTCGCTCAGGGGGTGAGGGACGTGCGCTCGGCGAGCCGGCGCAGCTCGCGCGCGAGCTCGTCGGGGAACTCGAGGGGCAGGAAGTGGGAGCCGGGCAGCAGATGGAGCTCGGCATGTGGCAACGCGGAGGCGGCCTCGACCATGTCGTGCATCGACGTCAGGACGTCGTAGCGCCCCGCGACGAGGGTGACCGGCACGTCGATGAACGACAGGTCCATCGCTTCGTGGTCGGCGGCGCCGACGGCAAGGGTGAAGTACCACTCGAAGTCGTGCTGCCGGAACTCCTCGAGCGCAGGTATCAGGCGGTCGGCGCTCGCGCGTGGCAGGACGAAACCTGAGTGGTTGATGACGTTCGCGGTCACGTTGTTGAGCGGGATGTGCCGGGACACCCACGACAACGGCCGGCCGATCCGGCGACCGAGCTTCGCGGCTCCGACGCCGAGATCGTGACGGAACCGTCGCGGCACGCCCAGTGGCCCGAACATCGCGCGGAATGTTCCGCCGGGCACTCCGGCGACGGCCATCAGACCCGCCACGCGGTCCGGGTGTGCGCGGGCGAACTCGAAGCCGACATTGACGCCGAGCGACCAGCAGGCGATCACTGCCCGATCGATCTGCTCGTGGTCGAGGAGGCCGAGCAGGTCGTCGACGTGGTCGTCGATCCGCACATGCGTCGGGTCCGCCGGACGGTCACCGCCACCGGTGCCGCGGTAGTACCAGGTCGTCGTACGGAAGCCGCTGTCGGCAGCGGCGACGGTCGGCCACGCGGCGGGTGCAGTGCCGAGCCCGTTGGAGATGACGACGGGCACACCGTCGCCGTCGTTACGCCAGCCGATGACCCGCGTGCCGTCCCGGCTGCTGAAGTCGAATGTCGATGCCATGACGTCGGTCAGGATGCCGTACGCCGGCGGCGCGGCAGCAGGTCGGGCATGTCGGACAACACGGGCACGGAATGTCCGTGATGGCGACAAACGTCTTTGCCCGCCACAATGATCAGTGCCGTACGCACGCTGACCGGGAAGGGCGATGGACGTCACTGCGCTCGAGCATGCGGTCGACCGTGACGTCGACGCCGTGCCGCGTGCGCGCAGGTTCACCGCCGAGGCGTTGCGCGGAGTCGATTCCTCGATCGTCGACGACGTCGAGCTCGTCGTCAGCGAGCTGGTGACCAACGCGTTGCTCCATGGCGCCGCTCCGGTCACGTTGCGGCTCTCGACGATCGGCGATCGGGTCCGCATCGAGGTCGAGGACGGTGGCCGTGAGCTGCCGGTGCGCATGCGCGACGACACGGATGCCATGACCGGGCGCGGGCTGGCTCTCGTCTCGCGGCTGTCCAACGGGTGGGGCGTCGAGCCGGGTGAGGGACGGGGAAAGGTCGTCTGGGCGGAGGTCGCGGACAGCGAGGACGGCGGAGATGCCGAGGACTCCGAGCTCGACGTCGACGCCTTGCTCGCCGCGTGGTCCGACGACGAGGAAGACGCCGAGCCGACCCACGTCGTCGAGCTCGGTGCTGTCCCGACCGACCTCCTGATCGAGGCGAAGGCTCACATCGACAACCTGGTCCGCGAGTTCACGCTGGCAGCCGGAGGAGCAGCGGCTGACCAGCCGACTGCACTCCCGCCGGACCTGGCGGAGCTCGTGCAGACGGTCGTGCACGGGTTCTCCATCGCCCGCTCGTCGATCAAGCGGCAGGCGCTGGAGGCGGCGGCCCGGGGGGATGCCGAGACGAAGCTGACACTCACCCTTCCCGTGTCGGCCGCTGATGCCGGCGAGAAGTACCTCGATGCACTGGACGAAGCCGACGGCTACGCGCGCGCGGCACGACTGCTGACCCTGGAGACGCCGCCGGTGCACCGGGTCTTCCGGCGTTGGTACGTCGAGTCGATCATCGCCCAGCTGCGCCGGCACGCGGCCGGCGAACCGCCCGCTGAACAGCAGACGTTTCTCCAGCGCCTCGCCGGCGAATACACGCAGCTCGCTCCGATGCAGGCCGTCGCCCAGCGACTCGCACTTCTGCAACGCGTGACTGCCGAGCTGACGGGTGCGCCCGACGTCGCGGAGGTCTGCCAGGTCGTCGTCGCCAACGCCACGCGGGTTCTCGGCGCGCGGTCGGCCGGCATCTACCTTCTGGGGGACGACCGCGTCTTCCGTCTCGCAGCGGCGGACGGGCACGACGGTGCGGTCCCGGGATACGAGTCGTTCCCCGCGGCCGCATCCCTGCCCGGTGGCGACGCACTGCGGGCCCGCGAACCTGTCGTCATCCGCAACCTCGCCGACCTCGCCGAGCGCTATCCGGCCCTCGGCGCGGTCTACGCCGAGGAGCGCACCCTGCTGGTCGCCCCTCTCGTCGTCGGCGACCACGAGCTCGGAGTGCTGTCACTCACCTTCGCCGACCAGGGTTCGATCGACGAGCGGACGCAGCTGACTCTGCTGACGACGCTTGCCGACGTCTCGGCGCAAGCGCTCGAGCGAGCGATGGCGACGTCGGCGGCGACAGCGGCCACCGACCGGTTGGCCTTCCTCGCCGAGGCGTCCGTCGTCCTGTCGAGCAGCCTCGACTACCGGACGGTGCTCGCCTCCGTCGCCGGCCTGGTCGTCCCGCGACTCGCCGACTGGTGTGCGATCCAGCTGCTGGAGAACGACACGCTCGAGACGGTGGCGTTGACGCACTTCGACCCTGCGAAGGCGGCGTGGGCGTCGCGCATGGGCGAGCGATATCCGACGGACATGACGGCCCCGAGCGGGGCACCGAACGTCATCCGCACCGGTGCGAGTGAGCTCTATCCCGACATCCCCGCGGAGCTCATCGAGGCGGCTGCCGTCGACGAGGAGCATCTGCGGATTCTCCGCGAGCTGGGGATCTGCAGCGGTCTCGTCGTCCCGCTGACGGGACGCACCGGAACGTTCGGTGCGCTCACGATGGTGCACGCGGAGTCGGGCCGGCACTACGGCGAGGAGGACGTCGCCTTCGCCGAGGACCTGGCCCGGCGCGCGGCGCTCGCCGTCGAGACCGCGCATGCCTTCCGCGAGCAGTCCGGCCGGCTTGCCGAGGTGACCCGCGTCGCCGAGGCTGCCCAGCACGCAATCCTTGCCGCGCCCCCGGCGCAGATCGGCCCGGTTGCGCTCGCCGCGCGTTACGTGAGTGCTGCGGCCGAGGCCCTCATCGGCGGCGACCTGTTCGAGGTCGTCGAGCGGCCCGAGTCGGTGCGTCTGCTCATCGGCGACGTGCGGGGCAAGGGTCTCGACGCCGTCCGCACCGCGACGGTGGTGCTCGGTGAGTTCCGGGCCGCCGCGTCCGACATCGACGAGCTCGCCCAGGTCGCCGTACAGATCGACCGGCGGGTACGTCGGTACCTCACCGACGAGGACTTCGTCACCGCTGCTCTGGCCGAGATCGGCAACGACGGGTCGTTCACCCTGGTGTCCTGCGGCCATCCGCCGGCGCTCGTGCTGGGGGAGGACGGGGTCACCGCGGTCGCGACGGAGGCGTGCCTCCCGCTGGGCCTCGGCGCGACCCCGATACCGGTCAACGGCTACCTGCGACCAGGCGAGCGGCTGTTCCTCTACACCGACGGCATCATCGAGGCGCGCGACCGGCAGGGACAGTTCGTCGATCTGCATCGGCTCCTGGCGCCGGTGAGCGGTGACGATCTCGACACGACGCTGGAGCGAGTCCTCACCGACCTCCGCTCCGCGGTCGGCGGCGCGCTCGCCGACGACCTCGCGATGCTCGTCGCGGAGTATCGCGGTCGTCCGCCGTCCGCTCAGGCCACGCACTGAGATGTACGACGTCACCGAAGCCTTTCTCAATGCGCGGCAGCGCGGGTCGTGGCCGGTGCAGTCGTTGGCCGAAGCCGTCGCGTCCGATCCGGCCCTGCAGGGGATGCGGGTCGAGTGGGACGGCGCTACCGGTGAGGAGTGGCTGCGCATCCTGAAGACGTCGATGGTCCTCGGCCTCGTCTGGGTGCCGGGACCGCTCGTGATCGCGACCAGTGGGCACCACGAGATCGTCGACGAGGTCGAGCGGCTCACCGGAACGAACGTGGAGCAGCTTGCGGTGCCGCACCTCGACTCACCCGTGCTCCGCATGCAGGCGGACCGGATCGGTGAGCTCTGGCCGGACCGCGAGTGGCCCGTCGGAGCCATCGATCCGGAGTGCTTCAGCGCGCACGACCTCTGGTACGCCACCGCCTAGCCCCGGCCGGATCGCAACCGCCGCGGGACGTCGTACGGTGTCGGGATGCCTGACTCCCGCACGCACGACGTCGTCGTCTACGGCGCCACCGGTTTCGTCGGACGCCTGACGGCGGCCTACCTCGCGGAGCACGCGCCGGAGGATGCGCGGATCGCCCTCGCCGGCCGCTCGCGCGAGCGGCTCGAGGAGGTTCGGCACCGCCTTGGTGGCCGAGCGGTCAGCTGGCCGCTGCTCGTCGCCGACTCCGCCGACCGGTCAGCACTCGATGACCTTGCCGCCAGCACCAAGGCAGTCGCGACGACTGTCGGGCCCTATGCCAAGTACGGAATGCCGCTCGTGGCGGCCTGTGCCGAGTCGGGCACCAACTACGCCGACCTCACGGGCGAGGTGCTGTTCATCCGCGAGGTGATCGAGCGGTGCGACGCTCCGGCGAAGCAGAGCGGCGCGCGCATCGTGCACAGCTGCGGGTTCGACTCGATCCCGTCGGATCTCGGTGTGCAGGTTCTCCACGACCGTGTACGTGCCGACGGCGAGGGCGAGCTCGAGGACACCACCTTCGTGCTCACCGGAATGAAGGGCGGGGTGTCCGGCGGCACGCTTGCATCGCTCAAGGGCCACATCGACGAGCTCCGTCGCGACCCGCAGAAGCGGAAGGTGGTGGCCGATCCCTACTCGCTGAGCCCGGCCCGCGGCAAGGAGCCCGAGGTCGACGACGCACCCGACGTGCACGGCCCGTTCCGCGACGAAGACCTCGGCGGATGGATGGCGCCCTTCGTCATGGCGTCGTTCAACACCCGGATCGTCCGCCGGACCAACGCCCTTCAGGACTGGTCCTACGGCCGCCGGTTCCGCTACCGCGAGCTCATGCTCGCCGGCCGTGGTCCCGTCGGCGCGGCGAAGGCGGCCGGCATCGTCGGCGGACTCGGCATGGCCGTCGCCGGCCTCGCCCTGCCGCCCACCCGCGCTGTCCTGGACCGGGTGCTGCCGTCACCCGGCGAAGGCCCGTCCGAGCAGATGCGGGCCAACGGCTACTTCCGGATCGAGGTGCACGCACGCACCACGACCGGAGCGCGTTACGTCGCGCACGTCGCCGCTAAGGGCGATCCCGGTTACGGCGCCACTGCCGTGATGCTCGGCGAGTCGGCGCTCAGCCTGGCCCTCGATGGCAACCGCCTGCCCGCAGCCGCGGGTGTGCTGACGCCTGCGATCGCGATGAACGGCGCGTTGACAGACCGGCTGCGCGCCGCGGGCTTCACGTTCGACGTCGCACGCAGACGCTGACCGGCAGCCGTCACGCGTGGATCGGCGGCCGCCGATCCACCCAAGGAGCCGCTTCCTCGAGCTGCGCCGCGAGCCGGACCAGAAGGTCTTCACGTCCGTAACCCGCGACCAGCTGCACACCGACGGGCAGGCCGTCTTCCGACCAGTGCAGCGGCAGGCTGACGGCCGGCTGGCCGGTCATGTTGAACTGCGCGGTGTACGGGATGAAGCTCGTGATCCGGTCGCCCTCCTGCTCCGGCCCGGCTTCGGTGAACCAGCCGAGCTTCGGCGGACGTCCACCGAGCGTTGGCGTGAGCAGGATGTCGAAGTCCCGCCACCACGACGCCATCCGGCGAGTCCACATGCCGATCGCGGCTCTCGCTTCGAGGTACTGCACGGCCGTCATCTCGCGGCCGATGACGCGGTAGAGCGCGTTGCGCGGCTCGATCTCGTCGTCACCGATCGATCGACCCAGCATCATCTCGAATGCCTGGAACGACGCTTCGGTGTCCGCCGCGATGATCGCGACGAAGCTGTGCGTGAAGTCCTCGTCGGCCATCGCCCCCGGCGCGTCGGGCTCGACGCGGTGGCCGAGTGACTCGAGCAGCTGAGCTGCCTTGTGCACGGCGGCGCGACACTCCGGGTCGTCGAGGAACCGCGCATCGGTCGGCCCGTCGAGGAAACCGACGCGCAGCCTGCCGGGATCCGCACCGACCTCGTCGGTGAGCGGACGAGACAGTGGCGGCGCGTAGTAGGGCTCGCCGGGCAGTGGTGCACTGATCGCGTCGAGGACGGCGGCGGCGTCACGCACCGTCCGGGTGACGGCCCCGTCGATCGTGCCGCCGGCCCATCCCTCACCGACGAGCGGTCCCTGGCTGACCCGCGCACGCGTCGGCTTGAGACCGACCAGCCCGCACTCGCTCGCGGGGATGCGGATGGAGCCGCCGCCGTCGTTGGCGTGGGCGATCGGCACCATGCCGCTGGCGACGGCAGCAGCGGAGCCGCCGGACGAGCCGCCCGTCGAGTGCTCGCGGTTCCATGGGTTGCGAGCCGGCGGAAAGCTCTTCGGCTCCGTCGTCACCGTGGTGCCGAACTCCGGGACGTTGGTGCGGCCCAGCGGGATGAACCCGGCCGCGAGGAACTGCTCGGCCAGGAAGGACGTGACGGGCCAGGGCATCTGCGACATCGGACCGATGCCGAAAGCCGTGGGTTCTCCGGCGACGGTGCAGCCGAGGTCCTTGAACAGGATCGGGACACCCTTGAACGGCCCGTCGGGAAGCTCGGCCGCCGCCATCGAGCGCGCCTCGTCGAACCGGGTGCGGATGACGGCGTCGAGCTGTGGGTTGACCGCCTCGATGCGGGCGATCGCCGCCTCCACCAGCTCCTTGGGGCTGGCTTCGCCGGATCGCACCAGCTCGGCCTGCGCGGTGGCGTCCATCCATGTCAGGTCGCTCATGCGCCGGACGCTACTCCTCTACGCTTTCGGCCATGCCGGACCGCAAGCCACGCAGCCGCGACGTCACCGACGGGATGGAGCGCGCCCCGGCACGGGCCATGCTCCGCGCCGTCGGGCTCACCGATGACGACTGGGACAAGCCGCAAATCGGCGTCGCATCGTCCTGGAACGAGATCACCCCGTGCAACCTGTCGCTGGACCGGCTGGCGAAGCGCGCGAAGGACGGCGTACGCGCCGCCGGGGGGGTGGCGCTCGAGTTCGGCACGATCTCCGTCTCCGACGGCATCTCGATGGGTCACGAGGGCATGCATGCATCGCTCGTGAGCCGCGAGGTCATCGCCGACTCGGTCGAGACGGTGATGTTCGCGGAGCGGTTCGACGGCAGCGTGCTGCTCGCCGGGTGCGACAAGTCGCTACCGGGCATGTTGATGGCCGCGGCGCGGCTCGACCTCGCCGCCGTCTTCCTGTACGCCGGCACGACGCTGCCCGGTCGAGTCGGTGACCGTGATCTCACGATCATCGACGTCTTCGAGGGCGTCGGTGCCTGCGCCGCCGGTCGCATCACCCGCGAGGAGCTCGACGAGATCGAGCGCGCGACCTGTCCCGGTGAGGGCGCGTGCGGGGGCATGTACACCGCGAACACCATGGCCAGTGCCGCCGAGGCGCTCGGCATGTCGCTGCCCGGCAGCGCGGCGCCTCCCGCGATCGACCGCCGCCGCGACGACTTCGCCGTCGCGTCCGGGGAGGCTGTGGTCGCGCTGCTCGAACGCGGGATCACCGCGCGCCAGATCCTGACGAAGGAGGCGTTCGAGAACGCCATCACCGTCGTCATGGCGCTCGGCGGCTCGACCAACGCGGTGCTTCACCTGCTCGCGATCGCGCATGAGGCGCACGTCGACCTCACCCTGGACGACTTCGCCCGGGTCGGCGCGCGCACCCCACACCTCGCCGACGTCAAGCCGTTCGGCCGCTATGCGATGGCCGACGTCGACAAGGTCGGTGGCATCCCGGTCGTGATGCGGGCGCTGCTCGACGCGGACCTGCTGCACGGAGATGCACTGACGGTCACCGGTGCAACGGTCGCCGACAACCTGGCGCACGTGCACGCGGCGGACCCGGACGGTTCCGTCATCCATGCGATGAGCGACCCGCTGCATCGCACCGGCGGCATCACGATCCTGTCCGGATCACTCGCGCCGGACGGAGCGGTCGTGAAGTCGGCCGGCTTCGACCAGGCCGTCTTCGAGGGGACGGCCCGCGTCTTCGACACCGAGGAGCCGGCGATGGCAGCGGTCACATCCGGGTCGCTCCGGCCGGGCGACGTCGTGGTCATCCGCTACGAAGGTCCACGGGGCGGACCGGGCATGCGCGAAATGCTCGCGGTGACCGGGGCCATCAAGGGTGCGGGCCTGGGCAAGGACGTGCTGCTGCTGACCGACGGTCGCTTCTCCGGTGGCACCACCGGCCTGTGTGTCGGCCACGTCGCGCCGGAGGCCGCCGACGGCGGTCCGATCGCGCTCGTCCGCGACGGGGACGCCATTCGCCTCGATGTCGCCGCCGGAACGCTGGATCTTCTCGTCGACGACGAGGAGCTCGCTCGACGCCGTACGGGCTGGACCGCGCCGCCTCCGCGCTACCCGACGGGCGTGCTCGCGAAGTACGCGAAGCTGGTGCACTCTGCGAGTGTCGGCGCGATCACTGGTTAGGTCTCACGCGCGGCGTGTGGCTGTTCAGTCTTCGTCTAGACCATCCAGATCGGCGGATGGCGGGTCGACACTAGAGCTGTGAGACATCGCCGTTCCGAGGGGGACGCCGACCTGCTCTCGCGCGCGCGTGCCGGTGAGGCGGACGCTCTCACCGAGATCTGGCTGCGGCACTCTCCTGCGGTTGCGGGCTACTTCCGCGCGCATGGCGTCGACGACGCGGACGATCTGACCAGCGAGGTCTTCCTCGGCGTCTTCGCCAAGATCAAAGGGTTTCGTGGCGATGAGGAAGACCTGCGGACCTTTGTCTTCTCGGTGGCGCACCACCGGTGGGTGGACGAGCTGCGCAGGCGAGCCCGACGTGGCCCCCCGGAACCCTATGTGGCGGAGGTGGACCAGCGGTCCGTGCCGAGCGCCGAAGACGACGCGCTGAGCGCCATCGACGCTCAACGCGCTCGTGCGCTCGTCGCCGGACTGCCACCGGACCAGCAGGAGGTCATCCTGCTCCGGTTCTTCGGTGACCTGACCCTCGAGCAGACCGCACGTGTGGCCGGCAAGCGGCTCGAAGCAGTCAAGGCGCTGCAGCACCGGGCGCTCGCCCGGCTGCGAAAAATTCTGGAACAGGCCGTATCCCTTTGAGTGCCTCCGACGATGACGAGGACGTGATGGGCAGCTTCTGGCACCGTGGCGACGCATCGGCCGACGTTGATGACGCCTCCACGTTCGACGCCGCACGCTCCGTCGTGCGCGCGGCGATGCCCGCGGTGCCGCCCGTCGCGAGTCCCGAGCTCACCCGCCTCCTGCGGGAGGGCGCACCCCGAAGGAGTCGCATGAACCCCCTGGCCAAGATCGCCGGCCTCGGCCTCGCCGGCAAGATCGCCGTCGTCGGCGGTGTCGCCCTGGCCGCGAGTGCCACCGGACTCGGTGTCGCCAACGTCGCGACCTCCGGCAACACCCACGCCGCTGCCGGCTTGGCGAAGGCTGCTGCCGCGGTCAGCAGCGCGCCGACCACGGACTCCTCCGTCAGCGACCCGACTGCTTCCGCGTCGCCGACCAACCACGGGACCTGCGTCTCGGCGGCGGCCCAGGCCACCCCGTCAGCGTCGGCCAGCCCGAACGCCCACGGTCAGGCTGTCGCCGCCATTGCGCAGTCCGACTGCAACAAGCCCGCAACCGCGAGCAGCGGCAAGCCGACCGCGCTGCCCACCCAGGCGAACTCGCACGCCACGGACCACTCGACCGGCGCCGTGCCGCCGTCGCACCCCACGGGTGAGCCGACCAGCGTCCCGCCGTCGCACCCGACCGGCCCGCCGGCCTCCCTTCCGGGTCACTGATCTCTGCTCGACTCGAAACGGGCATCTCGACATTCGAGATGCCCGTTTCGACGTTCGACTTGACAGTGCTTGCTGCTGTTTGCCAGTCTGGCGGCGTGCAGCGACTCGTCGTAGTAATTCCGGAGCGCGTGATCTGACGGCCCCGGCCGCTGTCGCGCGCTCACCCCTCCGTGCATCGCACGAGGGGTTTTTTGTTGCACTGGACCCGAGAGACACTCCTGACCGAGAGGCAATGCTGTGACCGCCGAACCCGCCACCGGAGCGAAATCGCTCGTTCGCGCTCTCGAGGAGCTCGACGTCGACGTCGTCTTCGGCATCCCCGGCGGTGCGATCCTGCCCGCCTACGACCCGCTCTTCGACTCGCAGCGGCTGCGGCACATCCTCGTCCGGCACGAGCAGGGCGCCGGCCACGCGGCCACGGGCTATGCGCAGGCCACCGGACGGGTCGGCGTCTGCATGGCGACGAGCGGACCGGGCGCGACCAACCTCGTGACGCCGATCGCCGACGCTTACATGGACTCGGTCCCCATGGTCGCGATCACCGGTCAGGTGCCGAGCGGCGCGATCGGCACCGACGCCTTCCAGGAAGCTGACATCTGCGGCATCACCATGCCCATCACGAAGCACAACTTCCTCGTCCAGGACGCCGCGGAGATCCCGCGGGTGCTGGCGGAGGCGTTCCACCTCGCGTCCACCGGCCGGCCGGGTCCCGTTCTCGTCGACATCGCCAAGGATGCGCTGCAGGCGCGGACGGAGTTCCGCTGGCCGGTCGAGATGCAGCTGCCCGGCTATCGGCCGGCGGCCAAGCCGAGCAGCAAGCAGATCCGCGAGGCGGCGCGCTTGATGGTCGACGCGAAGCGCCCGGTGCTGTACATCGGCGGCGGCATCCTCAAGTCGCGTGCCGCGGCCGAGCTTCGCACCCTCGCCGAGCTGATCCAGGCGCCTGTCGTCACCACGCTGATGGCACGCGGCGCCTTCCCGGACTCGCATCCGCTGCACCTCGGGATGCCGGGGATGCACGGATCGGTCGCCGCCGTCACCGCACTGCAGAAGTGCGACCTGATCATTGCGCTCGGCACCCGCTTCGACGACCGCGTCACCGGCAAGCTCTCGACCTTCGCTCCCGGAGCCGCTGTCATCCACGCCGATGTCGACCCGGCCGAGATCTCGAAGAACCGCGTTGCGGACGTGCCGATCGTCGGCGACGCCCGTGAGGTCATCACCGATCTGGTCGTCGCGCTGCGCGCCGAGGCGGAGGCGGGTCGCACGCCGGACTACGCCGGCTGGCGCCGTCAGTGCGAGTCGTGGCGCGCGACCTACCCGATCGGTTACGAGCCGGAGAGCGACGGCTCGCTCAACCCGCAGTACGTCGTCCAGCGACTCGGGCGTATCGCGGGACCGGAGGCGGTCTACGTCGCCGGCGTCGGCCAGCACCAGATGTGGGCGAGCCAGTTCGTGTCCTACGAGAACCCCTACACGTGGATCAACTCCGGCGGTCTCGGGACGATGGGTTTCGCGGTGCCGGCAGCGATGGGCGCGAAGGTCGGGCGACCGGACGCGCTCGTGTGGGCGATCGACGGCGACGGCTGCTTCCAGATGACCAACCAGGAGCTCACGACCTGCGCGATCGAAGGCATCCCGATCAAGGTTGCGGTCATCAACAACGGTTCGCTCGGCATGGTCCGTCAGTGGCAGACGCTGTTCTACGAGTCGCGTTACAGCAACACGGATCTGAAGCGCGACCGGCCGCAGTACGTCCCTGACTTCGTCAAGCTCGCCGATGCCATGGGCTGCATCGGCCTGCGCTGCGAGAGCGAAGCCGACGTCGACGCGACGATCGAGAAGGCGATGAGCATCGACGACGTGCCTGTCGTCGTCGACTTCGTGGTCGGCAAGGACGCCATGGTCTGGCCCATGGTCGCCGCAGGGACGTCCAACGACGACATCAAGGTCGCCCGTGACACCGCTCCCGACTTCGACTACGAGATGGGCGAGGTCGTGGCCGACCCGGAGAACGCGCGATGAGCCGCCACACGCTGTCTGTGCTGGTCGAGAACAAGCCGGGTGTGCTGGCAAGGGTCGCTGGGCTCTTCTCGCGGCGAGGCTTCAACATCGACTCGCTCGCCGTGGGTCCGACCGAGCACGGTGACATCTCGCGCATGACGATCGTGGTCAACGTCGAAGAGCTTCCGCTCGAGCAGGTGACGAAGCAGCTCAACAAGCTCGTCAACGTCATCAAGATCGTCGAGCTGGACCCGGACGCCTCCGTGCAGCGCGAGCTGCTGCTGGTGAAGGTGAAGGCAGACCTCGCCACCCGTTCCCACGTCCTGGAGACGGTCAACCTGTTCCGCGCCAAGGTCGTCGACGTCGCGCCTGACGCCGTCACGATCGAGGCGACCGGCACCGCGGACAAGCTCGACGCGCTGATCCGCGTGCTGGAGCCGTTCGGCATCAAAGAACTCGTTCAGTCCGGGATGGTCGCGGTTGGTCGCGGCTCCCGATCCATCACCGATCGCAACACCCTGCGACCCGTCGAGAGGACCGCGTAAGTCATGGCACCGAACTCTGCTCCCGAGATCTTCTACGACGACGACGCGGACCTCGAGGTCATCCGCGGTCGCAAGGTCGCGGTCCTCGGCTACGGCTCGCAGGGCCACGCCCACGCGCTGTCGCTCCGCGACTCCGGTGTCGACGTCCGCATCGGCCTCCCCGAGACGTCCAAGTCGCGTGCCGCAGCGGAGGCGGAGGGGTTGCGGGTGCTGACGCCGTACGACGCCTGCGCCGAAGCCGACCTGGTGATGGTGCTCGCCCCGGACACCGCACAGCGCGGGCTCTACGCCGAGGCGATCGAGCCGAACCTGAAGGACGGCGACGCGTTGTTCTTCGCGCACGGCTTCAACATCCGCTTCGGCTACATCACGCCGCCGAAGGGTGTCGACGTCTGCATGGTCGCGCCGAAGGGTCCCGGCCACCTCGTGCGCCGACAGTACGTCGAGGGTCGTGGGGTGCCATGCCTCGTCGCGGTCGAGCAGGACGCGACCGGCAACGCGCAGCAGCTCGCGCTGTCCTACGCGAAGGGCATCGGCGGCACTCGCGCCGGCGCGCTGAAGACGACGTTCACCGAGGAGACCGAGACCGACCTGTTCGGTGAGCAGGCGGTGCTGTGCGGCGGAGCGAGCGCTCTGGTGCAGGCGGGGTTCGAGACGCTCGTCGAGGCCGGATACCAGCCCGAGGTCGCCTACTTCGAGTGCCTGCACGAGCTCAAGCTCATCGTCGACCTCATGTACGAGGGCGGGCTCGCCAAGATGCGCTGGTCGATCTCCGACACGGCGGAGTACGGCGACTACTCACGTGGTCCGCGTGTCGTCAACGATGCGACCAAGCAGGAGATGAAGCGCATTCTCGGCGAGATCCAGGACGGGTCGTTCGCCAGGGAGTGGGTCGCGGAGGACGAGGCCGGCCGGCCGCAGTACAACAAGTACCGCGAAGAGGCGGCTGCCCACCCCATCGAGGAGGTCGGCGCGCGGCTGCGCGGACTGATGAGCTGGATCAAGCAGGAGGGCTGAGGCCCTTCAGTCGGCGAGATCCTCGGCGCGCAGCCGCATCGGGCAGCGCTCGTGGATCCAGTAGCCGTCGGCTCGCCGGCGCGCGAACTCCTCGTCCTCCATCAGCTGGCCGCAGCGGGCGCACGGCTGTCCGAACGCGTGCGCCCAGTGCTCGTCCTCGCGGCCGCGGTCGTGACGCACGAAATCCGGGGCGTGCGCGACCGTGTTGGCGCTGGCGGCGTCGCCGCGCTCCGTGTTACGGATCCACTGGTCATGCGCCATGAAGGGCCCCCTTCGCGGCGTACGTTACGCGCCGGCAACACGGGTCCCGGAGGATCGCAACGTGATCGTGACCCAGGTCTCGGTGCGGCCGGGTGAGGTCGGGCACCTCGCGGAGCTGACGGCGCTCTACAACCACTACGTCGAGCACACGCACGCCACCTTCGACACGGAGCCGTTCACGGTCGAACAGCGGGCCCGGTGGTTCGGGCACTATGCCCTGACCGGGCGGCATCGACTGCTCGTCGCGTGTCTCGGTGAGGACCTCGTCGGGTACGTGACGAGCAGCAGGTTCCGCGACAAGGCGGCGTACGACACCTCGGTCGAGACGACGGTGTACGTGCGCGAGAGCGCCGCGCGCCTCGGCGTCGGTCGCGCCCTCTACACGGCGTTGTTCGAGGCACTGCACGACGAAGACGTGCATCGTGCCTACGCCGGCATCGCGTTGCCCAACGTCGCGTCGATGGCGCTGCACCGCCGGTTCGGGTTCGAGGAGGTGGGGACCTACCGGGAGGTCGGCCGGAAGTTCGGCCGCTATTGGGACGTCACCTGGCTGCAGAAGCCGCTGTGACCGTCAGAGCAGCGTCCTGCCCGCGATGAGCCGGGACGCGGCTGCGCGCCACTTCGCATCGCTGCACGTCGTGTAGTGCGTCCACGTCGCGCCCTGCAGGATGGACATGCAGTCGGCCGCACGCTCCGGTCCCGTGAGCCCGTTCCCTCCGAACGTCGTGTTCATCGCGCGGGTCGCCGCGGCCACGTCACCGCCGTAGTCGAGAACCGAGAGCTCGTGGCTCCACTCGTGTACCGCGACGTCGTAGAGCTTGTCCGTGGGCACGCTGGGGTCCACGTAGAGAACGTCGTGGTACCAGTCGGCGGTGCCCCAGAAGTCGTACTTCGTGCTGACCACCCAGCGGGCCGCCCCCGTGCGGTAGGTCGGGATCCGTGCGATCGCTGCATTCAGCGCCGACCACGCCGTAGGTCCACTCACGAAGACATGTGTCGCCGGCGGCCTCGGGTCCGGCCTCCGTGGCGCGGTGGTCGTCGCGACCGGGTGGACGGCAGCCCGAGCTTCGCTCGATCGGTGGCGCCCGACCGTTGCAGCGGCGCGGCGGTGCGCCGGGTGCACGCGGCGCGTGACCACCGGAGCCGGCCGAACGGGGTGATGCGCCGACTGCGTGACGGCCGGCGCGGGTGGCTGGTAGGCGAGGGGGGTGGCGGCCGCCGGTCCGACGGCATGTCCCGCGCGCAGACCGGCGACGACGAGAGCCAGCCCGACGACGAGCAGCGGCAACGGCAGCAGGGGCGGTGTGCGACGGGCGGCGTTCATGGTCCCCTCCGGTCACCGGCGGAAACCGGCACCAATGCCGTGGTGGTCGACCCTCGAGAATTCGGACTTAAGCCGCATTGGGGGGAATCGGCCGATTCCGATGAAGTCCGACCGAACGGATGAGGCGTGGCAGGGGCCACGTCGGGGGAATGCCACGGGTGTGAATCTGCTGTCCACCCCGCATCGGCTCGGTCGCTACGGCGACCTGGCCCGGTTGCTGGTGAAGTACGGGCGGTCCGACGTCGTGCGCCAGGCCGGCCTCGACCCGGCGCTCGCCGACGAGGCCGTTCCTGCGGAAGCGGCTGCCGAAGGCGACGAGCTCGCCGCCGACCTCGAGCGCATGGGGCCGACGTTCATCAAGCTCGGCCAGCTGCTCTCCACCCGCGCCGATCTGCTGCCGCAGGCCTATCTCGACTCACTGGCCCGGTTGCAGGACTCGATCGACCCGTTCCCGTTCGACACGGTTCGCGACACGATCGAGGACGAGCTCGGCGTGCGGCTCTCGAGGGTGTTCGACGACTTCGACGAGACGCCGATGGCCGCCGCCTCGCTGGGACAGGTGCACGCCGCGATGTTGCGCGGCGGCCGTCCCGTCGTCGTAAAGGTGCAGCGGCCCGGCATCCGCCGGCAGGTCTTCGACGACCTCGAAGTCCTGACGAACGTCGCCGAACGGGTCGAGGCTCACACCGAGCAGGGCCGGCTGTTCGCCGCCACCGACCTGCTCGAGCAGTTCCGCCGGTCCCTGCTCGACGAGCTCGACTACCGCAAGGAGGCCACCAACCTGGTCCGGCTGCGCGAGATCGTCGCCGGTCGGCCCGAGCTCATCGTGCCGGCGCCGTACGACGACTTCACGACGAGCCGCATCCTGACGATGGACCAGGTGGTCGGGCGCAAGGTCACCGAGCTGTCCGGCCTCGCGCGACTGGATGTCGATGGCGCCGCGCTGGCGCGCGCGTTGTTCGAGGCCTATCTCGACCAGATCCTCGTGCACGGCTTCTTCCACGCCGACCCGCATCCGGGCAACGTTCTGCTGACGCCGGACGGGCGGCTGGGTCTGATCGACCTGGGCATGGTGGCGCGGGTAGCGCCGGAGCTGCGTGAGCGGCTCGTCCGACTGCTTCTGGCGGTGGGGGAGCGCCGCGGTGAAGAGGTCGCGCGGATCGCCGCTGACATGTCCGAGCCGACCACCGACTGCGACCAGCGGCGGTTCACGGCCGACGTCGCCGACCTGGTCGAGCGGAGGGCCGGCAGCACGATCGAGGAGCTCGACGCCGGCAAGCTCGTGATGGATCTCACCCGCGCCTGCGCGGCCGCCGGTCTGCGACCTCCGCCCGAGCTGTCGATGGTGGGCAAGGCTCTGCTCAACCTCGACATGGTGGCGCGCATCCTCGACCCTCAGGTCGCGCCGGTGGAGATCGTGCAGAGCCGCGCGGTCGAGCTCGCCCGCGGGGGGATGACCCCCTCGGTCTCCGGCATGCTCAACGCGGCGATGGAGGCGCGTGACTTCGCCGAGCAGCTTCCCGGTCGGGTCAACCGCGCGATGGACGCACTCGCCGGCGGTCGTTTCGAGCTGCGCGTCAACGCCTTCGACGAGACCGCGTTCCTCCAGGGTCTGCACCGCATGGCCAACCGGGTCGCCGTCGGCGTCGTGCTGGCCTCGCTGATCATCGGCGCGGCCCTGCTGTCCCGGGTGAAGACCGACGTGACGATCCTGGGCTACCCCGCCATCGCGTTCGTGCTGTTCCTGATGGCGGCGCTCGGCGGTTTCTGGCTGGTCGTCACGATCGCGATCTCCGACCGCAGGATCCGCCGACGGTAGGAGACCGCCCGCGGCCGCCGCCGCTAGGCTCTCGGGGCGTGCCCCGTCCTGTCGTCCTCGTCGCCGAGGAACTGGCTCCCAGCGCGCTCGCGGTGCTGTCCGAGGACTTCGAGGTGCGTTCCGTCGACGGAGCCGATCGGTCCGCCCTGCTGCCGGCACTCGCCGGCGTCGACGCGCTGATCGTCCGTAGCGCCACCACCGTCGATGCCGAGGCGATCGCCGCCGGAGACCGACTGAAGGTCGTCGCGCGCGCCGGTGTCGGGCTGGACAATGTCGACGTACCCGCGGCCACGTCACGGGGCGTGCTCGTCGTCAACGCACCGACGTCGAACATCGTCTCGGCCGCCGAGCATGCGATCGCGCTGCTGCTCTCGGTCGCGCGCCGTGTTCCGCAGGCGACGGCGAGCCTGAAGTCAGGCGAGTGGAAACGCAGCCGGTTCACCGGCGTCGAGGTCACCGACAAGACGATGGGTGTGGTCGGTCTCGGCCGTATCGGCGTGCTCGTGGCGCAGCGGATGAGTGCGTTCGGCTGCCGGCTCATCGCCTACGACCCCTACATCCCGGCGGCCAGGGCGGCGCAGCTCGGTGTGCGGCTCGTCCCGCTCGACGAGCTGCTGCGCGAGAGCGACTTCATCTCGATCCATCTCCCCAAGACGCCTGAGACGGTCGGTCTCGTCGGTGAGCGCGAGCTGGCGATGTGCAAGCCGGGCGTGATCATCATCAACGCGGCCCGCGGTGGTCTGCTCGACGAGCATGCGCTCGCGCAGGCACTGAAGGAGGGCCGCGTCGGTGGAGCCGGTGTCGACGTCTACTCGACCGAGCCGTGCACCGACTCGCCGTTGTTCGGCTTCGACAACGTCGTCGCGACGCCGCACCTCGGGGCGTCGACCGTTGAGGCGCAGGACAAGGCAGGGCTCGCGGTCGCGCGCAGCGTGAAGCTCGCGCTGCAGGGAGAGTTCGTCCCGGACGCCGTCAACGTGCAGGCCGGCGGAGTCGTTGCCGAGGACGTGCGGCCAGGTCTGCCGCTCGCCGAGAAGCTCGGGCGGGTGTTCACGGCTCTCGCCGGCGGCGTCGCCAGCAGGCTGACCGTCGAGGTGCGCGGCGAGATCGCGGCGCACGACGTCTCGGTGCTTCAGCTCGCCGCACTCAAGGGTGTGTTCGCGGACGTGGTCGAGGAGCCGGTGACCTTCGTCAATGCTCCGCTCCTCGCCGCCGAGCGCGGCGTCGAGCTCGGCATGCTGACGTCGGCGGAGAGCCCGGAGTTCCGCAACCTCGTCACCGTCCGCGGCACTCTCGCCACCGGCGTGGAGGTGTCGGTCAGCGGCACGCTCTCCGGCCCGCGGCACGTCGAGAAGCTGACCGAGGTCGACGGTTTCGACATCGACGTCGTCGCGGCAGAGCACATGGTGTTCCTGAAGTACGACGACCGGCCCGGCGTCGTCGGTGTCGTCGGGCGCGTTCTGGGCGACGCCGGTGTCAACATTGCGGCGATGCAGGTCAGCCGGCGCGAGGTGGGCGGCGAGACCCTCATGGTGCTGACGGTCGACTCGGCCATCCCGCCGTCGTCGCTCGCCGAGATCGCCGACGGCACGGGCTCCACGTCGACTCATCCGGTGGACCTCAGCGAGTCGTGACGACCGTCTCCGCCGCCGACGGGTGCCGGCTCGCCGTCCATGAGGTCGGTGAAGGGCCGCCACTTCTGTGCGTACCCGGCGGTCCCGGACGCGCGGCTGAGTACCTCGAAGACCTCGGCGGCCTGGCCGGGACGCGACAGCTCCTGCTGCTCGACAACCGCGGCACCGGCGGATCCGAGCTGCCGGAGGACCGCTCGTCACTTCAGCTTCCCCGGTTGGCAGACGACCTCGAGGACGTCCGCCGCGCGCTCGAGCTGGCGCCCGCGGACGTCCTCGGGCACTCGGCCGGTTGCCCCGTCGTGCTGTTGCACGCTGCGCGCCACCCGGACGCCGTACGACGTCTGGTCTTGGTGACGCCGTCGGGACGACCGTTCGGCTGGGCCGCCGATGACGTCGACGAGATTCGTGCCTCGCGCGCGGGCGAGCCGTGGTTCGCGGAGGCGGCGGAGGCGCAGCAGGCCATGGAGCACGCGAACCCGCGCATGCGCAGCGAGCTGGAGAAGGAGACGCGCCCGTTTTGGTACGGCCGGTGGGACGACCGTGCGCAGCAGCATGCGGCCGGGGCCGACCGGCAGATGTCGCTCCGTGCCAACGCCGGCTACCCGCCGGGGCCGGACTACGACCCGCTCGCCGCGCGCGAGTCCCTGCGGACCGTGCGCGCGGACGTGCTCGTCGTGGTCGGCGAGCTCGACGCGCTCACGGGGGCAGCGGTGGCGAAATCATTCGCCGACGAGCTGCCGAGCGCCGAGGTAACGACGATTGCGGGCGCCGGCCACTTCCCGTGGGTGGACGAGCCGGCGGCGTTTCGCGCCGCGGTCGAGAGCTTCCTTGCCCGCTGATCAGGCTGTCTGAGGCGGCCGGGCCGTCTTGTGGGGGCTGCAAAGCCATCCGTACATCGCCGCGACGTCGCTCGCGGGCAGCTCGCGCGTGAGCATCGAGAACAACGCGTTGCCATAGCTGGGGCGCGCCGGTTGCGCGGTGACCGGAGAGAGCAGCGAGGCGAGCGAGCCGGCGGTGCCGGTCGTCAGCGTGGTCGCGCGCAACGCTGTCGTGCTCGTCGTCGACGAGGTCGTCCTCGGCGGTAGCACCTTGAACTGCGCCATCAGCCCGTGGTCCTCGTGGTCGAGCATGTGGCAGTGGATCATGAAGGCGCCGGTGTAGTCCGTGAACTTCGCGGCGACGGTCACGTTCTCGCCGGGGTCCAGCTTCCACGTGTCCTCGAGCCCGCGCTCCCAGGGTGGTGGTCGCCGTCCGTCGCGGCTGACGGTGCGCCAGCGCTCCTCGTGCAGATGGATGTAGTGCGTCACGGTGCTCTTGTTCTGCAGCCGCCAGATCTGCGTCGCTCCCCGTCGCACCGTGAAGTCGATGCGCTTCGGGTCGAACATCTTTCCGTTCAGGGTCCAGTAGGAGCCGGTCGACGGGTCGCCCGCGACATTGACCGTCCATGTCTTCGCGACACGGCTCGGCAGGTCGAGGTGAGGTCGGGCCATCAAGGTCGTCGGGATGTGGGTGGAGTCCGACGCCGTGCGCACGACGCGGAACTGCATGATCTGAGCGGTCGGTGTGTCCGTGCCGCCGTGCGTGTTGTCAGTACGCGCGACGGTCTGGAGCACCACCCGCTTGTTGAGCTCACGGTGGAAGTCGACGATGACGTCCGCGCGCTGGGCGGGGCCGAGGAGGATCGTCTGTCGCACGACGGGTTTCGGAAGCAGACCGTTGCCGGTGCCGATCTGCACGAATGGCCGACCGTCGGAGAGCTGGAACGTGTAAGAGGTGAAGTTCGAGCCGTTGAGCAGGCGCAAGCGGTAGCGGTGCGTGGCCACCCTGAAGTACGGCGCATAGCGGCCGTTGGCGAGGATGTGCGTGCCGGTGACGCCATCGCCGGGAGGTGCCTTCGAACCCGTGACGACCATCGTCGGCTTCGACGGGAACGGGTTGGTCAGCTGGTTGTCCGACGTGAAGCTGCGGTCGGTGATCATCAGCGGCACGTCGTACCGGCCTCGTGGCAGGTTGAACTTCGACGCGGTGCCGTCGCGCGTGATGAACATGCCCTCGAGGCCCATCCACACGTTGCGACTGGTCAGCGCCATGCGGTGGTCGTGGTAGAAGTTGAACTGCCCGCGTTCGGGCTTGCCGTCTTCCGTCAGCGGATAGTCGTAGGTGCGCGCGGTGCCTCGCTTGATGAGGTACGACGCCGGCTGCCCGTCGAACTGTGAGGCGTGGTGGTCGCCGTGGTAGTGGATGGTCACGGCGTGAGCGCGCAGCGGCAGGTTGTTCACGAACCGGACCTTCGTATCCTTGCCGACCGGCCGGATGATCGTCGGCCCCGGGTAGGTGCCGCCGAAAGTCCACATCGCTGTGAGCGGACCCGTCGGCAGGACGCGCACGTGCGCGAGCTTCATCGGAATCCGGATGCTGGCGTCGTTCAGCACGGGCGGGATGAACAGAGGCTGGTCGAACGACAGCGGCGTCGGTGTCACGCCGCCGCTCCCGCCCTCGATCGTGAGCGTCCCGACCATGACGGTGTTGTGGTAGCGGCAGTGGAAGTTGTAGGTCCCCGCCGCCAGCAGGTTGACGCCGGGGACAGAGGTGAAGGTGCCGTTTCCGGGGGCATCGCCGCTGTCGAACAGGGGCTGGGTGTCCGCTCCGCGGTCGTCAGACGTCACCGTGTGCACCATCGAGTCGTAGTTGACGATCGTGAGGGTGCCGCCCTGAGCGAGCGTGATGTTCGGGTTCGCGTAGCCATGCGTCGCAGCGCCCGGATCGATCTCGATCGTTGCCGCACTCGGCGCGGTCGCCAGAAGCACCGCCTGCGGCGACTCGACGACGGTGCGGTTCGCCGCGGCTGACGGCAGCGTCAGCACGACGACGGCTGCAGCAGTCAAGGTGCAGGCAGCAGCAAGCCTGCTCGACTTCCCCCCGAGCACGGCCGGAGTCTCACACCATCCGGCCGCGCATGTCACGTGTTTCGACAAGAACGCCTTTCCGCGTCCTTGTCGAATGCGTGGCAGACAGCTGCAACCGGTGATAGACAACGCGGCGGAGTTCCGCTGAGGGGCGCGGAACGAATCGAATCAGGGGGATCGATGATCGGTATCAAACGGCGACTAGGACGCGCCGCCATCGCCACGGCGATGTCCACCGGCATGATCGGTGTCGGCATCGCGGTGGCACCTGCCGCTTCCGCTGCGGCCGGCGGCACGTTCCTGCACGTCGCCATCACCAGTCACGGCATGTACGTCAAGGGTCCGACGACGTTCCCGGCGGGTCGGGTCACGATGTACATGGACGCCGCGGGCGGCGACCGCACCATTGAGATCGTGCGACTGCACTCCGGCTACTCGTTCGCCGACTTCCGCAGTGATGTCAAGACGGCGCTCACCAACCTCGAGGGTCCGAACGGCGACACGAAGGCCGGCCTGAAGGCCCTGAATCATGCGATCGCCAACATCACCGCGTTGGGCGGCGTGTCAGCCCACGACGGGACAGTGCGGCACGGCTCGGTCCTGCTTTCGCAGGCCGGACACCGCTACGTCCTGTTCGACGACAGCAACCTCGTCCCGCGGCGGCCGGTGCGTCTGACGGTGACGGCGCCCGCCGGCCCGCAGACGTTGCCCGCGACGAGCGCAACTGTGGTCGCGCGCGACGACCGTCGGTGGGGCGGTGCGAGCACGTTGCCCTCGCACGGCAACATCAAGTTCGTCAATCGTGCGACGGTCTCGCCGCACTTCGTCGTGCTGCAGCACGTCAAGGCCGGCACGACCCGGCAGCAGGTCATCGACGCGCTTTCCAGCCCGAACCCGCCTGACTTCATCCTGCCGGGTGACCAGAGCAGCGACATCGTCAGCCCCGGCCACGCGATGTCGTTGCACCTGCACCTTCCGGCAGGAAGCTACGCGTTGATGTGCTTCTTCCCGGACCCGCAGACCGGCATGCCCCACGCAATGATGGGCATGGTGCGAATCGTCACGCTCACCTGACGAGCTGACACCCGGTCAAGCGACGGGCGGCGTCCGGTCACGGACGCCGCCCGTCGGTGCTCTGACAGCTCTCAGCAGGCGCGCCCCTCGTAGAAGTAGCCGAGCGTCTTCGGTTCGCCTTGTGCGTAGTAGGTGTCGAGCTGGACGATGTCGAAGCCCCCGGCCTCGATGAGCGCCGGGATGTCGCGGTTGAGGTTGCAGCCGCCGGCGACGCGTCGTTCCAGACCGTTGAGCCGGTCCTGCCACCTGACGACCTTCTCGTCAGGCGAGCGGCCGTGTTCGACGAAGTGCAGCCGCCCACCCGGTCGCAAGACTCTGCGCATCTCCGAGACTGCCGCGACGGGATCCGGAATCGTGCACAGACTCCAGGTGCACAGGACGGAGTCCGCAGAACCGTCGGCCAACGGCAGTCGTTGTCCGTCGAGGCCGACCACCTCGACCGGTATGTGTGCAGCCGCGATGCGGTCCTTCGCGAGCTCGACGGAGCGGCTGGACGGCTCGACGGCGTGCAGCCGGGTCACGCCCGCCGGCAGGAACGGCAGGTTGTGGCCCGTGCCGAACCCGATCTCGACGACATCGCCGGTCAGGCCTTCGCACACGCGCGCTCTGATCCGGCGGGTCTGCTTGTTGTTCATCACGACGTTGATCACGTGCGGCAGCACGCGGTCTCCGTAGAAACCCATGGTCCGACGTCCCGTCTACATTTGGCCGGTGGCGTACGACGAAGCGCTCGCCGAGCGCGTCCGGGCCATGCTGCCTGATGAGCCTGTGACAGAGAAGAAGATGTTCGGCGGGCTGGCGTTTCTCGTCGGCGGCAACATGAGCGTCGCGGCCAGTGGTCAGGGCGGCCTGTTGGTGCGCGTCGACCCCGACGAGACCGAGTCACTTCTCCGGGAACCGGGCGCCGACCTGATGGAGATGCGCGGTCGCTCGATGAACGGCTGGTTGCGGGTGCACCCGGACGTGCTCGATGACGATGCGACGCTGCAGAGATGGGTCGACCGCGGTGTCGGCTACGCGCGCACCCTGCCGCGGAAATGAGCTGCAGTCACGCGTCGGTGCGCCGGTAGCGCGCCTCGGCGAAGGAGAAGAGGCCGAAAGCCGCGAGCCCCAGCGCGACGGCGGTCAGCAGTGCTTTGCCCCAGCTGCCGGCGGCAAGCGCGCGCAGTGAACCGTCGAGCCCGCGGGCCTTGTGCGGGTCGTAGGTCTTCGCGGCGACGATGAAGAAGACACCGACGACGCCGAAGACGACGCCCCGCGCGACGTTGCCGACAAGGCCCACCGACTTGACAGCGTGTCTCGTCGCCTGGCCCATCTGCCCGAGCTTCAGCTTCTCGTCGAACTTCGTCGTCAGCCCGCGCCACGCCAGCGCTGCACCGGCGATGAGAAAGCCGACGCCGACTCCCACGACCAGCCAGCGGCCGAGCGGTGCGGCCAGCAGACGTGCGGACCAGGTTCGCGACGACTGGTTGCTGCTGCTGCTGCCGCCGCCGGCGCCCGCGAGCAGGAGAAACGTGCTCACGGCGAACCAGCCGTACAGGCCGGCGCGGAAGAGCGCAGCGCCGCGCTTGCCGTACTCCTTCGCACCCTGCTCACCGAAGCCGGTGACCGCCTGGACGAGGCGCCAGATCGCGTAACCCGCGAAGCCGACGCCGGCGACAGCGACCAGCACCTCACCGAGACCGTTGGAGGCGAGCGTGTGGATCGCGCCCTGCCGGTCCGCTTGTTGGCCCGAGCCGCCGAACGCGATCTGCACGGCGATCCAGCCGATGACGACGTACACCAGGCCGCGGGCCGCCAGCCCCATTCTGGCCAGCCGATCGACCCAGTCGCTGCGCGCTGCCCGGCGCATCCGGTGCTTGGCGTCACCCGCGGTGATCGTCATCTCCATGCGCAGGTGGTGCCCCGAGGCGGCAGACTCACGCGTCCGCGCCCGACTTGTCCGGTACGTCGCCGCCGGAGGGGCTGTCTCGCCCGCCGAGACGCGACGTCCCGGCTTCAAGACAGCGCGCGCTCCTGTCGAGTAAGGTCGTCGTGATGCGTCACTCGCTGCTTCTTATTCGCCCGTAGCGGGGCCTGGCAGACCGGCCCCCCGCTGCGGGGTCCGTCGTGTCGGAGACACGCCAGTCGGCAGTGCGCGTGACGGTTCCGCGCTTCCGCATCAGCCGGTCGTCAACATTCGTACGACCCAAGGAGCACCATCCCGATGCCCGGCATGCCCAAGGCTTCGCGCTACCGCGCGTTCGAGCCGATCGATCTTCCCGACCGCACCTGGCCGTCCCAGGTCATCACCAAGCCGCCGCAGTGGTGCAGCGTCGACCTGCGCGACGGCAACCAGGCCCTCATCGACCCGATGGACGGTGAGCGCAAGCGCCGCATGTTCGAGCTGCTGGTGCAGCTCGGCTACAAGGAGATCGAGGTCGGTTTCCCCTCCGCGAGCCAGACCGACTTCGACTTCATCCGTCGACTGGTCGAGGACGACCTGGTACCGGACGACGTGACCGTGCAGGTCCTCACTCAGGCCCGTGAGGAGCTCATCGAGCGGACCTGTGAGTCGCTCGCCGGCTTCCGGGGCACGGCGTTGATCCACCTCTACAACTCCACCTCGACGTTGCAGCGGCGGGTCGTGTTCGGACTCGACAAGGACGGCATCAAGGACATCGCCGTCCGTGGGGCCGAGTGGTGCATGAAGTACGCCGAGTCCTACCTGCAGGACACCACCGTGCGCTGGCAGTACAGCCCTGAGTCGTTCACCGGGACAGAGCTCGACTACGCCGTCGAGGTCTGTGACGCGGTGATGGACGTTTGGCAGCCGTCATCGGATCGGAAGGTCGTGCTCAACCTGCCGGCGACCGTGGAGATGGCCACGCCGAACATCTACGCCGACCAGATCGAGTGGTTCCACCGCAACATCAGCCGGCGCGACGCCGTGATCCTGAGCCTGCATCCGCACAACGACCGCGGCACCGCGGTCGCGGCCGCCGAGCAGGGAGTCATGGCCGGCGCGGACCGCGTCGAGGGCTGCCTGTTCGGCAACGGCGAGCGCACCGGCAACGTCTGCCTCGTCACGTTGGCGCTCAACCTCTTCAGCCAGGGCATCGACCCGGGCGTCGACTTCAGCGACATCGACGAAGTACGTCGTACCGTCGAGTACTGCAACCAGCTGCCGGTCCATCCACGGCATCCCTACGGTGGCGACCTCGTCTACACGGCGTTTTCCGGATCGCACCAGGACGCGATCAAGAAGGGGTTCGAGGCGCTCGAACGCGACGCCGGCGAGGCCGGCTCAGCGGTTGACGACTTCCGCTGGGAGGTGCCCTATCTCCCCATCGATCCGAAGGACGTCGGTCGCGGCTACGAGGCCGTCATCAGGGTCAACAGCCAGTCCGGCAAGGGCGGCACGGCGTACGTGCTCAAGCACGACTACCACCTCGACCTCCCGCGGCGCATGCAGATCGAGTTCGCGCGGATCGTGCAGGAGGTCGCCGACGCGGACGGCGG
The DNA here is from genome assembly GCA_035695045.1 of Mycobacteriales bacterium. Classification (GTDB taxonomy): domain Bacteria; phylum Actinomycetota; class Actinomycetes; order JAFAQI01; family JAFAQI01; genus DASSKP01. The sequence continues at coordinate 16,446 of DASSEX010000066.1, read as the reverse complement.
CGAGATCGCACCGGAGCGCATCTGGGAGCTCTACCGCAGCACGTACCTCGACCGGCAGGCTCCGTTGCGCTTGCTCGGCTACACGGTCACATCAGCCGGTGCGGAGCAGCTGACCGCCGAGATCGAGTGGGACGGCCAACCGCACACGATCTCCGGCGAGGGCAACGGCCCGATCGCGGCGTTCGTGCATGCCCTCGCCGGGCTGGACGTCGACGCGCGCGTGCTCGACTACCACGAGCACGCGACCAGCGCCGGTGAGGAAGCGCAAGCCGCGGCGTACCTCGAGGTCGCCGTCGCGGACCAGGTGCTGTGGGGCTGCGGCATCCACCCGAGCATCACGACGGCGTCGTTGCACGCCATCGTGTCCGCCGTCAATCGCGGACGGAGGTGACGACGATGGACGAGGAGCAGATCAACGAGGAGGCGCGCGAGGCGGTGCAGCGTTCGCTGGACTGGCAGGACAACGGCGGCGACTCTCGCTGACCCCAAGGCGACACCCGCTGACCCCATGTTGAGTGCGACGTAATCCCCCTTGGGAGACACCTGGCAAGGGGGATTACGTCGCACTCAACCTTGTGGTCAGTGTGTGGTGAGCCGGCCTACGAGTGTCGTTGGAGTCGTCGTGCCGGTCGTGCCGGTCGTGGTGGTCGCTGCGGGCGCGACGCTGTCGTAGGCGGCGCAGAGCCCTTCGCCCGCCGACTGGTAGGCGACGGTCGCCCAGGCGTCCTGCGACTGCGCGGCGGTGTTGCAGCTGTTGAGGCATCCGTCGGCGTAGCCGACCACGACACGACCGTCCTTCGTCAGCGATGCGTCCATGAAGTCCAGCAGGTTGCGCTGTCCGTTCGTCGTCGTGCCACCGGCGTCGATCTCACCGATCTGGACCGGGTCCGGCGTCGCCTGCACGGTCTGCCAGTGGGCGCCGCCGTCGTAGGTGTAGGAGACATACAGGTACCAGGTGCCGACGTATCCGGTCGAGAACGGGTCCTTGCCGTTGGTCGGAGTCGGCGAGCCGAGGTAGGCCACGGCGGCGCGACCGGAGTCACCCGCGACAGCTGCCTCGAACGTCGCCGCGCCGAGGCCCGAGGGCACCGTGGTGGCGAGGTCCACCTGCGGTGACCACGTGGCGCCCTTGTCGTCCGACCAGGTGATGACCGGGTGGTAGTCGCCATTCGGCTGCTTCGCCGACCACGACTCGTAGACGCGACCGCTCTTGTCGATGCCGATGCTCGGGTCGAAGCCGTCGGGAGGAGTCGGCGCGTTCGCGATCGCGTAGCCCGACCACGTGAAGCCGTTGTCGGAGCTGGTGAAGGCGCCGACCTCGGGGTTGCCCGACGAGTCGAAGCAGTTGGCGCTCGGCACGTACGCCGTCCCGTCCGGAGCGATCTTCACGTGACCGTGCAGGCTCAAGCAGGTCAGGTTCGGGTCGGTGACACCGGGCGACCACGTCGTTCCGCCGTCGAGGCTGTGTGAGCACTCGTCGACGTCCGTCTGCTGGCAGAAGTAGCCGACCTCGCCACTCACCGTCGGTGTGCTGGACGACGCGGGGCCGATGCCGACGGTCGGGTGGTCGGCCGTCAGCGGGCACGGTGCCGTCGGCAGCCACGAGGCGCCGTCGTCGTGAGTGACCGACATCACCGCGCAGGGGCCGTCGTCACCGCCGGCGATCGTGGTGCCGGTAGCAGAGTTGGTCGCGAGGATCGGGTCCAGGTTGAACTGCGAGAACGGAGACGAGACGTCGGACCACGCGACCGTCGGCGTGGCGGTCGAGTTGTCGAAGGTGACCTTGTAGGTGCTGTTGCTCGCCTGGAAGAGCGCAGCCCCCGACTTCCAGTTGACGCCGATGGAAGGCTCGCCGGCGAAGTCGACGTTGGCGAGCAGCCCCTTGTCGATGTTCGAAGGCGCCGCCGAGTTGACGAACTCCGGCGTCCCGGTGCCGAACGTCCCCCCAGTCGCCGTCGCGGACGCGGCGTCGTTGACGACGTAGACAGCGGCGACCAGCAGGCTGGACGCAGCGAGGGCGGCGAGACGCGATCGGCGCATACGAACTCCCGGGAAGGGATGGAGGGGGATGCGCGAAACGCTAGGTAACAGGCTGTAACGGGTCAAGACAGGTAACACTGCCAACCGTCACACCACAGCCCAAACCGGTCAGTCGTTCCAGAACAGCGCGTCACCGGGCCAGCCCGAGCCGACCTCGGTGCGGTTCTGGGACGGAACCGCGGACGGGTCCGGGCGGGTGGCGTCCAGCAGCTGTGCCGCGGTCTGAACGTCCCGCAGCTGAGTCAGCAGCGGGCCGATCGCGATTCGCGCAACCTGGCGCCAGGGAAGCGGCCGGCCCCACTCGTCGCGGGCGACGAGCGTGCCGAGAGCGTCGCGCAGTCGCTCCACGGCCTCCTCGACCAGAGGATCGGGGTCGACCTCGTCGCGCAGGAAGCTGTCCTCCGGCTCGACAGTCGCGGGTGACGCATCGACGATCACGTCGTCGTCAATGGCGGGTGCGGCGGGTTCACGTCGGCGCAGCAACGACACGGTGGTCCCCTCTCTTGCGTCGGTGGGCACAACGACGCAATCCCCCCGAAGTGACGCAGGCGGCTTCGGCCGGATGGTGTGACGTCCGAGTCACTCCGCGGTGACATCGGCGGGCGACTTTCGCCATTCGCCGGTCGTGACACCCCTGGCCGCAATACGTTCCGGCCCGACACGGGGAGATCCCTGCACGGCCACGGTCGGCCGCTGCTTGCCTGCGGGCAGGGTCGAGCGCCCCGTTCGGGAGTGTTCGTGAGCAGGTTCAGCCTCTCCGGGCGTCGCGGCGGCCGCACAGCGGCGCGCGCCCTCGTTGTAGCGGCCGCGGTGAGCACACTGGCGCCGGCTGCGGCCACCGCCTCCGCCGCCGGCGGCTCCGGCCACAGCCTTCACGCGATCGCGGCGAAGCACAACGCGGCCAGGACGAGCGCGCTGAAGGCGCTGCGGGCCATGGGAGGCCTGCAGGCTCTTGCGCACCAGCACGGTGCGAGCGACGGCTTCGTCCGCTCGCAGTTCCCGGCGCACGGTGTCGTGAACGCGATGGTCCAGCTGTCGGCCCGCCCCGCGATCCGCGCGTACGTCGCCGCTCGCGTGCACGGCCAGACGGCCGCGGTGAGCGCCGCCCGCAGCGAGCAGGCGCAGATCTCGACGCTGGCGCACTCCGTCCAGTCGCACTTCTCCGCACCGACGACCGCCGCACGGACGCTCTACACGGTCCGCAACGTCTACGCCGGTATCGCGGTGCGCACCGACGTGTCGCATCTCGCCGCGATCGCGCGCCTCTCCGGCGTCACGGCCATCCACCCCTTGGCGACGTACCACGTCAACAACTCGTCGACGGTGCCGCTGGTCGGTGCTCCGCAGGTCTGGGCGGGCGGCGCCGACAAGGACACCGGCGTGGGCGTGAAGATCGGCATCATCGACACCGGGATCGACTACACCCACGCCACCTTCGGCGGCACGGGCAACAGCCGGGCATACGACGCCGACCACGCGGTCGACGACTCGGCGACGCTGAACGTGCCGAGCGGCGACTACCCGTCGAAGAAGGTTGTCGGGGGCGTCGACCTCGCGGGCGACGCGTACGACCCGGCTGCCGGTGGCGCCGCGGCGATCCCGCACACCGACCCCAACCCGCTCGACTGCGAAGGCCACGGCTCGCACGTCGCCGGCACAGCCGCGGGCTACGGCGTGGCCAGCGACGGCACGACCTACACCGGCGGCTACAGCACGCTCAATGCGCTCACTTCGGACCAGTACCGCAGCATGTTCCGCATCGGTCCGGGCGTGGCGCCTGGTGCTGAGCTGTATGCGATCCGCGTCTTCGGTTGCGAGGGCGACACCAACCTGGTCAGCGAAGCGCTCGACTGGGCCAGCGACCCGAACGGTGACGGCAACTTCAACGACCACCTCGATGTGGTGAACATGTCGCTCGGCTCCGACTTCGGTGTGCCCGACGACGCCGACGCGGTGGCGTCGAACAACCTCGCGCTGCTCGGCACCACGGTCGTCGCCTCGGCCGGTAACGGCGGTGACACGCAGGCGATCGCCGGCACGCCGGCCGGTGCCAGCCGCGTCATCAGCGTCGCGGCGTCGGACGACGCGATGGCCGTCTTCGACGCCATGCAGGAGAACACTCCCGTCAGCCAGAAGATCGCCGGCCAGCGCAACGTGCTCTACGACTGGGCGAACAACGGCCCGGTGACCGGAGACGTGCAGGCCGTCAACCCCGCCTGGCAGCCCGGTGACGACTTCAGCGCGGGCAACGCGGACGGCTGTAGTGCCTTCAGCGACACGCAGAAGACACTGGTCGCAGGGAAGATCGCCTGGGAGGAGTGGACCGACGACGACGCGGTGCGGGCTTGCGGCTCGATCAAGCGCGCCAACAACGCGTTCGCAGCCGGCGCCATCGGCGTCATCTTCAGCGACGACCAGGACGCCTTCGCTGCCGGCATCTACGGCTCCGCGGACATCCCCACCTTCCAGATCCGCAAGGTCGACTCGGACTCCCTGCGTGCCGATGCCGAGGCGGGCAGCCTCAACGTCACGCTGACCTACGACCTGCGCAACTCCGTCACCGTGATGGACCCGAGCAAGACCGACCAGGTCGCCTCCTTCTCGTCGCGAGGCTGGGGTGACCCCAACGTGGTCAAGCCGGACATCGCGGCGCCGGGCGTCTCCGTCTTCTCGACGGCGATCGGCACCGGTAACGAGGGTGCGTCCATGAGCGGCACGTCCATGGCTGCGCCGCACACGACCGGCATGGCTGCTCTGGTGAAGGCTGCGCACCCGTCGTGGTACCCCGAGCAGATCAAGGCTGCTCTGATGGACACTGCCGCGGCGCCGGTGACTGCTCCCAACGGCGACACGGAGGCGCCGGACCGCGTCGGTTCCGGGCGGGCCGAGGTCGACCGGGCCGTCAGCACCGATGTGCTTGCCTACGCCTTCGGCAACAGCGGCGGCGTCGGCCTGTCGTTCGGCCAGCCGGAGATCACCCAGACGACGACGCTCACCCGTCAGTTCAAGGTGGAGAACGACTCCGGCAGCGACCAGACCTACGACCTGGGCTACAACCCGGCGAACTCCGGCACCCAGCCGGCGGGAGTGACGTTCTCGCTGCCGTCGACGGTGACCGTTCCGGCGAACTCGTCGCGCCTGGTCAACCTGTCGATGACCGTCGACCCGAGCCAGCTCGACCGGCCGATCGACGCGACGCGCAACGCGACCGACCCGGCCGTGGGCCTGCCGAACTACTACGTGCCCGAGGCCAGCGGCTGGGTGACCCTCAGCCAGGGTGGCAACGAGGCCCTTCGACTCCCGATGTACGCGGCGCCGAAGGCCACGTCACAGATGCACGCCGCGTCCGACTCGGTCTCCTTCGGCGACTACAACGCCGACGACACCCGGCCGGGCCTCGACTTCGGCTCGCTCGCGCTCAGCGGCAACGGGTTCAACACCTCCGACTACCAGTCAGTGGTGGCGGGCTTCGAGCTGGGCGCCACGAGTCCGCAGAAGCCGGCCTGCACCTCGGCCGACACGGACATCTCGACCTGCACCGTCATGCCGGACGACGCGGCCGCCGACATCCACTACGTCGGCGCGGCCTCGGACTACCAGTCGATCGCCTCTTTCGGTGACTCGCCGGACAACTCGCTGACGTACTTCGCGGTGTCGGCGTTCGGACCGTGGCGCAGCCCGGCGGGCTACCACGAGTACGACGTCAACATCGACGGCAACGGTGACGGCCAGCCGGACGCAGTGCTGGTCAACACCTACGCCGGCGATGACGACATGCTCTCGGTTCTGTTCGACCCGACGTTCAGCCACATCCTCGACGTCGAGGCGTTGAACGGCGTGACGGGCGACGCGGACAGCAACGCGTTCGGCAACGACACGATGGTCCTGCCGGTGGCGTCGTCGGCGCTCGATGCGATCGCTCCGAGCGGCAACATCACCTACTGGGTCGACGCGAACAGCATCTACAGCGGTCTCGCGGACGAGACGGCTCCGGCGCACTTCAACTTCCACACGCCGGGTCTGACCGTCGACGACGCGAACGACTCGAACCCGTCGAGCGTTCCGTACGCCGAGAACGCGTTCAACAGCAGCTTCCAGTCCAACAACGGCTACGCGGACTACCCGCTCTACTGGCTGGACGAGGGCACCAACACCCTCGACGTCGCCCGTAACAGGGCGCAGCTGGCGGCGGACGGCGCGAACAAGCTGCTGCTCGTCCACCTGAACAACGGCAACGGGCAGACGACAGACGTGGTCGACGTCAGGGACACGACGGCGTCGACGGTGACGCTGTCGCGGTCCAAGGCGCAGTACAGCCAGCCGGTGACGGCGACCGTGGACGTCACCGCGGGTGACGGCACCGGGCCGCAGGCCACGGGCCAGGTGCAGCTGCTCGTCGACGGTCACACAGTGGCGACGCACACGCTCCACAACGGTGCCTCGACGTTCGTGTTGCCGCGGCTCAACGCCCGGTCGACGGCGTACAGCATCAGCGCGAACTACCTCGGGGACACCGTGGACGCGCCGTCCTCGTCGGCGCCGGCGCTGTTGACCGTCGTCCGGCAGGGCACGCGGACGAGGGTCCACGCGAGTGACACCACGCCGGTGAAGGGACAGAGGGTCACCTTCACCGCGACCGTTCGCGGGGTGTCGGGCACCACTGCCACTCCGCGAGGAACGGTGACGTTCTTCGTCGACGGCAAGAAGTGGGGCAAGGCGATCAAGCTGGTGCACGGTCACGCGAGCAGGTCGGAAACCGGCTTCCTCAAGGGCAAGCACACGGTGAAGGTCGTCTACAGCGGCAACTCCAACCAGCGGCCGAGCCATGGCTCAGTCACGGTGACGGTCAGCTGACCTGAGCAGGTCGCGCGTCGGCCCCCGTACCTTCGTGGTGCGGGGGCCGACGGCGTCTCAGCGGGCGGAACGTCCTCCGGCGCTCGGTAGTCTGCGAAGGCGTGGACACGACGTTGCGGCTGGCGGTCATTCCCGGTGACGGCATCGGCACCGAGGTGGTCGCCGAGGGCCTCAAGGTGCTGGACGCCGCGCTCGCGGTCGACGGCGACAAGGTCGACGCGACGACCTACGACCTCGGCGCTGCTCGCTGGCACCGCAGCGGCGAAACGCTGCCCGACTCCGTGCTGGAGGAGCTGAGGGAGCACGACGCGATCCTGCTCGGCGCCGTCGGTGACCCGGGCGTCCCGTCCGGCGTCCTCGAGCGCGGCCTCCTGCTGAAGCTCCGGTTCGCCTTCGAGCACGCGGTGAACCTGCGCCCGGTGAAGCTCTACCCGGGCGTCGGCACACCACTTGCCGGCGTACGGCCGGAAGACGTCGACATCATCGTCGTGCGCGAAGGCACCGAAGGCCCGTACGCCGGCATCGGTGGCGCACTGCGTGGCGGGGGACCGCACGAGGTCGCCGTCGAGGAGAGCGTCAACACGCGCCACGGCGTCGAGCGGGTCGTGCGTGACGCCTTCGGGCGGGCCGCCGCACGGCCACGCCGCAAGCTGACGCTCGTCCACAAGACCAATGTGCTCACGCACGCCGGCTCGCTGTGGCTTCGGACGGTCGACGCCGTCAAGCCGGACTTCCCGGACGTCGAGGTCGACTACGCCCATGTCGATGCGGCCTGCCTCTACTTCGTGACGCAGCCGCAGCGCTTCGACGTCGTCGTGACCGACAACCTCTTCGGCGACATCGTCACGGACCTCGGCGCGGCCGTCGCGGGCGGCATGGGTCTCGCCGCGAGCGGAAACCTCAACGTCGACGGGACCGCACCGAGCATGTTCGAGCCGGTTCACGGAAGCGCACCGGACATCGCGGGGAAGGGCATCGCCGACCCGACGGCGACGATCCTGTCCGTCAGCATGTTGCTCGACCACGTCGGCCGCGCAGCAGCTGCCGCGCGCGTCGAGGCCGCAGTCGCGGCCGACCTGGCGACCCGTTCGGAGGGCGTCGGACGGTCGACGAGCGACATCGGGGACGCCGTCGCCGGCCGGTTGACCTGAGATACTGGTCGAACGCCCGCCGGACAGGAGCTCACGATGCCGATCACCCCGACCAAGAAGATCTGGATGGACGGTGAGCTCGTGGACTGGGACGAGGCGAAGATCCACATCCTCAACCCCACGCTGCACTACGGCTGGGGCGTCTTCGAGGGCGTGCGCGCGTACGCGACGGAGCGGGGTCCGGCGATCTTCCGGCTGACCGACCACATCAACCGGCTCTTCCGCTCCGCGCACATCTACTTCATGCAGCCGGCGTGGACGCCCGAGCAGATGGTCGAGGCGACCAAGGAGCTCGTCCGGGTCAACGCCGTGGACGAGTGCTACATCCGGCCTCTGCTCTACCTCGGCTACGGCGAGATGGGCCTCAACCCGCTGCCGAGCAAGACGGGGGCCTCGATCGCGTGCTGGCCGTGGGGTGCCTACCTCGGGGCCGACGCCGCCGAGAAGGGCTGCCGCGTCCACGTCTCGAGCTGGCAGCGGATCGGCCACAACACGATCCCGCCGGCCGGCAAGGCCACCGGGCAGTACATCAACTCGTCACTGGCCAAGGTCGCGGCGCTCAAGGCCGGTTATGACGAGGCGATCATGCTGACGCCGGACGGCAAGGTGTCCGAGGGCTCCGGCGAGAACATCTTCGCGGTGTTCGACGGGGTGCTCGTCACCCCGCCGCTCGTCGACGGGCAGCTGGCCGGCATCACCCGCGACTCCGTGATGACGCTCGCCCGTGACGAGGGCGTCGAGGTCCGCGAGCAGACACTGTCGCGCAGCGACCTCTACCTCGCCGACGAGCTGTTCTTCACCGGCACGGCTGCGGAGCTCGTGCCGATCGTCGAGGTGGACGATCGCGCGGTCGGCAGCGGCAAGCCCGGTGACCTGTCCCGGCGGCTCGTCGACCTCTACGGCCAGGTCACCACGGGTCGGATCGATCGGTACAAATCCTGGAACGAGCTCGTCTCCGAGTGACATGCTCAAGGCTCCTCACCTGAACTGGGGGTCGGGCAATGCTGGTCCGCGACGCGATGACGACCGACGTGCTGACGGTCGGCCCGCATCACACCCTGCGTGAGGCTGCTGCGCTGATGTCCAGCCGCAAGGTCGGCGCCGCCGTGGTCATGGACGGCGACCAGGACCAGCCGGGGATCCTCACCGAGCGCGACATCCTCGACGCCGTCGGCAACGGCCAGGACGTCGACCGCGAGCGGGTCGACGCGCACCTGACGAGCGACATCGTCGTCGCCGCTCCCGACTGGGGGCTGGAGAAGGCGGCGTCGGCCATGGTCGCCGGAGGGTTCCGCCACCTCGTGGTCTGTGACGGCCCCGAGGTGGTCGGCATGATCTCGGTGCGCGACATCGTCCGGGCCTCCTCCGCGCAGCCGGCGTGAGCGTCGTCTCGCATGCTGGTACGACGTCTTGCCGCCCGACACGTCCAGGCCTGACGATGGACGTGATGACCACCATCCGCATCATCGCCGAGCGCGTCGACTGACTTCACGTCGTCGACGCGCAACCCCTCGCTGGCCACCGGCCCGAGGGGTTTTTCGTTGAGAGGGACCTGATGAGCACGCCTGGCACCGCGCCCGACGCGGCCGACGCCTTCCACGTCTACGACACGACCTTGCGGGACGGGTCGCAGCGCGAAGGCCTGACGCTGTCCGTCGACGACAAGCTCGCGGTGGCGACGTACCTCGACGATCTCGGCGTCGGCTTCATCGAGGGCGGCTGGCCGGGCGCCAACCCCAAGGACGCGGCATTCTTCCGCCGGGCGGCGGCCGGCGAGCTCTCGCTCCGGCACGCGCAGCTCGCGGCGTTCGGCGCGACGCGCAAGGCGGGGACCGTGGTCGGTGACGACCCGCAGGTCCGCGCACTTCTCGATGCGCAGACGCCGGTCATCACGCTCGTGGCGAAGTCGCACGTGGGTCACGTGACGCGCGCACTGCGGACGACGCCCGAGGAGAACCTCGCGATGGTCTCGGACACGGTCCGCTTCCTCGTTGGCGAGGGCCGCCGCGTCTTCCTGGACGCGGAGCACTTCTTCGACGGCTACCGGCTCGACCGCGACTACGCACTCGCCGTCGTACGCGCAGCGGCGGAGGCGGGCGCCGACGTCGTCGCGCTGTGCGACACCAACGGCGGCATGCTGCCGGGCCCGCTCGCCGACGTCGTGCACGAGGTCGCAGGGCTCGGGCTGCGAGTCGGCATCCACGCGCACAACGACACCGCCTGCGCGGTGGCGAACTCGCTCGCCGCCGTCGACGCGGGTGCATCGCACGTACAGGGAACAGCGAACGGCTACGGCGAGCGCGCCGGCAACGCCGACCTGTTCTCCGTCGTCGCCGCGCTCGAGCTCAAGCTCGACCGCCGGGTGCTGCCGGAAGGCGCACTCCGAGAGCTGGTCCGGGTCAGCCATGCGATCGCGGAGGTGGCGAACATCGCGCCGGACGACCACCAACCGTGGGTCGGTGCGAGTGCGTTCGCTCACAAGGCGGGCCTGCACGCCTCCGCGCTCAAGGTGGACCCGGACCTTTATCAGCACACCGACCCGGCGCTCGTCGGCAACGACATGCGCGTGCTGGTCTCCGAGCTGGCCGGGCGGGCCAGCGTGGAGCTCAAGGCGCGTGAGCTCGACATCGCCGTCGATCGCGAGACGGTGGGCCGCGTGATCGAGCGGGTCAAGGAGATGGAGGCGGCCGGCTACACGTTCGAGGCGGCCGAGGCGTCGTTCGAGCTGCTGCTGCGCGAAGAGGTCGACGGTGAGCGGCCGCGCTTCTTCGAGCTGGAGTCCTACCGCGTCATCAGCGAGAACCTGCCGGCCGAGCGCGGCCTCCCGGCGGACGGAGGCGGCGCGCACGTCTCCGAGGCAACCGTGAAGCTGCACGTCAAGGGCGAGCGCTTCGTCGCGACCGGCGAGGGCAACGGGCCCGTCAACGCCCTCGACCGCGCGTTGCGGCAGGCGCTCGAGCGGCTGCATCCGCAGCTGGCGTCGTTCGAGCTCGTCGACTACAAGGTCCGCATCCTCGAGGGCGCGCACGGCACCGGCGCCGTCACGCGGGTGCTCGTCCGCACGTCGAACGGGACGCGCGAGTGGGACACGGTCGGGGTCGACGAGAACGTCATCTCGGCGTCCTGGCAGGCGCTGGACGACGCCTACACCTTCGGCCTGCTGCACTCGAGCTGAGACCGCCCGCCCTCACCCGCAGGTGAGCAGGAAAGGTCCGGCAGACGGCGAACACGCAGGGTGACGGCGCAGAGGCGCGCCGCACCCGGAGGTCCCCATGCGTCCCCGTCTGCTGGCGTTGGTCTCGGCTGCCGTCGCGACGGCTGCTGTCGTCCCCGCCGCCGCGACCGGTTCGGCCGGCAGCGGCAGTGGCCCGCTCGCTGTTGCCCGGGACGCCGCACCGGTCGTCCTGACCGGTGCGCAGATCCCTGCGTGGGCCGCTCCGGCCGCCGAGGGCATCGCCCAGCCGCAACCCTCCGGTGCCAGCAGCGACAACCCGCTCGGTGACCAGCTGCGCAGCGCCCACAACGGCCGTCTCGTCGTCCCGCCGACGCCGCCCGGCGTCACCCCGGTCAACCCGGACGAGGTGGCGGCGTACTCGTGGGACGGCACGTCCTGGAAGCAGATCCCCGTACAGATCGACCAGCGCTTCCCGTACTTCCTCGCCAACGGCCGGTCCGGTTTCGGGTTCTACTCCGGCACCGACGAGGAGCTGACCTACGCCTGGGCACCGGACGCGCACGACGTCGGTGAAGAGTCGTGGAAGAAGATGTTCGGGGACTGCACGTCGCGCTTCGGCACGCCGTCGGAGATCCAGGATGCGATCGCCCACCACTGGCTCACCCCCGGCGCGGGGGAGACCGCCGCCGACTACCTCTCGTCGATGCAGGACCCGCAGCCGCTGTTCGACACGGACGACGAGCTCACCTTCATGGCGAGCGATGCGGGCGCCCAGGCGCCGCAGGGCACCCCGGCGCCGCAGCTTGCTGACGGCACGCACGCCGCGAACGGCCAGATGGTCACGGTCACCGACCCCCTCGACCCCACCGACGTCCGCTACGTGTACCTCTTCACGCAGCCGGGTGGGTCGTCGTACGACGCCGTGCACTCGCCCTACGTGCGGATGACCCGCGACACGGACCCCGTCACCGGGATCCCCTCGGACGAGTGGATCGACCGCTACAGCTTCGACGACAGCGACCCGGCGAAGATCGGCACGTCCAACACCGGCTACGGCCCGAACCTGCCCGGCACCGTCTGCCGCACGTCACCGGGCAACTACGACCGCTTCGGGCTCACGGCCGACACTGCCGGGGCGGCGCGGCCGTCCACCGATCGGCAGCCGCGCGACTCCTTCACGGTGAAGACCGACGACTACATCGTCCGGACGACCGGCCGCTGGCTCGTTCAGCACCTGCAGGTGGCCAGTCCCGACGGGCAGGGCTACAGCGACAACATCGTCGCCCGCTGGAAGGGCCGCGCCTTCCAGCAGAGCCCTGACTCGAGCGTGTCGCTCGTCGGCTTCGAGGACGAGCAGGTCAACTGGGAGCTGAACTCCGCGCTGCTCGGCTGGCGGCAGGGGCCGGTGCGCGCGATCCGCGAGGTCTGGGGCGCCGACAGCGGCACCAACGTCACGAAGACCGAGACCTACTACCGCGACGCCGACGCCTACGCGTTCCACGTGCGGGTGCACCCCATCCCGCCCGACGGTCTCTACACCGACTGGTCCTACCGACCGGGGGTCGCGACGACCTACTACAACGTGCTGCAGCAGAACGGGGTGCCGATCGACGGGCAGCCCGACACCAGCGGCAACGAGATCGACCAGCTGCCGAACGGGCAGGCGGCCTACGTGAACACCTGCGATCCGAAGTTCACGGTGTGCTCCTCGATCGAGAACCCGGAAGAGGTCGCCGGGCCGGGCTTCGGGCTCGTCTACGAGTTCGAGCTGACGAGTCCGACCGGTCTGGCCGGCAACATGGCCGCCGTTCCCTACTACCGCGACGACGCCTGCTTCGACGACGGCACCGGCGACGCGCCGGTGCAGCGGCCATGGCCCGGTGAGGCGTCGACCGACCCGCGCGTCCAGAACGGCTATCTGAGCTACTGGCAGAACTACTGGGACACGCATCCCGAGGTGCACGGCTACCCGCGCCCGGCGTCGTACAGCGACCTGAAGTGCCAGCCGGCACTGGCGGTCAACGGCGACCCGACGGCAAACCCGACGACGCCGCCGTGGCAGATCATGCCGTTCTCCGGTGCGATCGGTGAGCACGGCATCCACTTCTTCGTGACCCAGGACAGCGACAACGCGTTCGGGCCGAAGAACGTCGACGAGATCGACGGGCAGCAGTGGCGCTTCGAGGTGCCGATGGCCAAGCCGACCAATGTGCTCGTGCCGTACGGCGCCAACGTCTCCGCCAAGCTCGTGGCGGTCGCGACGCCCTACGCCGGCTGACGGGTCAGCTGGAGGGGATCTCCTCCCACCACTGGCACCACCAGTCGGCTCCGACCAGAACGCGCAGCTTGGGGTGCCAGCAGTAGGACAGGTCCGCGTCGGTGTCGAGGTAGTAGAGGCAGTTGCCGCACTTCTCGTCGCCGTAGGGCTTGCCCTTCAGGACGGCATCCTCGACGAGGTGCTGCAGCTCCCGGTTCTTTCGCTCGTCCTCCTCGGTCGGCTCCGGCGCGGGCAGGTCGGCGGCTTCGCTCAACGGACGCTCCTGGATCGGTTCACGGATCGATGAGGACGCGACCGAGCCTATCGACGGTGAACGCGGCGATGACGGCGGCGCCGAGCGCGAGCGACGCGACCGTGTCGGTCAGCCAGTGGAAGCCGGCGGACACCAGCGCCAGCGCTACCAGGACCGACAAGGCCGCAACGATGGTGAGCAACGCGCGCCGACGCCGCGGGTCGTTCCTCGACGCGAGCAGTGCGAGCGTCCCGAGGAAGCAGGCAGTCGCGGCGGTGTGACCTGAGGGGAAGCCCTGGGCTGGGTGGCCGTGCGAGTGCGGCAACGGCCGGTCGATCGCGTCCTTGACGCCCACCACCAGCGCGGACACGGCCGCCAGCACGCAGACGGCGACCACCAGAGGTCGCAACCTGCGTTCTCTGGCAGAGAGGGCGCCCGCGCCGACGAGCAGCACGAGCGTGTCGACTAAGGGGGAGAGGACGTCGGTGAGCACCCTGGCCGCGCTCAGCCCCGGTCCGGTCTCGTGATGCGCGGCGAACCGCGCGACCGCCCCGTCAAGGCCGTCGGCGGCACCTGCCCACACCAGGAGGGTCAGCAGGACGAACACACCGGCACCGGCAGCGATGACGACCGCCGGCGTGCGGATGCGCATGGCGGTGCGTCCTCCTCGGCGGCCGTGGTGGTTCACATACCCTCGCGGGATGCGCATCGCCAGGTTCTCGCACGACGGTGACGTCGCCTTCGGCGTGGTCGAGGGAGACGAGATCGCCGAGCTGGTGAGCCATCCGTTCGGTCCTGTCAGCTTCACCGGCAACCGGTGGCCGGTGAGCGCGGTGCGACTGCTCGCCCCGGTCCTGCCGAGCAAGGTCGTCGCCATCGGCAAGAACTACGCCGACCATGCGACCGAGATGGGCGGCGACGTGCCCGAGCGGCCCTTGCTCTTCCTGAAGCCGTCGACGGCAGTCATCGGCCCGGGCGACGAGATTGCCTATCCGTCGTCGTCCGAACGAGTCGACTACGAAGGCGAGCTGGCGGTCGTCATCGGCCGGCTGTGCCGTGACGTCCCGGCCGAGCGTGCGGCCGAGGTCGTCCTCGGCTACACCTGCGGCAACGACGTCACCGCCCGAGACCAGCAGAAGACGGACGGACAGTGGTCGCGGGCGAAGGGCTACGACACGTTCTGTCCGCTGGGACCGTGGATCGACACCGACGTCGACCCGGCCGACCTCCGAGTGACGACCACGCTTTCCGGTGAGACGAAACAGGACGGTCGCACGAGCCAGATCGTGCACAAGATCCCTGACCTCATCGCCTACATCACCGCCTGCATGACGCTGCTGCCCGGCGACGTCATCCTCACGGGAACTCCCGCGGGCGTCGGGCCGATGCAGGTCGGCGACGAGGTCGTCGTCGAGATCGAGGGCGTCGGCCGCCTGGCGAACACCGTGGTGGCCCGGTGACGGTTCGGCTTCGCGTCGCACCGTCGCCGACCGGCGATCCCCACGTCGGGACGGCGTACATGTCGCTGTTCAACCTTGCGTTCGTGCGCCAGCAGGGCGGCCAGTTCATCCTGCGCATCGAGGACACCGACCGCGCGCGGTACCGCGAGGACAGCGAGCAGCAGGTCTACGAGACGCTGCACTGGCTGGGGCTGGACTGGGACGAGGGACCGGACCGCGGCGGCCCCTATGGGCCGTACCGCCAGTCCGAGCGGCTGGCGACGTACCGGCCGCACGTCGAGAAGCTGCTCGCCGACGGTCACGCGTATCTCTGCTGGTGCACGCCGCAGCGGCTGGCCGAGATGCGCGAGCAGCAGCAGAAGGCGAAACAACCGACCGGCTATGACCGGCTGTGTCTCGGCAAGACGTATGAAGAGCGGGCGCAGCTTCCGGGATGTGCCGACGTGCCGGTCGTGCGGATGCTCATCCCCGACGACCCTCCGCTGACGTTCGATGACCTGATCCGCGGTGAGGTCAACGCGCCGCGGCCTGACGACCAGGTGATCCTCAAGACCGACGGCTTTCCCACCTATCACCTCGCCGTCATCGTCGACGACCACCTGATGGCCATCACGCACGTGGTGCGCGGTGAGGAGTGGATCTCCTCGACGCCGAAGCACCTGTTGCTCTACGACTGGCTGGGCTGGGAGCGGCCCGCGTTCGCGCACATGCCGTTGTTGCGCAACGTGGACAAGTCCAAGATCTCGAAGAGGAAGAACCCTGCGGCGCGGCTGACGTGGTTCGTCGAGGAGGGCTTCCTGCCCGAGGCTCTTCGCAACTTCCTCGGCCTGATGGGGTACTCCCTGCCCGACGGTCGCGAGGTCTTCGGGTTCGACGAGATGGTCGAGTCCTTCGACTGGGCGCGCGTGAACGCCGTCGGGCCGGTCTTCGACCTCGACAAGCTGCACTGGCTCAACGGGCACTACATCCGCGAGATGTCTACGGACGAGCTGGCCGAGCGCATCGTGGACTATCTCGGCGTAGCGGGAGATTCGGCGGACGTCGTACGACGTGCGACGCCGCTCGTGCAGGAGCGGATGTCGGTGCTCCGTGAGGCACGCGAGATGCTGGGCTTCCTGCTCGTCGATGACCTCGTCGTCGAGCCGGAAGCTGCCGCGAAGCAGCTGACCGCGGCTCAGCAACCCGTTGTCGCCGCTGCTCGATCCGCACTGTCCGAGCTCGAGCAATGGACCACATCCGAGATCCAGAGCGCGCTG
>DASSEX010000065.1:0-47232 GCA_035695045.1 Mycobacteriales bacterium | reverse complement strand
GACGTCGTCATGGACAACATCCGATGGTGTCTCGACCACGACCTCGACGTCGTCGTCGGCACGACGGGGTTCGACGACGACCGACTCACGACACTGCGCGGCTGGCTCGCGGACAAACCGTCGCGTGCCGTGCTCGTTGCGCCCAACTTCGGAATTGCCGCGGTGCTGATGATGAAGTTCGCGGCGACGGCGGCGCCGTACTTCGACTCCGTGGAGATCGTGGAGCTGCACCATCCCAACAAGGTCGACGCGCCGAGCGGTACCGCGCGTCGTACGGCCGAGATGGTGGCGGAGGCCCGGGCCGGAAGGAGGTCACCGGACGCCACGACTGAGGAGATCGACGGCGCTCGCGGTGCCGACGTCGAGGGCGTCCACGTGCATGCGGTGCGGCTGGCAGGGCTCGTCGCGCACCAGGAGGTGCTGCTCGGCGGGCACGGCGAGACCCTCACCATCCGGCACGACTCGCTGTCGCGGGAGTCGTTCATGCCCGGCGTGCTCGTCGGCGTGCGATGGGTCGTCGAGCACAAGGGCTTGACGGTCGGGATCGAGGGCCCACTCGGCCTGTCCTGATCCCGCGCGGCCGGACAGGTCAGCCGGGGAGCAGGGGATTCTCACCTGAAGATGCATTGCGCACGTTCCGGTCCCGAGTGATGCTGTTCCTGCTGGGATGACCATTCCTGCGTAGTTCGCCGCGGAGAGACGCCATGAGCCGCGCTGCTCTGTCGAGGGTCGCCGACGCTCGCCGCCGGGTGAGTGCGGCGACTCGCGAGCTCGAGCGCCTCCGACTCGAGCAGGAGACCGTCAGCCGGATCCGCGACGACGCCGTCGTCGAGCTGCACGAGCAGGGCGAGACCTACCAGAGCATCGCCGAGGTGGCGGGGCTGACCAGGGGGCGTGTCGCGCAGATCCTGCGCCGCGCGAGAGGCGACTGAAGACGCGGCCGTGGGCCGCTGCCACCTCGGTGTCGCATGTCAGGGTTTAGGGGTATAAACCCTCTATCTCCCTTGACCTGGGGGTGACAGGTAGATGGCCGACTCGGCGCGGCGCGCTGCGGAGCTTCGGGCCGTGGTGCCCCAAGAGGAATTCCGGCGTGCGGTCGACGGCGACCAGCTCGTGCTCTTCTACCAACCGATCGTCGCTCTCGACAGTGGACGCGTACGCAGTGCCGAGGCGTTGCTTCGCTGGCGTCATCCGGGTGGCGGGCTGCTCATGCCGGACGACTTCCTGCCCGCGATCGCCCACACACCCGTCATGCGGCTGGCCACGCAGTGGGTTCTGGTCGCCGGGTGCAAGCAGGCCGCCGAATGGAAGAACCGCGCGGTCGCGGTCAACGTCTCGGCTTCCGACGTGGTTCGTCCGGACTTCGTCGCCGACGTGATGCGCGCACTGGACGTCAGCGGGCTCGAACCGGAACGGCTCGGGATCGAGCTGACCGAACATGCGGTCGTCCAGGACATGCAGTCCGCCGTTCGCGCGCTCTCCGAACTGCGCGAGATCGGCGTCAGTGTCTCGCTCGACGACTTCGGCACCGGCTACTCGTCGCTGTTCTACCTGCGTGAGCTGCCCATCAGCGAGGTGAAGATCGACCGCGTGTTCATCGACCGGCTCGAGGCGTCGGAGGAAGACGCCGCGATCGTCGAGAGCGTGATCCGGCTTGCCCGGACGGTCGGCGTCACTGCCGTCGCCGAAGGGGTCGAGCGTGCGGCCCAGGCGACCCTGCTCATGTCGATGGGCTGCCCGGCGGCGCAGGGCTACCTCTGGGGCCGTCCCGAGCCTGATCCCGATCTGGGCAGGCAGTCCGTTCCGCTGCCCAAGCCGCCCGTCGCGCCGCGTCGACGCCGACGCGGCGAGCACATACCGGAGTCGGACGAGGCGATGGGCCGGATCAGGGCACTCCTCGCGGCGGGCGCCTCGTTGCACACGATTGCCGCCGCCCTCAACCGCGACGACGTCGCGTCGGCGCGCGGCACGAGGTGGACCGCCGCCTCCGTCGCGCACGCCTTGCAGGCCGAGACCCGCTGACCTCCGGGACAAAAACCAGGTGACCCGGGCGTTCGTCGAGGCTTACCTTCGGCGCATCAGTCGACGCGTGCCATGCGCGCAGGAGCCCCGAGGAGGTGGTGTGGCCATGTCGCGGTCCCTTGCGTCTCGTTGCCCTCGCACCTCTCTCCTCGGAAGGCACTCCGTTGTCCACAGCCCTGACGTCCCTCGGATGGGACGAGCACTTCGCAGCGGCCGCTGAGCCGTACGCGCACACGCATCTCGTCGGACGGGTCACGCGCGCCGAACGCGGTCTCGTCGACTGCCTGACCGACAGCGGGCCGGTACGCGCACGGCAACGCCTCGGTGCGCCCGTCGCCGTCACCGGTGACTGGCTCGTTCTCATCGATGACGACGCCGGCTGGTGGGTCGACGGCGTACTGCCTCGCCGAACCGCGATCGCACGTGCCTCCGCATCGGGGCAGTCGGCGGCGCAGGTCCTTGCCGCGAACGTCGACATCGTCCTGGTGACCGTGCCGGTCTTCCCCGAGCCGCGGCCCGCCATGGTGGAGCGACTGGTCGCGCTGGCCTGGGACAGTGGCGCGACGCCGATGCTCGTCGTGACGAAGACCGACCTCAGCAGCGAGTCGTCGGCGATCGTGGCGGATCTGGCGGAAGCCGTGCCCGGTGTCGACGTCCACGCCGTATCGGCTGAGACGGGTTTCGGCATCACCGACCTGCAGACAGTCGTGTCGGTCGGCCGGACGGCGTGTCTGCTCGGCCGATCCGGGGCCGGGAAGTCCACCCTCGTGAACGCCCTCTCCGGAGTCGAGGTCGTCGCGACCGGCGACATCCGACGCGACGGAAAGGGTCGGCACACGACGACTGCGCGTGAGCTCATCCCGCTTCCGGGAGGCGGCGTGCTTCTCGACACACCCGGACTGCGGGGAGCCGGACTGTGGGTCGGTGACGAGGGTCTGGAGCGGACGTTCGGCGACGTCGAGGCACTCGTCGTCTCGTGCCGGTTCAACGACTGCGGCCACGACACCGAGCCCGGCTGCGCGGTGCAGGCGGCGGTGGAGGACGGACGGCTTCCGGAGCGACGCCTCGCCTCCTGGCGCAAGCTGCAGCGGGAGGCCCAGTGGATCGCGTCGCGCGCGGACGCGCGTCTGCGGGCCGAGCAGCGCCGCGAGTGGAAGCTCGTCCACATGGAGATGCGGCGGTCGGGAAGGACCCGCCCCTAACGCATCGAAAAGCCCCGAAAACGGCGTGACTTCTCGCGGGTCACTTCGTTGGAGGGGTTGATGAAGCCGTCACGTCTGCTGCCCACGCTTGCCGTCGCTGCCTCGATCGGCGGCCTCCTCGTGCCCGCGCACGCCGCCACCGGCGGTCGCCAGTTCTCGGCCGCCATTCACGTCGACGCGCAGACGGCCGACATGACGGGGGAGCCGTCCATCGCTGTCGCCCCCGACGGCGCCGAGTACATCGTCGCGCCGGACGGCCCCGGTGTCCGTGCGCCGTCCGCGCTCGGCGGCGCCGGGACCGGGGGCAGCCTCATCTGGCGTTCGACGGACCACGGCCGGACCTGGACCCGACTCGGGTCGTACGACGTCCCGACGGGCGGCGGCGACAGTGACATCGCGGTCAGCCCGGACGGAACTCTCTACGCTTCCGGGCTGAGCTACGTCGCCTGCTCGACCGTGGCACGGAGCACGGACCGCGGCGACACGTGGCTCGACGACCCGGTCGCGGGCTGTGGCCGCATCCCTCTGGCCAACGACCGGCAGTGGACCGCGGTCGACGGAAGCTCCACCGTGTACACCGCGATCGGTGACACCGTCGACGCGCAGATCGACCTGGTGCGTAGCGCGATGACCAACCCCGTGGTCGTCCCTTCGAGCACGATGCAGCTGTCCACCACGGCCGACTACCAGTGGCCGGGAACGGTCGCCGTCGACCAGCGCAACGGCAACGTCTACACCGTCTGGAACACGACCGGTTCCCCCAATGACTGTGACGGCGCGCCCGGCGGTGACGCGTGCAAGCCGGAGCAGGCGAGCAGCAAGCAGCCCGACAAGGTCCTCATCTCCATGGTGCCGCGGTCGGCGACCACCCCGGCAGCCCCGATCACCGTCGCGAGCCGACGGTTCGACACCTACGACTCGTTCGTCGTCGACACGGTCGACAAGGCAGGCAACATCTACGTCGTGTGGAGCGAGCGCCACCCGCAACAGCACGAGACGTGGACCATGCTGTCGGTCTCACGCAACGGCGGGAGGTCGTGGACCGCGCCGACCAAGGTGGAGCGGGCTCCGGCCACCACTGTCTTCCCCTGGGTGTCGGCCGGTGACGGCGGCCGGATCGCGGTGAGCTACTACGGCACGACCGCGCCGGGGAACTCTCCGCAGACGGTGGCCAAGACCTCGACCTGGTACGTCTACTCGGCCTTCTCGACCGACGGCGGGCGGACGTTCAGCGAGTACCGCACCACTCCGCCCATGCACCACGGCTCGATCTGCACGAGCGGCACCGGCTGCGCGACGGGCAGCCGAAACCTGCTCGACTTCTTCGAGACGGCGGTGGACGGCAACGGCTGTCTGGTGACCTCCTACGCGGACAACACGGTCGACCCGGCGACCGGTGCCGTGGTGTCCTACGTGCGGCAGACCGGCGGCCCCGGTCTGCGCGCCGGACACGCCTGCCACGTCTGACGGCCGGTAGGTTGGCGGGTGTGAACACCGCCTACGAGGACCTCCTCCGGCTGGTGCTCGAGACCGGCACTGCGAAGGCCGACCGCACGGGCACCGGCACGCGCTCGCTGTTCGGCCATCAGATGCGCTTCGACCTCGCTGAGGGCTTTCCGCTGGTGACCACCAAGCTGGTCCACTTCCGCTCGGTGGCCTACGAGCTGCTGTGGTTCCTGCGGGGCGAGGGCAACGTGAAGTGGCTGCAGGAGCACGGCGTCACGATCTGGGACGAGTGGGCCGCACCCGACGGTGATCTGGGTCCGGTCTACGGCGTTCAGTGGCGAGCGTGGCCGACGCCGGACGGCCGGCACGTCGACCAGATCAGCCAGCTGCTCGAGACCCTGCGCTCCGACCCCGACTCGCGTCGGCTGATCGTGTCCGCATGGAACGTCGGCGACATCCCGCAGATGGCGCTGCCGCCCTGCCACGCGTTCTTCCAGTTCTACGTCGCCGACGGCCGGCTGTCCTGCCAGCTCTACCAGCGCAGCGCCGACCTGTTCCTCGGCGTGCCGTTCAACATCGCGAGCTACTCGCTTCTCACCCACATGATCGCGCAGCAGGTGGGTCTCGATGTCGGTGACTTCATCTGGACCGGCGGCGACTGTCACATCTACGACAACCACGTCGAGCAGGTGCGCACACAGCTCTCGCGGACGCCGTACGAGTTCCCGCGCATCGAGCTGCGCAAGGCCGCGTCGTTGTTCGACTACGACTACGACGACTTCACGATCGTCGGCTACGAGCATCACCCCGCGCTCCGCGCGCCCGTCGCCGTCTGAGTCGCCGCGGTGACGGTCTCCCTGATCTGGGCCGAGGCGGCTGACCGCGTCATCGGCCTCGACGGTGCGATTCCGTGGCATCTGCCGGAGGACCTGCAGATGTTCAAGCGGCTGACGATGGGCGCCACCGTCGTGATGGGCCGGGCGACCTGGGAGTCGCTTCCGCCGTCGGTGCGACCGCTGCCGGGCCGGCGCAACGTGGTCGTCACTCATCAGGAGTCGTTCGACGCCGAGGGTGCAGAGGTCACGTCGTCACTGGAAGCTGCGCTCGACGACAGCGCCGGCGACGTCTGGGTCATCGGCGGGGCGAGCCTCTACGAGCAGGCGCTCGACCGCGCGGACCAGGTGGTGCGCACTCGGGTGCACGTGCACGTCGACGGCGACACACGCGCTCCCGTGCTCGGCCCGGAGTGGACACTCGTCGACCGCGATCCCGCGCACGGCCTGCACACGTCGTCGAGCGGGCTCACCTACTGCGTCGCGACGTTGCGCCGCCTCGGCTGACGCGTGCCGGACGATCGACGGCGCGACGGCGCACTCAGCGAGGCAACAGCCGACTCGAGGATCGCATCGCGGTTGCTGCTGACCAGGTCGATCGACAGCGTCGCCACCGCGTGGATGACGCCGAGAGCACACGCGGCTCGCACCAGCTGGGTGTCCGAGGGATCCGGCCCCGCGATGTGCTGCTGGATCGAGTCGACCAGCGCGCGGGCACGGCGGCCGATGTCCGGGTGGTTCTGGGTGGCCGGATCACCCGCGAGCATGTGCAAGACCGGCAGGTGTCCGATGAACAGGTCGAGGTAGGCGGCGAGCGTCGCCTCCGCGTCACACGTGTCGCGTTCACTGCTCCGGATCTCGGTGACCAGCGCACTCATCGCGTCCAGCCACGGCCTGGTCAGCTCGAGAAGCAGGTGCTCCTTGGCGGGGAAGTGGTAGTAGACCGCTGCCTTGGTCGTCCCCACCGCATCTGCGATCTGGCGTAGCGACGTTCCGTCGAAGCCCTGCTCCGTGAACAGTCGACGCGCAGCGTCGAGAATCGTGGCTCGCGTCGTTCCCGCGTTCAGCGGGACGACCTGCTGAGTTGGCGACATCGCAGCCTGCTCCCCGTCGATGTGGGTAGAGTATCCGCGATCTTGCTAGCCGGTCGGCAAGTAAGCGAGCCGGCCGGTGTCCGGTTTGGTGTGCTCCATGGGCAGGGATGGCTGAGGTCTCGGTGTTCGACGCGTACCAGGTGCAGCGCGTGCTCCGCGGGCACCTTGCGGCCGACGACGCTCTCGAGACGCTCGCGCGCGACGACGCGACCGGCGCCTTCTGGGTGCTGACGCGCCTGGAGCTCGTCCTGGTGCAGGACCGCCGGATCAGCGCCCGGCTTCCGCGGGGGGCCATGGCCGGCGAGGTCGAGAGCAACGACGCGGGGGTCACCGTCCGGCTTCGCGGCCCGGACGGGAGCAAGGGGCTCGTCGGCACGTTCCGCAAGCCGAGTCGCTTCACGGCATCGCTCGCCGCGATTCTTGCTGGCGGCCCTCGCTAGCCTGGGGGCATGGCCCCCACCAGCAGCGCGGCCGCGCCATTCGGCCGGATGCTCACCGCGATGGTGACGCCGATGACGGCCGACGGCACGCTCGACTACGACGCGGCCCAGCGGCTCGCCGAACATCTCGTCGACCGTGGCAACGACGGGCTCGTCATCTCCGGCACCACGGGGGAGTCGCCGACGACGAGTGACGAGGAGAAGGAACGCCTGCTGCGCGCCGTCGTCGAGGCCGTCGGTGCGCGCGCACATGTGGTCGCCGGTGCGGGCACCAACGACACCGCACACAGCGTCGAGCTGGCCAAGCAGGCGGAGAAGACCGGAGTGACGGGGCTGCTCGTCGTCACGCCGTACTACTCGAAGCCGCCGCAGGCGGGCCTGCTCGAGCACTTCCGCCGGATCGCCGACGCGACCGGCCTGCCCGTGATGCTCTACGACATCCCCGGACGCAGCGGTGTGCCGATCGCGACCGACACGTTGCTGCAGGCCGCCGAGCACGACCGCATCGTCGCGGTCAAGGACGCCAAGGGCGATCTCTACGAGACGTCCAAGGTGATGGCAGCGACCGACCTCGTCTACTACTGCGGCGAGGATGCGATCAACCTCCCGATGTTCGCGCTCGGGGCGGTCGGCACGGTCAGCGTCGTCGGCCACGTCTGCACCGCGGAGTACGTCGCCATGATCCGCGCCGTCGACGCCGGTGACCTCGACGAAGCACGTCGCCTCAACGCTGCTGTGCTGCCCGCGGTGCGCGGCATCATGACGCGGACGCAGGGCGCGATCATGGCGAAGGCAGCGCTCGAGCTGCTCGGGCTGATCCCGAGCCGGGCGACCCGAGCGCCACTGGTGGACGCGACCGACGAGCAGATCCAGCTGCTGCGCCGCGACCTTGTGGAGGCGGGCCTTCCGCTGTGAGTCACCCGCACCCGGAACTCGACGTCCCGCCGCCGCTGCAGGACGGCGCGCTCCGGATCATCCCGCTCGGCGGCCTCGGTGAGATCGGTCGCAACATGACCGTCTTCGAGCACAGCGGCCGGCTGCTGATCGTCGACTGCGGCGTGCTGTTCCCGGAGACCGACCAACCCGGCGTCGATCTGATCCTGCCCGACTTCACGTATCTGCGAGACCGCTGGGACGACGTCGAGGCGGTCGTCCTCACGCACGGCCACGAGGACCACATCGGCGGCGTTCCCTACCTCCTGCGAGAGAAGCCGGATGTGCCGCTCGTCGGCTCCCGGCTGACGCTGGCTCTCATCGAGGGCAAGCTGCAGGAGCACCGCATCACGCCGTACACGCTCGAGGTCCGCGAGGGGCAGGCCGAGCAGCTCGGTCCGTTCGCGTGCGAGTTCTTCGCGGTCAACCACTCCATCCCGGACGCGCTCGGTGTCGCGATCCGCACTCCTGCCGGCGTCGTGCTGCACACCGGCGACTTCAAGATGGACCAGCTGCCGCTCGACGGCAGGATCACCGACCTCGGTGGCTGGGCGCGGCTCGGGCGCGAGGGTGTCGACCTGCTGATGAGCGACTCGACCAACGCGGAGGTGCCCGGCTTCGTCACCTCCGAGCGCGAGATCGGGCCGGTGCTCGACGACGTGTTCCGCAAGGCGCAGCGCCGGATCATCGTCGCGTGCTTCGCCTCGCACGTGCACCGTGTCCAGCAGGTGCTCGAAGCCGCGCAGGCGCACAACCGCAAGGTCGCCTTCATCGGCCGCTCGATGATTCGCAACATGGGCATCGCCCGGGATCTCGGCTACCTCACGATCCCCGAGGGCCTCATCGTCAGTCTGGACGCGCTCGAGGACCTGCCGCCGGAGCGGGTCGTCCTCATCTCCACCGGTTCGCAGGGCGAACCGATGTCCGCGCTGTCGCGGATGGCCAACCGTGACCACCGGCAGGTCCGCATCGAGGAGGGCGACACCGTCGTCCTCGCCTCCTCGCTCGTCCCCGGCAACGAGAGCGCCGTCTGGCGCGTCGTCAACGGGCTGTCGCGATGGGGCGCGACGGTCGTGCACAAGGAGACGGCGCTCGTGCACGTCTCCGGGCACGCGCCGGCGGGCGAGCTCCTCTACGTCCTCAACCTGACGCGTCCGTCCAACGTCATGCCGATCCACGGCGAGTGGCGGCATCTCCGCGCACATGCCGACCTCGCTGTCCAGACCGGCGTCGCCCGCGACAACGTCGTGCTCGCCGAGGACGGCGTCGCGGTCGACCTCGTCGACGGCAAGGCGCGGATCGTCGGTGCCGTGCCGGCCGGTTACGTCTACGTCGACGGTCTCGCCGTCGGCGATGTCGGCGAGGCGTCACTCAAGGACCGGCGCATCCTCGGTGGGGAAGGCTTCGTCACGGTTGTCGTCGTGGTCGACTCCGTGACGGGCAAGGTCGCGGCCGGGCCGGAGATCCTCGCGCGCGGCTTCTCGGAGGACGCGGCTGCCTTCGAAGAGGTGCGACCGCTGGTCGAGGACGCGCTCGCCGGCGCGGCGAAGGAAGGTGTCGCGGACGCGCATCAGCTCCAGCAGCTGGTCCGGCGCACCGTCGGCAAGTGGGTGTCGGACACCTACCGACGACGGCCGATGATCATCCCGGTCGTCGTCGAGGTCTGATGGCCGGCAACGAACGGCTGCAGCGGGTCAACCGCTCGCCCGGACTCATCCGCACGCTGCGCAAGGTGCGAGCGGTGCTGCCGGGCGACCCGCACTTCGGCGACCCGTTGTCGACCGCCGGCGCCAACAGCGCGTCCACCATCGCGCGCATCGCGGACAGGCTGTTCGAGGACGACGCGGTCGCGTCGCGAGAGCTGAGCCTCGGCGCACTGCAGGTGTGGCAGTCGATGCTCGAACGCTTCGGTGCGGGCAAGGGCGACAGTGAGATGGCGATCCTGTTCGTCGATCTGGTCGGCTTCTCCGACTGGGCTCTGGGCGCGGGCGACGATGACGCCGTCGTGTTGCTGCGTCGTGTCTTCCAGGCGCTCGAACCGGCGGTCGCTTCGTCCCGCGGACGGGTCGTCAAGAGGCTCGGTGACGGCTTGATGGCGGTCTTCCCCAACCCTCAGCTCGCGTTCGACGCCGTGACCGACGCGCAGTCGCGGCTCGCCGGCGTCGATGTCGCCGGGTTGCGCCCGCAGATCCGCGCAGGCATCCACAGTGGGCGGCCGCGGGCGATCGGTGGCGACTACCTCGGCGTCGACGTGAACGTCGCGGCCAGGTTGATGCAACGGGCCGGCGCCGGCGAGGTGCTCGTCACCGACACCGCGTATGCGGGCCTCGACGCAGACCGCGTCGGCGTCCGCCGCAAGAAGTCGTTCCTGTTCGCCCGACCCAAAGGTGTGCCGGACGACGTCACCGTCTACGTCGCGACGCCGATCACGTCCTGACTAGGTGAGCTCCACCACCAGCGCCGTCGCCAGCCGCTCGTAGTCGTCCGGCGTGTTGTAGAGCTGGCCGCCCATCCGCACGTACGACGCCCCGGCGTGATGCGTGACGTAGACGGTGACCTTGTGTTCGGAGGTCAGCCGGTGCATCAGGGCGCGCCCCTCCTCGACGTCTATCGGTCGGGGTAGCTCGACGAGGCGCATCGCGGCCGTGAACTCGTCGGCGACGGCGACCCGGGTGCCGAGACGTTCGGCGACCAGACGCGCCCCTTCCCCGACCAGTCGTCGCTGCTCCGCGCGCACCGCGTCCCAGCCGAGCGACTCCCAGAACTCCAGCGCCGCCGGCACCGCCAGCATCGGGATCGGGTCGTGGGTGCCCATCCAGTCGAAGGCCGGCTGGTAGCCGTGCGAGAACTCGTGCGAAGCGACCAGTGGCCGGACCATCTGCTGCCAACGTGGATCCACGCGGAGCGCAGCGCACGCCCGCGGTGAGCAGACCCACTTGTGCATGTTGCCGGACCAGAAGTCTGCGCCCAGGGCGTCGAGGTCGACCTCGATCTGACCCGGCGCGTGCGCACCGTCGATGAGCACCGGCAGTCCGGCATCGTGCACGTCGTCGACGAGCTGCTCGACGGGGAAGCGGAAGCCCGTGGCCGAAGCGATGTGGTCGAGAACGACGAGCTTGGTGCGCTCGGTCACCTGTCCCAGGATGCGGTCGCTGATCTCGCCGGCAGTGGTGACGTCGACGGGGACGTGTGCCTCGCGCACCACGACGCCGTGGCGGGCGGCGAGCACGTCGGCCTGGCTGCGCACCGCCGGGTAGCGGTGGTCGGTCACGACGATCTCGTCCGCTGCTGCCCAGGGAAACGAGGAGAGCACGGTTGCGCTGCCGGTCGTGGCGTTGGGCACGAACACCAGATCGTCAGTGCGGGCGTGGAGCAGGCCCGCGACGCGTGCCCGCACTTCGTCGACGCGTCCCTGCCAGGCGCGCATGAACATGTCCGTGGGGTTCGCTTCGACCTCACGGCGCAACGCGTCGGCCGCCTCCGCGACCGGCACGGGAAGTGCGCCGAAGCCGCCGTGGTTGAGGTACGCCGTCCCTGGGTCGATCAGCCACTCAGTGCGAGGTAGCGCCATGGCCGAACCGTATCGAGTAACCCCGACGTTGCACCGCCGCGACGAACAGGAGCCCGACGGCGAGCGCGGCGCATCCACTGCCGACGACGGTCACGCGCGGGCCGAAGCCGGCGACGAGCGCGCCACCGGCGACGTAGGCGACGACCCCGGCGGCGTTGATCGAACCGGTCATGACGCCGAAGACGCGACCCCGCACGCCGTCGGTGACCTGGAGCGTGACGATCGTGCGGGACGCGACCGACAGGCCTCCGTTGCCTACGCCACCGACCAGGAACGCGGCGGCTGCGACCGGCCACACCGGCGACAGGCCGGCCGCGATGATCCCGAAGGCGCCGATGACCAGAGCCGCGGCCATCACCCAGAGCAGCGCGGGCACGGTGCGCCCCATTCGTGGCGTCGCGGCCGAGCCGACCACCATCCCGGCCATCCACATCGCGCTGACGATGCCGAACACGAGGTCGCTGGTGTGCAGGGCGTCCTTCATCAAGAACACCTCTGCCACGTTGACGGCGCCTGCGGCCAGGATGACTCCGCACATCGTCGACACCACGGCGCGAAGCACGGGGTCACCCCACAGGATGCTCAACCCCGACTGACGGATCCTCGGCTCGGACGACTCACGTGAGATGTGCCTGCGAGTGCGCACCAAGAAGATCGCGGCCGCCATCACAAGGAAGGTCGCTGCGTCGAGCACGAGCGGTGCGGTGCTGCCCAACGTGCCCGTCAGCAGCCCGCCGAGGCCCGGCCCGGCCAGGTTGCCGAGCACGAAGGCCGTCTGCTGGAAGGAGCTCGCCTCGACCAGCCGGTCCTCCGGAACCGTGCGGGGGAGCAGCGCGGCGACGCAGGGGTTGACCACCGTGCCGCACGCGGTGAGCAGCGCGACCAGCGCAAGTGTCGCTGCGGTCCCGGAGAACCGCGCGAGCATCGCGGCGCACACCGCCTGCGCCACAGCGGACGACGCGATCGCCGTACGGCTGTCGATGCGGTCGGCCAGCGCGCCGGCCATCGGCGACAGGAAGATCATCGGTGCGCCACTCGCGAGCATCAGCGCGGCGATCGTCCACCCGTTGCCGCCGTGGGCATGCAACCGCAGGAGCAGCGCGATGATCGCCGCCGCGTCGCCGGTGACGGAGACGGCAGTCGCGGCCACGAGGATGGCGACGTCGCGTTGACGCAGGACCGACGGCCGGCGACTCACGGCGGGTCCGGAACGGCGGACAGGTGCAGGCGCACCACCCGGGCGTCAGCGGGAGCGGACTCTCTCCGCCGGCTGGCGACGAACGGCTCGCACAAGCGGTCGACCTGTTCGAGCAGCCTCGTGAGCTCGTCGGCAGTCAGGACGAGCGAGCGGTTCGCGACGAGCGTGGCTTCGCGCCACTCCGGCGACTCGCCGTCGCTGCGGTCCATCCAGGCGAGGACCCGCTCGGACGCGCGCGCCAGCACCTGTCCGGTGAGCGCGTGCTCGGCGGCCGCGACCGCGGCCTCGCGCGGCGCGTCGTGGTCGCCGATGACGAACGGACCCACCACCGCCCAGCGACGCTCACGGCGGTCCCGACCGTCGGCCTGCGTGACCAGACCCCAGCGGGCCAGGGCGCGCAGGTGGTAGCTGCAGGCGCTGGGGGACTGGCCGGTCACCTCGGCGCACTCGGTCGCCGTCGCCGGCCCGTCCGCGGACAGCCGCTCGAGGATCGCGAGCCGAGCCGGATGGGCCAGGGCCCGCATCGCCCGCGGGTCGCGCAACACCGGTGCGCCCCGAGGTGCGAAAGACATGTTTCGAAACTAACGCTTCAGATCCTCGGGCGCAACCCGCGTGGCGGATGGGGCGAATGTGACGGGAGGGACTACCCTGCCCGCGTGGCCACGCGCACCCCGACGCGGTCCCGGCCGAGCACGCGCTCGTCCGGGAGCAGCCGTACGACGTCCAGCCGCAGCCGGACGCCGGCGAAGCGGCCGGCCTCGCGTCCGCCGGCTCGCCGCCGCACCGGTCCTTCCCTTCCGGTGCGACTGTTCCGTGCGCTCGGCCGGGCGCTGGGCGCGCTGTGGATGCTGCTCGCCCACACGGTCGGCTCGCTGGCCCGGCACGCGGGCGGTGGTGCTCGCGACCTCGATCCCGCGCACCGGCGCGACGGTGTCGGGCTCGGCGCGGCGGCCGCAGCGCTCGTCGTCGCTGTCGGAGCGTGGGCCGGTGCCGGAGGCCCGCTGGGTCACGGGATCACGACGGTCCTTCGCACGCTGATCGGTTCGGCGGTCATGCTGCTGCCGCCGCTGCTCGCCGTGGTGGCGTGGCGGCTGCTGCGTCGCCCCTCCACCGACGAGCCCCGCGGGCGGGTCGTGGTCGGCTGGATCGCACTGGCTGCGGGTGTCCTCGGCGTGCTCGACCTGGTTCACGGCGACCCCACCAGCGCCGCGGCCCGGCGCACTGCGGGCGGTCTGCTCGGCGTGCTCGCCGGTTCGCCGATCGCGGCGGCGCTGACGCCCTACCTCGCGATCCCGATCCTGCTGATGGTCGCGGTCTTCGGCGTCCTCGTGCTGACCGGCACTCCACTGCATGCCGTGCCCGACCGGGTGCGAGCCCTTGCGCATCGAAGCAACGGCGCTGACGAGACCGACGACGAGCTCGTCGCCGAGATCCTCGACCAGCCCAAGCCGAAGCGTCGTCGCCGTAAGCGCGGTGACGACGACGTGGAGCTCAGCGACACGTCGCCGTTCTCGGCATCGCCGTTGCTCGCCGACATCCCGGTGCAGGCGCAGGAGCCGGTCGAGCCGCCTCCGCCGCCGGCGACCTCACCGCCGCCGAAGCGCGTCGAGCAGATGCGACTCGGCGACGGCACCTACCAGCTGCCGGCGCCGACGATGTTGCGCCAGGGCCCCGCTGCCAAGGCGCGCAGCAAGGCCAACGACATCGTCATCGAGGCGCTGACACAGGTTTTCGCCGAGTTCGACGTCGACGCATCGGTGACCGGGTTCAGCCGCGGACCGACGGTGACGCGCTACGAGGTCGAGATCGGGCCGGCGGTCAAGGTCGAACGGATCAAGCAGCTGCACCGCAACATCGCGTACGCGGTCAAGAGCCAGGACGTCCGCATCATCGACGTCATCCCCGGCAAGTCCGCGATCGGCATCGAGATCCCCAACACCGACCGCGAGATGGTGAGCCTCGGTGACGTGCTGCGGTCGTCGGTCGCGACCAGCGACCACCACCCGCTCGTCGTCGGTCTCGGCAAGGACGTCGAGGGTCGCTTCATCGCCGCCAACCTCGCGAAGATGCCGCACATGCTCATCGCCGGCGCGACGGGCGCCGGCAAGTCCACGTGCATCAACACGTTGATCACGTCGATCCTCGCGCGGGCCACGCCCGACGAGGTGCGGCTCGTGCTGATCGACCCCAAGCGCGTCGAGCTGACCCACTACCAGGGCATCCCGCACCTCATCACGCCGATCATCACCAATCCGAAGAAGGCGTCGGACGCTCTGCAGTGGGTCGTGCGCGAGATGGAGCTGCGGTACGACGACATGGAAGCCGCGGGAGTCCGGCACATCGACGACTTCAACACCAAGGTCCGGGCAGGCAAGCTGACCCCGCCGCCCGGCAGCGAGCGGACCTTCGCGCCCTACCCCTATCTCCTCGTCATCGTCGACGAGCTCGCCGACCTCATGATGGTCGCGCCGCGCGACGTCGAGGACGCCGTCGTCCGGATCACCCAGCTCGCCCGCGCCGCCGGAATCCATCTCGTCCTCGCGACCCAGCGGCCGAGCGTCGACGTGGTCACCGGCCTGATCAAGGCCAACGTCCCGAGCCGGCTGGCGTTCGCGACCGCGAGCCTCGCCGACAGCCGGGTCATCCTCGACCAGCCGGGCGCCGAGAAGCTCGTCGGCGGCGGTGACGCCTTGTTCCTGCCCATGGGCGAGAGCAAGCCGATCCGGCTGCAGGGTGCGTTCGTGTCGGACAGCGAGATCGACGCCGTGGTCGGCCACTGCAAGACGCAGGCCCAGCCCGCCTACCGCGACGACGTCCTCGAGGCTCCGGCCAGCAAGACGGAGATCGACGAGGAGGTCGGCGACGACCTCGACCTGCTCTGCCAGGCGGTCGAGCTGGTCGTCACGACCCAGTTCGGGTCGACGTCGATGTTGCAGCGCAAGCTGCGGGTCGGTTTTGCGAAGGCTGGGCGCCTGATGGACCTCATGGAGAGCCGCGGCATCGTCGGCCCGAGCGAGGGATCCAAGGCGCGCGACGTCTTGGTGCGGCCGGAGGAGCTGGCGCCGATCCTCGAGGCGCTGCGCGCGTAACGACTGAGTGAACACTTCATCACGGGGGCGCTCGCGCTGGTTCGAAAGCTTTGTCGGGAAATTGGGCCGACCGTAGACTGTGCGGTCGGATCCTCGTTCGCAGGAGGCATGGATCTCGTGTCCGTCGGTGAGACCCTCGCCCGCGCTCGGCAGGAGCGCGGTTTGTCCGTCGAGGACGTCACCGCAGCGACCCGGATCCGCGGCGGGCTGATCCGCAGCATCGAGAACGACGACTTCGCCGCCTGCGGCGGAGCGGTCTACGCCCGGGGCCACATCCGCAACATCTCGCGGGTGCTCGAACTCGACCCTGCGCCGTTGGTGGCGGAGTTCGACCGGACCCATGCCGACGAGTCCGCCCCGGCGCCGGCGCTCGTGCCCGCCGCCCACGTGGATCCCGAAGTCGCCCACGCCGAGCCCAAGCGCGCCAACTGGGCGGCGGCGATGGCCGTCGCCCTGATCGTGATCATCGTCCTGTCCGCCGTCAGCCTGGTCGGTGGCAACAAGGGATCATCGTCGCGACAGACCGCCAACAACACCCCGACGCACGTCCCGACCTCGTCGGCACCGGCCAGCACGCCGGGCACGCCGCCGCCCACGGACGCCGTCGCCCAGCTGACCGGAGCCACGGCGCTGGTCCGGGTCGTCAACGACCGGACCTGGCTGCAGGTCTGGACGCTCGACGGCCGCGAGCTGTTCCAGGGCATCGTCAGCAAGGGCATGACGAAGGTCTTCCGCAACAAGCGCGGCGGGCTGCGCCTGCTGATCGGCAACGCGCCGGCGGTCGACCTGGTCGCCAACGGGCGTGACATCGGCGCACCGCGAGCGCAGGGAGTCGTCGCCCACGTGACGATCCAGCGTGGCGGCGACGTCCAGTTCGCCTGACCGCCGGGGCCCCGTCAGCCCGTAACCTGGACGGCGTGTCCCGGTCGGTGTCGCTCGTCACTCTCGGCTGCGCGCGCAACGACGTCGACTCCGAAGAGCTCGCTGCGCGGCTGGAGAGCACCGGCTGGCAGGTCGTCGCCGAACCCGCCGACGCCGATGCCGTCCTCGTCAACACCTGCGGCTTCGTCGAGGCCGCCAAGCGCGACTCCATCGACGCGGTGCTCGCCGCACACGACACCGGCCGCAAGGTCGTCGCGGTCGGGTGCCTCGCCGAGCGCTACGGCAACCAGCTGGCGCGCGAGCTGCCGGAAGCCGACGCCGTGCTCGGCTTCGACGACTACGCCGCGATCGGGGATCGGCTCGACGACGTCCTCGCCGGCAAGCCGCTGACCGCCCACGTGCCGCGCGACCGCCGCACCCTGCTGCCGCTGACTCCGGTCGACAGGCAGGCTCGGGTGCTCGCAGGCGTCGACGACATCGGCATCCCGGGGCACGCCGGCGGCCCCCGGCCGGTACGTCGCCGGCTCGACGAGAGTCCGGTGGCGCCGGTCAAGCTCGCCTCCGGATGCGACCGGCGGTGCGCGTTCTGTGCGATTCCGAGCTTCCGGGGAGCGTTCGTCTCGAGGCACCCCGACGACCTGCTCGCGGAGGCGGAGTGGCTGGCTGCGCGCGGCGTTCGCGAGCTCGTCCTCGTCAGCGAGAACTCGACGTCGTACGGCAAGGACCTCGGCGACCTTCGCGCGCTGGAGAAGCTGCTTCCGCAGCTGGCCGCGGTGGACGGCATCGCCCGGGTGCGCGTCTCCTACCTGCAGCCGGCGGAGACCCGGCCGTCGCTCGTCGAGGCGATCGCGTGCACGCCAGGAGTCGCGGCGTACTTCGACCTGTCCTTCCAGCATGCGAGCGAGCCCGTCCTCCGGCGGATGCGCCGGTTCGGCGATCGTGAGCGGTTCCTGCAGCTGCTCGCGTCCGCGCGCGATCTCGCGCCGGCCGCCGGCGCGCGCAGCAACTTCATCGTCGGCTTCCCGGGCGAGACCAAGGCCGACGTGGCGGAGCTCGAGCGGTTCCTGGTCGCGGCCCGGCTCGACGCCGTCGGTGTCTTCGGCTACTCGGACGAGGACGGCACGGAGGCCGCAGGCTACGACCGCAAGGTTCGCCGCGACACCATCGACCGGCGGCTTGCCCGGATCACCGCGCTCGTCGAGGAGCTCGTCGCGCAGCGGGCCGAGGAACGCATCGGTGAGACCCTCGAGGTTCTCGTCGAGTCCGTCGACGGAGGCGTCGTCGAGGGACGGGCCGCGCACCAGGCGCCGGAGACAGATGGCTCGACGGTCGTGCGCCGCGCGGGGGACGTGCAGGTGGGCGACCTGGTCCGTTGCGTCGTGGACGGAACGGACGGTATCGACCTGCTCGCGACCGCGATCGCCGGCGACGCAGCTGCACAAGGCAGCGTGAGCGCAGCGGTGGCCGGATGAGCACCCGCGCCGTCATCGACCCCGCGACGCAGCCGGCGCAGACCGCGCGCATCGCCAACGTCGCCAACGCGCTGACGTTGCTGCGGCTGCTGCTCGTGCCCGTCTTCGTCGTCGTACTGGTGACGGACGGCGGCCATTCGTCGGGCTGGCGCATCTGGGCGTTCGTGGTCTTCGCGGTCGCGACGATCACCGACTTCGTCGACGGCGACCTCGCGCGCAGTCGTGGGCTCGTGACCGACGTGGGCAAGGTCGCCGACCCGATCGCCGACAAGGCGTTGACGGGCGCGGCCCTCATCGGGCTGTCCGCGCTCGGCGACCTGCCGTGGTGGGTGACGATCGTGATCCTCGTCCGCGAGGTCGGCGTCACCGGACTGCGCTTCTTCGTCATCCGGCACGGCGTGATTCCGGCCAGTCGTGGTGGCAAGGCCAAGACGTTCCTGCAGAACATCGCCATCGGGCTCTATCTCCTCCCGCTGTCCGGCTGGTCCGCGTCGTTGCGCTTCTGGTTGCTCGCCGCCGCGCTGGTCGTCACCGTCGTCACCGGCGCCGACTACGTCGCCCGCGCTCTGCGCCTTCGGCAGACGAGCGCACGGGCGCAGATGAAGCGTGCGCGGCGGGCGGCGAGACCGTGACGACGTCTCAGGGGACCGGCGGCGATGTGCGCGGCGACGTGGTCGAGGTGCACCAGTTGCTCGCCGCGGCGGGTGCGTCCGTGGCTGTCGCGGAGTCGCTGACCGGTGGCCTACTGGGCGCGGCGCTGACGTCGATGGCAGGATCGTCCGCGACCTTCCGCGGCGGCGTGCTCGTCTACGCGACGGACCTCAAGGAGACGCTCGGCGGCGTACCCGGACCGTTGCTCGACGCCGAAGGCGCGGTCTCCGCTGAGGTCGCCGCGGCGATGGCCGCGGGAGTGCGCGACCGCACCGGTGCGACGTACGGCGTCGGGCTGACCGGGGTCGCCGGGCCTGACCTGCAGGAGGGCCACCCGGCAGGCACGGTCTTCGTCGCCGTCGCGGGACCCGCCGGCGGCCAGGTGCGATCGCTGCGGCTGTCCGGTGACCGCGCGGCCATTAGGGCGGGAACGGTGGATGCCGCGCTGGAGATGCTGCGAGATGTCATCTCGGCAGACGCCGGTTGATGTGTGCGGGTAGCGTGGTCGGCACACCTCGAGCGGTCGGGAGGAGGCGAGCGGCATGGTCCTGCTTCGCCGGTTGATCGGCGACGTCCTGCGTCGGCACCGCCTGCGTCAGGGGCGCACGCTGCGCGATGTGAGTGCCGCCGCGCAGGTCTCCCTGGGCTACCTCTCCGAGGTCGAACGCGGCCGCAAGGAGGCGTCCAGCGAGCTGCTGGCAGCGATCTGTGCCGCGCTGGAGGTGTCGCTCGCCGAGGTGCTGCGCGAGGTGAGCGCCGACCTTGCTGCGCTCGAACGTCGCGCGGTCTCGGCCGTCGGCCCGCGTGTGGTGCCGGCGACCCTGCCGAGCCGGCTGGCTGCCGAGTTGCCGGCTCGAGCGGATGTCCGCGTTGCCGTTCCTGCCGGGGCGCCCGCTTCGCGCGTCTCCACGCACGTCGTCGCCGCCGCCTGATCGTGACAGAGCACGTCGACGCTTCCGCGCTGCCTCGTCGCGAGCTCGGCGTACGCAGCCGGGCCGGCAATGCGATGGGGCGAACACGTGCGGCAGTGCTCGACGGCGCGGCGCGCGCGATCGAGAAGCACGGTTCGCGCCGAGCGACGATGTCGGACATCGCGTCGTTCGCGGGCGTCGCCAAAGGGACGCTCTACAACCATTTCCGCACCAAGGACGCGGTCTACTCCGCAGCGCTCGACACCGGCATCCGAGCCTTGGCCGAGGAGTGCGTCGTCGTCGGTGCCGACGATCTCGCCGAGGCGCTGGCACTGGCGGCCGAGCGGCTGTCGGGCATCCCGGCGTTGCGCCGGATCGCGACCGATGAGCCGGCCGTGCTCGCATCGTTGACGTCCATCGGCGCCGGTCGAGAGTGGGAGAGCGTTCGCCAGGCGGTTCGCGCGACGCTCATCGCATCGGGCCGTACGTCGACAGATGCAGCCGTGGACGTCGTACTGCGGTGGCTCGTCTCGTTCGTCGGCAACCCGGGTCGCGATGTCGAGACACAGGCGCGGCTGGTTGCGGCTGCGGTACCGGCCGCGCCGGTCGCGGCGACGGCTGCTGTCGCCGAGGACGACAGCGCAGTCGGCTGAGGGTCGACGCCGTCAGCGCAGTCGGCTGACGGTCGACGCCGTCCGCGCCGACCAGAAGCACCCGCGTTGACCTGACTCTCTTTCGGCGACCCCTCCATAGGCGAGATTCTCGGGATGCCCACCTGGCATGGAGATGCCACCGGGGCATCCTCGAAATTTCACCCGCGTAGGGCCCCGCCCTGCGCCCGCTAGCCGCTCTGGTCGATGTCGGCGAGGAGGCTCTTGGCCTGCTCGCGGTGGCTGCGCGGGACGAAGACGCGGGCCGCCTCGGTGAGACCGCCGGAGAATCCCTCCGGCTGGTCGAGGAGCACGTTCGCCGGGATGCCGGCGTCACGCAGAGCTCCAGCGGCGAGGCGCGCCTCTGCCTCCGTGTGGAAGATCGCGACGAGTGCGGGTTCTGCGTCGTCGGCAGCGGCTCTGCGCCCGGCGGCGAGTGCGCGTCTCATCTGCCACCAGCCGCGGAGTCCGCCGTTGTTGCTCACGTCGCCAGTGTGCCGCCACGGGTCGATGAGCAGAAGGGATCTCGCGGCCGCGTGGCGAACCCTGTGGCGTGTCCTCCCGGCAGCTCACCCGACGCTCTGTGCTGGCCGGCATGGTCGGCGGTGTCGGGGCCCTCGCTCTGCCGGTCGGCGCGGCGCCGCGGCGGCGCGGACGTCCGCTCCGTCGTCCCGACAGCCTTCCGGATGCGCTGCGTGCAGCGGGCACGCCCGACCCGAGCATCCCGATCGAGCATGTCGTCGTCGTGATGATGGAGAACCACTCGTTCGACAACTACTTCGGCATGCTGCCGGGCCGCGGTCTGCCAGCGGCTGACGGCTTCATCCTCGACGCGACCGGTCGACCGACGGCGACCAACCTCCGGGCTGACGGAACGCCGGTGCGGGCGTTCGCCATGCCGACCTACTGCCAGCCGGAGCACGAGCCCAACCAGAGCTGGAACGGGACGCACATCGCGGTCGACGGCGGTCTCATGGACGGCTTCGTCCGCGCCAGCGGTGACGTCGCGATGGGCTACTGGGACGAGACGGACATCCCGTTCTACTACTCGCTCGCGAAGACGTTCCCGCTGGCGAACAGATGGTTCGCCTCGGCGCCCTGCCAGACCTATCCCAACCGCCGGTTCCTGCATGCGGCGACGGCGTACGGGCTCGTGTCCACGACGACTCCTGGTCCGAGCGACCCGCCGCCGCCGAACGGCACGATCTTCGACCGGCTCAACGCCTACGGCATCTCGTGGGTCAACTACTTCACCGACCTGCCCTCGGTCGCGATCATCCCTTCGATCGTCACATCCAACCCGTCGCACCTCAGGCCGATCGCGCAGTTCTACGCCGACTGCGCAGCCGGCACGTTGCCGGCGTACTCACTCGTCGACCCCGACTTCGGCCTGACCGATGTCGTCGGCGGTTTCGCACCCGACGGCGTCTTCCCGACGGTCCTGCGCGCGCAGGGTCAGGACGAGGAGAACCCGCAGAACATCAGGTACGGCGAGGCTTTCGTCGCCCAGGTCGTGAATGCGGTGATGTCGTCACCGGCGTGGGATCGCACGTTGCTCGTGTGGTGCTACGACGAGCACGGCGGCTACTACGACCACGTCGCCCCGCCGGCCGCGATCGCGCCGGACGACATCCCGCCACAGATCGGCCCGGGGGACCAGCCCGGCGGCTACGACATGTACGGATGTCGTGTGCCCGCAGCCGTGGTCTCGCCATGGGCACGGAAGAACTACGTCAGCAACGTGGTCCACGACCACACGTCGATCCTCGCGTTCCTCGAGCGCAAGTGGAACCTTCCGGCGTTGACCTACCGCGACGCGAACGCGGTGGCGATGCTCGATTTCCTGGACTTCAGTGCGCCGGCATTCATCGAGCCGCCTGCGCTCGTCGCCGCCGCTTCACCGCTCGCCGGCAACGGCTGCGACACGAGCAACTACCCCGGCCCCTGACCGAGGCCGAGCGCTGCGAAAGCGCGGTCCCAGTTGTCCAGCAACGCCTGCAGATGTGTCGTCCCCGGCAGGATCTCGATCGTTGCACCGGCCAGGTTCGCCGCGAGCCATTCGGCGTTGCGCATCGAGACGTTGCCGTCGTCCGCGCCGTACATGAGCCACACGGGGCAGGTGACGGCCGACGGGTCGAATTCCCAGCGGCGAAAGGTGACGGCGACGTCGCGCAGGTAGCCGTCGGGCTGGGCAAGCGTCTCCCTGGCCGCGGCGGCCAGAACGTCGGCCGGAAACCGCGCGAGCGTCGCTCGGTCGGCGGGTGACATCGCGTCGAGCCACCGCGTGGCGAGGGCGTCGACGTCGGGGTCGTCAGGCGCGATGCCGGCGACCCAGTCGGCGTAGCCCGGCCGCAGCAGCTCGACGGCCTCCGCTGCCTCGACCGACGCGAGCCGCCGGAAGAGCTCCTGCTCCTCCGTGTTCATCCCGTCGCGGGGGAGCGGAGGGTCCAGCGCGGTCGTCTCCGCCGGCGACGCGATCATGCCGACGGCGCGGACCCGGTCTGGGTGGCGTGCGGCGCACGCAAGTGCATACGGCCCGCCGAGACTCATCCCGAGAGTCGCGAACCGGTCGAGACCCAAGGCGTCGGCCAACGAGATGACGTCGTCGGCGACGGTGACGTGGTTCGACGGCATCGAGTCGGAGGCGCCGTACCCAGGGCGGTTCACGGCGACCAGGCGTACGCCGGCCTCCACGGCAGCGGCGTCGCCGCTGAAGGCGATCCGCCGGCAGTCGGGACAGCCGGGAAGGACGACGACCGGATGACCATCGGACGCGCCGCCGGTCCAGAACTGAAGCTGCCGCCCGTCGGGCAGCCGCAGGACCTCGTCAGACGTCACGGCGAAGGCGCCGGACCGGACTGGCAGCGGGGGCACCAGTAGGTGACCCGCTCCTGCGGTGGTGTGCCTTGCATCGCGACGCGGATGCGCTCGCCGCAGCGCCGGCACGGTCGGCCGGCCCGCTCGAACACCCAATGCTGCTCACCGAGGCGCAGGTCGCCGGTGGTCGACTGCTCAGGGCGGCCCTTGTTGGCGTCCAGCAGTCGCTGTGCGCGGGTGACGATCGCGCCGAGATCGCCGACGGCGCCGACCTTCGTCCACGGCGTGACACCGGAGAGGAACAGCGTCTCCGCCTTGTAGAGGTTGCCGATGCCCGCGAGGTTGCGCTGGTCGAGCAATGCGTCGCCGATCTCGCGGGAGGGGTCGGCAAGCAGTCGGCGCAGGGCCTCGACCGGGTTCCAGTCCGCGCCGAGCAGGTCCGGTCCGAGATGGCCGACAACCTGGCCCTCGTCGACGCTCGGCAGCAGCTCCACGACGGGCAGGCGATAGCCGACGGCGTTCCACTTCTCATTGGCGAGCACGACGCGCACCTGCCAGCCGGGCCCCCCGGACCACTTGCTGCCCGGGCGGTAGAGGTGCCAACTGCCCTCCATCTTGAAATGCGTGTGCAGAGTGAGTCCGCTGTCGAGCCGGATCAACTGGTGCTTGCCGCGGCTCTCGACAGCAGTGACGGTCTGTCCCGTCAGGTCGGTGGTCGCGAGCTGCGGGACCCGAAAGTCGGACGCGGTCAGCACGCGACCGGCGAGCGCGTCGTTGAGCCGTCGGCACGCCAACCAGACGGTGTCACCCTCAGGCACGTAGGCGAAGTCCTCGCGGCGTCGGGCGGAAGCCGGCTTGCTCGAGGGCGCTGCCGAGCGGCGAGGTCAGCACGGCTTCGCCGTCGGCACGCTCGACCGCGAGCTTGCCGAGCATGCCGTCGCGGACGGCGAGCGCCAGCGCATCAGCGGCCGGCTGGACGCAGTCCGGGTCGTCGCTCCACGAGAGCAGCGACTTACCGCCGCGTTCGACATAGAGCGCAAGCTCTCCGTCGACGAGCACGACGAGAGCGCCCGCTTTGCGTCCCGGCTTGTGTCCGCCCCCGCCGTCGTTTGCAGGGCGCGGCGGCCAGGCGAGAGCGGCGCCGTACGGGTTGGCGGGGTCGGTGGCGGCGAGCACCAGCGCGCGGGTCGGTTCCTGCTTGCGTCGCTCGCGCCAGCCGCCGGGCACCGGTGTCTGCCAGCCCGACGTCTCGCGGGCCGGTGCGGCGAGTGCGCGCATCCGGTCGACGGCACCTGGCATGGCGAACTGCGCGCCACCGAGCCCTTCGACGAAATAGCCCCGTCGGCAGCGTCCGGTCTCCTCGAACGCCTTGAGCACCGGGTAGACGGCAGCGAAACCGCCGGCGACGTGCTCGGCCGCCACCGCGCCACGGGTCACGACACCGTGCCGGTCGAGCAGGGCCTCGGCGAGTGCATGCGCGCGGCGGGTCGGATCGGTGTCGCGGTCGGGGAGCATCGACCAGCGACCGGCGACCGTCGGCGGACCGCTGCGCACCGGCATGACCGGCCGTCCGCGCCGCCCCGGGCGGACGCGAGGCGCCTGCCGACGTGACCCGCCTAGAGCTGCGCGCAAGGGCGCCATCGTGTCGTTGGTGAGCCGACCGGCCCAGACGAGGTCCCACAGCGCGTCGACAAGTGCTCGGTCGTCGGTCGACCCGACCCGGTCGGACAAGCTGCGGAAGAACAAGGCGCCACCGCCGCCGAGTGCGTCGAGGACCTGCTCGTGCAGCGGTGTCATCGAGAGCTGGGTGGCGTCGACGAGCGGCATCAGGAGCGGTGCGGTGTCAGCGAGATGCAGCGACACCCAGCCGTCGCCCCCGGGCAGTGACCCCTGGCCGACCCAGAGGACGTCGCCGCTGCTCGTCAGCTCGTCGAGCATCGCGGGGGAGTAGTCCGCAACTCGTGACGGCAGCACGACTGTCTCCAGCATCGACGCCGGGACTGCGGCACCCTGCAGCTGTTCGACCGCACGGACGACCGCGTCGAGACCGCGTCCGGACTGCGAGCCGAGGCCTTGCCACGCCGGCAGGAACCGCCCCAGTGCCTGCTGCGGCACCGGCTCGACCTCCTTGCGCAGCTTCGCGAGCGACCGCCGCCGCATCGACCGCAGCACGTTGGTGTCGCACCACTCGAGTCCGACGCCGCCGGGACGGAACTCGCCCTGCACGACACGGCCGGCAGCCGCCAGCCGGTGCAGGCCGTGCTCGACAACCGCAAGTCCCAGACCGAGGCGCGCGGCAACGTCGATGGCATGGAACGGTCCGTGGATGCGCGCGTAGCGCGACAGCAGGTCGCCCAGCGGATCGTCGACCGGCTCGAGGAAGACCTGGGCGACACCCACCGGAAGCGGGGTGCCCAGCGCATCGCGATAGCGCGAGGCGTCCTCGACCGCGATCCAGCGTTCGTCGCCGGCGACCCGAACGCGGATCGCCCGACGTTGCTCCTCGAGCTCGGCGAGCATCGCCGCCGTTGCTCCGCGGCGGGTCGCCTCCTCGGTGGTGAGGTCACCGAGCAGCCGCAGGGCGTCGGCCAACCCCTCGACGTCGTGGATCCGGCGGTCGTCGGTCAGCCGCTGGAGCTCCGACTCGATCTCGTCGACCGCATCGGGGTCGAGCAGCTCGCGCAGCTCCGCCGTTCCCAGCAGCTCGGCGAGCAAGGTCGAGTCGAGCGCCAGCGCCGCCGCTCGTCGTTCGGCGAGGGGCTGGTCGCCTTCGTACATGAACTGGCCGATGTAGCCGAACAGCAGCGACCGTGCCATCGGTGAGGGTTGCTGCGTCTCGACATCGACGATGTGCACGGTCCGTTCGGAGACGTCGCGCATCAGCTGAGTGAGACCCGGGACGTCGAAGACGTCCTGCAGGCACTCGCGCATCGTCTCGAGGACGATCGGAAAGCTGCCGTACTGCGACGCGACCGACAACAGCTGGGCCGACCGTTGCCGCTGTTGCCACAACGGCGTGCGCTTGCCCGGGTTGCGTCGCGGGAGCAGCAACGCGCGGGACGCGCACTCGCGGAACCGCGACGCGAACAACGCCGAGCCACCCACCTCGTCGGTCACGATCGGCTCGACCTCGTCGGGGTCGAAGACCGCGATCTCCGGCGGCGGCGTTTCGTCGGTCTCAGGCAGACGCAGCACGATGCCGTCGTCCGTGTGCATCACCTGTACGTCGACACCGAACCGCTCGCGCAGTCGGGCCTGCAGTGCCAGCGCCCACGGTGCGTGCACCTGGGCGCCGAACGGCGAGTGCACAGCGACCCGCCAGTCACCCAGCTCGTCGCGGAACCGCTCGACGACGATCGTCCGGTCGTCCGGCACGTGACCGGTCGACTCCCGCTGCTCGGCGAGATAGGCGAGCGTGTTGGCCGCGGCCCAGTCGTCGAGGCCGATCTCACCGAGTCGCGCCATCGCCGCGTCGGTGTCGAGCCGCTGTAGGTCGCGGACGAAGGCCCCCAGCGCACGCCCCAGCTCGACGGGCCGACCCGGCGCGTCGCCGTGCCAGAACGGCAGCTTGCCGGGCTGCCCGGGTGCGGGCGACACGAGCACGCGGTCATGCGTGATGTCCTCGATCCGCCAGCTCGTGCTGCCGAGCGTGAAGACGTCGCCGGCGCGCGACTCGTAGACCATCTCCTCGTCGAGCTCACCGACGCGTGCGTTGCCCTTGCTCGTGTCGGCGCCCGCGAGGAAGACGCCGAAGAGCCCACGGTCGGGGATCGTGCCGCCGCTCGTCACCGCGAGACGCTGCGCACCTGGTCGTGCGGTGAGCGCCCCGGTCACGCGGTCCCACACCAGTCGCGGCCGCAGCTCGGCGAACTCGTCGCTCGGATAGCGACCCGCCAGCATGTCGAGCACGGCGTGCAGCACGCTGTCCGGCAAGCTCGCGAAGGACGCCGTACGGCGGGCGAGTGCGGCGATGTCGTCGACAGTCCACGTGTCCATCGCGCACATGGCGACGACGTGCTGGGCGAGGACGTCGAGGGGGTTGCGGGGCAGCCGCACCGCCTCGATGGCGCCTTCGGTCATCCGCAGCGATGTCACCGCGGCCGGGACGAGATCGCCGCGGTGCTTCGGGAACATCACGCCCTTGCTGATCGCGCCGACTTGGTGACCCGCGCGGCCGATGCGCTGCAGCCCGGACGCCACGCTCGGGGGTGACTCGACCTGGATGACCAGGTCGACAGCGCCCATGTCGATGCCGAGCTCGAGACTGCTCGTCGCGACGACACAGGGCAGCTCGCCGCGCTTGAGCGCCTCCTCCGTCAGAGCACGTTGCTCGCGGCTGACGCTGCCGTGGTGGGCCCGCGCGATGACGGCGTCAGCGCCGCGGCTCGCCCCGGCCTGCGCCATCACCTCGGCAGGCGCACCGCCATCGGGGAGAGCCTCACCCGTCGCGCGTTCGTAGGCGATCTCGTTGAGCCGGTTGGTCAGTCGCTCGGCGAGACGGCGCGAGTTGGCGAAGACGATCGTCGA
Source organism: Mycobacteriales bacterium (assembly GCA_035695045.1). GTDB lineage: Bacteria > Actinomycetota > Actinomycetes > JAFAQI01 > JAFAQI01 > DASSKP01. The sequence goes on along the minus strand of DASSEX010000065.1, from coordinate 19,494 downwards.
CCGGTGCGCCTCGACGAGGTCGACGATGCGCTCCTCGACGGCGGGCCAGATGCTGCGCCTCGCGTCACCACCGGCCGCGGATCCTTCGCGCGCATCGGTGATGACCTCGCCGAGCTCGGTCATGTCCTCGACGGGTACGACGACCTCGACGTCGATGGTCTTGCCGGCGGGAGGCTGCACGATCGTCACCGGCTGCGTCCCGCCGAGGAAGCGGGCGATCTCGTCGACCGGACGCACGGTCGCCGACAAGCCGATCCGTTGTGCCGGCGCGTCGAGCAGGGCGTCGAGGCGCTCGAGGCTGAGCGCCAGGTGCGCGCCCCGCTTGCTGCCGGCGACCGCATGGACCTCGTCGACGATGACCGTGTCGACGCCGCGCAACGCTTCGCGCGCCTGGCTCGTCAGCAGCAGGAACAGTGACTCCGGCGTCGTGATGAGGATGTCCGGTGGACGTCGGGCGAACTGACGGCGCTCATCGGCGGGCGTGTCACCGGTGCGCATGCCGACCGTCACTTCACCGACCCGGTCACCCAGACGGGTGGCAGCGTGACGGATGCCGGCGAGCGGTGAGCGCAGGTTGCGCTCGACGTCGACCGCCAGCGCCTTCAGCGGCGACACGTAGAGGACGCGGCAGCGCTTCAGCGGGTCGTCCGGGGCCGGCGCGGTCAGCAACCGGTCAACGGCATGGAGGAACGCCGCGAGCGTCTTGCCGGACCCGGTCGGCGCGATGACGAGCGCGTGCTGCCGGACGACGATCGCGTCCCAGGCACCGGCCTGGGCGGCCGTCGGTGCCGTGAACGAGGCCTCGAACCACGCCCGGGTCGCGGGCGAGAAGCGGTCGAGGGCTGTCACCTGTCCATTCTCGCCCCGACCTCGGACAGTTACTCGGGCTCGCCGTTACGCCGGCCCGTCGACTCCCGCCACCACCGGGGAGACGTCGACATGTCCCTGCAGGCAGTACGGCCAGTTGACCTGAAGCGGGACCTGCTTGAACAGCCCGGGAGCGATGACCTTGACGGTGGTCGCGACCGGACACTGTTGTCCGGTGCTGTCCATGTCGACGCCGCCGAGCGCGAACGACGCTGCGGTGCCGGCGGCGAGTCGCACGGTCTCGTAGGTGCTCGTGTTCCACATGAACGACGAGCCGTGATGCGGCACGGTCGGCATGTCGGCGCCGTCGGCGTTGACGAACTGCACTCCCGGGAAACCGCGCAGGGAACAGGCCCGGGGGGAGATGTTGCGCAGGATGATCTTCAGCGCATAGTGCCCCGTTGCCGCGCCCGAGCCGCCGACGCTGAAGTCGAGCTGGTCCTGCTGGCACGGCGCGGGCGCCGGCGTGATCTGGATCGTCTGGCTGCCTCCCGAGCCGAGGCTCTGGATCGGTGTCTGCCACTGCAGCGCATAGCTGCCGACGGGGATGTCGTTGGGCAGCGCCAGCTCCATGTCCAGGGTGTAGCCCTGCGCCGACGGCGCGCCCATCGCGGAGCAGTTCATCCGGAAGTACGACGTCCCGTACGCCGTCTGCGTGCCGTCGAGAGCGACCAGCTGCTCGCGGTACGGAAGGCAGGGGCGCACCTTTGCGCCGCCGGTCGACAGCAGGACCTGGTAGCGGACCGTGGCGCCCTGCATGACGGTCGTCGGCTGCTCTCCGATGTCGGCGGAGAAGTCGCTCATGGGCAGCCGCGGTGTCCCGTCGCGGCGGGTCCACGCGCCGGCCGACGCGACGTAGTGGTCGAGCTGTCTGCTCGCGTCGGCCGTGCCGCAACGGGGTTGCACGCCACCGCCTCCCACCCAGGCAACATCCGTGGACAGCGGTGCGCCGCCACGACCGAGGTCGACGGACATGCGCTCGACAGGACCCAGGCACCGGGACCCGTCACCGAAGATCTGCACGTCGGACCGTGCCTGCTGGCCGCTCTTCAGGGCGAACCAGGGGTGCACGACGAACGCGTCGCCGGTGGCCGACCTCGCGACGATCTTGTCGCCGGTCCCATAGCCGGTCAGCGTCGGCTCGCCCTGCAGACCGCAGGTGCCGCCGTTGTTGGTCAGGACGAGCGCTCCGGCTGCGCTGCCCGTCGCGCCTTGGAACTCCGAAGCGGTCAGCGAGAGCTGGCCGCTCTTGCACCACGGCACGCCGGGCTGTGGCGACGTACCGGGGAGGGCGAACGACTTGGTCACGTCGTAGCCGAGCGGGGCCCAGGGAATCTCGTCCGCTGCGTGGGCCTTGGCTTTGCCCTGACCGACCGGGGGCGGAGTCTGCGACGCACCTTGCTGGTCAGGGCCCGGCGAGAGCGTGGCTCCGCCGCCTTGCGTCAGGACGACGCCGCTCGCGATGCCTCCGGCGACGAGCGCGAACGACGCAGCCGCGGACAGCGCGGCGTTGCGGCGCTTGCGGCGTCGTACCCCTTCGTGCACAGCGCGTACGGCGCCAGGCGTGAGCGGGACGTCGAGCCGCTCGTCGGTCAGCACCGACCGGAGCCGTTGTTCTAGGTCCACGACGCCTCCCTGTCCGGCATCGCGGCACGCAGCTTCGCGAGCGCTTTGCTCGCCTGGCTCTTCACGGTGCCGGGCGCGCAACCGAGGGTCGCGGCGATCTGCTCCTCGGACATGTCCTCGTAGTAGCGGAGCACGATGACCGCACGCTGCCGCTGGGGGAGGGTCTTGAGCAGGTCCCACAGCTGCTCGTCGTGGCGAGCCGGTTCGGTCGCGGGTGGGTGCTCGGGCAGGTCCTGCACCAACGTCTCGCGACGCAGCTTGCGCCACCGCGACGTCCGGCCGTTGAGGATCGCTCGCCGCACGTACGCCTCCGGGTCTCCGGTCTTGTCGAGCCGCGACCAGCGCATGCCGGTGCGGACCAACGCGTCCTGGACCAGGTCCGCGGCGGTGTGCGGATCGCCGGTCAACGCGTGCGCGAAGCGCAGCAATGCCGGCATCCGGGCGCGCACGAAGGCATCGAACGCGTCAGCGTCCGTGCTCATGCGCCCCACCCCCCGCAGGCCAGGATGAGGCTTACACGCGCAAGTGGCGAGGAAGGTTGCCCGGCGCGACGTCTAGCCTGGGATGTCATGCGGCTGACGGAGTTCTGGGAGCGGATGGAGACCCGCTTCGGCGCGGCGTACGCCGACTCCGTCGCCCGCGACCAGGTCATCCGCAAGCTCGGTGACCGTACGGTCCATCAGGCGCTGGCCGACGGCGAGTCGGCGAAGGACGTCTGGCGCGCCGTCTGCGAGCACTTCGAGATCCCGGTGCCCGAGCGGCACTGAGTCCTGCGCCTTCGGCGCTGCTCGCGGGCGCCCGTGCCCGCTGCGACCGCCGCGTGATCGAGGGGCCGACGCCGCCTGTCGCGGGGCGGCCTGTCAGCCGCTGGCGGCAGCGGCGGGCACGGACGTGTCGGGGCAGAGCCCGGCGAGGCGGTGCTGCCACGACCGGACCCGGAGCCTGGCGAAGGCGTCGCGCGCGGGCACGGCGACAGTCATCGCCTCGTCCCGCCGGCCTTGCGCGCCGAGCCACTCGGCGAGCTCCCCCTCGACCACGGCCTGGTAGTAGACGAGCTGGTGCTCGCCGAGGATCTTCGCGGCGGTCCGGAAGGACGCTTCGACGGCCGCTGCGCCGACGAGGTCGTCGGGCGCGAGCCTTGTCGCGTCGACCCTGGCGTGGAACCTCGCCATCTGCGCACGGAGGAAGGGGGACAGGTGCCCGACGGGTGTCGCGTCGAGCTCGGCGAGGAGCTTGTCGACGATAGCCACGTCGCCGAGGGCAAGTGCACTGTCGGCGATGATCGCGACCGCGAGGCGTAGCACCGGATGCTGGATGCCCATCGCCGGCGCTGCCTCGGTGAGCGCGCGCTGTGCCAGCTCGATCGCGCGCCGGTGATCCCCCTGCGCCTGGGCGGATGTCGCGACGTGGACGAGACCGCAGCCACGGTCCTGCAGGTCGGCGCTCTCGATCATCCGCGCCAGCAGGTCGTCGTCGCGCTTCAGCTCGTCGATGTCGCCACGCGCGGCGGCGACCACGCGCCGCGCTCCGGCGATGATCAGCTCGGCTGTCGCCGCATCCGGCACCTCATGCCAGGACGGCACCTCGCGGGCGAGGTCGTCGATGTCGTCCCACTGCCCGGTCCACATCCGGTCCGCCGCCAGGTGCCCGACGAGGAACCACTCCTCGCGGCGCCAGCCGATCTTGCGGGCGAGTGCCAACCCTTCGCGTGCGTAGCCGGCGGCATCGTCGAACTCGTCCCAGACGCCGGCCGTGTAGGACAGGTTGGAGTAGGCGCGCAGGGTGCTCGACGCGGCGCCACTGCGCAGCGCCACCCGCAACGCGCCGTCGAGGAGGCTCCGTGCCTCTTCGAAGCGGTTGTCCGTCTGCAGGACGAGCGCCTTCGTGTTGAGCGCCTCGGACAGCACGTCGAGCAGCCGCTCACCCTCGGCGACGTCGATCGCCTCGTCGAGCGCAACGAGCGCGTCGGTGTGCCGTCCGACGAAGAACAGCAACCGGCCGCGGGCCGCCGCGACGTCCGCGCGCACCTCGGCAGGAGCCGACGGCGCCAACGAGTGGGCGACCTGGTCGAGCAGCGCCGTAGCCCCGTCGAGGTCGTGGCTGTCCCACCAGGTGGAGATCGCCAGCTCCTTGGTCGCCCGGGCCGCGCCGATCACATCGCCGATGTCGTTGAACAGGTCCGCGGACTCGCGAAGCCGCTCCCGGCCGAGGTCGGCGCGACCCGCAGTGATGGCGGCGACGCCACAGCGCAGCAGCAGGTCGGCACGGGTTGCCGCGTCATCCGTGAACTCGGCCGCGCGAAGGAAGTAGCGCTGCGCCTCGTCGTGCGCGGCGATGAGGGCGGCGCGTTCGCCCGCCCGCGTCAGGAAGTCCTGTGCCTGTGCACGGATCTGTACGGCGTCCGCCGCGGCCGGATCGGCGAGATAGGCGTCGAGGTAATGAGACGCGATGACTTGCACGACCTCGCCCTCGTCGACGGCCCAGTGCCGCTGCAGGTACTCGGCGGCGGCCAGGTGCAGCGCGCGCCGGTCGCGCTTCGACAAAGTGTCGTGCGCAACCTTCTGCACGAGTGACTGGAGGAACGCGTACTGCCCGCGCTCGGGCGACCGGAGATCTGCCTGGACACCGAGAAGCTCTTTGCGCACCAGCCCGGCGAGCACCGGCGCGACCTCTACCTCGGAAGCTCGACCGGAGACGGCGGCGAGCGCCGCGGCGGAGAACGACTTGCCGAGCACCGAAGCGCTTTGCAGCAACGACCGTTCGACGTCGGAGAGTCCGTCGAGCCGCGCGGCGATCAACGCCTGGAGGGTCTCGGGCACATCGAGGTCGTCGACGGACGAGACCGGCTCGTAGCGATCCCCGGCGCGGACCAGCGTGCCCCTGTCGACGAGCATCCGCACGGTCTCGACGGCGTACAGCGGAACGCCCTCGGAACGCTCGCGGATTCGCTCTCGGACTGATTCCGGCAGGCCGGGAACCAGCCCATCGAGCAGCTCCTCCATCGCATCGTCGGGCAACGGCTCCAGTGACAGCGCGGTGACGTTGCGCCGTCCTGCGCCGAAGCCCGCACGCTTCTCGTCGAGCTCCGGCCGGGCCAGCGTGACGACGTAGATCGGATGGTTGCGTGACCAGTCGAGCAGATACTCGATGAAGTCGAGCAGCGCGGCGTCTGCCCAGTGCAGGTCCTCGAAGACGAGCACGACGGGATGCACCTGGGACATCCGCTCGAAGAACAGCCGCCAGCCGGAGAACAGGTCGGCCGCATCCGGAGCCGCGCTGGTGTCGTCGGACAGTCCCAGCAGTGACGCCAGTCGGGGCAGCACCCACTGCTGCTCGTCAACGTCCGGCACGTGCTCACGGACGCATGCCTGCAGCTTCGCCGCCGCCGTCTGCGCCGACTCGTCCTCCCAGATGCCGGCACGACCGCGGATCATCTCCGCGAGTGCCCAGTAGGTGACGCCCTCGCCGTAGGCCAGGCAGCGACCGCGGTGCCACCAGATCGTGTCGTGCAGACCGTCGATGTACTTGAACAGCTCCCAGGTGAGCCGCGACTTGCCGATGCCGGCGATTCCGCTGACGGTGGCGAGATGAGCGACGCCCTGCTCGGCCGACGCGTGCAGCAGGTCCTTGATGACGCCGAGCTCGCGTGCCCTGCCGACGAACGGCGCCTCGAGTCCTTCGGACTTCAGCGCTCCGCCACGACCGCCGACGACCCGCAACGCCTGCCAGAGCTCCAGCGCTTCGGACTTGCCCCGTAGCTCGTGCTGTCCGGCTGAGCTGTAGGCGATCGCCGCGTCGGTGGCTCGGCGGGTCGCGTCGTCGACGAGCACCGTCCCGGGGGTGGCGAGCGCTTGCACCCGCGACGCCGAGTTGACCAAGTCTCCGGCAACGAGTCCTTCCGCCGTCGCGGCGAGGTTGACCGCGGCCTCGCCGGTGAGCACTCCGGCACGCGCGGACAGGTCGTCCGCTCCGAGTGATCGGCCGAGCTCCCGTACCGCTGCGACCACGTCGAGTGCTGCACGCACCGCCCGCTCCGCGTCGTCCTCGTTGGCGACCGGAGCCCCCCACACCGCCATGACGGCGTCGCCGATGAACTTCTCGACCCGGCCGCCGTAGCGGAGGATGACTGCGCGACACGTTTCGAAGTAGCGGGTGAGCAGGTCGCGGACGTCTTCGGCGTCGCGGGACTCGGACAAGGTGGTGAAGCCCACCAGGTCTGCGAACAGCACCGACACGAGCCGGCGCTCCGGTTTCGCCGCCGCGGAGCCGACGGTCTGGGTCGGGATGGTGACGGCCGCGCCGGTCCCCGGCAGCGCATCCAGCCGCGAGCCGCACTCGCCGCAGTAGGCGAACTGTGGCTCGTTCGGGGTCCCGCAGGCCGGGCAGGCGCGCGCGAGCAGCGATCCACACCCGCCGCAGAACTTGCGACCGGCCGGGTTCTCGGTTCCGCACGAAGCGCACTGCATCGCGGCACCCCCGAGGGCGATTAGACCGCACCGAGCCAGGCAATGCGGCCGAATCACCGGGATTACCGCCGCAGGACCGGGGCGTCTCGGGCGACCGCGGCGAGGGGACCGCCAGGGCTCCTGGAGCGCATCCGTCGCATCTGGATCTCCCCTCGGCGTGTCGGCTTGAGTCGAACATCTGTTCGCCTAATGTGGGTTTCACGCAGCGCGTCCACAGCCGAAGTCGCGACCGGAAAACTGTCCGACCTCGCCCGTAGCGTCGCCGGCGTCCAACCCGACCGACCAAGGGGTGCATCACATGGCAGGCTTCGACCGCGACAAGGCGCTCACCACCGCGCTGGCGCAGATCGAGCGACAGCACGGCAAGGGTGCCGTCATGCGGCTCGGCGACGAGACCCGCGCCCCGATCGAGGTGATCCCCACCGGGTCGATCTCCCTCGACGTCGCGCTCGGCATCGGCGGCCTGCCCCGCGGCCGGATCATCGAGATCTACGGTCCGGAGTCCAGCGGCAAGACGACCGTCGCCCTGCACGCCGTCGCCAACGCACAGCGCGCCGGCGGCATCGCGGCGTTCATCGACGCCGAGCACGCGCTCGACCCCGACTACGCCAAGGCGCTCGGTGTCGACACCGACGCGCTCTTGGTGTCCCAGCCGGACACCGGGGAGCAGGCGCTGGAGATCGCCGACATGCTGATCCGCTCCGGTGCGCTCGACGTCATCGTCATCGACTCCGTCGCCGCCCTGGTGCCGCGCGCGGAGATCGAGGGCGAGATGGGTGACTCCCACGTCGGCCTGCAGGCCCGGCTGATGTCGCAGGCGCTGCGCAAGATCACCGGCGCGTTGAGCAACTCCGGCACGACGGCGATCTTCATCAACCAGCTGCGGGAGAAGATCGGCGTCTTCTTCGGCTCACCCGAGACGACCACGGGCGGCAAGGCGCTGAAGTTCTACGCGTCGGTGCGGCTCGACGTGCGTCGCATCGAGACGCTGAAGGACGGTCAGGACGCGGTCGGCAACCGCACCCGCGTCAAGGTCGTGAAGAACAAGGTGAGCCCGCCGTTCAAGCAGGCTGAGTTCGACATCCTCTACGGCCAGGGCATCAGCCGCGAGGGCAGCCTCATCGACCTCGGTGTCGAGCACAGCATCGTCCGCAAGTCCGGCGCTTGGTACACCTACGACGCTGACCAGCTCGGCCAGGGCAAGGAAAACGCGCGGACGTTCCTGCGCGACAACCCCGACCTGGCTGACGAGATCGAGAAGAAGATCAAGGAGAAGCTCGGCATCGGGGCACGGATCGACAGTCCGGCCGAGGTCGACCTCTCCGATGCGCCGATCGACCTCATCCCTGAGCCGGCAGTGCCGACCCCGGTCGACTTCTGACCGAGATGACCACCGAGGCGTCGGTGCCACCGGACCCTGCCGATCCCGATGCCGACCCGGAGTCGGTCGCCCGTGCGATCGCGCTTCGGATGCTCGAGCGTCAGCCTCGGACCCGGCTGGAGCTCGAGCGAGCGATGGCCCGCCGCGACGTCCCCTCCGACGTCGCGGCGGCCATCCTCGACCGCTTCACCGAGGTGGGTCTCGTCGACGACGGCGCCTTCGCGCGGGCCTGGGTCGACAGCCGCCATCGCGGGCGCGGCCTCGCCCGGCGCGCGCTGAGCGCTGAGCTGCGACGGCGCGGCGTCGACGAGACGGTGCTGCAGGAGGCGGTCGCCACGGTCACCGACGACGACGAGCGGGTCGCCGCTCGAGCGCTTGTCGAGCGCAAGCTGCGCTCGATGAGCTCAGTGCCGCGCGACGTCCAGATGCGCCGCCTCGTCGGGATGCTCGGCCGCAAAGGCTTCGGTGCCCAGATCTCGATGTCGGTCGTCCGCGAGGTTCTCGCCGACCTCCCTTGACCCGGTTCGCCCCTATTCGTAGGTTGCGCCGCAGTTAGGTTGACCTATCTCCCAGGGGGAACTCCATGCGGTCTGCGCGTCTCACAATCCTCGGTGTCGCTGCGGCGGCCATCGCCTGCACGGCCGGGATCTCCGCCTTCGCCGGTCCCGGCCCCGACGCCAGCCAGTGCGGCGGCGGCGCCGCTCCTGCGGGCGCACCCGTCGGCCCGGGCGGCGCGGTGCTCGTCCTCGCCAGCAACCAGGGCGGCGAGACGGCCGCGACCGTGACCTGCTCCTACGTGTTCAACGGAACGACGGCTCCGCAGTACAGCGCGGCCACGCCTAACACGTGGACCATCACCGCGACCCACACGCACCCCGCCCCCTGCGCCGCGACGGACACGACGAACGCCGATGGCAGCTGCACGACGACCGATGCGAGCGCGTCCGGCGGTGACATCAACAACGGCGGTCAGCCCGCCACGGTCGGGGGCCAGCTGACCGGCGCCCAGGCCGGCGACACGATCACCATCACCGCGACCTACGGCTGCGTCTCCGGTGACCCGACGGGTGACGGCTGCGGCGGCGCCGGCGTCATCGCCGTCGGCAACCCCACCTGAACGAGCGCCGCAGTGAGGCCCGCAGCGTGTCGCTGCGGGCCTCACTGATGTGGCCACGGAGATCTCTTGTCGATCCGTTCGCGGCCATCTAGCCTCATCGTTACGAAGGAGTAACCGTCCGTGGCGATCGCCGGCGGACGTGACACATAGCGACCACGCACCACCTCCGAACACACCTGAACCCGGGGCCGAGGCTCCGGTCCGAGACGAAACAAGCGCACCCCACACGAGCGCCCGGTCGGTCTGTCGGCGCCGCGTCATCGACGGACTCCTTCGCGAGAGCACGCGCGCGCGCCGCGCAGGCCGGGAGGAGGTGCGGTCATGACCGTGGTGGTCGCTGTCGGCGGGGCCATCCTCGTCGTGATCGTCGTCGTCCTCCTGGTCGTCCTGCTCCGGGTGATGGCCCGGCTCAACTCTGCAGCCCCCGCCGGCGCGCTGCCGCCCACCGGCACCGCGGCCACCGATCCGCACGCCGTCCAGGCCGCCGAGCGCGAAGCCGCGCAGATCCGCCGGCGCGCGGAGCAGGAAGCGGCCGAGATCCGCCGCCAGGCCGAGGAGTCCGCCGGTACGGCGGCCCAGGACGCGCGGCGTTCGGCCGAGGCCGAGGTGCACGGCATGCGCGAGGAGGCGCGCGCCCTCAAGGAGGAGATGCACGAGCTCAAGACCGACCTCGAGCGCCGCGAGCAGCGGCTCGCCGAACGCGAGGACCGCCTCGACGCGGAGCTGCGCCGGGTGGAGGCCCGCGACCGCGAGCTCGCCGAGCACGAGCAGGCGCTCGAGCGCCGCAAGGCCGAGCTCGCCGATCTCGAGGCCGACCGGCAGCGCGAGCTCGAGCGGGTCGCGGGCCTGACGGCCGCCGACGCCAAGACCGAGCTCGTCAAGACCATCGAGACCCAGGCCAAGCGCGAGGCGGCGCTGATCGTGCGCGACATCGAGCACGAGGCCAAGGAAGAGGGCGAGAACCGCGCCCGCAAGATCGTGACGCTGGCGATCCAGCGCGTCGCGAGCGAGCAGACCAGCGAGTCGGTCGTCAGCGTGTTGCACCTGCCGAGCGACGACATGAAGGGGCGGATCATCGGCCGTGAGGGCCGCAACATCCGCGCCTTCGAGGCGACGACCGGCGTCAACCTCATCATCGACGACACGCCGGAAGCGGTCCTCCTCTCCTGCTTCGATCCGGTGCGTCGTGAGGTCGGCCGGCTCACGCTGGAGAAGCTCGTCCTCGACGGCCGGATCCACCCGCACCGCATCGAGGAGGTGCACGAGCGCAGCAAGGCCGAGGTCGAGCAGCTGTGCGTGCGCGCGGGCGAGGACGCGCTCGTCGAGGTCGGCCTCACCGACATGCATCCCGAGCTCATCACGTTGCTCGGACAGCTGCGCTACCGGACGTCGTACGGCCAGAACGTGCTCAAGCACCTCATCGAGTCCGCGCACATCGCCGGGATGATGGCGAGCGAGCTGCGCCTGGACCCGGTGCTGATGAAGCGCTGCACCGTGCTGCACGACATCGGCAAGGCGCTGACGCACGAGGTCGAAGGCAGCCACGCCATCATCGGCGCGGAGATCGCCCGCAAGTACGGCGAGCACGAGGATGTCGTGCACGCGATCGAGGCGCACCACAACGAGGTCGAGGTCCGCACCGTCGAGGCCGTGCTGACGCAGGCCGCGGACGGGATCAGTGGCGGCCGGCCGGGTGCCCGCCGGGAGAGCCTCGAGCACTACGTCAAACGGCTCGAGCGCATCGAGGAGATCGCCGGCGAGAAGCCGGGAGTCGAGAAGGTGTTCGCGATGCAGGCCGGCCGCGAGATCCGCGTGATGGTGAAGCCGGACGAGGTGGACGACATCGCTGCGCAGGTGATCGCGCGAGACGTCGCCAAGCAGATCGAGGAAGAGCTCACCTATCCCGGCCAGATCCGCATCACGGTGGTCCGCGAGTCGCGGGCGACGGAGTACGCCAAGTAGCCGCACGCAGGTGTTCGGCGACGTCTGCCACGATGACCGCCGCAACCAGACCGGGGGAGTGCGCGACGTGTCCGTGATCACGCCGGAGTCGACGGCCGAGCTCTACGTAGAAGCCCACGACCGGGTGGTCGGTCTGGTGCGCGGACTGTCCGCCGAGCAGGCAGCGACCCGGGTTGCGGCCACGCCGGAGTGGACCGTCCACGACGTGGTCGCACACCTCGCGGCGATCCCGACCGACATCGTCGCGGGTCGGCTGAAGGGCATCCCCAGACCGGAGGAGACTCAGCAGCAGGTCGACGCCCGGCGCGACGCCGCCATCCCGGCGCTGCTGGAGGAGTGGGCTGCCGGAGTCGACCCGATCGTCGAGCTGGCCCGCGCCGGGCTCATCCCTCCGCCGCTGACGATCGACGTCATCACCCACGAGCAGGACCTCCGCGGTGCAATCCACGCCGCCCACCTCGACGACGACGCCGCGCTGCGCTTCGCCGTCACCGGCTACTCCATGGGTCTCGCTCGCCGGATCAAGGCGGCCGGACTGCGGGCGCTGCGCCTGCGTGACCCCGCGCGAGGGTTCGACACGACGGCGGGTGAAGGCGAGCCGGCCGCGACGGTGTCGGGCCGGGAGTTCGACCTGTTCCGCGCGCTCGCAGGCCGGCGCAGCCGCGCGCAGGTCGAGGCCTTCGACTGGATCGGCGACCCCGCGCCGTACCTCGACGTGTTCTGCGTCTTCGGCCCATTGGCCGAAACCGACATCTCGGACTGACGCCGCGAAGGATTCACCCGTCCCGCGTTGAACGTGGTGCAGGGGTCGCAACGGTGCGACCCCGCGGAGGAGGCGGGCAATGCGGGCAGGACGTCGTTGGTGGTTGACCGGGGGGATCGCCGCGGTGACCGCGCTCGCTGTCGCGACGCCGGGTGGTTCGGCCGTCCGAAGCTCGTCCGCCGTGAGCGGTCTCGACGCCTACGGCGTCCCGCACGTGTACCCGGCCGGCACCAACCCGGAGGGTGTCGAGCACGAGCGTCTCGCGACGGCGCCGGAGTCGGTCGACAACGTCGACGCCGTCGGCGCTGCCCTCGCACAGGACCGGCAGGCCAGGCAGCTGCCGACGGTCGACGGAACCCGGCGATGGGTCTCGCGCGGTCCGTACGGCGTCGACATGCCGCCGGGCTACTCCCAGTCCGGTGAGCAGTTCGAGCGGGTCGCCGGCATGGGTGCCGCGGTCGCCTCGCCCGCAGGGCATCCCGACACCGTCTACATCGGCAACATGGGCGGCCTGTGGCGCTCCACCGACGCCGGCGCGCACTGGACCAACCTGAGCAACGGCAAGCTGCCGCGCGCAGCGGTCGGCGCGATCGCGATCGACCCCACCGACCCGAAGATCCTGTACGTCGGCACCGGGATCACCTTCAACTCCTTGTCCGGTGACGCAGTGGGCACCGGCATCTACGTCAGCCGCGACGGCGGACGGACCTTCACCCGGCCGGCGCAGACCACAACCGGTTACGCGGTCACGCAGATCAGCGTCTCGTCGGCTGCCGTCCTCGCGGCGACGAACAACGGATTGTTCCGTTCCACCGACAAGGGTCGTCATTTCACCCGGGTGGCGCTGCCGACAGGCGCGGGCGGCAAGCCCGCGACCGGCCCGTTCGCCAACTGGGTGTCGTCGGTCGTCGCCAAGCCAGGCGCACCGAAGGAGTTCACGGCGGCGGTCGGCTTCTTCTACGGCAAGACGAAGCTCCCGGACGGCAAGGTCGCGTCGCCGGGCAACGGGCTCTACCGGAGCACCGACGCCGGCAGCACCTGGCAGCGTCTCGCGGGCACCGACACGTTGCACCACCCCGCGTCCTCCAGCGATCCGGTCGGCCGAGTCGTCCTCGCCTACGGCCAGGCGCCGGGCCAGAGCGACGTGCTCTGGGCTGCGGTCTCGGATGCCGGCCTGGCCGCGGGCGCCGCACCCGGGGGCCTCGACGTGCTCCAGGACGCGTCCGGCCAGAACCTCAACGCGACCAACACCGTGTTCAACGGTCTGTACCGGTCCGACGACGACGGCACGTCGTTCAACGTCAAGGCGACGCCGCAGACGCTGGAGACCTCACCCAACTCCCTGCTCGCCCTCTACGGCGGGCTCGGCTACGGGATCGGCGTGCAGGGTGACTACAACCTGTGGGTCCAGACCGACCCCAAGGTCCCGGACCAGGTCTACCTCGGCCTCGAGGAGGTCTTCCAGGGCACGCCGGCTGTGCCGGGGGCGGGGTCCGGACCGGCGCCGTACACCTTTTCGACGATCCAGCGCTACGCGGACCTCTGTGGCTTCCTCACCTACACGCAGAACGTCACCAACGGCGCGTCGTGCCCGGACCAGACGCCGATCGTCGGCGGCAAGTCCACTCACCCCGACCAGCACGCGGCGATCGTGGTGCCGACGGCGACCGGGTCGCGTATCTACACCGGCAACGACGGTGGCTTCTTCCGCCAGGACAGTCATCAGGTCACTCCGGCGGACACCGGCAACCAGACGACGACCGGTTTCGACAACCAGCACTGGTCGTCGATGAACACGCTCGCGACGTTGCAGCCGTGGAACGTCGCACTGCTGCCGGACAACGAGGTCATCGTCGGTCTGCAGGACAACGGTGCGGCGCTGGTGCCCAAGGGCAGCAACCACGGCATCGAGATCTGCGGCGGTGACGGCGTCAACGTCCTGCCGACGCCGAACCCCGACGTCTTCTACTGCTCCTACACCGGTGCGTCGATGTACGTGACCACCGACCACGGGAAGAACATCCGCGGTATCCCGCCGGACCTCACCGCCGCGCAGTTCCTGTCGCCGGCCGAGATCGATCCGACCGATCCGAACCACCTCGTCGCCGCGGCCAACGACATCAAGGAGACGACGAAGGGCGCCAACACGCAGGTGCTCTACGACTCCGCGGCGACCGGCACCGTCGTGCAGTCGGACTGGACCGAGAGCTTCAGTCTGGGCAACAGCCCGGTGAAGAACCCGGCGACGGGGAAGCCTTATCTCTGGCAGACGACTGCACTGGGCATCCGCGGCGCGAACGTGTACGCCGCCATCTGCGGCCCGTGCCGCGGAGCCTTCACGGACGCCAACCTGCTCAAGGCGGCGATCGCGACGAACGTCAAGCCGGGCTGCACACCGGCGAAGGGCGCGTCCAAGTGCTGGCACATCGCTGCCGGCCGTGGGCTGCCGAAGGGCTACCCGACCGGCATCACCATCGACCCGACGGACAAGCGCACGATCTACGTGACGTTCGGCGAGCTGAACCCCTACGGCTACCCGCTGAGCAAGACCGGGACCGCGCGCGTGCTGATGAGCCACGACGGCGGGGCGAGCTTCACCGACATCACCGGCAACCTCCCGAAGGGCAGCGTCTACGGCGTCGTCTACCGGGCGGGCCACCTCATCGTCGCGACCGAGACCGGCGTCTACCAGGACGCCATCGGCGACGGGAAGTGGGCGCATCTCGGCGGCGGGCTGCCGCGAGGCATTCCGGTGCGCGACATCTTCCTCGACTCGACCGGGCGTCGACTGCTCGTCGGCCTCTACGGGCAGGCGGCGTGGGAGCTCGACCTGGGTCACTCCGCGGTGTCGAGCAGCGGGCCGGGCGCCGGTGGCGCGCCGACCGCCGGCGGCGGGGGCGCGGGAGGCACGCTGTCGAACACCGGTAGCTCGCCGGCCGTGCCCATCGCTGCGCTGGTCCTGATGGTGGCTGCCGGCGTCATGCACCGGCGGCGTCGCGTCAGTCCCAGGTCGTCGCGGACTTCTCGAACGCTTCCTTGATCTGGATCTGTACGACGCAGAACACGGTGCCCGCCGGGTCCTTCATCACGACCCAGGAGTGGTGCCGCTCGATCTCGACCGCGCCGAGGGCTTGCAGTCGCTTGACCTCTGCCTCGACGTCGTCGGACTCGATGTCGAGATGCACCCGCGGCGCCTCGTCACCGGTCGCCTGCACCATGAACTCGACCCCGGGCGTGGCCTCACCGAAGACGACGTACTCCGGGAACTTCTCGTAGGTCTTGCCGTCGCGTCCCAGTGCGGCCGACCAGAAGGCGACGGCGCGCTCGTGCTCGGCCCGCGGGACGTCGACGAGGACCGCGGTCAGGCGGCTGCGATGCGTCATGGCGTCACCCTGCCACGGCAAAGCCGTCACGATCACGGGGCCGAACGCAACGAAACGGTCACGTCAGCACGTGGATGTTGCGCTCCTCGCACATGTCCGTGAGCACCTTCGGCCATACCGTCACGCTCACCTCGCCGAGATGCGCCTTACGCAACAGCTGCATGAGCGTGCGCGACTGGCCGATGCCGCCGCCGATGGACAGCGGGATCTGGTCGGTGAGGATCGCCTGGTGGTAGGGCAGCTCGAGAAGGTCGAGCTGTCCGCTCACCTCGAGCTGCCGGCGCAGCGTGTGCTTCGTCACCCGTATCCCCAGCGAGGACAGCTCGTGGCGGCGCCGGGTGACCGGGTTCCACACGAGGATGTCGCCGTTGAGGCCGTGCGTCGGCTTTCCGGTCTCGAGGCTCGTGTCGGTGACCCAGTCGTCGTAGTCGGCGGCACGCATCTCGTGCGGGTAGCCGTCCGCGAGCGGCCAGCCGATGCCGATGAGGAACACGGCGGGGTAGTCCTGCAGCAACGCCGTCTCGCGCTGCTTGCGCGGCAGGTCGGGATACATCGCGAGGACGTCCTCGGCGTGGACGAACGTGATGTCTTCGGGGAGCTCCGGATAGCGCGGGTCGCGCAGTGCGGGGAACAGCTGGTGGACGTGACGTTCGGCGCCGACGATGACCTGCCAGATCGCGCGCACGACGTCCTTGAGGTAGTCGAGGTTGCGGTCGTCGAAGGTGATCACGCGCTCCCAGTCCCACTGGTCGACGTACGCACTGTGGTCGTGGTCGAGGAAGTAGTCCTTGCGGACGGCGCGCATGTCGGTGCAGATGCCTTCGCCGGGGAGGCAGTCGAACCGGCGCAGCGCGAGCCGCTTCCACTTCGTCGCCGCCTGGACGATCTCGGCGTCGACGGGATGGAGGTCTCGGTCGTTGCTGATGTGGAACCGCACGGGCGTGCGGGAGCCGTCGCGGTCGAGCAGGTCGTTGACGCCCGAGCTGCTGTCGACGATCAACGGCACGCTCGTCATGATCAGGCCGAGCTCCCGGCACAGGCCGTCCTCGATGAACCGCTTCGCGGCGAAGATCGCCTGCTGGGTCTCGCGGTCGGTCAGCAGTGGCTTGTAGTCGTCCGGCAGGACGTGCGCCAGCTCGTCGTAGCTCCCGATCCCGGGCCCGGCCAGATCCGCCTTCTTGTCGGTCATGGCTCCTCGCTTTCCCGTGGCTGGTCCCCACTCTGGGGTCGCCAGACCCGGCGCGAACAGGGCAGAACGTCCCGGTCGCCGTAGCCTGGATGGCATGCCGCGCACGTACGCCGTCCGCACCTACGGGTGCCAGATGAACGTGCACGACTCCGAGCGGATCGCCGGCCTGCTGGAGGACGCGGGGTACGTCGCCGCCGACGCGGAAGCTACCCCTGACGTCATCGTCTTCAACACCTGTGCCGTACGGGAGAACGCCGACAACCGGCTCTACGGGAACCTCGGGCACCTCCTGCCGGTGAAGAAGTCGCATCCCGGCATGCAGATCGCCGTCGGCGGCTGCCTCGCGCAGAAGGATCGCGGCACCATCGTCGACCGCGCGCCGTGGGTCGACGTCGTCTTCGGCACCCACAACGTGGGTGCCCTTCCCGTGCTTCTCGAGCGCGCGCGGGTGGAGCAGGAGGCTCAGGTCGAGCTGCTGGAAGCGCTCGAGGTCTTCCCTTCCACGCTGCCGACGCGGCGGCAGTCGCCGTACAGCGCGTGGGTCAGCATCAGCGTCGGCTGCAACAACACGTGCACGTTCTGCATCGTGCCGTCGCTGCGCGGACGTGAGAAGGACCGGCGACCGGGGGACATCCTGCGCGAGGTCGAGACGCTGGTGGCCGACGGTGTCATCGAGGTGACGTTGCTCGGGCAGAACGTCAACTCCTACGGCGCCGAGTTCGGTGACCGGCAGGCGTTCTCGAAGCTGTTGCGCGCGGGTGGTGAGATCGAAGGCCTCGAGCGCGTGCGGTTCACGTCGCCGCACCCGCGCGACTTCACCGACGACGTGATCGCCGCCATGGCGGAGACGCCCAACGTGATGCCGAGCCTGCACATGCCGCTGCAGTCGGGGAGTGACGCGGTGCTGAAGTCGATGCGCCGTTCGTATCGCGCCGACCGCTATCTCGGCATCCTGGACCGGGTGCGCGCCGCGATGCCGGACGCCGCCATCACGACCGACATCATCGTGGGCTTCCCGGGCGAGACCGATGCGGACTTCGACGCGACGCTCGAGGTCGCGCGTGCTGCGCGGTTCGCGGGGGCGTTCACGTTCCAGTACTCCAAGCGACCGGGCACGCCTGCGGCGGAGATGCCGGACCAGGTGCCGCCGGAGGTCGTCGCCGAGCGCTACCAACGCCTCGTGGCGCTCATCGATGACGTCGCCTGGGAGGAGAACAAGAAGCTCGTGGGCGCGACGCTCGAGGTGCTGGTGGCGGAGGGCGAGGGCCGCAAGGACGAGGCGACCCGACGCATGTCCGGCCGGGCGCGGGACAACCGACTGGTCCACTTCGCGTCCGTGGCGGCGCGCCCAGGGGACATCGTCACCGTCGAGGTGACGTATGCGGCGCCGCACCATCTCGTCGCGGACCGCGTGCTCGCGGTCCGTCGGACGCCCGGCGGTGACGCCTGGCAGGCGCGGCACGCGAGTCCGCCGGCGCCGGCCGGCGTTCCGCTGGGCATGCCGACCCTCCGCCCGGCGACTTCGCCATGATCACGCTCGAATGCTGGTAGCCGCTGCTGTCTGTCCGCATCCGCCGCTGCTCGTCCCGGAGCTGGCGGCCGGAGCCGCGGGGGAGATGGATGACGTACGCGCGCGTTGCCGCGCAGCAGTCGGGCGTCTCGTCGACGCCTCGCCCGACCTGCTCGCCGTGGTCGGAGCCGACATCGGGCCACACGCGTCGAGCTTCGCGCCGTGGGGCGTCGACGTCGCGGTCGACGTTCCCGAACCGTTACCGCTCTCTCTTCTGGTCGGCGGCTGGCTGACTCGCGGGGTGGTGCGTTCCTTCGTCGCGGTGTCGCCGGATCTCGACGCCGACGAGTGCGCGTCGCTCGGAGCCGAGCTCGCCGCCGCCGCCGATCGGGTGGCGCTCCTCGTCATGGGCGACGGCTCCGCCCGCCATTCCGAGAAGGCTCCCGGCTACCTGGACCCGCGCGCGGCGCCGTACGACGAGCACGTCGCCGACGCCCTGGCGCGGGCGGACGCGGGGACGTTGCTCTCCCTCCAGCCGGGCGAGGCGGACGAGCTGCTCGTGGCCGGCCGGGCGCCGTGGCAGGTGCTCGCCGGCGCGGCGGGCGACGGTGATCTCGTGGCTCACGACGCGTTCTTCGCGGCGCCGTACGGCGTCGGTTACCACCTCGTGACCTGGCAGTAGGGAGGGTTTCGGGGCCTTCTGCCCGTATCTCCTCGCTCAGACGGTCGTTAGCCGATGCGACGACCCACAGTCTGCGGAGGAACCGTGCCCCGTCCCGCCCCAGTCCTTGCTCTCGCCTGCGCCGGTGTCCTGGCTGCCGGTGCGATCGTCGTCGGCGCCGACGCCGCGACCCCGGCCAGGAGCGCCGCCAAGGCGCCGGCCTCGGCTCTGCGCTTCTCTCACGAGGTCGTCGTCGACCAGCAGCGCTCCGGTTTCGAGCCCGACATCGCGATCGACCGGGCCGACCGCTGGTACTCCAGCGTGCCCAACGGCTCGTCGACTGCCCACAGCTTCATCTGGACCTCGCGCGACCATGGCAAGAGCTTCCAGATGATCCCCGGCAACATCGGCGTCGGGAAGCCGCTGACCTGCCCGCAGGGCGGCGGCGACACGGAGTTCGCCCTCGACAAGAAGGGCGACATCTTCTTCTCCGACCTGCAGAACCTCACCAACCTGTCCAACAGCGTCAGCACCGACCACGGCGCGACGTTCAACACGCAGTGCGCCTC